>JBFJHJ010000015.1:0-67650 GCA_041613315.1 Gemmatimonadales bacterium
CCGAGCGTGATCGGCTCGGCCACGGTGACCGGCACGGTCCGGCGGAAAGGCCTCGTGTGTCCGCCGAGCCTGCGGATCGCCGGTCGCACGAACAGCTCGAACGTCACCATCGTGCTCACGGGGTTTCCCGGCAGGCCGATCCAGGGAAGATCACCTAGTCGGCCGAAGCCCACGGGTGCGCCGGGGCGCATCCGAAGGCGCCAGAAGTCGAGCTGGGAGCCCAACTCTTCCAGCACCGTGCGGAAGTAATCGTGTTCGCCCACGCTCATCCCGGCCGACGTGACCAGCAGGTCCGCGCCGCCGGCCCGCGCGAGCCGCTCACGGATCGCGCGAGGGTCGTCGGGTGCGATGCCCAGGTCGAGCACCTCGGCGCCCGCCCTCGTCGCCATCGCCCGAATGGTGTACGTGTTGGACGACGCGATCTTTCGTCCGCTGACGATGGCGTCGCGGTCGTCCAGGTCCGCGATCTCGTCGCCTGACGCGAGGATGGCGACGGTCGGCCGCCGGTGGACCGCGACGTCGCGGGCGGCGACGGCGGCCAAGACGCCGATCTGTGCGGGGCCGAGCGGTGTCCCCTGCGGGACGACCATGGCCCCCGTCCGCAGGTCCTCGCCGCGACGCCGCACGTTGCGGCCGGCGTCGCGCACGTCGTCGATCCGCACCCGATCGGGGCCGAGCGGCGTCGTATCCTCCTGGCGGATGACGCCGTCCGCGCCCGCCGGAACTGGCGCGCCGGTAAAGATCCGCGCGCATTCCCCCGCGCCAAGCGTCTTGGTCGGGAACCCGCCGGCCGGGATCGTCTCGATCACCCGAAGCACGACCGCGCGTCCCTCGCCGCCCGCGGTCCGGAGGTCCGCGCTGCGCGCCGCGTACCCGTCCATCGCGGAGTTGTCCCACGGGGGGATGTCGAGGGGGCTCGCCACATCCTCGGCGAGCACGCGGTCCAGCGCATCCCGGAGGGCGATGCGCTCCGCGGGAAGGGCGCGGATCTGCGCGAGGATGACGCGCGCGGCCTCGGCCGGGGTGAGCAGACGCCGCTCCGCGTGAGACACGAGAGTCATGCCGTTGCGTCGGACCGCTGGCGCCAGATCTCCTGCGCGCGCGCGAGGTCGTCGGCGGTGTTCACGTTGAAGAACAGGGTGGTGGGGTCGCCGAACGTGGCCAGGCGCTCTCGCGGCAGCGTGCCGAGGCGTATGGTGTGGTGAAAGCCGGTCGCGCGGAAGTCCTCGTGGGCGAGCCGCTCCCGGATAATGTCGGCACATTCCTCGCCGTACACGGCGCACAGCGGTTCGACGCCCTTCGGTCCGTCGCTCTCGGGGAGGAAGGCATCGTAGTCGGCGGCGCCGCTGATCAGCGCCTCGAGCAGCGGTGCGCTGACGAACGGCATATCCCACGCCACGACGAGCACGGGTCCGCTTCCCGCGCGGAGCGCCGTGTAGATGCCGCCAAGGCTGCCGCAACCCGGCACGATGTCCTTGGTCACCGTGAGGCCGTCGCGCCAGCGGGCGGCGTCGGGCGCGTTGGCGACGAGCAGCGGCGGCGCGCCGACCGCTTGCTGCAGGGCCGCCACCACCCGGTCCACGATGCGCTCGCCGCCCACCCGCTCGAGTCCCTTGGGGCGCCCGCCAAACCGACTCGCGGCCCCGCCGGCCAACACGGCGGCCCGCATCACGCCGGCGCCGCGGACCGGTCGCCGGCCACCCTACTCGCCGGCATACTCCGCGTAGAGATATGGGTCCTCGTGCACGCGCACCCGCTCGAGTCGCACGCCCCCGGGGAGGCGCGGCGCCAGGAGGCGCCAGATGTGCACCGCGAGCGCTTCGGTGGTGGGGATATCCGTCCCGAACGCGAACTCCGGCACATCGTGGTTCAAGTGGCGGTGGTCGAGGCGGTCGGTGATCTCCGCCTGGAGAATGCGGTCGAGCGCGCGCAGATCCATCACCATCGCGGTCCGGGCGTCGGTGGCGCCGGCCACCGTCACATGGCACTCGTAGCGGTGGCCGTGCCCGTGCGCGTTACCGCACGCGCCGAACGCGGCGGCGTTCTGCTCGGCCGACCACTCCGGCCGGTGGTAGCGATGCGCCGCGCTGAACACCACCACGCGGGTCAGTCGAACGGTCGGCATATCGACCGCAATGTAGCCACGATTCAAAACACCCGCACGGCCGTCGCCTTGATCGAGAGCACGACCTCGGATCCCAACGAGATGCTGAGTTCCTGCAAGGCGCGAGGCGTGACCCGCGCGGCCAGCTCGACGCCGACATCCACGGTGAGCGTGACGCCGCCCTTCCCGTCTTCGGCGATCTTGGTGACCCGGCCCCGCAACTGGTTGCGGGCGCTGGACGCGAGCGGTTGGAGGCTCACCACGATGTCGGTGGGCGGAATCGCCAGGGTCACGGGGCCGGCCCGGTCGGTCACGACCTCCAGCTCCAGCGGTCCCAGGCGCACGGTGCGGGCTCCGCTCCCGTCGGGCAGCTCCGCCCGAAAGAGGTTCTCGGGCGTGACGGGCGTGGCACGACCTCCCGCGAGGGCGATCAGACGATCGGACCAGCGGTAGGCGTCTTCCAGCTGGTGTGAGGCGAAGCAGAGCGCGGCGCCGCGGACCCGCTCCTCCTCCAGGACCCGGTAGAACTGGTGGGCCGCCGCGCGGTCCGCGCCGGCCACCGGCTCGTCCAGCAGCAGGATCCGGGGCTCGAGCGCGACGGCGCGGGCAACGGCCACGCGCTGGGTTTCGCCGTCACTCAGCGCGCGCGCCGGTCGGTCGGCCAAGGGGGCGACGCCCAGCCGCTCGAGCGCCGCCGATGTGCGCCGGGCCGCCGCGGGCCCGTGAACACCGTGAAGGCCGAGGGCATAGCGGACATTGTCCCGGACGGTCCCCGGGAAGAGGAGCGGGCGCTGCTCGACGAGCGTCACGTGGCGACGGGCGGCGCGTCGTTCCGCCGCGGTCGTGACGGGCCGGCCATCGAGGAGCAGCGTGCCGGCGGCCGGTCGCTCGAGGAATGCGAGAATCCGGAGGAGCGTGCTCTTGCCGGCGCCGTTGGGCCCGACGAGCGCCAGCGCCGATCCCGGCTCCAGGTCGAGCACGTCCACCGCCAGGACCGACCGGCCGCGGTAGCGGTGCTGGAGTGCGCGCGCGCTAAGCATCGCCCCGGCCTTGCAGCAGTTGGAGGAGCACGTTCACGGTGAGGGCGAGCGCCAGGAGGACCAGCCCCAGCGCCGTGGCGAGGGCGAAGTCGCCTTGCGACGTGGCCAGGGCCACGGCGGTGGTGAGCGTCCGCGTGTAGTGCCGAATGTTGCCGCCCACAATCATCGCCGCTCCGACCTCCGCCAGGACGCGGCCGAACGCCACCACGACGGCGGCGAGCAGGGCGAACCGCGCCTCGCGGGCCACGACGAGCTGGGTGCGGAGGGGTCCGGCGCCGAGGGTGAGGGCGGTGCGGCGCACGCGAGGATCGATGCCCTGGACCGCGGCGGCGGTGAGCGCGGCGGCGATCGGCGCGGCGAGCACGACCTCGGCGATCACGATCGCCCACCACGTGTAGAGCAGCGCGAGGTCGCCGAACGGTCCGCGTCGGGCGAGCAGGCCCCAGACGAGGACGCCCACCACCACGGTGGGAAATGCCAGCATGGTGTTGAGGACGGTGATGAGGGCGCGACGGCCCCAGAAACGTGTCGTCCCGACCCAGAACCCGAGGGGCACGCCGACGACGCATGCCAGCACCGTTGCGATGCCGGCAACGCGCAGCGAGAGCAGCGTGATCTCCACCACCTCGACGTCGCCGCCCACGATGAGCTCGACGCCGCGGCGGAGGCCGTCGGTCAGGAACTCCAAGCGGCTACATCCGGATGGCGTACCCCAGCGAAAAACTCAGCGTGGGGTGGTGGACCCACTCCGTGCGCTTCGTGGACAGCGGATCGAGCACCGGCGGTGCGTCCGGATCTTCCGGTGGTGCGGTGAAGAACAGGGTCGGGTACGACAGCCGCCAGATGATATCCCGGCCCTCCGCTCGGAACACCACACGGTCGGTGACGAAGAAACGGAATCCGATCTTCGGGCCGGCGTGGAAATGGCTGCGGAACTGGAACCCGCTCGAGTCGGCCGGGACGCCGCCGCCGAAGGCCATGCCGAACGTCGCGCCGAAATACGGGGCGAGCCCATTCCAGGTCTTGGCGCCCGTGAGCACCAGCGCCATGCCGACGTCGGCGACGGCGACGCGCTGGGTCTCGGTGCTCTTGACGCGCGCATCGGGCAGGCGCGTGGGATCGAGGACCAACCGGTCGAACGTGCCGAGCTGGAAGCCGAGGTCGAACATGGCGAGCCCACCGAGTCGGAAGTCCAGGTGCGCGCCGCCGAGCGCGCCGCTCGTGGGTCCCACCCCCGCCTTGCCCGCGCCACCGCTGAAGTAGCCGCCGGTGAGCGAGAGGATCTGCCTCGCGCGAATGTGGCGGTAGGGGGAAGACCCCGGGGGATGGCCGACCTGCGCCGCGACCGGCGCTACGGTCACGAGTCCCAGGGCGGCGATCGCGAGACCGACCGAGTAGATGAGACGTCCAGCGGGGCGGTTTGACATCGGATCAGTACGCTCCTACAATCCTGTAAGTCACTCGGATGAGGCAATCTAGCCACCTCCCACGGGCGCTACCAGCCTGTGCGCTCGCGGCGCTCGCCGCGGCCATCGTCGGGCCGATTCCCCTCGCGGCACAGACGACGTATCGGGTCACGCGCACGGAGAATTTCCGCCGCGACAACGACCCGTCGGCGCCACTCCTGGCGACCGTGCTCGAAGCGGTGGAGCTGCCGGGCGACTCGACGGTGAGCGGGTGGATTCGCGTGACCGTCGAAGGGTGGGTGTGGGGCAACTCGGTGGATCGCACCTCGCGCGACGGCCACAATCTCGTCGTGACGCCGCGCGGCGGCGAGAACCTGCGGACCGAGCCCAACGGTGATGTCATCGCGCGGCTTGCGAGCGGCTGTCTGCTCGACGAAGTGGATCGGCGACCCGGCTGGGTGCGGGTGCGGCGGACCGGATGGATGTGGGGTCGCTCGTTGGAACGGCGAGACGCCCGGCCCGCGGCAGTGGACGGGCGCGGATCGGCGGCGCCGCGCGGGACGCAGGCCGACGCGGGCGCGGTGGGCGTCGATCGCGCGGTGACGTCCGACCGAGCGTTGTTGCGGCGGACGCCGGGCGGTTCGCCGACGGGGACGCTCGCCGAGGGGGCGCCGGTGCGCGTGCTGAGCCGGACGGGAGAGTGGGTGCGGGTACAGACCGAAGGGTGGATTCGCGAGACGGAGCTGCGGCCCGCGGCGCCGGGCGTGCTGATGGGCGTAACGGGCGCCGAGGTGCGCAGCAACCCGCGAGAGTTCGAGGGGAAGCTCGTGCAGTGGACCGTGCAGTACATCGCTATCCAGGAGGCCGACGAGCTCAGGCGCGAGATTCCCGAGGGGCGTCCCTATCTGCTGGCTCGCGGGCCCGTGCCCGAGGCAGGGTTCGTGTACGTCGTCCTGACCGACGAGCATCGGTCCCGCGTGGAGCGGCTCGCGCCGCTTGCCGACCTCGTGATCATCGGCCGGGTGCGTGCCGGCCGATCCCGCTATCTGGGGAACCCGATTCTGGAGATGGTGGATCTGGCGGTACGTGAACGGTGAGGGAGGTGGCATGAACGAGATCCTGCGAGCCAAGATCATTCGTCAGCTCGACGGGCTGACCGACGAGGTCGGCCGCCAGCTGCTGGACTATCTCGAGTTTCTCGAGTCGAAGTACAACCGGAGCCGCCGCTCGGTGTCGCCGCTCAAGCGCGTCGCGGAGACGGTGGAGGAGAAGCTCGGCGGGGCCGAGTTGGGCGAGATGGCGTCCCGAGGCGCGGCGCAGATGGTGGAGGCCGCCGGCCGGCTGATGTCGGGGCTGGCAGCGGCGAGCCGCACGGTCGCGGAGGAGCTCGCGAAGCCCGCACCACCGCCGCCCGTACCGGAGGCGACGACCGACGCGGACGCGCCGACCGCGGAGGCTGCGGCGCCCGACGAGGAGGGTGAGCGGAGCGCTTGACCGCCGGCCCGGCGCCGGAGTAGCTTTCCCCATGGAGCTCTGGACATCGTTGTTCGGGACCCGCCGTGCGCCGTCGGCGCGGCGGGTCTTCGCGCATCCGGGAGGGCGGTGATGGTAAGCCGACTGCGTCCGGGACACGCCCTCACGTTCGACGACGTGTTGCTGGTGCCGCGGCACGGAGCCGTACACCCCTCCGGGGTCGACCTGACCAGCCGCTTCACGCGCGGCATCGCGCTCAATATCCCCCTCGTCGCGGCGGCGATGGACACGGTCACCGAATCCGAGATGGCGATCGGCATGGCGCGCCTCGGCGGCATCGGTGTGATCCACAAGAACATGACGATCGACCGGCAGGCCGCGGAGGTGGATCGCGTGAAGCGCTCGGAGAGCGGCATGATCCTGAATCCGATCACGCTGGGGCCCGATCGCTCCATCCGGGAGGCGGCGCAACTGATGGCGCGGTTCCGGATCTCGGGCGTGCCGATCGTTGATGACCGGGGACGCCTGGTGGGGATTCTCACGAACCGGGATCTCCAGTTCGAGCGCAACGTCGACCGGCCGATCGCGCAGGCGATGACGAAGGAGGGGCTGGTGACGGCCCCGGTGGGCACCACACTCGACGAAGCGGAGCGCATCCTCGGCGAGCACCGTATCGAGAAGTTGCCGGTGGTGGATGGGGGAGGGGTCCTCAAGGGGCTGATCACGGTCAAGGATATCTTCAAGCGCCGGCACTTCCCACACGCCAACAAGGACGAGCACGGCCGGCTCCGCGTCGCGGCGGCGGTGGGCGTCGGACGCGAGACGAAGAGCCGCGCCCGGGCGCTGCTGGATGCGGGCGTGGACGCGGTCGTCGTGGACTCGGCGCACGGTCATTCGGCGGGGGTGCTGGCGGCCGTCGCCGAGCTGCGTGAGGCGTTTCCGGACGCGCAGCTCGTGGCGGGCAACGTGGCGACGTTCGAGGGCGCGAAGGCACTGGCCGAGCTGGGAGTGGATGCGGTGAAGGTTGGGATCGGGCCTGGCTCGATCTGCACGACACGGGTGGTGACCGGCGTGGGGGTCCCACAGATCACGGCGGTGGTCGAGGCGGTGCGCGGCGCCGGCGACGTTCCAGTGATCGCCGACGGCGGTGTCAAGTACTCCGGTGACGCGGTGAAGGCGCTGGCGGCGGGCGCCGAGAGCGTGATGCTCGGATCGATGCTGGCCGGCACCGAGGAGAGCCCGGGAGAAAGCTTCCTGCTGGAGGGCCGCCGGTTCAAGACCGTGCGGGGGATGGGCTCGCTCACGGCGATGCAGGACGGCTCGGCCGATCGGTACTTCCAAGAGGGCGACATGTCCCCTCGCAAACTCGTGCCGGAGGGGATCGAAGGGCGCGTGCCGTACCGGGGCCCCGTGGCCGATGTCCTGTATCAGGTGGCCGGCGGCATTCGCAGCGGGATGGGCTACTGCGGCTGCGCCACGCTGGCCGCGCTGCGCTGCGACACCGAGTTCGTGCAGGTCACCTCGGCCGGCCTCCGGGAGTCGCACCCCCACGACGTGGTCATCACGCGCGAAGCACCGAACTACTCGGTGTAAGACTACTCGCTATCCATTTTTCCGTCGTCCGTTTCCCGTTGTCCGTGGCGCGACGCACCACGGAAGACGGAGACCGGATCACGGACAACGCTGTACCGTGAGGAGCGGCCAATGGCGGACCAAACACCCCAGTCCTACGCAAACCATAAGCGCATCGTGCCGGGCTTCCACTATGTGACGTTCGCGCTCCTGCTCATCCCCACGATCTGGTGGGTGTATCGCAGTATTCGGGCGTTCTCGGTGGATCACCTGATGCTGTTCGCAATGGGGGCCGGGGCGGTGATGCTCCTACTCTACACCCGGTCGTTCGCCACCAAGAATCAGGACCGGATCATTCGGCTGGAGGAGCGCACTCGGCTCGAAGAGCTGCTGCCGCCCGAGCTGGTACCGCGGATCGGCGAGCTGACCACGGCGCAATGCGTGGCCATCCGCTTCGCGGCGGACGCTGAGGTGGAGGCCTTGGTGCGAGCGGTGTTGCACGAGGGGATCACGGATCGGGAAGCCATCAAGGGGCGAGTCCGGAGCTGGCGGGCGGACTACCAGCGGGTGTGATCACGCGGAGAACACGAGGGCGTGTGCGCGTCCGGTTCGTCATGGCGCGGTGCCACCCGCCCGCCGTGACTCGGACCACGCGGCGCTGGAAGGGCCGCGATTCCCTACAGGGAGATCGACCCCTTCCGAAACTGCGTCTCCCCGATCAGCGCGTTCACCAGCACCGCCCGCCCGCCCTTCGCCGCGGCCTTGGCCTCGGCCAGCACGCCCTCGACATCCTCCGCCCGATCCACCAGGAGTCCCGCACCGCCGTACCCCTCCGCCACCCGGTGATAATCGGTCCGCCGAAGCACGGTGCCGACGTCGTCCTTCAGCATCTCCCGTTGTCCCCGGGCGATCTGGGTCCAGCACGCGTCGGTTCCCACCACCGCGATAACGGGCACTCCGTGACGCGCGAACGTGTCGAACTCGGCTAGACTGTAGGCCGCCGACCCGTCGCCGTAGAGAATCCACACCTCGGCCTCGGGACGACACAGCTTCGCGCCCAGCGCGAACCCGGCGCCGACGCCCAGCGTCCCGAACGGTCCGGGATCGAGGAAGCTGAGCGGCCTTCGCGGTGAGACGATGTAGGACGCCGTTGCCACGAAGTCGCCGCCGTCCAGCACCAGCACGCTCTCGTCGTCCAACGCCCGCTCGATGGACTGGCACAACATGAGCGGATTGATGAACTCGGTGTCCTCCGCGGCCAGCCGGTCGATCTGCGCGTTCCGCTCGCGATCCCGCTGGTGCAGCTGCTCCCGCCACTCGTCCCAACACTCGGGCGGGGTGGGCACCGCCGCGGCGAGCCTCCGGAGCAGTCGGCCGGGATCGCCCAACACGCCGACGGTGGGTCGCCGGTTCTGCACCAGATCCCGCCCGCTCCGGTTCACCGCCACGAGGGTCGCGCGCGAGTTGATGTCCCGGCCGTAGCCCAATCGGAAGTCGCAGGGGACGCCGGCCAGGATCACGAGGTCGGCGTCGCGCAGCGCCTCTCGGCGTCGGTGGCGGAGTTGCAGGCGATGCTCCCGGCCCAGGAGTCCCCGGGCGGAACCCGAAAGGTAGACGGGGATGCCCAACTGGTTCACGGCGGCCGCCAGCTCGCCAACCCCCTCGGGCTCGAGCAGCGTCTGGCTCCCGATCAGGAGTATGGGCCGGTGGGCTCCTCGCAGGTGCGCGGCGGCGCGCTCGACCTTGCGCTCCGCCGGGGTAGGAATCTCCGGTGCAACACACTTCGCAGGCGCCGGCCGATCGGCGCCACCGAACAGGTTCCTGAGATGCCGCCGGAGGTAGAGCCGCCGCAGTCTCCCCGCGAGCCCCGCCCCCCAAGCGTCATCGACCGCGTACCACTTCCGGATCTCGCGCTCCTCGTACAGCAGGTCCACCGGACACTCGACGAACACGGGACCGGGAACGTCACGCTGCGCGATGCGAAACGCGCCCGTCACGGCGGTCGGGAGATCTCGCACGCGGCCGACCGACACGGCGTGTTTCACGTGCGGTCGGAACAGGGCGAGCTGATCGATGTCCTGGAGCGCCCCTCGGCCCTTGAGGATGGTGGCGGCCGCGCCGCCCAGGAGGACGACAGGCATCTGGGCGAGTTGCGCGTTCTTGACGGCCGTGATCGCGTTCGTGGCACCCGGTCCGGCGGTCACGGCGGCGACGCCGGGCACGCCGGTGAGCCGTGCGACGGCGTCGGCGGCGAAGACCGCGCTCGCTTCGTCCCGGACATCCACGACGCGAATCCCGCGGTGCTTGGCCCCCACCAGGATCGGCGAGATATGCCCGCCGCACAGGGTGAACAGGAACCGCACGCCTTGCGCCGCGAGGACATCCGCGATCAGGGCGCCGCCGTTCGGCGCGCCGTCTACCATGACTCGGCGATCGCCCGCGCCACGTGGTCCGCGATCGCCATGATCGTGATCATCGGGTTGACCCCGCTGGACGTGGGGAACGCGCTCCCGTCCGCCACGTACAGCCCGGCGAGGTGGAACGACTCTCCCGACTCGCCGACGACCCCACGCGTGGGATCGCGCCCCATCGCGGCGGTCGCCATCTGGTGAAAGCTGATGTACGACAAGCGGGCGCGCGTATAGCCACGCGCGTCCATCCCGGTGGCAAAGCGCTCCAGCCAGCCCGCGGTATTCGGGCGGACGCGCACGGGTGGGGTGTGCAGACTCACCAGCTCCCTGGCGCCGGCGGCGGCGAGGATCTCGGCCGCACCGCGGAGCGCCTGGCGCACGTGCCCCGCGTCGTAGCGCGACAGCTCGTAGTGCGCCCGCGGACGGCCCTCGCGCGTCACCGCGACCCGGCCGTTATCCCGATCGCGCAGCAGCACCCCGGCGATCCCGGTGCGCGCGAGTTGCCCGACGTCGTCGCGAAAGCGCTCGGCGCCCTCCCACCCGAACCCGCTAGCCGGCAGCGCGAAGTGGATGGGGGCCGTCTCGAACCTCGCGCCGTATCCCCCGTCCATGTCGGCGAGCTGATCCGAGTAACGGGTTTGGAGCGGGCCGCGCCACGGCTCCACCAGCTCCTCGAACACGCCGACGACGCCCGTCGCGGGATGGAGCCGGAGTCCGCGGCCGATCCTCGGATGGGAGAGCCCGGAGCGCCGGAGCAGCGCCGGCGTATAGATGGCGCCGCACGCCACGACCACGGCACGGGCGCGTACCGTAAGCCGATGGGCCGCGCCGCCGGGGCGCCGCACCGTCGCTTCGACCCCGGTGGCCCGTCCACGTTCGGCCAACACGCGCTCGACGTCGCACTGGGGGATGAGCCGGGCGCCGGCCCGGACGGCGTCCCGCAGGTAGGTGGCGGCGGTCGAGTTCTTGGCGCCCTGCCGACAGCCGTAGCCGCAGTAGCCGCACGCGAGTGCGTCGCGGCACCCCGTCACGTTCCGCGGCTGTGCGTCGACGTGCCACCCCAGCGCCCGGCAGCCGCGCTCGAGCAGCACGTCGCGCGGGCTGGGGGTGTCCCACTCCGGCGCGAGGTTCAGGCGCGTCGCGACCCGTGACAACGATTCGGCGAAGCGCGGGCGCGAGAACAGCGAGAACCCCGCCAGGTCGTCCCACTCGGCGCGGATCGCGTCGGGCAGCGGAAAGCTGGTGGTCCAGTTGATCGTCGTGCCGCCGCCGACGCAGCTGCCGGCGAGGATCGGCATCGAGCCGCTCTGCGTCATGAGCAGCCCTCCATCCAGGTACAGCGCCCCCAGCATCTCGCCTTCGATTTGGGTCATGTCCCGGACGCCGGGGTTCGGCCCTTTCTCGAGCACTACGACGCTGCGCCCGGCCTCGGCGAGGACCCCGGCCACGACGCCGCCTCCCGCGCCGGATCCCGCGATGACGACGTCACACTCGAGCGTCGTGTCGCGGTCGATGGCGAGCGCGGGCAACGGCTCGATGCCCCGGGCCGGTGGTGGGAGCGGACCGGGGTAGCCCACGGCGCGCCACGCGGGGTGGGAGCCCTCCGGCAGTGGCCAACAGAAGTGCGCCACGTGAGCGAGACGCTTGAGCGCCTGGAAGCCCGCCCGGCGGAGGGGGAGCCGCGAGAGCGCCCAATCCCGCAGGACCGCTTCGCGCTTCTCCCGGGACAGCGTCGCGAACCGGCTGAATCGGCCGCCGAGCACGAGATTGGCGACGCGCGAATCGAGGGCCGTGAGGAGTGTGCGTATCCGCGCGGCATCTCGAGGATCTCGGAGCGATGCGATGAGCGCGGCGGCGCGCGCGGCGGCGCCGCTGGCGCGCGCGCCAGTGGCATAGAGGCCGTGCGGGTCGTCCGCCCGCGCGATCTCCGGAATCAGCGTGTCACACACCGCCTCCAGCGTCGCGCGGTGGCGATCAGAGAGGTTGTCGGCCACCGTCGGTGCGGAGCGAAGCCGCGGGCGTCAGCTCGCGGTCTTCCGCCCCTTCCGCTCCGCCACGAGGCGCCGGTGCACCTCGGCGTTCTCGAGCCATGGCTTCCGCTGGAAGTAGCTTCGCGTGAGCTCCAACACCTTGGGTGACAGGAGCAGCAGAGCGAGGAGGTTCGGCAGGATCACGATGCCCAGGAACACGTCGCCGAGGCTCCACACGTCCGCCAGCGCCAGGACCGCGCCCACGAAGTGCATGACCACGAAGGCGATCTTGTACGGCAGGATCGCTTTGGGGCCGAACAGGTAGTTGGCGCACCGGTCACCGTAGTAGCTCCAGGAGATGGACGTCGACACGGCGAAGAGCAGGACGCTGATGACCACGATGTAATCGCCCGATTCGCCCGGGAGGCCGTGCTCGAACCCGAGCATCGTGAGCGGTGCGCCGCTCTCCGCGGCGTCGCCGTACAACGTGGTGTACGTGCGGCCGTCATCGCCCTGTGCCGACCCGCGGCGCGGGTAGACGGTGCCCGAGAACGGAACGGTCTGCGCTTGGTCCGTGAAGAGCCGCTCGACCGCCACCTCGTGCCAGGCGAGGAGGGGGAAGCCGGGCCCCGTGGAGACGGGCTGGCCGTCCTGAATCCGGATCTCCTGCGGTGGCGAGATCAAGTC
The DNA here is from genome assembly GCA_041613315.1 of Gemmatimonadales bacterium. Classification (GTDB taxonomy): domain Bacteria; phylum Gemmatimonadota; class Gemmatimonadetes; order Gemmatimonadales; family GWC2-71-9; genus JBFJHJ01. The sequence continues at coordinate 12,664 of JBFJHJ010000015.1, forward strand.
GTAGCTGCCGTCCGCTTCCTGCGCGACGTAGGCGATGTCGCCCCCCACCAGCGTGATCTCCGTGGGGTGCCGATCGTCCCACACGCCCGTCACGATGATCACGAGCGCCGTCATCGAGACGATCACGATCGTGTCGATGAAGGGCTCCACCAGCGCCACGACCCCTTCGGACACGGGCTCGTCGGTCTGGACCGCGGCATGGGCGATGGGGGCGGAGCCTTGCCCGGCCTCGTTCGAGAAGAGGCCGCGCTTCACGCCCCACATCATCGTCACGAGGACCGCGCCGACCCCCGTGCCGGCGACGCCCGCGGTCGGGTTGAACGCTTCCTTGAAGATCAGGATGAACGACGGGATGACCTGGTCGTAGTTCACCGCCAGGATGAACAGGGCGCCGGCGACGTAGATCGCGGCCATGGACGGCGCGAGGATGCCCGTCACCTTCCCGATGCGACTGATGCCGCCCAGAATCACGGCGGCTACGACCGCCGACGTCACGAGGCCCGTCACCCAGACCGGGATGCCGAACGTCGTTCGCATCGTATCGGCCACGGTGTTGGCCTGGATGGCGTTCCCGGTGAGGAACGCCGTGAGGCCCAACACCGCGGCGAACAGCACGGCCAGCCACTTCCAGTTCGCGCCCATTCCGCGCTCGATGTAGTACATCGGGCCGCCGGATACCGTCCCCTTGAGCTTGTCGGCGGCGGCGTCCACCTGGCGGTAGTGCTGCGCCAGCGTCACCTCGGTGTATTTCGTGGCCATCCCCAGAAACGCCGTGACCCACATCCAGAACAGCGCCCCAGGGCCTCCCCAGTGAATCGCGATCGCCACGCCCGCGATGTTGCCGATACCCACCGTGGCGGACAGGGCCGTCGTCAGCGCCTGGAAGTGCGACACGTCCCCCGGCTCGTTCGGATCGTCGTACTTGCCGCTGGTCACGGCGAAGCCATGCGGGAGCTGGCGCAGCTGGAGGAAACCGAGGCGGAGGGTCAAGTAGATCCCCGTCCCGATCAGGGCGATCACGACCAAGGGGATCCGCTCCTCCCCGACGGGAATCCCCGTCTCCCACACCCAGCCGTTCAGCGTTTCAACGAGCTCTCCGAAGTCCATAGATCCCTTGGGCGGTTAGGCGGCGTGGCATAATGGGTCGGCGCGCAGTCGCGGGCAAGTAGCGGTCGCCCCGGGGAGGCCGGAGAGTGGCGCGGCCGTCGGGCCACCCGCTACAATGATATGCGGACACTACCCCGAGACCCGGCGTCGGGTTCGGGGCCCATTCTTTTCCAACGAGCTGTCGACGCCGATGACACCGTCGAAACCATCCCAGCCAGCTGCGACGCGCGGCGTCCGCGTGCCGGCGGCCCGGAGTCGTGCGGCGCGAGCGGTCGGCACGCTGCTCAAGCCGGGGATGCGGGTCGTCCTGACCACCCATGTCAATGCGGACGGTGATGGGGTGGGGAGCGCCGTGGCGCTGTGGCATTTGCTCACGGCTCGGAAGGTGCGGCCGGTGATCGCCAATCCGACGCCGGTGCCCGAGCGGTTCCAATTCCTGTTCGAGCGGATTGCGCGCGCGGACGGGACGTCGGACGCGCTGCGCCATCTGGGCCGCGCCGACGCGATCGTCGTCCTGGACATCGCGGACCTGGGCCGACTGGGGCATCTGGCGGGCGCGGTGGAGGGGGCGCGCGTGCCGGTCGCATGCATCGATCACCATGTGAGCAACGGGTCGTTGCCGGAGGGCCCGCGCCTCGTTGACGCGCACGCCGCAGCGACGGGGGAGCTGGTGTACGACCTCGCCCGCACAGTGAGGTGGGCGATCACGCCGGAGGCGGCGCGCGGCCTGTACGTGGCCATCATGACCGACACGGGTGGGTTCCGCTACAGCAACACGACGGCCCGGACGCTGCAGGTGGCGGCGCACCTCCTCGAGCACGGGGTGCATCCGGAGGACATCTACGCCCGGCTGTACGCCAACGAGCCCGAGGGGAAGCTCCGGCTGTTGGCCGAGGTGCTGGAGACGCTGGTCGTGGAGCAGGACCACGGGCTCGCCTGGCTCACCGTGCCCCCCGGGGCGCTGGAGCGCCACCGCGTGCAGGCCGACGACCTGGACGGGATCGTGGAGTTCCCCCGCTCGGTCCGCGGTGTGCGCCTGGCGATCATGTTTCGTCAGCTCGCGAGCGGGCGGATCAAGGTGTCGTTCCGATCGGTGGGGGACGTGGACGCCGCCGCCTTGGCCGAACGGTTCGGCGGCGGCGGGCACCGCAAGGCGGCCGGCGCCTCGTTGGCCGCCGACTTGGCGGACGCCCAGGCGACGGTTCTCACCGTCGCGCGGGACGTGCTACGCAACGGCGGCGCCGGCTGAGTCGTTGCCCCAGCCGCGGCGCGCGTCTAGGATTCGACAGCCATGGCAAGCCGACTGCAGGCCGAGGTCGCCGGCGCACTGACCAACGTGCGCAATCCCCGCGTGGACAACGATGTCATCTCGGCGGGGATGGTTGACGAGCTCGTGATCGAGCCCGACGGGCGCGTCGCGCTCACCTTCCGTCTCTCGCGCGACGATCCGGCCAGCCTGGTGCGGGACGTGCGTCGTGCGGTGCGCGCGGTGGAGGGTGTGACCGACGTGACGATCAACGTTGTGGAGCCGCGGGCGGCCCCGGCGGCCGGAACGGCTCCGGCGGCGCCGCCCCGACCACCCCGCCCCGCAGGCCTCCCGGAGCTCGGGACGGTGCTGGCGATCTCCAGCGGCAAGGGTGGCGTCGGGAAGTCGACGGTCGCGGCGAATCTCGCGGCCGAGCTCGCTCGCAGTGGCCGCCGAGTGGCGCTCATGGATGCCGACGTCTACGGGCCCAACATTCCGCGACTCTTCGGTCTGAGCGGCAAGCCTCCCGTCCGGCAGGGCAAGATCGTTCCCTTCGAGCGCTACGGCGTGAAGGTGATGTCCCTCGGCCTGCTCATCGACCGGGACAAGCCTGCCATCTGGCGCGGGCCGATCGTGACGCGGATCATCACCCAGTTCCTCCACGACGTGGACTGGGGCCCGCTCGACTACTTCGTCGTGGATCTCCCGCCCGGCACCGGTGACGCCCAGCTGTCGCTCGCGCAGACGGTCCACCTGAAGGGCGCCGTGATCGTGACGACGCCGCAGGAGATGGCGGTCGGTGACGCCCTGCGCGGCGCCAAGATGTTCGAGAGCGTGGGCGTCCCCGTACTCGGGATCGTCGAGAACATGAGCTACTTCGTCTGTCCCCATTGCGAAGAGCGGAGCGACGTGTTCCTCACGGGCGGCGGGCAGCGGTTGGCCGCCGAGCTGGGTGTGCCGCTCCTCGGGCAGATTCCCCTGCAGGCCGGCATGACCGCGCAGCAGGACGAGGGTCAGCCGGTGGTCGTCTCCGCACCGGATTCCCCCGCAGGCCAGGCGCTCGCTGCCATCGCGGAGGAAGTCGAGCGGCGGGCGGGCGGCAAGAGCGTGGCGCTGCCGATCGTCACGGGGTAACCGCATCCCGTCGTCCGTGATCCGTGATCCGTTTTTTGCCAGCGACGATGACCTCCCTCGTAGGTGTCGTCGGCCCTGCGTCGCACGCGGACCACGGGCCACGGACAATGGATAACGTGTGTCCACCGCTATCACGCTCCTCACCGACTTCGGACTGTCCGACAGCTACGTCGCCGAGGTGAAGGCCGTCCTGCTACGGGACGCGCCGGGCGTACCGATCGTGGACGTGTCTCATGACATCCCGCGGGGCGATGTCCGGGCGGCCCAGTACCTGCTCGGGCGCACGTGGCACCGGTTCCCGGAGGGGACGGTGCACGTCGTGGTGGTGGATCCAGGTGTCGGCACGGACCGCCGCGCGCTGGCCGCGGCCCGCGGGGGTCACGGGTTCGTCGCGCCGGACAACGGCGTCCTCGGCCCCGTGCTCACCGGCGCCCGGATCGTGGCGCTGGAAATCCCGCCCGCCGCCGCGCCCACGTTTCACGGGCGGGATGTCTTCGCGCCGGCGGCGGCCCGGCTGGCCCGCGGTGAGGCCCTCGAGCGCGTCGGCCTGCGGGTGACGGATCCGGTGACGGGGCCGCTTCCCGAGCCGACGACGAGCCCGGACGGTGCGGTCGGCGAAGTGGTGTATGTGGACCGGTTCGGTACACTGGTGACCAATATCGGTGCCGCGCTCGTCGCCGGAGCGGTGGAGGCGATCCTCCCCGAGGGGCGTCGCGCGCGGTTCGGCCACACCTTCGGGGATGTGGTGCCCGGGGCGTTAGTCGCCTTCGTGGGGTCCGGCGGTACGGTGGAGGTCGCCGTCCGGGATGGCTCGGCCGCCACGCTCACTGGGACGGGCGTGGGCGCGGTGGTGCGCGTCGCTCGAGCGCCGTGACGCGACGCGCTCCCACCGGGTCTTGAGGCGCCGACGTCGACGCGTAGGATCAACGGACGAGAACGATAGACTCTGCCAAGGAGCATGTCGTGACACGACAGGCGCCGGATGCGGCGACGTTCGAGAAGCTCGGAGCGTTTTACCTGGGCCGCGAGTACGATCTCGAGGGGGGCGGCGTCCGTCCCGACCTCGTGCTGTATGACGCCAAGGACCTCACGACCCACGCGGTCTGCGTCGGGATGACCGGGAGTGGCAAGACCGGTCTCTGCCTCTCGCTGCTGGAAGAGGCGGCGATCGACGGGATCCCGGCGATCGCGATCGATCCGAAGGGAGATCTCGGCAACCTACTCCTGACGTTCCCGGAGCTGCGGCCGGCGGACTTTCGCCCGTGGATCGAGGACGCCGAAGCGGCGCGGAAAGGGGTCACGCCGGACGAGTTCGCCACGTCGGTGGCGACCAAGTGGAGGGACGGGCTCGCCGAATGGGGACAGGACGGCGCCCGCATCGCGCGCCTCAGGAGCGCCGCCGATTTCGCGATCTACACCCCCGGCAGCAGCGCCGGTCTCCCCGTCAATGTCCTCCGCTCGTTCGCGGCTCCACCGCCGGAGCTCGTGAGTGACGCCGACGCGTTAGGGGAGCGCGCCGCGGCCGCGGTCTCGGGGCTGCTCGCGCTGCTGGGCGTGGAGGCGGATCCCGTCCAAAGCCGCGAGCATATCCTTCTCTCGATTCTTTTCCGTAACGCGTGGCAGGAGGGCCGCGACCTCGACCTCGGGAAGCTGATCGCCGAGATCCAGTCACCGCCGGTGGAGCAGGTCGGGGTGATGAACGTGGAGACGTTCTACCCCGGGAAGGAGCGGTTCCAGCTCGCGATGCGGCTCAACAACCTGCTGGCGTCGCCGGGGTTTGCCTCCTGGCTCGAGGGCGAGGCCCTGGAGATCCCGCGGCTCCTGTGGACGGCCGACGGACGCCCCAGGGTCGCGATCCTGTCGATCGCCCACCTGTCGGACGTGGAGCGGATGTTCTTCGTTACCGTCCTGCTGAACGAGCTCATCGCGTGGATGCGCACGCAGCCGGGCACGGCGAGCCTTCGCGCGCTGCTCTACATGGACGAAGTGTTCGGCTACTTCCCCCCGACGGCGAACCCGCCGTCCAAGACGCCGATGCTGACGCTGCTGAAACAGGCCCGAGCCTACGGCCTCGGCGTGGTCCTGGCCACCCAGAATCCCGTGGACCTGGACTACAAGGGACTCTCGAACGCCGGGACGTGGTTCCTGGGCCGGTTGCAGACAGAGCGTGACAAGCTGCGGGTGATCGAGGGCCTCGAAGGGGCGTCGGCCGCGGCGGGCGCGGGGTTCGACCGGCAGCGGATGGAGCGGACCTTGGCGGGACTGACGAGCCGCGTGTTTCTCATGAACAACGTGCATGACGATCGGCCCGTGCTGCTCCATACGCGGTGGGTGTTGTCGTACCTCCGCGGGCCGATGACGCGCGTCGAGATCGAGACGCTGATGGCGCCGCGTAAGGCGGCATCACCACCGCCACCGCCGCCCACTACCGCGTCCACCGCCACACCGCGCGCCCGCGTCGAGTCCGTCGCGGCCCGACCGAGCGTGCCGCCCGAGGTGACCGAACGGTTCCAGGCGTCCGGCTCGCCGCCCGCGGGGGCGCGGCTCCGCTACCATCCGGCGCTACTCGGCACGGCCGACTTGCACTATGCGAACGCCCGGGTCGGCGTGGACCTGTGGCAGACCGTGGCGTGCGTCGCGCCGCTCGACGGCGGCGCCGGTGCCGCCGTGTGGGGAAAGGCGTCCTGCGTCGACGCCAGCACGCTGCGACTGGTGGACAATCCCGATCCAGCGGCGGAGTTCGCCGCGCTGCCGGCCCGCGCGGCGAAGCCCAAGGGCTTTCAATCCTGGGAGAAATCCTTCAAGACCTATCTCTACAAGGAGCGTCGGCTCACGCTGTACGCGTGTCCCGCGCTCAAGCTGACGTCCGAGGCGGGGGAGACCGACGGCCAGTTTCGGATCCGGGCGCGGGAGGCGGCGCGAGAGGTCCGTGACGGCGCCGTGGAGAAATTGCGCGAGCGCTACGCGCCGAAGCTCGCGCGGCTACAGCAGCGGATGCAGCGGGCGCAAGATCGGGTGGGGCGGGAGCAATCTCAGCATCGGCACCAGCAGATGCAGACGGCGATCTCGGTCGGCGCCACGGTGTTGGGGGCCCTGTTCGGGCGCAAGGCGGCGAGCGTCGGGACCGTGGGCCGCGCGACCACAGCCATGCGCGGGGCCAGTCGCGCCGCCCGCGAGAAACAAGACATCGCCCGCGCGCAGCGCGAGCTTCAGGATCTGCAGCAGCAGCTGCAAGATCTCGAAGCGGAGTTTCAGGAAGAATCGGCCGCCGTGGCCGACCTGGCGGCCGACGAGCTGGAGATCACGGAACGGGAGATCGCGCCGCGAAAGACCGACATCGCGATCGGTACCGTCGCCCTCCTGTGGGTGCCGTGGTGGGTGAGCGCGGACGGGACGGCGACCCCCGCGTCGGAGTGATCCAAATGACAAGACGACCGCTTCCGGTTCTGGAAGCGGTCGTCGCCGCCCTCAGCGCGAGGCGGGCTCAGTCCTTCAGGACAAACGTGATCTTCAAGTTCACGCGATATTGCGTGACCTTCCCGTCCTTCACGTCGACCTTTACACCCTTGACCCACGCGCCGCGGATGCCGTCGAGCGTGCGGGACGCCCGCTCCACGCCCGACCGCACGGCGTCGTCGATGCTCTTGGTGGAGCTGGCCGTAATCTCGGTGACTTTGGCGACCGTCATGACCGGCCCCTCAGTGCGTGACCATGGGAGTCATGTCGGCGGCTTCCTTGACCCACTTCGCGACGGTGCCCGTGCCGGGCGTGGTGCGCGTCAGACGTTTACGCGTGTTCGCGTCCTTGAGCGCGGCCGCCAGGTTGTCGGCGTTGCGAGTGCGCAGCTCTTTCACCGTGTCGACACCGGCGGCCTCCAAGAGCTCGGAATACTCGGAGCCGATTCCGGAGATGCGCATGAGGTCGGCCAGATTCACCCACTTGAGGAGCTGGGCGGGGCTGATGCCGGTCCGCGCGCTCACGGTCTCCCGGCCCCGGGGGTCGCTGCACGACTTCAGCAAGTCGGCCGTCGTCCGGATGTTGACCAGCGTGAGCTTCTGCGCGTAACCCGGACCGATTCCTTCGATCTCTTCGATCTTGTACGCCATCGATACCGTCCTTTTGTAGGGCGTGGTGTAACTCAAGCATAGTCGGTCGGACTCCGATTCCCAACCCCGGCCGGATCAGGCGTAGCACCTACACGCGAGGGGGGACGATGTTCGATGATTTCAAGAAGTTTGCGGTGCGGGGCAACGTGGTGGACATGGCCGTCGGGATCATCATCGGCGGCGCCTTCGGGACGATCGTGAAGTCACTGGTGTCCGACGTGCTGATGCCGCCCCTCGGGCTGCTGCTTGGCAACGTGGACTTCTCGGACCTGTTCGTGACGCTGCAGGAAGGAACGACGGCGGGACCCTACGCCACCGTGGAGGCGGCACAGGCGGCGGGCGCCGTGACGATCAATTACGGCGTGTTCGTGGACAACGTCGTGAGCTTCTTGATTGTCGCGATCGCGGTGTTCGTGCTGGTGCGAGGGGTCGCCCGTTTGCAGCACCAAGAGGAGAGCGCCCCGCCACCGCCCAGCAAGAAGGAGTGTTCATACTGTTTCACGAAGGTACCCGTCAAGGCCAAGCGGTGCCCGCACTGCACGTCCCAGCTCGAAGCGGCCTAGGCGCCGCGAGCGCGTGCAGAGGCACCCGGTTACGGCACCCACTCGACCATGACGTCGCCGAGCGCGGCGTCGATGTCGACGAAGAGCGTCGCGGCGGCAGTGTCGTAGTTCGCGGAGTAGTACCGCCCGCCGCGGCGAGTGAAACCCTCCCGGTCGAACCCCACAAACAGCCGGGTGAGATCCACGGCAACCCCGAGGCTGGCGGGCAAGCGCAGGGTCATCTCGCCGATCCCCATCTTCACGCTCACGCGGGTCTCGGCGCCCGCTTCCCACGCGCCGGTGAAATCCAGCGTGAACGCTCCTGCGGCACCGGCTACCTCGATGCGGCGGCAACGCGCGTTGCCGAGCCGAAGCAGCTGGATCTCGGCGGCTCCGGCCTTGAGGCTCAGGCGGTCGCAGGCGACGCGGTTGGGCTGGCTGAAGTCCACGGTGCTTTCACTGGCCCCGGTGCTGAGGTCCATCCGGGAAATCGCGAGGCCGCCGAGGTCGAGCTGGGCGTTGGCCGCCCCGAATGTGAAGTCGAGGCGCGTCGGCACGTTGGGAGATAGCGCGAGATCCAGCTCGTGGCGCTTGCCGTTCCCGTCGCCTCCTCGGACCTTGGTCACTTCAAGGCGGAGCTGCCGGCGTCGCGAATCGTACGTGGTCACGTGTGTGGCGCGGTCCTCGTCGTACGCTAGACGGGCGCGGTACAGCGCCGACGGTGACCCCGCAACAAGGTGCAGCCGGCCTTCCGCGAACCGCACGTCAACCCGAAGATCCTCCTCGCCGTGCGCCTGGCGGGTGAGCGTCACCGTGCGGAAGGACTGAGCCATACCGTCTCGCGGCGTGGCCGGCAGCGCGAGCAGCAGCGCCGCCAGCCCCCAGCGTGTGCTCACGCGTCCGACTCCGACGCGCGCGCCCCGGAGCCACCGGGCGACGTGACCTCTCCCAGCGGCCAGAAGTGCTCGTCCGTCAACGCCTGGTCCAGCCGTCGGACGAACGTGCCGCGGATCCCCGCGCGAGTGATGAGCATGGCGCCGAACCCCGCCGTAGCGAGAATCCAGGTGAGCAGCGCCGCCGCGATCACGAAGACCATGCCGGCAACGGGAATCCACCCGAGGACGACGGCCGGAATCCAGATGGCGAGCAGTCCGCCCAGGCCGTAGAGGATGTAGGTGAACGGGACCCACGGCCCTGTGCCCGTGCGACGCTTCCACCGCCGCACGAAGATCTCTCCTACCGTCCGGGCGATGGCGACGTAGCCGCCCGCGATCGCGAGCAGCAGCCCCACGAGGAACGCCACGACCGCGAACGGGATGACCAGAATCCCCACCACCGTGAGCACGAGGCCGGCGATCATGGCGCCGAACACGGGGATCACGAGCGGCTGCGCGAAGAGTCCGGCCAGGAACGAGCGGCCGAACGAATGCCAAACCATGTCGGACACCACCTCGAGCTGGCGTGGCGCAAAGAACAGGATGCCAAGTCCCATGAACGCCAGCGCCACGAACGTGCCCAGCAGGCTGCTGCCCGCGCCCACGATCTGGGCCAGCAACGAGGGGCCCGCATCGAGCCGGACGGATTGCTCGACGCGGACGCCGGGTGGACCGACGGGTGCCGGTGCGACGACCGGCGCGTGCTCGGCATGCGGCGCGTGAGCATCGGGCTGTGCCGGTGGCATCTCGGGGACGGGCGGGATCGCGAGGGCAGGAACCACAACCTCGCCGGCGGCGAGCTGCCGCACCGCATCCCGCACCGCACCCAGGCTCGTCTCCTCGGCACGGTCGAGTCCCACGGCTCGGAGCGCCCGCGCCGCCGCGAGGAGATCGGCGGTCTCCATCTCGCCGGCCGTGGCCACGAGCGCGCGCCACGACTGCTCGAGGCTACCTCCCGATCGGTACTCGCCGACGACGGCCGGGCCGACTCGGACCGCGCCGTTGCGGAGCGAGACGGTGAGCTGCTCGCCGTTCGAGAGCTCGAAGGTGAGCGCGGCCTCTCGGCCCGACAGCGCGCCCGTATGGGCGACCACCGTTGGCGCCGCAGGCTGCTGGCGGGCCAGCGCGGCGCCCGAGGACCCAAGGCACAGGGCCGCGGCGAGCACCAGCGGGCCGCCGGCGCTAACGCACCGCATGGCGCACTCCCTTCGCACTCCTCGCCGGTCCCGCGAGCCGGTAGAGACCCCAGGTTGACACGGTCATGACCGTGAGCGCCGCGCCGCTCAAGGCGGCCACGACGGTCCCGCTCGGGAGCAGCGTGGTGATCGTCGGCGTCACCAGGTCGAAGCCTCGGGCCAGGTAGTCGCGCCCGGTCTCGACGAGCCACGGCCACGCGTCCGACGTCAGCCGCGCCAGGCCGGACGTCGCGCGGTCGGGGAACGTGGCAATGAGAACGGCGAGGGCCGCCTGCCACAAGAAGGCGCCGGCTGCGAGCACTGCCACGCCCGCACGGATCCGGTGCGGAGGCAGCACGCGTTCCCGGAGCTGGCGGAGCCAGCGCGGTACGGGGCGCCACACCCGGGCGAGCACCCGCTCGACGAACCCCGGGGATGGGGTAAACGCCTGCAGGGTAGAGACATAGCGCCGGATGGCGTGGTCGTCGGCGGGGTCCAGCCCGCCGGGAATCAGGTCGTCCATGCTGTCTCCCTTACGGAGCCATGGGTTGGGAGTTTCACTCTTTCAAGGGGGCCAGGGCCTCTTTCAACTCGGCCCTGGCCCGGTGGATGTAGGTCTTCACCGTGCCCAGGGGGAGCCCCAAAATCTCGGCGATTTCTTCGTACGGACGATCCTCCAGGTGGCGCAGGATGATGCAGGCGCGGTACTCGGGTCGCAGGGAGGCGATCGCACGCTCGATGTGTCCTCCCAGCTCCCGTGCCTCCAGTTCCTCGAGGGGGGATTCGCCGCGGGCGCCAATCTGGAGCGCCGTCGCCGCCTGTCGGTCCGGGGTCAGTGCGTCGGGGCCGCCCTCGATCGAGAGCGTTTCCAGCTCACGCCGCCGGAGATGATCGATGGCGGCGTTGTTCGCGATCTTGAAAATCCACGAGGAGAACTTGAACTCGGGGCGGTAGCGCTCGATGGCGTTCAAGACCTTGACGAACGTCTCCTGGGCCAGGTCTTCAGCGAGCTCCCGGTCGCGCACCATCCGGTAGATCAGGGAGAAGACCGGACGCTGGTAGCGTCGGGTCAACTCCCGGTAGGCCGCCTCCGCGCCGCCCAGGGCGTATTCGACCACCTCTTGGTCGCTGAGGGTGGAGAGGTCGAGGGGAGCGTGCATCGCGGTCAGGCCCTTACGGCGCTCGTGTGCGGCCGGTTTCGATCTGCACCGCGCTTGCGGCAAGTTCAAGCGCGCCAGTATGTTTTGCGCCTATGACGCCGACGCCCCCGAGCTTCCCCACGCTGGGCGGCGACGCGAAGCGGTCGTACGTGCGGGAGATGTTCACGGCCATCGCGCCGCGGTACGACCTGTTGAACCACCTCCTCAGCTTCAACATCGACCGGCGCTGGCGCCGCCGCGCGGTCGCGCTGCTCGGCTGGCCGGCGGCGCCCGGCGGCACGTACCTGGACCTGTGTGCCGGCACGATGGATCTGGCGGCCGCGTTGGCCACGCAACCCGGGTTTCGAGGCCGTGTCGTCGGCGCCGACTTCGTCGTGCCGATGCTACGCCGCGGCCTGGGCAAGGCGCGCGACCTGCGCGCCGTCGGTGCCGACGCGTTGGAGCTTCCGTTCCCAACCGCGGTGTATGACGGGTGCCTCGTGGGGTTCGGAGTGCGCAACTTGGCGGACGTACACGACGGATTCCGGGAGATCGCGCGCGTCGTGCGACCTGGCGGGCGGGTCGTGATTCTCGAGTTCGCGACGCCCACCGCCTGGCCGATCCGGCCTCTGTATCAGTTCTACTTCCAGCGCGTGCTCCCGTGGATCGGCCGAACGGTGTCCAAACATACGGACGCTTACTCGTACCTGCCAGACTCGGTGACGCGGTTCCCGGAGCCGGACGGCGTGGCCAGGTGGCTCGCCGCCGCCGGGTTCCGAGACGTGCGGTACGAGCGGCTCACGTTCGGGATCGCGGTGCTGTATATCGGGACGAGGGATACCTGAGATGACGCTCGAGTGTCTGCGCGACTTCATCACGCAGCTCGACTCCTGCGGCGAGCTGGTCACGGTGACGCACCCCGTCTCCGTCGTCACAGAGATCGCCGAGGTTGCCGATCGCTGCATGAAGAGTGCGGGCGGCGGTCCGGCGCTCCTCTTCGAGCGTCCGGTGCTGGCGAACGGGCGGCCCAGCGAGGTGCCGGTCGGCATCAATCTCTTCGGCTCCGCCCGGCGGATCGCCATGGCGCTCGGTGTTGAGGACCTCGACGCGATCGGGGCGCGGATCACCGAGCTGACCGCCCTCAAGGTCCCCGACGGGTGGCGGGAGAAGCTGGCACTGCTGCCCAAGCTCGCCGAGATCGCCAAGTACCCACCGCGCACGGTCTCGGGCGCGCCGCCGTGCCAAGCCGTGGTGCTCCGCGGCGGCGAGGTGGACGTCGAGCGCCTGCCCAACATCACCTGCTGGCCGGGAGACGGCGGCGCCTACATCACGCTGCCGCAAGTGGTGACGCGCGACCCCGCGACCGGCGTCCGCAACGTCGGCATGTACCGTGTGCAGGTGTTGGGTCGCGACCGCCTGGCGATGCATTGGCAGCGGCACAAGGTGGGGGCCGCGCATTGGCGCGACCTGGCGGCCCGCGGCGAGACCATGCCGGTCGCGATCGCGCTCGGGGGCGACCCGCCGTCGATCTACGCCGCGTCCGCGCCCCTGCCCCCCAACGTGGATGAGTACGTCTTCGCGGGATTTCTTCGACGGAAGCCCGTGCGACTCGCGCGGTGCGTGACGAGCGATCTCCTGGTGCCGGCCGAGGCGGACATTGTGATCGAGGGCGTGATCGATCCCGCGGAGCCGCTGGTGCTGGAGGGGCCGTTCGGCGACCACACCGGGTTCTACTCTCTCGCGGATTACTACCCGGCGGTGCAGGTGACCGCCGTTACCATGCGCCAGGACCCGATCTATCCCACGACGATCGTGGGCCAGCCACCGATGGAGGATTTCTACCTGGGCCACGCCACGGAGCGTATCTTCTTGCCGCTCCTGCGGCTCACCGTGCCGGAGATCGTGGACTACCACATGCCGGCGTACGGGATCTTCCACAACCTGGTCTTCGTGAGCATCGACAAGCAGTATCCAGGGCAGGCGTACAAGGTGATGAACGCGCTCTGGGGCATGGGCTTGATGTCCCTGGCGAAGCTGATCGTGGTTCTCGACCGGGACGTGAACGTGCGGAATGCCGAGGAAGCGTGGTGGGTGGCGCTCAACCACATCGATCCCGAGCGGGACGTCCGGTTCACGATGGGGCCGATCGACGTGTTGGATCACGCGTCGCGGGCCTTTACCTACGGGTCGAAGATGGGCATCGACGCCACGCGCAAGTGGAAGGAGGAAGGGTTCGACCGCGAGTGGCCCGCGCGTATCGTGATGGACGAGGAGACAAAGGCGCGAGTAGACGCCATGTGGGAGGACTTGGGGATCCCACTGGCGCGGCGGCGGGACGGAGGAGACGGACGACGATAACGCGGAGTCCACCGTGAAGATCGGCATTCTGGGTACGGGGTCCGTGGGACGGGCACTCGGCACGAAGTTCGCCGAGCGAGGTCACCAGGTGATGCTGGGGTCGCGCACGGCCGATAACGAACGCGCTCGCGCCTGGGCCAAGGCGGTGGGGCGACGAGCGTCGCACGGCACGTTTGCCGACGCCGCCGGTTTCGGTTCGATCGTCCTCAACTGCACCGCCGGCGTGACGTCGCTGGACGCGCTGGCGCTCGCCGGAGCGGAGCAACTCCGGGGGAAAACGCTCGTCGACGTCGCGAACCCGTTGGATTTTTCGCGGGGCATGCCTCCCACGCTGACGGTGTGCGACACCGACTCGTTGGGCGAACAGATCCAACGGGCGTTTCCCGACACCAAGGTCGTGAAGACCCTCAATACCGTGAACGTGGCGGTGATGGTGAATCCTGGGGTGGTGCCCGGCGACCACGATCTCATCGTGTGCGGCAACGACGCCGACGCCAAAGCAGCGGTGACGGAGCTCCTCGTCCACGATCTCGGCTGGAAGCGCGAGAACGTGATCGACCTCGGCGACATCAGAATGGCGCGCGGGATGGAGATGTGGTTGGCGCTCTGGATCAGGCTCTTCGTGCGCTTCGGGCACCCGCACTTCAACCTCCACCTCCGCGTGGGGAAGAAGCCGGCGTAGGTCGTGCTGTCCTCCGCGGAGGGCCGGGTACGGGCGGGCGGCGGTGTGGACGGGCAGACGTTCGCCGCGAACTCGCTGTTCGCCCGGTACGTCAATCTCGTCAAGCTCCCGCACACGGTGTTCGCCCTCCCCTTCGCGTTGCTGGGCGTGGTCTACGCCTCGATGGAAGCGGCCGTCACGGCGGAAATAGTAGCGCTGGTGATCGTGGCGTTCACCGCGGTCCGGTTCACGGCCATGGGGTTCAACCGGATCGCCGACCGGCAGCTCGACGTTCTGAATCCGAGGACTGCCGGTCGTGAGCTACCCGCCGGCCGTCTGTCGCTCACGGCGGCGGCCGTCGCGGTAGCGGTGGCGTCCGCGGCGTTCGTGATCGCTGCGGCGCTGCTCAATCCGCTCTGCCTCGTGCTCAGCCCCCTGGCCCTGCTCTGGGTGCTCGGCTACAGCTACACGAAGCGGTTCACGAGCTGGTCCCATCTCTGGCTGGGAGGAGCACTGGCCATGGCGCCCGCGGGAGGGTACCTCGCGGTGACGGGCGCATGGAGCGATCCCTGGTGGACGCTGCCGGCGATCGGCGGTGCGGTGCTCACCTGGGTCGCGGGGTTCGACGTCTTCTACGCGTTGCAGGATGAGGACTTCGACCGGGCGCACGGGCTCCGGAGCATGGTGGTGCTGTTGGGCCGCCGCCGCGCGATCCGGGCGGGCGAGCTGCTGCACGGCGCGACGATCGTTCTCCTCGTGGCGTTCGGGATGGGCACCGGCTTCGACATCGTGTACTACGTCGGCGTTGGCGTGGCCGCGCTCATCCTGGCGTGGGAGCACCGCCTCGTCCGGCCCGAGGATCTGTCGCGGCTCGACGCAGCGTTCTTCCGGATGAACGGGATCATGAGTATTGTCGTGTTTCTCTTCGCACTCGGAGATCGACTGCTGTGAACGGGGGTGAGCTGTGAGCGGCCAGCCGCAGCCGACGTCGTCGGGTCAGCCGCCGAGGCCGAAGCCGAAGCGCAAGCACCGGAAGCCGGAGCGTTCGCGTCCACCCCAGCGCACCACCCACAGCTCACCCCCTCCGCCGAGCGCGCCACGGCATCCCCACAAGACGCCGGCACCGAACCGGAGGGGCCGCTGAGCGCCGGTAGCCCCTGGGTGCTGGCGGTGACCGGTGCCTCAGGTGCGCCATATGCCGTGCGCCTCTTGGAGACCCTGGCACGGGCCAAGGTGCCGCTCCTGCTCGTGATCTCCCGACACGGCTGGCGGTTGCTCGAGACCGAGGCGGGCATCTCGTCCGACCATGAGCTCCGTGCGGCGACGGGTGGCGATTGGTCGAGCATCACGGTCTGCGACGACGACGACCGGGGCGCGGCGCCCGCCTCGGGCTCGAGTCCCAGCGCCGGGATGGTCATTTGCCCATGCTCCATGGGGACGGTCTCGGCGATCGCGCAGGGCTCGAGCCGCTCGCTGATCGAGCGCGCGGCAGACGTGGCCCTGAAGGAGCGGCGCCGGCTCATCCTCGTGCCCCGGGAGTCGCCGCTCTCGCTCGTGCACCTCAGGAACCTCACGAGGGTGACCGAAGCGGGAGCTACCGTCATCCCGGCGGCGCCGGGCTTCTACCACCGCCCCACCACCGTCGCGCAGCTCATCGATTTCGTGGTCCAGCGGGTGCTCGATCACATGCGCGTGGAGGTGAGTCTCGTGGCCCGATGGAAGGGATAGCACCGTCGTCCGTTGTCCGTGATCCGCTATCCGTCTGTGAGCGTGGTAACCGGGGTGGTCGGACCATGGATGACGGAGAACGAGCGGGGGTCGTAGGGTGCGATTGGGGATCATCTCCGATACACACGGCACGCTCCGGACGGAGGTCTTCACGATCTTCGCGGAGGTGGACCACATTCTCCACGGCGGCGATGTCGGTCCCGTCGATCTCCTCGTCGAGCTGGAGGCGCTGGCGCCGGTGACGGCGGTGTACGGCAACACCGACGGGGTCGAGCTCCGGCAGCGGTGTCCCCAAGTGGCGGAGCTCGACTTGGACGACTTCCGCATCGTCGTGACGCATGGCGATCAGTTTGGGTCGCCTACGCCAGCCAAGCTCCATGCCGCCTTTCCGACGGCCGAGATCATCGTGTTCGGCCACACCCACCGCCCGCTGCTTCAGCTCGTGGACAGGACCGTCACGGTGATGAACCCCGGCTCGGCGGGCGCCGCCCGTTTCGGCATCCCGCCGTCGGTAGGCATCATGGAGTTGGAGCCCGGGATCCCGCCGCGCGCGCGGCTGGTGCCGCTGGTGTAGGCAACGCCGTCCCGGCCCGCCGAGCGGCGCGGCCTCTTCGTTACCTTTCCCATGCCCTCACCACCACCGACGGAGCGAGGATGACGGCACTGGTTCCTCTCACGCTCGCGCTGCTCCAGGCCGGAGCACCGGCGCCGACGTTCCAGCAGGGCGTGGACTACCGCATCGAGGCGACGCTCGACGAAGCGGCGCAGGTGCTCCGTGGACGCGCCCGCCTGCGCTACACCAACAACGTCCCGGACCGGTTGGATACGCTCTATGTGCACCAGCACCTGAACGCCTTCCGGCCGAATAGCGCGTGGGCCCGGCGCGAGCTGCAGTTCCGGGAGCGGCGCTTTCAGGACCTGGGGCCCGCCGAGCACGCCTTCGAGCGCTTCACGCGCATCACCGTGGATGGGCGGAGCGCCCGCGCCGTGTATCCCGGCGCGCCCGACTCCACCGTCGCCGCGATCGTACTCCCGGCGCCGCTCCGGCCGGGCGGCACCATGGACGTCGTCATGGACTGGGAGGCCCGACCCTCGACCGTGCCGAGGCGGCAGGGCCGCGACGGCCGGCACTGGGACTTTGCGCAGTGGTATCCCCGCATCGCCGTGTACGGCAGCGGGGGGTGGGCGGCCCATCCGCTCATGCCGCAAGGGGAGTTCTTCGGGGAGTTCGCGACCTACG
The DNA here is from genome assembly GCA_041613315.1 of Gemmatimonadales bacterium. GTDB lineage: Bacteria > Gemmatimonadota > Gemmatimonadetes > Gemmatimonadales > GWC2-71-9 > JBFJHJ01. The sequence goes on from JBFJHJ010000015.1 coordinate 30,035, forward strand.
ACGTTACGCTGGATGTCGCCGCCGACCAGATCCTGGGCGCCACCGGTGTCCCGGTCGAGGGGGATCCGGGATGGGAGCGCGTGGTCGGACCGGTCTCCGAGCCCGTACGCCTGCGGCGGGACGCGTACCCGCCCCCACGGGCTGAATCGTTGGGGATGCTCGAAGCGCGGCCGGCCGATGGCCGCAAGCGTGTGCGCTGGCGGGCCCAGCGCGTGCATCACTTCGCCTGGAGCGCCGACCCCGAGTTTCGCTATGAGGGGGGGCGGCTCGGCGATGTGGCGATCCACGTGCTGTACCGCCCGGGCGACCTCGACTGGGATCTGGGCGCCGTGGTCCGGCGCTCGATTCGGGCGCTCGGCTGGCTCGACGAGATGTTCGGCCCCTACCCGTATCCGCAGCTCACGATTCTGCACCGGCTCGAGGGCGGCGGGACCGAGTTCCCGATGCTGGTGATGAACGGCGGCGACGGGCAGGGCCTGATCGCCCATGAAGTGACGCACCAGTACGCGCACGGCATCTTCGCCAACAACGAGTGGCGCGACGCGTGGCTCGACGAGGGGTTCACGTCCTTTCTCACGAACTGGTTCTTCGAGGCGCATGGCGCGAAGGACGTCTGGCGTCCCGTCCTCGAGCGCGCGGCGAGGTGGCCGGCGGAGCTCCAGGCGCAACCGGTGGCGACACCCTCCGCCGACTTCGTGAACTTCCAGACGTATGGCGCGATGTCGTACACGAAGGGATCGATCGTCTTCTACATGCTCCGCGAGCTGATCGGCGCCGGCGCGTTCCGGGACGGCCTCCAACGCTACTACGCGTGCTGCCGCCTGGCCCACGTGACCGAGGCCGATATCCGGCGCGTCATGACGGAGGCGAGCGGCCGGGACCTGGACTGGTTCTTCGACCAGTGGCTGCACACGACGCACCGGCTGGATTACGCGGTGGGCGACGTGAGCACCGTTCGCCTCGCCGATGGCCGGTGGCGGACCCGGGTGGACGTGCGGCGGGAGGGCGAGGCGTGGATGCCGGTCGTGCTCGAGGTTGGGTCGGAGCGGCTAGAACTCGCGAGCCGGGAGCGGCGGCAGGTGGTGGAGGTGACCACGACGGCGCGGCCGGCCGCCGTCACGCTCGATCCGGACGTCCAGCTGCTCGAGACCAACCGAGCCAACAACCGGCGGGCCCTCGAGCCGTGAGGGTGGCGAGCGCCGCGCGGCCGCCTTAGGCCGAGGCAGTGAGGTTGAGGCCGGCGATCCCGAGGACGACCAGGACGATGCACCCGAAGCGCACGGGGTCTCGGGACTCGTCGAACAGCACCATGCCGAGCAGGGCGGTGCCGACGGCGCCGATGCCGGTCCATGCGGCGTAGCCCGTGCCGATGGGGATCGAGCGCACCGCCTTGGCCAGGAAGAGGAGGCTCACCGCCATCGCCACGATCGTCGCCAGGCTTGGCCCCAGGCGCGTGAAGCCCTGGCTGTACTTGAGGCCGATCGCCCACGCCGTCTCCATCACGCCGGCGATCGCCAGATAGACCCACGCCATCGGTTTCCTCCTCGTGCGTTGCGGTTCTGCGCCGCCGCCCCGCCGCCCCGGCCGCCCCTATCTCGTCACGACCACGAACGTCATGTACACCACGAACCCGCCCAGGAGCAACATCCCGTTCCACCGCGTGACCGTGCGCCGCTCGAGCATGAGCGGGAGGAGGGCCGCCGAGAAGGCGAGCATCACCCAATTGTCGAGGGACTCAGCCCGCGGGTTGACGGGCACGGGGAAGATGGCGGCGGTGGCCCCCAAGATGCCCAAGAGGTTGAAGATGTTGGAGCCGACGACGTTGCCGAGCGCGATCTCCTGCTCACCGCGCCGGGCGGCGATGAGGCTCGTGGCCAGTTCCGGAAGGCTCGTGCCCATCGCGATCACCGTGAGACCGATGACGCGCTCCGGCACGTGCAGCAGGTTCGCCGCGGCGACGGCGCCGCGGACGGCCAGATCGGCTCCCACCACGAGCGCGCCCATCCCCGCCGCGACGAGCGCCACGTTGACCCCCCACGCCCGGGCCGTGCCGCTCTGCACGTGGGTGTTCCGCTCGATCTCGCGCGCCGGTGTGTGCGGGTCGTCGCCGGTCCGGGGATGTCGCGCGAGCCAAACCGCGTAGGCGATGAAGGCGACCAGCCCGCCCAGGAGGAGGCCGCCTTCCAGGCGGCCCACGAGCCCGTTCGCCGCCAGCAACACGGCGACGCAGGAGACCGCAAACATGATCGGGTACTCGATGCGCAGTGTTTGCCGGAGCACTGGAATCGGGGCCAGGATCGCCGCGAGGCCCAGAATCGCACCGACGTTGAAGATGTTCGAGCCGATGATGTTGCCAAACGAAATGTCGGTGGCGCCGCGGGCGGCGGCGTCGAGGCTCACGGCCAGCTCGGGGAGGCTCGTTCCGATGGAGACGACGGTGAGGGCGACGACGGCGGTGGAGACCCGGGCCAGAAGCGCCACGGCCACCGCGCCCCTGACGAGGTAATGCCCGCCCACGAACAGGACGACGAGCCCACCCGCGAGCTGCAGGGTCGCGATCAGCACCGGGGTCCGTCCTCCGTCATGCGAGTCGGAGTCGGGCGAGCCAGGTTTCGAGCGCGACGGTGCGGCGCAGCGCGCCGGGGTGGCGCCGGAACCACGCTCGGACGAGCACCGTCTCATCGATCGCCACCGCCGGCACGGGGCCGGGGGGCTCGGGCGCGGCATGTTCGGCGACCAAGGCCCGAAAGGCCTCGAGCTCGATCGGCGTGCGCGGCGCCGGGGCGGCCGCCCGGACGGTGGCGCGGCGGATGACGTACGCGCGGTCGTCACCGTACCACCCGGGATCGGTGTACACGAAGCTCAGCGCGTCGAGCGCGGCTTGGGCCCGGGCGCAGGCGCCCAGCAGCCACGTGAGCGCCTCGAACCGCCCCCGCCACCACGCGGCCCGCTCATAGTCTTCTCGCTCGCTGGCGGCCGTCATCTCCGCGATCACGCGGTCGAGCGGCTCGACGGCCCGACCTTCGATGAGCGCCTCCGCCTGTGCCACGCGGGCCTGGTAGGTTTCTTCGGTAACGAAGCCGGCGCACGGACCCGTGCATGTTCCGAGCGCATGCCGCAGACACGCGGCGCGGCGCGACGGGGCGAAGAGGTCTCCCTGCTCGGCGTACGCGACGGAAACGTCGAGCGCGCAGTCGCGCAAGCCCAGAAGGTCGTTCAGCACACGGATGCCCTCGGTGAGCCGGGCGATCGCGGTGAAAGGCCCGTAGTGTCTCACCTCGTCGTCGCCGGTCCGGGCTCCGACGTAGACCTTCGGTGCCGGGCCGCCGGAGACCTTGATGAACGCCACACGGTGGCGCCGGTTCATGCGCACGTTGAACGGGGGCCGGTGGCGTTGGATGAGGCGTAGCTCGCCGAGCAGAGCGGCGAACTCCGAGGGGTGGTAGTCCCATTGCACGTCGGCCGCCGCTTGCAGAATGCGGGCCGCCTTGTCATCCGGATAGCTGGCGCGGAAATACGAGAGGAGGCGGGTGCGGAGCCGCCCGGCTTTGCCCACGTAGATCACGCGTCCGCCGGCGTCGAGCATGCGATACACGCCGGGGCGGTTCTCGGCGAGGGCGGCGACGCGACGCTGGAGCGCCGCGACGTCGCCGAGCGGGAGGGCGAGCGCCGCTACTGCCATCCCCGAAGCGATCGCACGTACCGATGTAGCACGAGGAACTTCTCGTACACAATGACGTCCTTGCGCTTCCGGCCCAACTCGGCGAAGAGCTCCCGCATCCGCCCCCGGCGAGTCACATAGAAACGGAAGGTCTCGGCGAAGTCCTCCTGCGGGTGCGAGGCGGCGTACGCCGTCACCTGTTGGATGACGGTCGTGCTGACGCGGCGGCGCTGCATGTCCACCCACGTATCGTCCCGTACCCGATAGGCCTTCGCCACCTCGCCGAACACGCGACGGAAGGCCTCGGTCCGCGTCCACGACCAGTGGTGGAACAGGAAACTGTGGCCCAGCTCGTGCGTGATCAGCCCCACGAGGAGGGACCACACGATCTCCTCCCGGCTCGATACCTCCACGTGCGACCGATCGATCTCGATGATCTTGGGATACGTGGGGTCGACGCCCGATACGCCGGGACGCAATAGGACGCGGTAGCCCCAGTCGCGGATGCGGGCGACGCGGAGCAGCTGACGCACCTTCGCGAGGGCCGGCCGGATGAGGTCCCGCCCGGTGGCGTCGCCGCCGCACCACGGACAGACGTTCATCCAGTCGTTCACCCCCCGGTCGCAGTGCGGGCAGGTCCCCTCGTACTCGTCGTCGCCCCACTCCTGTTCGCGGCCGCACCACGGGCAATGCTCCATGGGGTGCTCCACCCCGCCCCCGCATCCCCAGTCACACTTGGCGCTGAACTTGAATCCCTTGGGGGCCTTGAGCGGCTCCTCGCTGGAATAGCCCTCCTCGTAGATATCGGTACCGCACCACGGGCAGTAGGAGAAAAAATCCGACACGACCCAGCCGCACCGGTGGCATTCGGCCCCCGTCACCCGGAAGTCGTCCCCCCAGGTGAGCTTTCGGGCGCAGCTGGGGCAGTAGCGCCAGTAGCGCTTGAGCTCGTGCCCGCACGTACAGCGAAGCTCGGGCCGAGGGGTCGGGGCCCGACGCCGCCGGCGATCACTCATAGCGGGCGATCGCTTCGTCGACGATGCGTTGCACGAATGCGTAGTAGTCCATGCCGGCTTTTTCGGCGGAATTTGCCATGTCGTGCCCGAAGCTGATGAACGGGTTCGCGTTCGCCTCGATCAACCACGGCTCGCCATCGCCCGTCAGTCGAATGTCGAGCCGCGCGTAGTCGCGAAGCCAGAGATACCGGAACGCGGCCCGGCACATGTCTTCGATCCGTTCCCGGGCGACGCGGGGGAGCGGGCGCGCGAACACGTTCTTGATGCCCTTACGCTCGCGGTACGGCTCGTCCCATTTGGCCGATTTCGTGGCGATGCGCTCCTCGGGCTTCGTGCGCTCCTTGTCGAAGATCATCTCGATGACGGGAAGTACCTCCAGGGCGTCACCGTTCCCGACGATGCTCACATACAGCTCGCGGCCGTCCACGAATTCCTCGGCGATCGCTGGTTGGTCGAACCGCTCGTGCACGAATCGGACCCGCTCGGCGAGCGCGTCCACGTCCCGCACCACCGATGCTGTCGCGATCCCCATCGAAGCATCCTCCTGGAGCGGCTTCACGATCAGGGGGAACGCCAGCGTCGGCAGCCCGGCGACCTCCTCGCCCCGCGCGTAGGTCACGAAGCGCGGCACCTGAATGCCGTGGTACGCGAGGAGCTTCTTGCTCATCGCCTTGTTCCGGGTCGTCAAGAGCGACATCGGTGGTGAGCCGGTGTAGCGGTACCCTTCCGCCTCGAGAAGTGCGGGAAAGAGGTAGTCCAGCCGGGCGTCGCCCAGGAACCCTTCCGCGCAGTTGAACACGAGTTCCGGCCCAAACGCGCCGAGCCGATCCACCATGTGCCCGAAATCGTCGTGGACGCCGGCGAGCAGCACCTCGTGGCCGTGGGCCATCAGCGCCTCGGCGACCTCGTACTCCGCCTCTTCGACCTCCGCCGCCACTTCCTTCTTGAAGTCCTCGTCCTCCCATCCCTGGTACGGGGTGTCGAACACGACGGCGATCTTCATGCCGACCCGCCCTGACAGCGCCAGCAGAACGTGGTGGTCCGCCCGTCGATAGCGTGCGTCGCCGCCAGCGCCGTGCCGCAGCGCGGGCACGCTTCGCCGCCACGGCCATAGACCTGGAGGACGTCCTGGAACGCGCCCTGCTCCCCCGTGCCCGTTCGGTAGTCCCGGACGGTCGTGCCGTCGGCGGCGACGGCCGCCCGCAACACGTCGCACACCGCCCGATGCAGGCGCACCCACTCCGCCTCGGACAGTTGGTGCGCCGGCCGAGACGGGTCGATCTGCGCGCGGAACAGCGCCTCGTTGGCGTAGATGTTCCCCACGCCAGCCAGCCGGCGCTGGTCCATGATCGCCTTCTTGATGGCCTGCCGCGTGCCGCGCAGCCGCTCCGCGAAGCGCTCGGCGGTGAAGTCCGCCGCGAGGGGCTCGGGACCGATGCGGCCAGTATAGGCCGACCAGCCCCGTTCGTCCAACAGCCAGATGGTGCCGAGACGCCGCACGTCGCGAAAGACGAACCGAGCCCCGCCGCCGAGCGATGCTTCGAGCACGGCGTAGCGCCGCTCTGCCTGGCGGAGGCGCCGATCATAGACGATCAGCGCCCCGGTCATGCGGGGCTGGATCACCAGACGGTGGCCGGTGGAGAGCAGAAAGACCACGTGCTTCGCCCGACGCTCCACGCGCTCGATCCGGTTGCCGGCGAGCGTGGCAAGCAGCCGCCGCCGGCTCACCCCTCGCAGGACGTCGGTCTTATGGAGACGGGGATGCCGAAGGGTGCGGCCGGTGAGCCGGGGCCGCAGGCCCCGGACGATCGTTTCGACCTCAGGAAGCTCCGGCACGCGCGACCTCGCGCCAGCCGATATCGTGGCGGAAGACTTTTCCGTCGAATCGGATCGCCTCCGCGAGTCCCCGACTCGCCGCCTGTGCGGCCGGCACGTCGCGGCCCAGGCCGGTGGCGCAGAGGACCCGCCCGCCAGCGGTCCGGAGGGTGCCTTCCGCGAGTACGGTCCCGGCGTGGAACAGGAGCGTGTCGGGCGGGAGCGGGTCGGGCAGTCGGATCGCGGTGCCCGTCACCGGTGCGTCAGGGTAGCCGGGCGACGCCAGCACCGTGGTCACTGCCGCGCGGGCGGCGGTGTAGCGTCCCGTCGTGGGGTGCCACGCCTCTCCCGCTCCGATCGCCCAGAGGTGCTTGGCCAGATCGTCCTCCAGCGCCGGCAGCACCACCTGCGCCTCGGGATCGCCGAAGCGGCAGTTGAACTCCACCACGGCGGGTGCCCCGTCGTCCCCGATCATGAGGCCGGCGTAGAGGACCCCGCGGTACGGTGCGCCGCGCGCGGTGAGCTCGCGCAGCGTGGGCACGAGCACCTCCCGCTCGACCCGAGCCAACAGCCGGTCGTCGGCGAGGGCGACCGGCGTATACGCGCCCATCCCCCCCGTGTTGGGTCCGACGTCGCCCTCGCCGAGCCGTTTGTGATCCTGCGCGGAGGGGAGCAGCACCACTTGCTCGCCGTCGGTCAGGGCGAACACCGACAGCTCCTCTCCGGTCAGAAACGCTTCCACCACGATCTCGCGTCCGGCATCGCCGAACCGGCCGGCGAACATGGCCCGCACGGTCGTGGCGGCCGCGGCGCGCGTGTCACACACGACCGCGCCCTTCCCCCCGGCGAGCCCGGACGCCTTGACCACGAGGGGTTCGGGATGGCGCCCCACGTAGTCGAGGGCGGCGGCCTCGTCGGTGAAGGTATCGCTGGCCGCGGTGGGCACGCCGGCCGACGCCATGACGGCCTTGGCCCACGCCTTGGACGCCTCGATGCGCGCCGCGGCGGCCGAGGGGCCGAACACCGGCTGCCCGGCGGCGGTCAGCGTGTCGGCGAGCCCCGCGGCGAGCGGCGCCTCGGGACCGACGACCACGAGATCGATCTTGTGCTCCCGGACGGCGAGGCAGAGGCCGGGAACGTCGTCCGGGCGAATGGGGAGGTTGGTGGCGACGGCAGCGGTGCCGGGGTTGCCCGGCGCGCAGTACACGGTCGTCGAAGGGGCGAGCGCCCAGGCCAGGGCATGCTCACGCCCGCCCCCGCCGACGACCAGAACCTTCACGACCCGTCGGATTCCTTCCGCGAGGCGTCGCCGCCGGTGCGGAACGCATCGGTGAACGCGGTCGCCGCGCGCTTCGCGGCATCGGCTACCGTGGAGACCGCTTGTTTCGCCTCGCGGGCGTAGTGACTGGCCGCTTCGCCGATGTCCTCGGTGAGCGGCCGTTGGCGCTCCTCGTCGCCGCGGTGGGTGTACTCGCCGCGGATGATGCGATCGTACGCGCCGTCACTCACCCACGCCTGGAGTTGGCCCGCGCGGAGCGTGTGGAACGGGTGCGACTGGCCCAGGGTGTTGAGGATCTTGTACACCATGTCCATGGCGTCGCCCGACGCCTCGTACTCGCGCGCCTGCTCCATGAAGCTCTCGAGGTGCATCTGCGCCATGTCTCCGCCGCCGGCGAGCTTCAAGTAGAGCCGCATGGACGCCACGGGGTCCTGGCTCGCCAGCAGGCCGGCCCGGTCGGCCGACAGCTCGCTCTTCCGAAGCCACTCCAGCAGCGCGAGCTGGATCGGCAGGATCGCGAGGCCCGCGAGGAACGGCAGGTTCCGAAAGCCCAGGGTCAGGATCAGAATCGCCACCGTGCGGTACAGGGAGTGACCGCTCATCACGTGTCCGAGCTCATGCCCGATCAGCACGCGCAACTCGTCGTCGTCCAGCAACCCCACGGCACCGGAATTGAGGAGGATGAACGGGTGGTCCACGCCCACGGCGCCCGCGTTCACGATCGGCGTTTGGGTCACGAACAGCTCTGGCTGCTCGGGCCAATCCATGGTGGTGGTGACCTCCGTGAGGAGGCTGTGCAGCTTCGGGAACTGCCTGGGCCCGACCCGCACGGCGTTGGCCTGGAAGTAGAGCCGGATGCCGCGCTCGCCGAAGAAGCCGACAATCTTCTTCACGAGCTCGTTGAACCCGGGGATGGCGCGCAGCGTCTGCAGTGCCGCGCGGTCGGCGGGGTGTTCCCAGCTCACGGCGGAGATGTTGCGAAGCACCGTGCGCGAGCGGTCTGCGGGAACGCCGGACGTACCGGTCATAGCTGCCTCCAACTATCGAATATAAGGATTACGGCAACGCTGGAGACCGTACGGCCGTGCGGCGCGTCGGTTTCATCCGTGGTTCACGCCCGCAGCGCGGCGGCCAGCGCTTGGTCCAAGTCCGCCAACAGGTCCTCCGGGTCTTCGATCCCCACCGACAGCCGCACCAGGCTGTCAGTGAGCCCCATCGCGTGGCGCATGGCCGGCGGCACGCTGGCGTGCGTCATGGATGCCGGGTGGCCGATGAGGCTCTCGACACCGCCCAACGATTCGGCCAGCGCGAAGATCCGGACCCGCTCCACCAGGGCGCGCGCGCGCGCCTCGGAGCCCAACTCGAGCGAAATCATGCCGCCGAAGCCATTCATCTGGCGGCAGGCCAGCTCGTGCTGCTCATGGCTCGGGAGGCCGGGATAGTAGATCCGCTCGACGGACGGGTGGCGTTCGAGCCACTCGGCGAGGCGGCGGCCCGCCCGATCGTGCTGGGCCATCCGGAGCGCGAGGGTCTTGGTGCCGCGCAGGGCGAGCCAGCAGTCGAGCGGTCCCGGGACGGCGCCGGCGGCGTTCTGGAGGAAGCCGAGACGCTCGGCGAGATCGTCCCGACTCGTCACCACGATCCCGCCCACCATGTCGCTGTGGCCGTTCAGGTACTTCGTGGTCGAGTGGACCACGATCTCGGCGCCGAACTCGATGGGTCGCTGGAAGACCGGGGTTGCGAAGGTGTTGTCCACGGCCAGCGGCACTCCACGGGCTTTGGTCAGCGCGCCAACGGCCGATAAATCTGTAAGACGCATCATCGGGTTCGTGGGGGTCTCCACGAAGACGAGTCGCGTGGCCGGGGTGAGGGCTGCCTCGACCCGATCGGGGTCCCGGGTGTCCACGAACGTGAACGTGAGCCCCCGACGCGCGAACACCTGCGTCATCAGCCGATGGGTGCCGCCGTAGAGGTTCTCGCCCGCCACCACGTGGTCGCCGGCGGCGAGGAGGGAGAGCACCGCGTCGGTCGCGGCGAGTCCGGACGCGAAGGCGAACCCGTGCGGCGCGCTCTCCAGGGCCGCGACATTGCGCTCCAGCGCGTCCCGAGTGGGATTGCGCGTTCGGGCGTACTCGAACCCTTTGTGCCGACCGAGCGCCGGCTGGACATAGGTCGAGGTCTGGTAGATCGGCACCATGATGGCGCCGGTCTCCGCGTCAGGTCGCTGGCCGGCATGAACCGCCCGGGTGGCGAGCCGAGTCGACAGGTCGTCGTCGAAGATTCGGGTCATCGAGAGCCCTTGGGGCGGCGGACCCGGAACGTACTCGTTTCGGTCCTTGTTCGGCAACCGACGCGGCGTGCCGAGGACTCACGTCGCGGAGTTGATGCGCCATCGGGCAACCCGTACGTTTGCTGAGATCATGACCACTGCACGGATCACCTGTCTGGTCGTGGACGATGAAGCGTCGCTCCGACGCTCACTCGTCCGCGTGCTCGAGCAGACGGGCTATACCTGCCTACAGGCCGGGTCGGGCGTGGAGGCCGTGGCGATGCTGGAGCAGGCGCAGCCCGACCTCGTCATCTCCGATCTCCAGATGCCGGAGATGGATGGGTTCGAGCTCCTGCGGGTGGTTGGGGTGCGTTGGCCCGACATCGCATTCGTGGTGGTCACGGCGCTGACCGAGGTCGAGATGGCGGTCTCGTGCCTCCAGAAGGGCGCCATGGACTACATCACGAAGCCCTTTCAGATCGGAGAAGTGCGGGCGCGGATCCGTCAGGCGCTCGAGAAGCGCCGCCTGCTGAGCGAGAATCGGCGCTACCAGCTGCACCTCGCCGACCTGGTGCGCCAGCAGGCGTCCCGGATCGAAGAGCTGTTCCTGGAAGGCGTCCAGACCCTCGTCGAAGCCCTGGAAGCCAAGGACGCCTACACGCGCGGCCATTCGTCCCGCGTCAGCGCCTATGCCGGCCGGACCGCGCAGATGCTCAGTCTCGGCGACCGGGACCAGCAACTCATCGAGCTGGGCGCCGAGCTGCACGACGTGGGCAAGATCGGCGTTCGGGAGTCGGTCCTCCTCAAACCCGGCCCCCTCACGGTGAGCGAATACCGGCACCTCATGGAGCACACGGTGATCGGGGCGCACATCCTCGAGCCGCTCCTCAAGAACGCGCCGGAAGCGCTCGCGATCGTCCGGTCGCATCACGAGCGAGTGGATGGGCAGGGCTTTCCCGACGGGCTGAAAGGGGGGGAGATCCCGTTGCCGGCCCGCGTGGTGGCGGTCTGCGATGCCTTCGACGCCATGACCTCCGGGCGCCCCTACCGGCCTGCCATGACGGTATCCGACGCCCTGGCCGAGCTGTTGAGCCTGCGGGGCGTCCAGTTTGACGCGGACGTGGTGGCGGCGTTCGTGTCCGCGTATCCCGATCCTTCCCAGGTCCCGATCCCGACGCCGCAGAAGGTGCGGCGCCGGATCCCCGGCGGGATCGCCGGGACGGGCGTGCCCGCGTCCATCCTCGATTAGCTTTCTCCGTCATGAGCAGCACCTTGATGAAGGGGGTGTCGGGGGTGCGCGGGCTGGTGGGCACCGACCTGACCCCCGAGGTCGTCGCGCGCTACGCCGCGGCGTTCGGGCGGCTGGCCCGCGAGCGCGGCGGCACGTCGGTGGTGCTGGCCCGCGACTCCCGCAGCTCCGGACCGATCCTGGCCGCGGCCGTGCAAGAGGGGTTGCACCGGGCGGGTCTCCGGGTCATCGACTGCGGTCTCGTCGCCACCCCGACCGCCCAGCTCGCCGTCGAGCATCACGGTGCGGCCGGCGGCATTATCGTGACGGCGAGTCACAATCCGATCGAGTGGAACGCCCTGAAGTTCGTGGGGCCGGATGGGCTGTTTCTCGAGCGCGAGGCCGCCCGGCGGCTGTTCGCGATGGTGGACGGCGCCGACCCGTCGAGGGAAGACGAGACCGCCGAAGGCACCGCTCCGCCGACCCGTTCCGGCAGCCCCATGTACGACCGGGACGCCGTCGAGCGGCACCTCCGCGCGATTCTGGAACTCGAGGTGCTCGACGTGCGGGCCGTTCGCCGGGGGCACTTCACCGTGGCGCTCGACTGCGTCCGGGGGGCCGGAGGCACCATCATGCCGCGCCTGCTCGAGCGGCTCGGGTGCCGCGTTGCGGGGATGGACGTGGAGACGGACGGGCGCTTCCCGCGCCCGCCAGAACCGATCCCCGAGAACCTCACGGCGCTGGGGAACCTCGTGCGGGAGTCGGGAGCCGCGCTCGGGATGGCGGTCGATCCCGACGTCGACCGCCTCGCCCTGGTGGACGAGACGGGCCGCCCGATCGGCGAGGACTACACCCTGGCGTTCGCGGTCCGGACGGTGTTGGAGCGGCGGCACGGTCCGGTGGCGATCAACGTCTCCACGTCGCTGGTGGTGGAGGACGCGGCTCGGGCGTTCGGGGCGACGGTGGTGCGGGCGCCCGTGGGCGAAGCGAACGTGGCGCGGGCCATGCAGCGCTGCGGCGCCGTGATCGGGGGGGAGGGGAACGGTGGGGTGATGCTGCCGGATCTGCACCTTGGCCGGGACGCCCCGCTGGCTGCGGCGCTGGTGTTGGATCTGTTGGCCCGGAGCGGGTCGAGCGTGGCGGGCCTCGTGTCCTCGGCGCCGCGCTATGTGATCGTCAAGGCCAAGGCGCCCCTGGGCGGGGATCTCGCGGCGGTCTACGCGGCGCTGGGCCGGCGATTCAGCGACGCGGTGGCGGACGGGAGCGACGGACTCCGGCTCGCGTGGCCCGACCGGTGGCTGCACGTCCGGCCGTCCGGGACCGAGCCGGTGGTGCGCCTGATCGCCGAGGCGCCGGATGCCGAGTCTACCGAGGCCCTGGTGGCGGCTGGCAGGACCATTCTCGAACAGGAGCGGGCGGCCTGATGTGTGGGATCGTCGGTTATGTGGGGAAGCGAGACGCGGCGCCGCTCCTTCTCGACGCACTCAAGCGGCTCGAGTACCGCGGCTACGATTCGGCGGGGCTGGCGGTCTTGGACGGCGGTCAGCTCGTGATCGAGAAAGCGGCGGGACGCCTCTCGGACCTCCAGGCGCACCTCGAGGGGCGCCTTCCCCGAGGGCGCGCCGGGCTGGGGCACACGCGCTGGGCGACGCACGGCGTGCCCAACGAAACGAACGCGCACCCCCACACCGACTGCGGCGGCCGCATCGCGCTGGTGCACAACGGCATCATCGAGAATGCCGCCGCGCTGCGGGAGGTGCTCGCGAGTCGGGGGCACGCGTTCCGCTCCGAGACCGACACCGAAGTGCTGGCCCACCTCATCGAGCAGTTCTACGACGCATCGCTGGAGCAAGCGGTGGTGGCTGCGCTGCGCGAAGTGGAGGGTGCGTACGGCATCGCCGTCATCTCGACCGCCGAGCCGGGCGTCATGGTCGCCGCGCGGTATGGCTCGCCGCTGCTCGTCGGTCTCGGCGACGGGGAGAACTTCGTGGCCTCCGACGGCTCGGCGGTCCTGGAGCACACCCGGTCGGTGGTGTACCTCGACGACGGCGAGATCGCGGTCGTGCGGCCGGAGGGCTATCACATCGTGGACCTGGAGACCACGCGGATCGAGAAGCTCGTCAGCACGCTGGAGTGGGACCTGGGGAAGATCGAACGGGGCGGTTTCTCGCATTTCATGTTCAAGGAGATCATGGAGCAGCCGGAGAGCTTGCGGAACACGCTCCGGGGCCGGCTGCTCGAGGAGGAGGGCACCGCGAGGCTCGGTGGGATCAACATGTCGGACGACGACCTGCTCGCCGTGGATCGGGTGGTGATCACGGGGTGCGGCACGTCGTGGCACGCCGGGCTGATCGGCGAGTACATGCTCGAGGAGCTGGCGCGCGTCCCTGTGGAGGTGGAATACGCCTCCGAGTTCCGCTATCACAATCCCATCGTGGACGAGCGCACCCTGGTCGTCGGCATCTCGCAGAGCGGCGAGACGGCCGATACCCTGGCGGCGCTGCGGGAAGCGAAGCAGCGTGGCGCCCGGACGTTGGGGTTGGTGAACGTCGTGGGGAGCACGATCGCCCGGGAAGTGGACGGCGGGATCTACCTTCACGCGGGCCCGGAGATCGGCGTCGCCAGCACCAAGGCGTTCACCTGTCAGGTCGCGGCGCTGGCGCTCCTCACGTTGCGGATGGGTCGCCTGCGATCACTCTCGGTGCTGCAGGGTCGGGAGATCGTGCGTGCGCTCTCCCGCATCCCGGCCCAGGTGGGGGCGGCGCTCGAGCGTGCGCCGGAGGTGGAGCGGCTCGCCGAGTCCTTCATGCGCTCGTCGAATGCGCTCTACCTCGGGCGCGGGTACAATTTCCCGGTGGCGCTCGAGGGTGCCCTCAAGCTCAAGGAGATCTCCTACATCCACGCCGAGGGGTACGCGGCCGCGGAGATGAAACACGGCCCGATCGCGCTGATCGACGACATGATGCCCGTGGTGTTCATCGCGCCGCGGGACGGCGTCTATCAGAAGATCTTGAGCAACATCGAGGAAGTGAAAGCGCGCCGCGGCCGCGTGCTGGCGGTGGTCACCGAGGGTGACAAACGCATCGCGGAGCTCGCGGATCACGTCATCACGATCCCCGAGACCATTGATCCCCTGACGCCGATCCTGAGCGTCATTCCTCTCCAACTCTTCGCGTACTACATCGCCGTTCGCCGCGGCTGCGACGTTGATCGGCCGAGGAACCTCGCCAAGTCCGTGACGGTGGAGTGACGGGAAGGACGGAACGGGCGGTAGGGGCGGCAACGGTGTGGTCGCGTCGACCCACCCGCCCCGACCGCTGGGCGATGAGGAATGCGGGGCGATGCGCGTAGCCCTCCAGCGCGTGTCCGAAGCATCCGTGACGATTGACGAACGCGTCGTCGGGGCGATCGGGCGCGGCTTCCTGGTGCTCGTGGGATTCACCCACACGGACGGCGACGAGCAGATCGCCTGGATGGTCGAGAAGATCCGCGGTCTCCGACTGTTCCCGGATGACGCGGGCAAGATGAACCGCAGTCTGGAGGAGGTCGGGGGCAGCCTGCTCGTGGTCTCGCAGTTCACCCTCTACGGCGACGCGCGCAAGGGACGGCGACCGTCGTTCATCGACGCCGCGCCGCCGGAGCAGGCTGAGCCGCTCTACGAGCGTTTCGTGGCCGCGTGTCGCGAGCGAGGCCTGACGGTGGCGACCGGTGCGTTCGGCGCCATGATGCAGGTGGCGCTGGTGAACGACGGCCCGGTGACGCTGACGCTCGAGCGATGATCGTCCTCGCCTCCGGTTCCCCGCGGCGGCATGAGCTTCTGGAGCTGGTCGGGATCCCTCACGTCGTGGACCCGCCGAACGTGCCCGAGCGGCCGGAGCCGGGTGAACTGCCCCAGTCCATGGCGGTGCGCCTGGCGCGAGAGAAGGCTGAGGCGGTGGCGCGGCGCCGCCCCGGGGCGCCCGTGTTGGCGGCGGACACGGTGGTCGTCTTGGGTGACGAGATGCTCGGCAAGCCGGCCTCGCCGGCCGACGCCGAGCGTATGCTTGCACGCCTCTCGGGGCGAGAGCACCGCGTCATCACCGCCGTGGCGCTTCTCGTGGACGATCACGTCGAGGAGCGGTGCGACGTGACCCGTGTGTGGTTCCGCCCACTGTCGCCGGAGCAGATCCGGGAGTACGTCGCGACCGAAGAGCCCCTCGACAAGGCCGGGAGCTATGGCGTGCAGGGGTACGGCGCGGTGTTGGTGGAGCGGATCGAGGGCGACTTCTTCGGGGTGATGGGCCTGCCGCTCCGGCTGGTGGTGGAGCTGATGGAGCGCGCCGGTCTCCCTTACCGCTTCACGCTGTAGACCGGCACGGCGCGCGCCTTCCCCTTGAGCTGCAGGGGCTCGAGCGCCTCCACCTGCGGGGCGTGGACGAGCGCGCGGTAAAACGGGTCGGAGATCAAGATCTCGCCCGGGCCGGCTTTGGAGCAGAGCCGGGCGGCGGTGTTCACCGCGTCGCCGATCACGGTGTACTCGAGCCGGCGGTCGCTCCCGATGTTCCCGGCGAAGACCTCACCGAAGTTGATGCCGATACCGATCTCCATCTGCTGGCGCCCGTCCTGGGCCCACTTGTGGTTGAGCCGCCCCAAGACCTCCTGCATCTCGATGGCGGCGCGCATTGCCCGGTCGGCGTCGTCGTTTCGGGTGAGGGGCGCCCCCCAGAGTGCCATGATCGCGTCGCCCATGAACTTGTCGAGCGTTCCCCCGTGCTCGAAGATGACCTCAACCATCTCCGTGAAGTATTCCGTCAGGAGCGTGGCGATGTCGTCCGGCGCCATCTCCTCCGACATCCCGGTGAAGTCCCGGATGTCGCTGAAGAAGATCACCACCGGTCGGCGGGTGCCGCCCAGCTGGATCTCCTCGGACTGGCTCACGATTTGGTCCGCCAGGTCGGGGGCGAAATAGCGTTGGAAGTTCGACCGCACCACCGCCTCGCGCTGCAACCGCTCGGCGAACTGGCTGTTCTCGATCGCCACGGCGGCGATGCCGGAGAAGGCGATGAGGAACTCGAGGTCCTCGTCGCTGAAGGAGTTGGTGGCGGTCAGGTTGTCGACGTAGAGGATCCCCAACACCTTCCCCCCGCTCCCCATGAGCGGCGTGCACATGGCGCTGCGCACGCTCTGCATGACGATGGACTTCCCCTTGAAGCGCTCGTCCGCCGCCGCATTGTCGGTGAGGATCGCCAGCCGCTCCGTCACCGCCCGTCGTGCGATGGACTGGGGCACGTGACGGCTCCCGCCCTGATCGCCCAGACGGTTCTTGGAGATGCGCGGGATGAGTTCGTCGGACACCCCCTCGAGCATCAGTACCGACACCCGATCCACGTTCATGACGTGAAACGTGATGTCCACGATCTTCTCGAGAAGCCGATCCACCTCCTGCTGCTTGGAGAGTTCCTTGGAGATGTCGAGCAGCAGCGAGAGCTTGGTGCTCCGCCGCTCGTCCACCGTCGCGCCGGCGACCTTGAGCTGCGACGGGCCGCTCGGTCGTCCGGCCACCTGCTCGAGACTGTCCGAGGTGTCGACCACGACCTGCCGCACGATCGTGGCTTCGGGAAGCTTGGCGGCGGCGGCGCTGGGGTCGATGGCCGGTCGGGTCGACGGCGGCGTTACCTCTACCACCTTGAACGCCACCTTGCCGAACGCGACGATGTCACCGTGCACCGCGGTCGTTTCGGTCACGCGGGTGCCGTTGACAAACGTGCCGTTGCTCGAGCCCAGATCCTTGACCTTCACGCCGCCGTCCGACAGCGTCAGTTCCGCGTGCCGGCGTGACACCGTCGGATCGTAGATGGGCACGTCACTCGTGACGGCGCGCCCCACGGTCAGCGATCGCGGCTTGGTGAGATCGACGGTCTGGTCGCCCGCCGTGTTGAGCAACTTGAATGCGCGCACGAATCTGCCCCTCGCGGCCCAATATATCCCGGGCCGAAACCGTTGGCTAATGCGCGGCGAGTGCGAGGGCGCGGAGCACGGCGCCCGCCTTGCTCTCGGTCTCCTCGAACTCGCGCGCTGGCACACTGTCGGCAACGATCCCGGCGCCGGCCTGCACGAAGGCTCGCCCCCCCGTGAGCACCGCCGTCCGAATCGCGATCGCCGTGTCCATGGCGGCGGCCCCCCATCCCAGGTAGCCCACGGCACCGGCGTAGGGGCCGCGTCGCGTGGGCTCGAGTGCGTCCAGCAGCTGCATCGCTCGTACCTTTGGCGCCCCCGAGACCGTCCCCGCCGGGAAGCATGCACGGAGCGCGTCCACCGCGTCGCACCCGTGCCGCAGCGTTCCGCGCACCTCGCTCACGATGTGCTGCACGTGCGAGTACCGCTCGATCACCTTGTCGTCCGTCACCCTGACCGACCCGTACGTCGCGACGCGACCCACGTCATTCCGTCCCAGGTCCACCAGCATCGCGTGCTCCGCCAGTTCCTTCTCGTCTGCGAGGAGCTCCGCCGCGAGCCGCCGATCCTCCTCGGGGTCCGCGCCGCGAGGGCGGGTCCCGGCGATGGGCCGCACGGTGATCTCACCATCCTCGACGCGCACCAGCACCTCCGGCGAGCTGCCCGCGATGTCCAGTCCGTCCAGCGACAGATGATAGAGATACGGGGCGGGGTTGAGCGCCCGGAGCGCCCGGTACACGTCGAACGGGTCGGCGCGGCAGGCGACGTCCTGCCGGCGCGACAAGACGACCTGAAAAGCGTCGCCCGCCCGGATGTGCTCCTTGAGGCGGGCCACGTCCCGCTCGAACGCGTCGCGGGGGTAGGGACTGTGCGTTGCGATCGGGCCGGCGCCGTCGAGCGCGATGGAGCGGAGCGGCGCCGGCGTGCGGAGCCGCTCCAGCAGGCCCTCGATCCGGTGCAGCGCCCGCTCGTACTCGCCGGTGAGCGCGGCGCGGCTCGCATCGGGTGACACGTGCGTGTTGGCGACGATCGCGGCGCGCGCGAACGCGTTGTCGAGAATCACCACGGTGTCGGCGATCATGAACAACGCGTCTGGACATCCCAGGTCATCCTGGGGTCCGCCCGGCAGGCGCTCGATCGCTCGGACCGCGTCGTAGCCGAGGTACCCCACGGCACCGCCGGTGAAGCGAGGCAGGCCCGGGACCGGCACGGCACTGAGCCCGCGTACCCGCGCCCCGAGATGCGCGAGCGGGTCGGGTGCGGGGCCCGCCGGGCGCCATCCGGCGCCGGGGGTCCACTGCTCCGCGGCGCCGCCCCGGTAGCGCCAGGCCTCCCCCGGCTCGGTGCCGAGAAACGTATAGCGGGCCCAACGTTCGCCGCCCACCAGTGACTCGAGGAGGAACGCGAACGGCGGACGAGCCAGCGCGGCAAACGCCGTGACGGGCGTCAGGAGATCCTGGGAGAACTCGCGCACCACGGGCACGACGCCGCCCCCGCGGGCGAGCCGGGCGTAGGCGTCGAACGTGGTCGGGGCGGGCCTCACGCGGCTCGGGTCACCGCGGGGCGGCCACGAGGTACGTGCCGGTCGCATCCACGGCGCCCGTGACCTGGTCGGGCGTGGCGGCGCCCGAGCCCGGCACGCGTTGCCAGAGGCCCGGCGTCACTTCCCGCCACAGCGCAAGCGCGGCCGCATAGCTCGACCGGGACGCATAGGTCGGTGAGCCATCGGCCACGCTGAGGTCGCCATACCGCGCGTACTCGAACGTCGCGGTGGGCGGCGCGCTTCGCACGAGCGCAAGTCCGGAGGGCGAAAGAGTGAGCCCGTAGACCCCCGCCGCGGGAGCGACCGTCACGCGCACGGAGTCGTTCGATCCCAGGGCCGCCCCGTCCAAACTCGCCAGCGCGCCCCGCGGGAACCGAATCAGCAGGTACAGCGGCGGGGCCGCTTCCTGATGGAGAAGCTGGCGCACGACGTCCCGCGAGTTCACGGCGAAGAAGCTGACGGCAGCCACGGGCGTCGCGGACGGCTGGAGCGGCAGGATGAGAAGCTCCTGGGTGGTGCGGGTGGCATCGTCCAGCATGAGGTCGGCGCACCCGGCCAGCGCGGCGGCGAACGCGGTTGCCGCCGCCGCGAGTGGTCGTGATATTGCGCGCACATGTCTCCGAGGTTCGCGTTGGCCCTCCTCGTCCTGGCTTTCCGCCCGGACGTGCTCGCCGCGCAGCGCTGGAACGGTCCGGAGACGACTGCGCTCATTACGCGAGCGATCGCCCGTCGCGCCGAGTCGCAGGCCGATAGCGGTCTCGTGGACTACCGCGCCCGCGCGCATGGGTTCGTCTTCTTCCTGGGACAATTCGGTGAAGGGCTCGCTGAACCACCGCGGCTGATCAAGTCGGACGAGCTGGTGCTCGAAGTTTACTGGCAGGCGCCGGGGCGGAGCAAGCAAGAGATTGTGGGCTGGCGTGACCGCGTGGATCTCCCCACCGACATCCAGTACCACCGCGACCACCTGGGAATCGTCCAGAACAACTTCAGCGACCGCATCCGCCTCGGACAGGGTGACGAGGTCCGAGACGTCCCGCACCCACTGTCAGGCTCCGGGCCCGCGCTCTACGACTTCGCCCTGGTGGACTCGACCGCCCTCCGCTTCCCGGGCCGCGAGGTCCGGGTCTACGAGGTCCTGGTTCGGCCGAAGGACGCGCACGCGGCGCGGGTGGCGGGCCGGCTCTATCTCGATGTCGCGCACGCGGACCTCGTCATCTTCCGGTTCAACTTCACGCGGCCAGCGTACCTCGACGACACACTCGAGGACATTACCGTCGTCCTCGAGAACGGCCTGTGGGAGGGTCGCTATTGGCTCCCACGCCGCCAGGAGATCGAGATCCGCCGCCGCACCGCGTGGCTCGACTTGCCGGCGCGAGGGATCATCCGTGGGCGCTGGGAGATCGGGCAGTACGTCTTCAACGAGCAGCTCCCGGACACGCTCTTCCGCGGGCCGGAGATCGTGGCCGCGCCCCGGGCGGTCCGGGAGGCGTTCGTGTGGAGCGCCTCGCTGGAAACGGCCGTGCGCGAGGTCGCCGGCCCGGTCATGACGTTCGACCTCGAGGCGGTCCGGGCGGCGAATGCCGACCTGGCCGGCGAGCGGGCCCTCTCGGGGCTCGCGGCGGCGCGTCCCGCGGTCGGTGCGATCTCGGACCTGCTGCACGTCAACCGCGTTGAGGGCCTGGCCCCCGGGGCGGGCTGGGTGCTGCGGCCCGGTGGCGTGCCGCTCGAAGTTCGGGCCTGGGCGTCATTCGGGGCGGCGGATCGCCGGGTCAAGGCGGCGCTCGACCTCCGGCTGGATCTGGGAGCGGTGACGCTCACCGTGAGCGGGATGCGCCGGATCCGGGATGTGGGCGACGAAAGAGTGATCGCCCCGATTGTGAACTCCGTCATGGCGCAGGAATTCGGCCGGGATTACGGTGATTACCTACTCCTTGAGTCGCTTCGGGGCTCGCTCAGCCGCGGGTTCGGTCCCCGGGGCGCCGTGAGCCTGTCCGCCGGCGTCGAACGGGCGACGTCGGTCCCCGTCGCCGCCACCCCCGCCCACGGGACCTTCCGGCCCAACCCGCTGCTGGGAGGTGAGACGTATCGGGTGGCGAGCCTCGTGATCGAGCGGAGACACGCGGCCCTGGCGGTCCTGGGCGGCGCGAGCGCCAGGGTGGCGGTTGAGACCGGGTTGGGGGACAGCACCGACTATGTGCGAGTCCTCGCGGCGTGGCGGGTGCATGTGGGGGCCGGCGCGACCGAGCTCGTGACGCGAGGCTGGGCTGGATGGGGATCCCGAGACCTTCCGGCCGCGCGCTCCTTCGTCCTCGGAGGGCGGGGGACACTCGTGAGCGAGCCGTTTCGGGCCTGGGGTGGGCGCCGGGGGGTGTTCGGGGTTGTCGAGTGGCGAGTTCCGGCGCCGTTTCCGGCGATTCCCCTGGGGCCGTTCGCGTCCACCGGCCGACAGGTGGTGATCGCGCCGTTCGTGGCCGCCGGCTGGGCCGACGGGGCCATGAGCGGGCTCCCGTGGGTGCCGAGCGCCGGCGTGCGGCCCATGGTCGGGCTGGGTATCGAGTGGTTCCACAGCCTGCTCCGGGCCGACATCGGCGTGAGCCTGCGGGACCCTCGCGTCGGGCTGGTGGTGGACGTGCGGCGGGACCTCTGGGGGATTCTGTAGGCGGCGCGCGGGATTCGCATGTTTGGATTTGTGTGGTGGGGAGGGGCCGGATGGCGTTTTATGGCGGCCTCGGGACGGGTGCCCTAGCTTATACGGCTCGGTCGCAACCGGCGGCACGGGGGAGTCCATGGCGGAAGCCGAAGGCACGCGGAAGTTCAACGACGACTGGCTCTTAGCTACGCTGGAGGAGCTGGTCGGTGCCGAGAAGATCGCCGAGCTCCTGGCGTCGGAGGGCGCGACCGACTCCCTGTGGGAAACGGCGGTGCGCTCGGGCGTGGTGTCTGACGCGGCGCTGCTCGCCAGCCTGTCCACCCGGTTCCGCCTCAAGATCGCCGACGTGTCGGACAGCGATCTCGCGGCCCGCGAAATGGTGCCCGAGCAGGTGGCGCGCCGCTACCACGTCCTGCCGGTCCGGGTGACCGACTCCTTCCTGGAAATCGCCACGGCCAATCCGTTCGATCTCGATTGTGAGAAGACCCTGGCGTTCGCCACCGGTCGGGAGGTCCGGATCCTGCTGGCGAGCCCCGACAAGATCCGGGAGAAGATCGACGAGGTGTACCGTCCGGAGAGCGTGATCGAGAAGCTGTTGGGGGGGATGGAGGCGGACGCCCGAGTCGAGCAGTTGGAGACGGACGACGACCTCGACGACCTCGCCATCTCGGAGGAGGAGGCCTCCCAGCGGCCCGTGGTGAGGCTGGTCGACCTCATCGTATCCGAGGGGATCCTGTCGCGGGCGAGCGACATCCATATCGAGCCCGAGGAGGGCGGCGTCGCGGTCCGCTACCGCATCGACGGCGTGCTTCGGCAGATCATGCAGATTCCGCGGGCGGCGGGCGTGCCGCTGATCTCGCGCATCAAGATCATGTCGGGGCTCGACATCGCCGACCGGCTGCGGCCGCAGGACGGCCGCGCCCGGGTCGCCGTGAACGGCATGCCGGTGGACCTCCGGGTCTCGACGCTGCCCGCATCGCTGGGCGAGAAGGTCGTGATCCGGGTGTTGGACTCCTCCCGCACGGTGCTCTCGCTGGATTCGCTCGGGTTCAACGACGAAGAGTCTGCGGGGATTCGCAGTCTGCTGGAGAACCGGGACGGCGTCATCCTGGTGACGGGACCCACCGGTTCCGGCAAGACGACGACGCTGTATTCGGCGATCCGGCACGTGCAGAGCGAGGGCGTCAACATCGTGACGGTCGAGGACCCGGTCGAGTACCGCCTCCAGGGAATCGTGCAGGTGCAGGTGCACGAGAAGGCCGGGCTCACGTTTGCCGCCGCGCTCAGGTCCATCTTGCGGCAGGACCCCGACGTGGTGCTGGTGGGTGAGATCCGCGACCGGGAGACGGCGCAGATCGCCGTGCAGGCCTCCCTCACGGGCCACCTGGTGCTCTCCACCCTGCATACCAACGACGCTCCGAACGCCGTGACGCGGCTCGTGGACATGGGCATGGAGTCGTTCAAGATCGCGAGCGCGCTGCGGGGAGTGGTGGCGCAACGGCTGATGCGGCGACTCTGCGGGACGTGCAAGGAAGTATGGGTGGAGAACATTCCGCCCAAGCTCCGCCGCTGGATTCCGGCGGATACGCCGCTCTATCGGGCACTGGGCTGTCCGGAATGCGCGATGACGGGCTACCGCGGGCGGTTCTCGATCGTCGAAGTGCTACGGGTGACCCCGGAGGTCGAGCGGTCGATCAACAACAACGAGACCGCCGACAAGATCGCCGACGCGGCGCGCCGCAGCGGCATGAAGTCACTCTGGGAGAGCGGGCTCTCGCATGTTCTCTTGGGCGAGTCCACGGTGGATGAGCTGCTCCGGGTGGTCGACGTGCCGCAGGAGGACGAACTGCTCGCCTCGGCGCCGCCCAAGCGCGCGCGTGTCTCGGGGCCCCGGTCGCGGTTCCACAAGGTCGAGCCGGCGACCACGGGCGGAGACCGGGCAGCGGTCGGCGACCCGTTGAGTGGCGGATTCGAGCTGCTCGAGACGACCGCGCCCAAGCCGCACAAGACGCACGGCGTCAAGGTGTTGCTGGTGGACGACGAGGATCAGCTCCGCAAGGTCATGCGGGACCTGCTCGAGCGGGACGGGTACGTGATCTCGGAGGCGCGGGACGGCGTCGAGGCACTGGACCAGGTGGACCGGGTGGACCCGGACATCATCGTGCTCGACCTCAATCTCCCCGGCCTGGACGGCTACGGCGTCCTGTCGCACCTGCGCTCGAGACCCGCGACCGAGCACATCCCTGTCGTGGTGCTCACGGCGCGCGGTGACGAGGATAACGAGGTCCGGGTGTTCGAGCTGGGCGCCGACGATTTCCTCTCCAAGCCGTTCCGGTCGCGGGCGCTCGCCGCTCGACTGCAGGCCGTGCTCAATCGGACCCAAGGTCCCCTGATGCGAGACGTCTGACGGTGTGGCGCCCGGCGCTGAAGCGCCGGCGCGGCCGTCGACAGCGCCCTGACGGGCGCACGCATTCCCGTTCCTTACGATAGGCCTCTCGGAGAGCCCCGGGGCGTGAGCCGCGGGTCGGCGAGGCATCCGCCGCGGCTACAGCGTCCGAGAGGACGCGGTGGCGAGCATCACGGCGGCCGCCGTCTTCAGATCGCGGACATTGAACGGTTTGCGGAAGTAGCGCACGCCGAGCTGGCGGAGCCACTCCTCGGTCTCCGGACGGACGTCCGCGGTGAGGAAGATGGTGCGGCGCGCGAAATTCGGATCGTGGCGGGCCAGCACGTCGGCGAATGTCTCGCCGGCCGACACCGCCGCGCGCGGGTCGGCGATCACCAGATCGTATGCACCCGCCGCCAGGAGGGCGGCCCCGTGGGACGCGTCCCGCGCTGCGTCGACGCGGTGCCCGTCGTGGGAGAAGAGCACGCCGATCATCTGACGAACGGCCGGGTCCTCGTCCACGAGAAGCACGCAGCGGCTGGGGAGGGGTGTCGCCCCGGCCAGCTCGGCGGCCTCGGGCGTTGGGCCGGCGTCGGGCGTCCGGTCACTCGCGGGCAGGGTGACCGTGAACATCGCGCCACCCTCCGCGCCCCGCTGTACCTCGATGCGCCCCCGGTGCCCCTCGACGATCCCATACGTGATAGAGAGCCCGAGGCCCGTCCCCTCGCCCGGTGCCTTGGTCGTAAAGAACGGATCGAAGATGTGGGAGGCGATGTCGTCGGGCACGCCGGGTCCGGTGTCCGCGACACGCAGCATGACCAACCCGTCACGCGGGGCGGTCGTGACGCGCACCACGCGCGGCCGATCGGGCGGATTCCGGCTCACCGCCTGGATGGCGTTGGTGAGCAGATTGAGCACGGCCTGCTGCATCTGGAATCGATCACCGTAGACGCGCGGGAGGCCCTTGGAGAGGCGGAGATCCAGCTCGATCTTGCGGAGCCGCAGCTCATAGGTGATGAGGGACGTCGCGCGCTGGGCGATGTCGTTGAGGTCGATGTCGCCCACGTCCGTGGGTCCCTTGCGGGCGAAGGTGAGCAGGTTCCGAACGATCCGTGCGGCCCGCTCGGCCTGCTCGTGGATCACCCGGAGGTGCTCGCGGTCGCGCGCCGACGTGCTCGGCTGCTCCATGAGGAACTCGGACAGCCCACCGATGCTCGTGAGCGGGTTGTTGAGCTCGTGGGCCACGCCGGAGACCAGTTGCCCCACCGCCGCGAGTTTTTCCGATTGGAGCAGCTGGGACTCCAGGGCTTTCTGCTCGGTCACGTCCTCGATGAGCGCCACGACCCACCCATCGCCCCTCCCGCCCAGCCGGGACGCGCCGATCCGGAGCATCCGGTCGAGCCGCTCTGAACGGCGGGTCAAGGAGGGCTGGCCACGCCCGCTGCGCACGGCGTCCAGCAGCTCGGTCAGCTCGTCGGGATGGCCGAACAGGGCGGGCGCGAGGCGCGAGCCGACCAGATCGGGGAGCGGTGTCCGGAGCAGCTCCCCCAGCGCCCGGTTCGCCCGGCGGATGCAGCCCTCGGCATCCACCACGGCAATGCCGTCATTGAGCGCGTCGAAGGTGGTCTCCCATTGCTGTTTGCCGGCGAGCACGAGGTCGAAGAACTTGGCGTTCGCGAGCGCGAGGGCCGCGTGCGTCGCTACCGTGGAGACAAGTCGCAGGTCGCCGTCGTCGAATGCTCCGGGCGTCTCCGCGCTCACCGCGACCGCGCCCACGCTCACCCCGTGGGCGCGGAGCGGCGCCACGAGCGCACGCCGCACCCGCACGTCGTCGAGCAGTTGGGGTTGTTCCTCCTCGTCGGCTTCCGCCACCTGCAAATGGCCCTGTTCCATCGCGGCGCCGACGAGGCCGCCCCGCGCGGCACTCACCTCGCGGCCCGCCAGCGAGGCGAGCGTGCCCCGGGCCGCCACGACCCGCACCCCCGCGGCGCTCTCGTCGGCCATGGCCACGAGCGCGCCGTCACACCGGATGAACCGGGCGGCGTACTGCGCTACCTGTTCGGCGATCCGGTCCAGCTCCACCGAGTCCGCGAGCACGTACGCCAGCTCTTGCAGGGAGAACAGCTCGGTCAGACGCCGGGACAGATCGGCCCGCGCGCGCTCCAGTTCCTGGGCAGGCTCACGCCGGAGACGCCAGCCGAGCCAACCGGCGAGCGCCACCGCCGCCACGAGGGCGGCGAGCAGCCAGACGTCAGGCCCCGACATCATGCTCCGCGCCCTCTCGAAACTGCACCGGCGCGCCGGGTTTCAGCTTGACCGGCCTCGCGGGGACGCCGAGGTACAGATACCACGGCTTGACGTCCTTCGTTACGAGCGCGCCCGCTCCCACCATGGCGTTGGTTCCCACCCGCACGCCGGCCAAGACGGTGGCGTGGTACGTGATGCGCACCCCGTCCTCCAGGACCGTCACCGCGTCCGTCACGTCTGCCTGGTCGTCGAGATCGTGGCTGTGACTGTAGATGTTGGCGTAGTCCGCGATCGACACACGGTTCCCCAGCACGATCCCGCCCCGGTCGTCCAGCAAGACGTGGCGGTGCACCACGACGCCGTCTCCGACCTCCACGTTGTAGCCGAACGAGAACTCCACGAACTGAAAACACTTGAAGTGCTTCCCGCATCGCTTGAAGACATGCGCGGCGAGCGTCCTTCGGAGCCGCACGCCGACGTCGACGTTCCCGCCGCCTGCCGGGGAACGGTCGAAGCTCTGCCACAACCAGAGCAGGGGCTTCACGCGGGCGTAACGATCGGGGTCGATCTCGTGGTAGTACTCAGGCTCGAGGGTGATGTGATGCGGGTCGAGCGCGAGCAGGGCGGCTCGGGTGCCCAGGGGAACGTCGGGGTCGGCCACGAGGTCCGCATAGGTGCCCGCATTCGGGAAGTACAGATCGAACAGGACATCGCGACACAGCGCGTAGCGGTCGCCACCGGGATCCTGGAGACGCTCCGCGATCTCGCCCATCCACGCATCGGTGAGCGACGCCGCCGGCGGCGGCAGTACCAGAGATCGAAGCGGCCGGTGCACCATGGGTTCTTGCGCGCTCCCGTTCAGGTTACAGGTGTTGACACCCCAAAAGCCGATGAATAGATTCGGGAAAACTCTACTTGAGAATGATTCTCATTCTCCATGGCTTGGCTGAGACCGTACCTCTAACGCCAGATCCCATCACTCCACCAATCCCACCCTTGCCGGAATTCGGAATTCTGAACGTTTTTCAATGCTAATCCAAAACGAGCGGGGTGTCTGCCCTGGGAGCCGGCAGGCGGGCGGGTGGAGGGGCGCTCGGGGGCAATCGACGAGCTTGTGGAGGGGGATCCGGCGGGGGCACGCCGCCCTGACCGCCCGTCCGCCTGTTCGCCCGACCGTCCTGGGGGTGGCCGTTGGGGCGGCCGTGATTTTGGGCGTCGGCGGCACCCATACGGCCGCCGTGTGGGTCGAGCGTGCGGTCTATGTCATGGGGACGGAGCTCCACGCACGGATCGCCGCACCGGACCGGGCGCAGGGGGCGCACGCGATCGAGGCGGCGTTCAATGCGGTCCGGGCGGTCGATGACCTCCTGAGCACCTGGCGCTCCGGCACCCCGCTGGCCCAGCTCAACGCGGGCCCGCCCGGCACCCCTGTCGCCCTCCCGCCGGCACTCGCCAACCTCCTCGCCGACGTGGACCGGTGGCAGCAGGCCACGGACGGCGCGTTCGACCCGGCTATCGGTGCGCTCGTGGACGCCTGGGACCTGCGTGGCCGCGGGCGGCGCCCGTCGGCGTCGGCGCTGGCCGGGGCGCTCGCCGCGAGCGGGCTCCATCGGTTTACGCTCGATGCCCGTCACCGCACGGGGCGGCGGCCCAATGCGGCGTGGTGGATCGACTCCGGCGGGTTCGGCAAGGGGGTCGCGCTCCGGGAGGCGTGGGCGGTGCTCCGACGGCAGGGCGTCCAAGACGCCATGCTCAACTTCGGCGGCCAGGTCTTGGCGCTGGGCGAGCCGGATGCCGGTGCCGCCGGTTGGGAGGTCCCCGTGGCGCACCCGGCGAGGCGCGGTCAGGCGGCGGCGCGGCTCATTCTGCGCGATCGCTCAGCCGCCACGAGCGCACAGTCGGAACGCTTCGTGGACGTCGAGGGCGAGCGGTTCGGGCACATCCTCGATCCCCGCCACGGGATGCCCGTGCCGGCCTGGGGCAGCGTGACGGTCGTGGCGGCCGAGCCGCTCGAGGCCGACATCCTGTCCACCGCCCTCTTCGTGATGGGACCCGATCAGGGACTCCGCTGGCTGGACGCCCACCCCGGCGTCGCCGCGCTCTTCCTGGTCCTCAGGGACGGGGAGACGGAGGCGCGATGGTCGCCGGCGATGGAACCATACCTCGTTCATTCACCCGCCGAAGAAGGAGCGTAGAACGTGATGCACCGGGGTTGGAGGGCGGCGGGGATCATCGCCGCGCTGGTGATGGGGTGCGGGCCGCTCGCGGCACAGGTCCAGGACACGACCGAGATCGCCCGCCTCAAAGCGCAAGTCGAGGCGATCACGCGAGAGCTCGAGGAACTGCGCCTGGGCCGCGAACTGGTCGTCCCGGCGGACACGAGCGTGCTCGGCTTCGGTCCGGCGGCCTCCAAGGTCTACAAAACGGGCCAGGGGGTATCGATCGGCGGCTACGGCGAGGTGATGTACGAGCGTTTCGCGGCCACGCGGGAGGACGGGGCCCCCTCGGGACGCACCGACCAGCTCGACGCCCTGCGCGCGATCGTATATGTCGGCTACCGGTTCACCGATCGGGTCCTGTTCAACTCGGAGATCGAGATCGAGCACGCCAACACCGAGCAGGCCGGGGGCGTCTCGCTCGAGTTCGCCTATTTAGACTTCCGGCTCACCCCGCAGTTCGGTGTCCGCGCCGGGCTCCTCCTCCCCCCGATGGGTTTGCTGAACGAGTTGCACGAGCCGCCGGTCTTCTTGGGGTCGGCGCGTCCCGAGACGGAGCGTCAGATCATTCCCTCCACGTGGCGGGAGAACGGCGTGGGCGTGTTCGGCGAGGCGGGCCGGTTCACGTATCGCGTGTATCTCATCAATGGGTTCGACGCGGTGGGCGGCGGGCCCTCCCGGGCGGAGGGGTTCGAGGCGTCGGGCCTGCGCGATGGGCGGCAGGGCGGTTCCAAGGCCGTCGCGGAAGACTTCGCCGGTGTGGGGCGGCTGGAGGTCGCCGCGGCTCCGGGGCTCCGGCTCGGGGTCTCCGGCTACCTCGGCAACTCGGGCCAGCACGCGCCCGACCCCTCGGCGCCGGGCCGGACGATCGGCGCGCGCACGGGGATCTGGGAAGGCCACGTCGAGTACCGCGCCCGCGGCTTCGATCTTCGCGGCCTATTCGCGATGGCGAACGTGGACGACGCGGCGGCGATCAACATGGCCCGGGGGCTCAGTGGGTCGGCCTCGGTCGGCGAACGGCTGGTGGGGTGGTATCTCCAAGGGGGCTACGACGTGTTGCGGCACGTGCGGACGTCCCACCAACTCGTCCCGTATCTGCGCTACGAAGCCCTGAACACGCAGGACCGGGTGCCGGCCGGCTTCAGCGCCGACCCGGCGAATGACCGCCGCATCGTGACGCTGGGCGCGGCGTGGAAGCCGATCTCGAACATCGCGCTCAAGGCTGACTATCAGGTGGAGCGCAATGCCGCCGACACCGGCGTCGACCGGTTCCATGTCAACCTCAGCTATCTCTTCTGACGCCGTGGGCAGTCGCCTGGCGGCGCTCCCTTCGCCCCGACGCGTGGGTCTCGTCCTCGCCCTTGCGGGCGTGGCGGGCGCCGCGGTACCGGCGTCGGCGCAGGTCCGGCTCAGTCAGGACGAGGCGCTGCGGCTGGCGTTTGGACCGCCGGCGACTGTGGAGCGGCGCACGGCGTTCTTGAGCGAGGCCGACCTCGCGACGGCCCGGACCCGGGCCGGGCGGGACGTCGAGCTGACGCAGCGCGTCGTCACCTACTATGTCGGCCGCAGCGGTGACGCGCCGCTGGGCGTCGCGTACTTCGACGTGCATCGCGTACGCTCCCACAACGAAGTGCTGATGGTGGTGGTGTCGCCGGACGGCCGGATCGGCCGGATCGAGATTCTTCGATTCGACGAGCCTCCGGAGTACCGGGCGCCGAACGGCTGGCTCGACCTCCTGGAGGAGCGCGGATTGACCGACGAGCTGTCGCTCAAGGGCGCGGTCGTGAACATGACGGGGGCGACGCTCACGTCGCAGGCCGTCGTGCGGGCGGCCCGCCGCGTCCTCGCGCTGCACGAGGTGATCCGGCCGTTCGGGCAGCCAACCCGCGCCACTCCATGACGCCGTTCGAGCGCTGGTCCGTGTGGGTGACCTCGGTCGTCACGACGGTGACGGGACTCGTGTACGTCTGGATGAAGTACGCGCTACACACGACCGATCCGTGGTCGGTGGTCAACCACCCGCTCCAGCCGCTCGTGCTCAAGCTGCACATCGTGACGGCCCCGCTGCTCGTGTTCATGGTCGGCGTCATCGCGCTCCGCCACGTCTGGAAGCATTTCCTCAACGGGAGCCGATGGGGGCGGCGCACCGGGATCGGCGTCGCGCTCATGACCGCGCCGATGATCGTCACGGGCTACGTGATCCAGGTGCTCACGGACGAGGGGCTCGTGCGGGCGATGGCGTGGTCGCACATCGCCTTCGGGACGGTGTACGCGGTGGGGCTCGTTCTGCATCAGGTGATGATCCGCCGGGGCGCCCCGAACGGCAACGGGCGCGCGACGGCCGCCGAGCGCTCGCGGGCGGCGGCTCGCCCCGACCAGGCGCTCCGCTCCTAGCGAACGCTCAGGGCGTCTTGCCGGACGCCCGGGCCAGCACGCTTGCCCGTTCCCGGTCCAGGGTGCGCAGCGTCTGCTCCCACCCTCCGCCGGCGACCCCCTCGTACGAAACGATGAAGGGGTCGAGCAGCCGCAACTCTTCGAACACGTACACCGCGGAGGCGGTCTCGCGCTGATCGAGCTGGCGCAACGACCAGAGGGATGTCAACGGGACGATCTCGAGCGGCCGAAAGAACCGGTTTTGGCTGGTGAGGGTCAGGATCTCCGGTTCGAAGCGCGCGCGGTCCTGGCGGCCGAAGAACGTGACCAGGAAGGGGGTGGGTGTCGACGTTCCGTAGCGCGCCCCGATGGCGCCGATCTCCTCGCGCTTGGACAACAGCAACCGGTGCAGCGAGTCGTAGGCGTCCGGGGCCAGCAGGCGCAAGATCCGCTCGTCCAGCGGCAGGATGCGAATCGCGAGTGTGGACGTCTGGATCCGGAGGGCCACGTCTTCCTGCCGCAGGGTCCCGTAGCCGGCGGGGGGAAGGTCGGCCGTCGCGGCCGCCGTGTCACGCTGGCCCTCCACCGTACCGGGCACCGCCAGCAACGCCAGGAACAGGACGGCCGCCACTCCCGGACGGGCGGGCTGTCGGTCGAGGCTCACGACGGCCTGACCTTCCGACCGCCTGGCCGGCCGACGAGCCGCGCGATCGCCTTGCGCAGCGCTTCGATGCCTTCGCGTGTCTGGGCGCTCGTCACAACGCACTGGTCCTCCGGCAGTTCCGTGGCCGCCAGGATGGCGTGCACCCGTTCGGTGCGGCGTGCCCGGGGGAGCTTGTCCGCCTTGGTCACGGCCAGCAACACCGGCACGCCGCGTTGGGCGACCCGCTGGGCGGCGGCCATGTCGTCGGGTGACGGGTCACGGCGCACGTCCACCAGCCACACTACCCCGGCCAGTGTGCGCCGGTCCGAAAGATAGTCGCCAATCACGGTGAGGAAGCGGGCGCGCTCGTCCTTCGACACGCGTGCGTACCCGTAGCCCGGGAGGTCCACCAGGTAGTAGCGGCCGTCCACCCGGTACACGTTGCACAGCCGGGTCTTGCCGGGCGAGCGACTCGTCCGGGCGATGGTCCGGCGGCCGACGAGCGCGTTCAAGAGGGACGACTTGCCGACGTTGGAGCGGCCCAGGAACGCGATCTCGGGGAGGGCGGGCTGGAGGCGGAAATCGGCGGCCGGGAAGCTGCCGATGAAGTCGACGATCAGGCTTCTTTCTTGGCGCGGGCGGCTTCGGTGACCACCAGCGGCTGCCGGCCCTCGGTGATGCATTCCTTGGTAATGACGACTTCTCTGACGTCCTCGCGGCTGGGCAGGTCGAACATGATCTCGGTCATGACGTCCTCGAGAATCGCCCGGAGGCCGCGCGCGCCGGTGCCGCGTTTGATCGCCCGCCGGGCCACGGCCCGGAGGGCGTCGGGTTCGAAGGTGAGCCCCACGTTCTCCAGCTCGAAGAGCCGCTCGTACTGCTTGGAGAGGGCGTTCTTGGGCTCGAGGAGGATCTTGACGAGGGCCTCCTCGTCGAGGGCATCCAGGGCGATCACGACGGGCAGACGCCCCACGAGCTCCGGGATCAGCCCGTAGCGGAGCAAGTCGTCCGGCTCGACGTCGTGGTACGGGTTGCGCTCGAGCTGCTGTGCTTTGCCGGTCTCGATCTCTTCTTTGCTGAAGCCGATCTGACGCCGTCCCGTCCGCGCCTCGATGATCTTCTCCAGGCCGTCGAACGCGCCGCCGCAGACGAACAGGATGTTCTTGGTGTCGATCTGGATGTACTCCTGCTGGGGGTGCTTGCGGCCGCCCTGGGGCGGCACCGACGCCACCGTCCCCTCCAGGATCTTGAGGAGCGCCTGCTGGACCCCCTCGCCGGACACGTCTCGCGTGATGCTGGGGTTCTCGCTCTTCCGCGCGATCTTGTCGATCTCGTCGATGTAGACGATGCCGTGCTCGCACTCGGTGACGTTGAAATCGCCGGCCTGTAACAAGCGCACCAAAATGTTTTCGACGTCCTCCCCCACGTAGCCGGCTTCGGTGAGCGTCGTGGCGTCCGCGATCGTGAACGGCACGTCGAGGATCCGCGCCAGCGTCTGGGCCAGGAGGGTCTTGCCCACCCCCGTGGGCCCGAGAAGCATGATGTTCGACTTCTCGAGCTCGACGTCGTTGTTGCGGAGCGAGTGGGAGTTGATGCGCTTGTAGTGGCTGTAGACGGCGACCGACAGGACTTTCTTCGCCCGCTCCTGCCCGATCACGTACTGGTCCAACACCTCTTTGACCTCGGCGGGCGTCGGGACCTGGGTGATCGCCTCGGCGACCTCCCGCTCCTCATCTTCCGCCAGGATCTCGTTACAGAGCGCGATGCACTCGTTGCAGATGTAGACCGACGGTCCGGAGATGAACTTCCGGACCGCGTCCTTCGACTTCCCGCAGAAGGAACAACGGAGGTGTTTGTCCTGTGGCATGTCAGCCGTGGTCGGAGCAGCGTCCGCCTAGTATGGCCTCGGGCCGGGGAGCCGTCAAGACGGCTTCTGGCCGTCCAGCTCTGAGCGGTGCTGAATCACCTTGTCGACGATGCCGTACTCCCGGGCTTCCTCCGCCGACATGAACCGGTCGCGGTCGATGTCATGCTCGATCTCGTCCACGGACTTGCCCGTGTGCTTGGCATACAGCTCGTTGAGCTTGTTCCGGAGATAGAGGATCTCCTTGGCCTGGATCTCGATGTCGGCGGCGGTGCCCTGGGCCCCGCCCGACGGTTGATGCATCATGATCCGGGCATGGGGCAGCGCGGCCCGTTTGCCTTCGCGACCGGCGGCCAGCAGGAACGACCCGGCCGACGCGGCCATTCCCATGCAGATCGTGTTCACCGGTGCCTGGATGTGCTGCATCGTGTCGTAGATCGCGAAGGCGCTCGAGATGATCCCGCCCGGCGAGTTGACGTAGAGGTAAATGTCGCGCTCCGGATTGTCCGCCTCTAGGAACAACAGCTGCGCGATGATGACGTTCGAGACGTCGTCGTTGATGGGCGTGCCGAGAAACACGATCCGGTCCATCAGGAGCCGGGAGAAGATGTCGTAGGTACGCTCACCGCGGCTCGAGCGCTCGATCACGTACGGCGGAAAGATGGTCGGCATGTCTGGTACCCTATGGGTGATGCGCCCTAGGCGTCGCTGATGGTGGACTGTTGGAGCAGGTGGCTGAACACCTTCTCTTCCGTGAGGTTCCGTTCGAGCTCGCGAAGCCGCCCGGCCTTCTGCAACGACGCGTAGACCTGCCCAGGCTCGGCGCCGCGGCGCTTCGCGATTTCTTCGACCCGGCGGTCCACGTCCTCTTCCGTTGCCAAGAGCTGCTCCCGATCGGCCACGTGGTCGATGACGAGATCCCGTTTCACCTGGCGCTCCGCCACGGGACCGAATTCCTGCGCGAACTGCTCGAGCTGTTCGTCCGGTACCTCGTAGGCCTGGCCGAACGCCTGGAGCACTCGCTGGACCATGGGCCGCGGGGCCTCGACCCGGTTCGCTTCGATGAGCTGGTCCACGAGTTGGCGCCGCACGTCCGCATCGGCTTCCCGTCGGGCTTCGGCCTCGAGATCCTCCCGCACCGTGCGCCGCAGGTCGTCGAGGGAGTCGAAGTCGCCGAGCTCCCGGGCGGACCCATCGTCCAGCGGCGGCAGCTCCTGGCGCTTGATCTCGTGAAGCGTGAGTCGGACGGCTCGGACCTGCCCCCGTTTCGATTCATCCTCGAAGTCGTCGGGGTAGCGGACCGTCGTGTCGACCGTCTGGCCGGGCGTGAGCCCCGCGAGCTGCTCTTCCAGGTCCGGGATCGCCTGCCCCGAGCCCAAGACGATCTGATACTGCCGCGCGTCCTCCGCCTTCCCCGCGCCGGCCTCCCCCTCCCCCTCTTCCGTCGGCCTCGTCGCTATGCTCACGGCGACCAGCTCACCCGGTTGAGGGGTGCGGCCCTCCACGGGAACCCAGGGGGCCTTCTGCTTCCGAAGTTCATCGATCTGTTGCGTCACCATCTCGTCGGTCACGGGACGCTGCACGCGGGTGAGGCGGAAGCCGCCCAGCCGCTCGAGCGCGAGCTCCGGCTTCACCTCCACCAGCAACTCGAACGTGACGGGCGTGCCCTCTTCGAACTTGACGTCCCGCACGCGTGGATCGGCGATCGGCCGGAGCGATTGGCGGTCCACGGCGGCCTTCCAGCTCTCGCCGATCAATTCACGGAGGACACTCTCCCGGATGGCGTCCCGGAACTGCTTCTTCACGATCGCGAGCGGTGCCTTTCCGGGGCGAAAGCCGGGCAGCTTGGCACGCTTGGCGTATTGGGACGTGGCCTTGGCCTCGGCCTGCCGCACGCGCTCGAGGCCGACCTCGACTTTGAGGCTCTTCGCGCCGGGCTCGTCTCGAATCGTCGTGATCTGTATCTCGGTATCGACCGTCATCCCATTCCTCTTATACGGAGGGCGCCCGGGGCGCCCACAGGCAATCTAACGGGGCGCGTGGAAAGCGGGGAGGCGAGGGACGCCTGACCGACCCGTCAGTCTGCCGGGGAACGGCCGCGGTTTCGCGCGGTATCAGAAACGGACGGCACCCGTCGAACTTCGAGGTGACCATGACTGCCACGCGTGAAATGACCTTCCTCCTGGCCGATCCGGAGCGGAAGCTGCTCCGCGCCCTCGCGAGCCGCGTGCCGCGCGGCCTCCGGTCCAACCACTTCACCGCGTTGGGCATCGTGGGTGCACTCGGCGCCGGCACGGCGTATGCGCTCTCGACGTTTCATCCGGCGTGGCTCTGGGTCGCGAGCGTGATGCTGGCGGTGAACTGGCTGGGCGATAGCCTCGACGGCACCCTCGCCCGCGTGCGGGACATGCAGCGGCCGCGCTACGGTTACTACCTCGACCACGCCGTGGACGCGTTCAACACCGCGGCGATCGGGATCGGGATCGGCCTCTCCCCGTACGTGACGTTCGAGCTGGCGTTGCTCCTGGTGGTGATCTACCTGACGCTCTCGATCAACGTGTACCTCGAGTCCACGGTCTTCGGGAAATTCCGCATGGCGCACGGCCGGGTGGGCCCCACGGAGGTGCGCCTCTTGCTCGTGCTCGGCAACACGCTGCTCGTGGCCGGCCCGGCGTTCTTGGGGGCCCTCACGGCGACGGTACGGGTCTTTGCGGACTGGGCGGTGGCCGCGATCGGGATCGCGATGCTTGCGATCCTGGCCGTGAGGTTTGGGAAGAACCTGGCCGTGCTGGCGAAGTTGGAGCCACAGCGTTTTCGGGAGTAGCGGCCCGGGCCGTTGACGAGTGATGTTCTCGCCGCGCGCGCCCGGGATCGTTTTCGTCCTTGCGCGGCTGCATCACCGTGGCAGATAGCCGCTGCGGATCCGCTCCGCCCGCCGGTCCACCAACGGCGCGGCGGAGCAACGACCCGCGCGGCCTCCCTCCAATGCCACTCAGGCACATCGGACAGTGTCGGATCACGGAGTGGCGCATCCGCCGTGCCGATACGCGCACAGTAGGCGTCTGGTTCCGCGCAACGAACCGTTCCACCTGCATCGGCTCGTGACAGCATGCCGGCCATGGTGATGGCCGTTACATCCGCATAACCCCCACTGCGGTAATGTGATACCGCGCTGAGCGCCAGCGTGGCCGATCTGGCATCGTGCGTGCAATACACTCTGGAATCTGACACGACTTCTGCGGCTTCCCACGACGGAGTGTGATTTACATGGTTTCCAGGGTATGGCCAATCGCGGGCGGCAGTGCCGTCCTCGTGCTCGTTATGCTGTGCACCCCAGGTGCCGCCGATGCCCAGCAGCGCAAGCCCTGGCGCCTCACCGGGGCGCTGCGCGTCGAGACGCAGTACGACGACAACATCTTCCTGCTCACCCAAGTGCGGAAGCAGGACCTCAATGCCCAGGACGCTGGGCTCTTGGGAAACCGGTACGCGGACATGCAGCACTCCAACGACCTTGTCTCGACCGCGAGCCTGTCTCTCGGATTCCGCGGTCCGGGTCTCGGCGGGCGGACGCTCACGATCCTCCCCGCGGTCTCGATGGAGTATTACGCTCGCAACGGCGAGCGGCAAAACGTGACGGTCGGGCTCAGCCTCGAGCAGTCGCTCGGCAACGGTGGCGAGCTTCGACTGCGGGGCGAAACGACCCCGAGCTACTTCCCCAAGAACTATCTCGCGGCCGCGACGGACCTGGACGGTAATGGGTCGATCTCGCCGGCCGAACGGGTTTACGCGCCGGGCACCTACCGCGAGACCGAGGTCTCCGCGGACTATCGGCTCCGCCTCAGCAAATCGCGGCGTCGGAGCCCACTGGGGGCGGCGCTCCGCGTGGGCGGAGGCTATGTCGATCGCCGCTATGAGTCGGAGACGCTCGGGCGCGACCGGCACGGGCCCACCGCGCGCGCGGAGCTGCTTCTGGACTTCGGGCGGCGCGTAGGCCTCGACCTGGGGTACCGGTTCGAGCAGCTCACGGCGACGCCCACGTCCCAGGTGCTGATACTGGACGAGCCGCAGTTCGGCCGAGACCTGAACGGCGACGGCGACCAGAGCGACCTGGACGTGCGTACCACCGAGGTCGTGGACCGTTCACGCCGCGAGCACCGGCTCGGCGCCGATTTGGCACTCGGGATCGGGCGCCGCTCGGACCTCACGCTGGAATACGAGTATCGGTGGCGAACGTACACCTCCACGGAGCCGGGCGACGTGGTGTACAACGGGCGGACCGACGCCCGGCAGGTCGTCGGCGCGGAGCTCGAGATTCAACTGGCACGTCGGGTCCGCTTCCTGCTGGGCGGGGAGTACGCCAGGCAGCGCCTGAACCGCGCGAGCGACATCGCCAGCATCGGGGAAGAGGACGACTACACCCGACGGCGGGCGTTCAGTGGTTTCGCCGTCAACTTCTAGGGTCTCGCTGAGCCGCCGACCCGCCGATGGACGC
>JBFJHJ010000016.1:0-61326 GCA_041613315.1 Gemmatimonadales bacterium
CCGCGACGCCCCCGCGTTCCCACCCCACCACCTCGTACCACTCCTGCAGGCACCGCACCGACCAGCGCCGGCTCCGGAGCGCGAGCACGGCATCGCTTGCCGCGCTCGCCGCCGACATCGTGGTGGTGTACGGCACGCGGTGCTGGAGCGCCGTCCGCCGGATGATGTAGTCGTCCCGCTGAGTGAGCTTGCCCAGCGGCGTGTTGATCAGCAGCTGAACGTCCCCCGACACGATGAGGTCGGTGGCGTTGGGGCGGCCCTCGTATACCTTGGCGACGCGCTCCGCTGGGATTCCACGTCCGCTCAGATACCGCGCCGTGCCCTCGGTGGCCAGGACGCGGAACCCCATCTCGTGGAACCGCCGGACGATCGGCAAGACGGTCGGCTTGTCGTGGTCGTTTACGGTGACGAAGATCGCACCCTCCAGCGGGAGCGCCTGATCGGCGCCGATCTGCGCCTTGGCGAACGCCATCCCAAAACTGTCGGCGATGCCCATCACCTCGCCCGTCGAGCGCATCTCGGGACCGAGCAGCGTGTCCACGTTCGGGAGCTTGGCGAACGGGAACACCGCCTCCTTGACCGCGACGTAGGGAATCGTGACCTCGTCGCGGACCCCCAGGTGATCCAGGTCTCGCCCCACCATCACGGCAGCCGCCAGCTTCGCGAGCGGCACGCCCGTCGCCTTGCTCACGAACGGGACGGTACGCGATCCGCGAGGGTTCACTTCCAGCACGTAGACTACGCCGTCCTTCACGGCAAACTGCACGTTGATCAATCCGACGACGCTCAGCGCCTCCGCGAAGGCGCGCGTGTGGCGGCGCATCTCCTCGACGTGCCGTTCCTCGAGCAGGTATGGCGGGAGGACGCACGCGGAGTCACCCGAGTGGACGCCGGCGTCTTCAATGTGCTGCATGACGCCGCCGATCACGCAGCGCGCACCGTCGGCAATGGCGTCCACGTCCGCCTCGAACGCATCTTCGAGAAACGAGTCGATCAAGACCGGGTGGCGCGGCGATACCCGGGCAGCGCTCCAGAAGTAGTTCCGCAGGGACGGCTCGTCGTAGACGATCTCCATGGCCCGCCCGCCCAACACGTAGGACGGTCGCACCAAGACGGGATAGCCGATCGCCGCCGCCACCCGCACCGCCTCGTCCACGGCGACCGCCGTCCCGCTGGGGGGCTGGGCCACGCCCAGCTCCCGGGCGAGGCGCTCGAATCGGCGGCGGTCCTCCGCGAGGTCGATCGCTTCCGAACTCGTCCCCAGGATCGGCACGCCGGCGGCCTCCAGCCCCTTGGCCAGCTTGAGCGGCGTCTGCCCGCCCAACTGGACCACGACGCCTTTGGGCCGCTCCAGGCGCACGATCTCCAGCACATCTTCCAACGTCAGGGGCTCGAAGTAGAGCTTGTCCGAAATGTCGAAGTCGGTGGACACCGTCTCGGGGTTGGAGTTGATCATGATCGTGCGGTATCCCAGCTCGCGCAGCGCGAGCCCAGCCCGCACGCAGCAGTAATCGAACTCGACGCCCTGGCCGATCCGGTTCGGCCCCGAGCCCAAGATGACGATGCCGGTTTCGCCAACAGGCTCCGACTCGTTCTCGTCCTCGTACGACGAGTAGTAGTACGGCGTGGCCGAGGGAAACTCGCCCGCGCACGTGTCCACCACTTTGTAGCTGGGGTGCACCCCGAGTGCCCAGCGTCGCTCGCGGACGGTCTCCTCGCTCTGGCCGCGGAGGTCGGCGAGCTGGCGGTCCGAATAGCCCAAGCGCTTCATCCGGCGGATCGCCTCCACCGTCTCTCCGTCCAGGTGCTGGAACTCGTGCTCGGCGGTCAGCAACTCCGCGAGCTGGCTCAGGAACCACGGGTCGATCCCGGTCAGACCCGCCAGCTCCTCCACCAGCACGCCCGCGCGCATCGCCCGCCGCAACTGAAAGACCCGCTCGGGCGTCGGTCGGCGGAGCGCCGCCTTCAGCTCCGCGAGGTCATCCGACTCGAGGCGATCGTCGGCGGGGGTCTCTCCCGCGACCCAGCCCGCCCGATCGATCTCCAGGGCGCGCAACGCCTTCTGGAACGCCTCCTTGAACGTGCGGCCGATCGCCATGGCCTCGCCGACCGATTTCATCTGGGTCGTGAGCGTGGCATCGGCCGTGGGGAACTTCTCGAACGCGAACCGCGGACACTTCACGACGACGTAGTCGAGCACCGGCTCGAACGAGGCGGGGGTCGTCTTGGTGATGTCGTTGGGAAGCTCATCCAGGGTGTAGCCCACGGCGAGTTTCGCCCCGATGCGGGCGATGGGGAACCCGGTCGCCTTGGAGGCGAGCGCGGACGAGCGCGAGACGCGGGGGTTCATCTCGATCACCAGCATGTCGCCCGTCACCGGGCTCACGGCGAACTGGATGTTGCACCCGCCGGCGGCGACCCCGATTTCGCGGATGATCGCGATCGCGCCATTCCGCATCAGCTGATATTCGCGGTCCGAGAGCGTCATCGCGGGCGCCACGGTGATCGAGTCGCCGGTGTGCACGCCCATCGGGTCGACGTTCTCGATGGAGCACACGACGACGACGTTGTCGCGCCCGTCCCGCATCAGCTCGAGCTCGAACTCCTTCCATCCCAGCACCGATTGCTCGATGAGGGCCGCGTGGATGGGCGACAGTTCCAGGGCCCGGCCGACGAGCGTCTCGTACTCCTCGGGGTTGTACGCCACGCCGCCACCGGTCCCGCCCAGGGTAAACGACGGGCGGATGATCGCCGGATAGCCGACCACCTCGACCGCCCGGCGCGCCTCGTCGCGCGAGGCGACCACGAGCCCGCGCGGCACCCGGAGCCCGATCCGCCCCATAGCCTCGGCGAACTCCCGCCGGTCCTCCGCCATGCGAATCGCCCGAGCGTCGGCCCCGATCAGCTCCACGCCCGCTCGCTCCAACGTCCCGTCGTTCGCGAGCGCCATCGCCACATTGAGCGCCGTCTGCCCGCCCATCGTCGGGAGGAGGGCATCCGGCCGCTCCCGCTCGATCACCCGGGCCACCCACTCCGGCGTCACCGGCTCGACGTAGGTCCGGTCCGCCAACTCGGGATCGGTCATGATGGTGGCCGGGTTCGAGTTCACCAGCACCACCCGATAGCCCTCTTCCTTCAGCGCCTTGACCGCCTGCGTTCCGGAGTAGTCGAACTCCGCGGCCTGACCGATCACGATCGGTCCCGAGCCGATCAGCAGGATGGTTTCGAGGTCAGTGCGCTTGGGCATCCGCTACTTCCGCCAGCGTCTCGTCAAGCCCGATGCGCGGCCGCCACCCGGTGCAGGTCCGGAGACGCGCCGCCTCCCCCACGAGATGCGGAATATCGGCCGCGCGGACCAGGGCAGGATCGGGCACCGGCTCGGCCGGGTGGCCGACATGCGCGGCAAGGCGCACGACCAGTTCCCGCAGCGTGATCCCGATGCCCGAGGCCACGTTGTACACGGCGCCGCCCTCACCGTGCGCCAGCAGCAGCATGTACGCCTCGGCGACGTCGGAGACGTGCATGAACTCCCGCACCGGCTCCAGGTTTCCCACCCGGATGGTGCGCGCCCCCGTGCGCTTCGCCTCGTGGAGCCGTCGGGCGAACGCGGGCGCGACGAATCGGTCGTCCTGGCCCCGGCCGGTGTGCGCGAACGGGCGCGCCACGATGACCGCGAGGCCCGTGCGGCGTCCCACCTCCAACGCCGCCACCTCCGCCCCCAGCTTGGAGGCCGCGTAGGGCGAGCACGGGACCGTCGGGTCGTTCTCCGTGCGCAGCTGCGGGACCCCCGCGCCATAGACCTCGGCGGTCGAGACGAGGACGAGCCGTGGATCGGTCCGGCCGGCCGCCCGGCGGCGGGCCAGGGCCTCCGCGAGCCGCGCAGTGCCCACCGCGTTCACCTCCCATGCCGTCGCGGGGTCCCGGCTCGCCTCACCCCCCGAGGCCACCGCGGCCAAGTGAATGACCCCGTCCGGATCGCGCGCCGCCACGGCGGCGATGGCGCGGTCGTCGGCCAACTCGAACGGCACGTGCTCCGCCTCCGCCGGCAGGGGCCGTCGGGTGCCGCCCGCCGGCACGTCGCTCCCCGGTCGCACGCCGGCCAGCACCTCGTGGCCGTGGGACAGCAGTCGCGGTACCAGCCAGGACCCGACGAAGCCGTCGGCGCCGGTGACAAGCATCCTCACCGGCGCGCCGACAGTCGCTCGAGATCGGCATCCACCATCATCGCCACCAACTCCCGGAACGACATCTGCGGCGCCCAGCCCAACACGCGCCGTGCCTTGCTCGCGTCGGCCTGCAGCACCTCGACCTCCGCGGGGCGGATCAGGGCCTCGTCGACCTTCACGTACGCCTGCCAGTCCAGGCCGACGTGCCCGAATGCCACCTCGACCAGCTCGCGGACACTGTGCGTCTCGCCGGTGCCAATCACGTAGTCGTCGGGCTCGGACTGTTGGAGCATGCGCCACATGGCATCCACGTAGTCGCCGGCGAACCCCCAGTCGCGCCGGGCCTCCAGGTTCCCCAGGCGCAGCTCCCGCGCCCGGCCCAGTTTGATCCGCGCCACCCCGTCGGAGACCTTACGGCTCACGAACTCAAGTCCGCGGCGCGGCGACTCATGGTTGAACAGGATCCCGCTCACCGCGTGGAGGCCATAGGACTCCCGGTAGTTCACGGTGATCCAGTGCCCGTAGACCTTGGCGACGCCGTACGGGGAGCGCGGGTAGAACGGGGTCGACTCGCGCTGCGGCGTCTCGTGGGCCTTCCCGAACATCTCCGACGAGCTCGCCTGGTAGAACCGGGCCGCCGGATGCGCGAGGCGGATGGCCTCGAGGATCCGGGTCACCCCGAGCGCGGTGAACTCGCCGGTCAGCACGGGCTGGCTCCAGCTCGTCGGCACGAAGCTCTGGGCGGCCAGGTTGTAGATCTCGTCCGGCTTCACGTCGCGGATCACCGTCGTGAGCGAGTGCTGATCGAGCAGGTCGGCCGGCACGATGGCCAACCGATCCAGGAGAGGTCCGATGCGCTCGTACGAGTCGTGGGACGTGCGCCGCACGACCCCGGTCACGGCATAGCCCTTCGCGAGCAGCAACTCCGCGAGGTAGGAACCGTCCTGTCCGGTGATCCCGGTGATCAGTGCGATCGGCATAGGCTGAGGGCGGCTGCGCGGGCGGCGCGGATGTGGACCGCGTCGCCTTGCTCCAACCGGAGGATCGTGCTAGACTTTCCGGCTCGATACGCAGCGGTCTTCGAGGGTGTTCTCCCGATTCGAGTGAATGTTATGGCCCGCGTCTGCGACATCTGTGGCAAGGGACCGTCGTTCGGTCACAACGTAAGCCACGCGAACAACAAGACGAATCGCCGCTGGTACCCCAATCTCCAGCGGGTGCGCGTCCTGGTCGACGGCCGGCCCAAGCGCATCCGGGCGTGCACCCGGTGCATCAAGGGGGGCAAGGTGCAGAAAGCCCCACGGGGCGTCGCAGCGGCGCCCACCGCCTAACAAAATGGGGACCGCGAGGTCCCCATGGTCGTTCGTCGCCCCCACCGGCCACTCAGTCCGCAACCAACTCGATCCGCGCCAGCTCGGCACCGTCTCCCGGACGGTGGCCCAACTTGACGATCCGCGTATACCCGCCCGGCCGGCTCTGAAACCGGGGGCCGATTTCCGCGAACAGCCGGCCGCTGACCGCCCGGTTCTTGATGTGCCGTTCCACCTGCCGCCGGGCGTGCAAGTCGCCCCGCCGCGCCAAGGTGATGAGCCGCTCGGCGAAGGGGCGCAGCTCCTTGGCCTTCGCGACGGTGGTGACGACGCCGTCGTGCTGGAACAGCGAGGCCACCATGTTGCGCAGCATCGCGCGCCGGTGCGTGGCGGTCCGCGAGAGCTGGCGGCCTTTGCGCCGGTGCCGCATCGCCCTACGCCTCCTCCGCGACGCCCGGCGGGGTGCTGGCCGCGGGCTCCGGGCCGGACATCATGAGCGCCCGGTCGTGTTCCTCGACCGTCATTCCCAGGCGGAGCCCTTCGCGCTGCAGCATCTCGGCGATCTCGCCGAGGGCCTTCTCGCCCACGTTCTTGACCTTGAGCAGCTCATCCTCGGAGTAGCGCACGAGGTCACCCAGCGTGCCGATGCTGGAGTTCTTGAGCGAGTTGATGGAGCGCACCGAGAGCCCGCAATCGTCGATCGGCTTCGCCAAGAGATCCCGGAGCTCGGCGCCGTCTTGTTCACCGTGCTCCGCCGAGTCGGGCGCCGCCATCGGGATGCGACCGAAGTCCATGAAGAACCGGACGTGCTCCTGGAGCAGCGCCGCGCCGTACGCGACCGCGTCCTCGGGCGGGATCGCCCCATTTGTCTCGACCGCCAGCGTGAGACTGTCGAAGTCGGTCCGCTGGCCGACGCGCGTCTCGTGCACCGTGAAGTTCGCGCGCCGCACCGGGTTGTAGATCGCGTCGATCCGCACGAGGTCCACCGGTTGGGACCGGTCTTCGACGTGCTCCGACGCCTCCACGTAGCCCCGCCCCTTGTTCACGTACAGCTCACCGGCGAGCTCCCGATCTTCCTGCAGGGTGAACAGCAGGTGCTCCGGATGCACGATGTCGACGGCGGCGTTCGGGACGATGTCCCGGGCCAGGACGGGACCGGCCTTGCGCGCGTGGACCTGGAGCACGGCCTCGTCGACATCGTCAGCCAACACCAAGGTCAGCGCCTTGAGCCGCTGGATGATCTGGTGGATGTCCTCCACCACGCCCGGCACCGTCTGGTGCTCGTGGACCACCCCCTCCAGCCGGAACCCCCACACCGCGGCTCCCGGCAATGACGAGAGGAGCATGCGCCGTACGGCGTTCCCGAGCGTGTACCCGTAGCCCCGCTCCAGCGGTTGCAGGCGGAATTCGGCCGCAAACGGATTGTCCTCCCGCTTCGTCATCTCGACGACGTGCGGGCGGACCAGACCAGTCAGATCAATTGCCATAGGTTACTTCGAGTAGAGCTCCACGATCAGCTGCTCCTGCGCGGCGATCGGAATCGCGTCGCGCGTGGGCAGTTCGGTGA
The DNA here is from genome assembly GCA_041613315.1 of Gemmatimonadales bacterium. Classification (GTDB taxonomy): domain Bacteria; phylum Gemmatimonadota; class Gemmatimonadetes; order Gemmatimonadales; family GWC2-71-9; genus JBFJHJ01. The sequence continues at coordinate 7,044 of JBFJHJ010000016.1, forward strand.
CCTTCCCCACCGCCTTGTCGGTATCGACGGTGATCCATGAGACCGGCACGGCCCGCGAGAGGGCCTCAAGCGCGGCGCGCACGACGGCCAGCTCTCGGCTCGCCTGCGCCACCTTGACCTCGTCGCCCGCGCGTACCCGGTACGACGGGATGTCCACCGTGCGGCCGTTCACTTCGACATGCCGATGCCGGACCAACTGCCGCGCCGCCTTCCGGCTCTGGGCGAAGCCCATGCGGTAGACGATGTTGTCGAGCCGACCCTCCAGCGCGATCAGGAGGTTCTCGCCCGTCACCCCGGGTTGGGTCCGCACTTCGTCGAACATGTTCCGGAAATAGCGCTCCGAGACGCCGTAGATCCGTTTGACCTTCTGCTTTTCCCGGAGCTGTTTCTGATACTCCGATTGCTTGCGGCGCCGGCCCATGGCCTGGCCGTGCTGTCCCGGTGCGTAGGCGCGACGTTCGATGGCACACTTCTCCGTGAGACACCGCGAGCCTTTCAGGAACAGCTTCGTCCCCTCGCGACGGCACAGCTTGCAGACCGGCCCGGTGTAGCGCGCCATATGCTCAGACCCGCCGCTTCTTGGGCGGCCGGCACCCGTTGTGGGGGATCGGGGTCACGTCCCGGATGGACTTGACCTCGAGCCCGGCCGCCGCCAACGCCTGCACCGCCGACTCGCGCCCCGATCCGGGGCCCTGCACGCGCACGTGGACGCGCCGGACACCGAGATTCGCCGCCTCGCGGGCGCATTGCTCCGCCGCGACCGTCGCCGCAAACGACGTGGACTTCTTCGAGCCCTTGAACCCCGACTTGCCGGCGGAACCCCACGTGATGGTGTTCCCCTGCAGGTCCGTGATCGTGATGAGCGTGTTGTTGAAGGTGGCGGTGATGTGGGCGATCCCTTCCGCCTCAACCGCCTTCTTGCCGCGCTTGCCGGCGGCGGGCTGTGCTTGTGCCATGCTACTTCTTCGTCACCTTTTTCTTGCCGGCGATGGCGCGGCGCGGGCCCTTCTTCGTCCGGGCATTCGTGTGCGTCCGCTGGCCGCGCACCGGCAGCCCGCGCCGGTGCCGCTGGCCCCGGTAGCTGCCAATGTCCATCAGCCGCTTGATGTTCATGGAGATCTCGGTCCGGAGCGCCCCCTCGACCTTCACCTGCCGTTCGATGGCCTGCCGCAGCCGCGCCACCTCGGCGTCCGTGAGGTCCCGCACACGGGTGTCCGCCGACACCGCCGTCTCATCGAGGATACGGTTAGCCGTGGACCGCCCGACGCCGAAAATGTACGTGAGGGCGATCTGCACGCGCTTCTCCCGCGGAAGGTCGACACCTGCGATACGCGCCATGGGTCAGCCCTGCCGCTGTTTGTGCTTGGGATTGCGCTTGCAGATGACGCGCGTCACGCCCTTGCGCCGGATCACCTTGCAGTGCTCGCAGATCGGCTTGACGCTCGAACGAACCTTCACGACCAACGCTCCTCGCCGAAAGTCACAATGCAGCCTTGCAATATAGACGGGCGTTAGTCGCGCCGCAAGTTGGGGTTACGGCGTTACCCGTACCTCCCGGAGGCGCCAGACGTCCCCCAGGCGGCGGAAGCCGAGGAACACCGTTTCGCTCCGCTCCTCGGACGTTCCTTGCACCACGTAGCTCCGCACCACCTCCGCATACGCGTGATCCGGCGCAAGCTGCCGCAGCTCCCGCAGCGCGAAGCTCACCTCCTCCGACGCTCCCAGGTAACGCTCCAGTAACCGGGCCGCCTGGCCGGGTCGGAGGGAAGCCGACACGGCGATCCCCGGCAGCTGCAGCCGGACCGTGTCGCTACGCGCCACCAGCGCCGCCATGTCGCGCGCCAGCCAGGCCGTCCGAGCGCTGGCCAGTTCGCGGCTCAGGGCGTCCTGCCCCGCCAGTGGTCCGGCACCGGCCAGGCCCACCGCAAGCATCACCGCGGCGAAGCCGAACCGCGCGGCGTGCGGGGCATCACGACTCACGAAGAGACCTGCGTCGCTGCTGCGTGACATAACTCCTCATACACCGCTCGGGGCTCATCGGCACACACGATGGGCCGACCCACCACGAGATGCGTCGCGCCCGCAGCGACCGCTTCGGCCGGGGTCGCCGTGCGGCGCTGATCGTCCGCTGGCGCGCCGGGCAACCGAATTCCGGGGGTCACGATCCAGCAGTCCGCCCCGACCACGGTACGTACCTGCCGGGCCTCGCGCGGGGACGCGACGAGGGCGCCGACACCGCACTCGGCGGCCAGCCGCGCGAGGCGCGTAACCTCCTCTTCCACTTGCAGGCCGCGGCGACCGATCACGTCGCCATAGCTCTGGGCGTCATGCGACGTCAGCACCGTCACGCCCGCGATCCGGATCCCGGTCCCCGCCGCCACCGCCGCCCGCAACATAGCACGCCCGCCCCCCGCGTGGACCGTCGCCAGCTCCACGCCCAATCGCGCGGCCGCGCCCACCGCGCCGGCCACGGTCGTGGGGATGTCGTGCCATTTGAGATCGAGAAAGACGCGAATCCCGCGCTCGATGAGTTCGCGCACGAGCGCGGGGCCGTCCTGCAGATAGAGCGCCGGCCCGACCTTGGCCCACGTGAGCCCGCCGAGGCGGTCGGCGAACCGAAGGGCGGCGCGCGCCGAGGCGACGTCGAGCGCCACGATAACCTCAGCCACCACGCCCCCAGCGGCGCACGAGGCGCTCGGGGATCCGCGGATCGGCGAGCGCCGCGGTGCCGACCGCCACAAGCGATGCCCCGGCGCTCAGGTACTGCTCCGCGTCCTCCCACGTCCGAATGCCGCCCATCCCGATGATCGGCAGCCCCGTCCGCTCGCGCACTTGCCGCACCGCGAGCACGCCGACCGGGAGAAGCGCCGGGCCACTCACGCCGCCCCGCCCGTAGCCCAGGCGGGCGCGGGGCGCGGCCTTGCCATCGGCGACCAGCGTCCCCGGCATCGTGTTCACCAGAGAAAACCCATCCGCGCCGGCCGCCGCCGCCTGAGCCGCGGTCCCCGCCACGTCCGGCAGATTCGGCGCGAGCTTGACCACGAGCGGCCGGGCCGCCACCGCGCGGCACCGGCGGACGAGGTCCGCCAGGACGCGGGGGTCGACGCCGAACTCCTCACCCCCCCGGGCGGTGTTGGGACACGACACGTTCAGCTCAAACGCGGTCACCACGGCCATGTCGGCGAGGCGCCGAACCACCGTGACATAGTCTTCCACCACGGCTCCCACCACGTTGACGAGGACACGGGCCGCCGTCAGGTGGCGCGCGAGCCAGGGCAGCTCGACCGTCGCCACGCGCTCCAGGCCAGGGTTCGCGAGCCCGATCGCGTTGAGCATGCCGCCGGGGAACTCGGCCACGCGCGGGGGCGCGTGCCCCGCCCGCGGCTCGGGGCTCACGGCCTTCGTAATCAGCCCGCCGAGGCGATTCAGATCGACCACTCCGGCCACCTCCCGACCGAATCCCGCGGTGCCGGCGGCCAGGAGGACCGGGTTTTGAAAAGGGACCCCGAACACCTCGACGGTCACGGCCGTCGGATCGGCGGCTGCTTGCCCACGTCCGGCGCCTCGGCGGTGCGCGGCGCCGCACTCGCGAGGAGCCCCCGCAGCGAGTCCTCGAGCTCTCGAAACGCCGCGGCCCCCTCGCCATGCAGCACCTTCAGGTAGGGCGACGTGGGGTAGCGGATCCGCAACACGGCGACCAAGGACTCCGCCCGCGCGGGGGCGAGGAGGGCGGCGGCGAGGAGGGCCTTCGGTGCGAGCGGCGACTCGGGATACTGCGCAGCAATGCGGACGAACAGTGCCGCCGCGAGTGGCGCCGCGCCGAGCGAGTCTCGCGCGGCCTCAGCCAACCGGAATGTCCGCAAGGGGTCGGCCGGCCGATCGCCAGCGATCAACGCGTGGATCTCCCGGACCACCGGCACGAGCGTCGCCGCCTCCCGCCCGGCGCTCCCCCCGCGTCGGCTCGCTTCGGTGAGCCACTCCAGCATATCGGCGCTCCGCGCGGGGTCGGCCGTGCGCTCCAACTCCAGCATGGCCAGGCGCACGAGCGCCACGCCCGCTTCGTTCGAGTCGGGCGCCGCGCGCTGCGCGGCGCGGAACCGCTCCGCCGCCCGTGCCGGACTGCGGGCCGCCCAGCGTTCTCCGTCGGCCACGAGGAGCCGCGCCCGCTGGCCCTCGGTGAGCTCCGCGCGGGCGACGAGCGCGTCCACCAGCGGCGACGCAACCGTCGCGGCGCGGCGCCCCAGCGCCTCCAGGGCGCCCCGCCAACGGCGCTCGTCGAACGGTGCGCGTAGCCCGGCGGCGAGCGTCTGAACGGCCGGCTCCAGGCTGTCGAGCGCGACGTAAGCCAGCGCGATGTCGAACGCGGCGTCGGGCCCGGTGCGGGCCAAGTCACGCAGCGCCGCGGCCGGCTCCCCCGTGGCGAGCGCTGCACGACCCCGCCACTGGCGCGCCTCCCGCTGGACGGCGGTGTCCGGATCGGCTACCAGCGGCGTCAAGACGACCTGTGCGGAGTCCGGCTGGCCCGTAGCCACGTAACAGGCCCCGAGAAGGAGTTGCGCTCGCCGCCGCACCGGCGGGCCGGCGGCCGAGTCGGCGGCGAGGCGGAGCGGCGCAATCGCCCGTTCGCACTCGCCCACGTAGCGGAACGCCCGGCCTGCCAGGAGCAGGGCCTCACCCCGCTGTCGGTCGCGCCGCTCGTGCACGGCGACCGATTCGGCTTTGACGGCCGCCTGTAGCCACAGCGAGCGCGCCTCCCCCGCGCGCCCCTCGCGCTCCGCGCGCCGGGCATCGCCCGCCAGCCGGTTCGCGTTGTACAGCCCGTTGTAATAGACGCAGGCCGCGAGACCGGCTGCGACGCCGAGACCGGCGAGCACCCGGCCCCACCACGTCACGGCGGGCCCTCGGTCAGCACCTTGCGCTCGTATTGGCGCAGGTAAGCCGCGATGCCCTCGGCGATCGCGTTGGCCAGCTCGGTCTGACCGGCAGGCGAGGTAAGGTAGCGCGCGTCGCGCCGATTGGTCGCGAAGCCGGCTTCGATCAGGATGGCCGGACGCCGCGCGGTGGCGAGGACGACGAATTGGTTCTGGTGCACGCCGCGATCGCCGCCCGGATGCACCCGGGCGGCGGTGCGCTGGACGGTGGCGGCCAGGAGTGCCGACTCGCGAAGAAACTCGTTCGCGTGCAGGTCCTTGAAGATGAAGCTCAGCGCATCGCCCAAGTCATCGATCTGCCGGGTTTCGTAGCGCAGCGCCTCGTTTTCCATCGCGGCCACGCGCTGCGCGTCCGCGGTGAGCGCCTGACCGAGAAAGTACGTCTCCATACCAGAGGCGTCCTCGTACCCCGCGCGCCGGGGGAGACTGTTGATGTGAATGCTCGCGAACAGGTCGCAGTCGGCCCGGCACAGGCGGGCGCGATCCACCAGGTTGATCAGCGTATCCGTGGTTCGGGTCAGCACCACCTCGATGCCCATGCGCTGGAGCTGCTGGGCAACCCGCTGCGCCAGCGCCAGGGTCACGTCCTTCTCCCGCGTCGCGCCTGGAAAATGCAGCCCCGGGTTGCCCGGATCGCGCCCGCCGTGGCCCGGATCGAGCACCACCTTGTGATGCGTGCGGAAGCCATGCCGGCGCGCGAGCTCCGCAGATGGCAGCGTTCCGGCCGGCGGCGCCGTCTCCGGGGAGCCCGCGGGCGGGGCCGGCGCCGCCGACGGCGGTGCGAGCGGCGGGGAGATCCGCGTGACGACCGGCTGCAAACGGGCCTCTTCGAATCGCGCGGCCAGCGGATCGTAGCGATACCCCTCGTGAAACAGGCGGGGGATGTATTCGGCAAGCCACTGGAGGGGGAGGAACAGCGTATCGCGGGCGACATAGGCGCCGCCTGCTAACGGGACGGCCTGCCCATGATACATGAACAGGTGCGCGCCCAACAAAAATCGAAACGGCTGCCCGGCGAACGCAACCTCCGCCCAGCCGCCCGTCACGGCGTGGGCCAGCGGGAGGAGTCCCGCCAGGGCCGGCGCTGCCAGCGCCGGATGCCCTCGCTCGCGAGAGACCGGGACCGTCGACTCGCCTCGCGCCGTCGCGATCACGACCTTCGCGGGGGACCCGATCTCCCCGTGCACCGCGATCTCCACCGGCGGGAGCGCGACGGGAGCGGCCGGGAAGGCCGGCACGCTCGCCACCGTGAGGAGCAGGCCGATCATCGCCGGCCCAGGGCCCGCGCGGCCTCGCGCTCGGCGGCCCGTCGCTTGAGATCTTCGCGCTTGTCGTGGGCCTTCTTGCCCTGTGCCAGGGCCAGCGTCACCTTGGCCCACCCCCGACGCAAGTGCATGTCCAGCGGCACGAGGGTCAGTCCCTTCCGTTCGAGCGCGCCGATCAGGCGACGGATCTGGTGGCGATGCAGCAACAGCTTGCGCGTGCGCGTCGGATCGTGCCAGCTGTATCCGGCTGACTCGTACGGCGCGATGTGCATCCCCTCCAGCCAGAGCTGGCCGTGGCGCACCACGCCAAACGCCCCCTTCAGGCTCACCTTGCCGGCCCGCACCGACTTGATCTCCGACCCCGTCAGAACGATCCCGCACTCCCACCGATCGAGCAGATGGTAGTCGTGACGGGCCTTGGGATTTCGGGCCACGATCGTGCCGGCATCCGCCTCCGGCTGTTTGCCAGGTGACACGCGCTAAGTCGAACTTAGAAAACCATTTCCGCCCGGTCAAGCAAAAGGTTGACCCCCCCCTGCGGGGTTTCTATATTCCGCGCCCCTGGGGGATGTTCCCGCCGAAGTGGTGGAACTGGTAGACGCGCTGCGTTCAGGGCGCAGTGGGCGTAAGCCCGTGTGGGTTCGAATCCCACCTTCGGCATGACCAGCAGGGGGGGAAGGTGGGAAGACGGTCGGCGTGTTGAGAATGGCACAGCGAAGCGGCGGCTGGGAACCCCCGGCCGCCGTTCTCACGTCGCGCCCTGCCACGCTGGCGCGCCTTGGCCCGTTCAGTAGCTCGGCATCGTGGGATCGATCTCAGCGGCCCAGGCCGCGATGCCGCCGCGGAGGTTTCGGACGTGCGGGAATCCCGCGGCCCGCAGGATCTCGAGGGCACGCAGCGAGCGCTGTCCGCTGTGGCACTGCGTCACGATCTCTTGATGCCCGTCCAACTCGCTCAGCCGCGCCGGCAACGCCCCGAGTGGCACGAGCCGCGCGCCCTCGATGTGGCAGATCTCCCACTCGTGCGGCTCCCGCACGTCCACGAGGACGAGCTTCGGGTTCTCGCGCAACTCCTGCGCGAGCTCCTGCACCGTGATCTCCGGCGCGGCGCGCGCGGGGCTCGCGACGAGCCCGCAGAACGCTTCGTAGTCGATGAGCTGCGTGACGGTAGGGTGCGCGCCGCACACCGAGCACTGCGGGTCCTTGCGCAGCTTGAGCTCTCGGAAGCGGAGTTTGAGGGCGTCAAACAACAGGAGGCGCCCCACCAGCGTGTCACCGCGACCGAGGATCAGCTTGATCGCCTCGAGCGCCTGCACGCTTCCGATGATGCCGGGGAGCACGCCGAAGACACCTCCCTCGGCGCACGACGGCACCAGGCCCGGGGGCGGAGGCTCGCGAAACAGGCACCGGTAGCAGGGTCCGGCGGGTGTGGCGAAGACTGACGCCTGCCCCTCGAACCGGAAAATCGAGCCGTACACGTTGGGCTTCCCGAGAAACACGCAGGCGTCGTTCACCAGGTAGCGGGTCGGGAAGTTGTCGGTCCCGTCCACCACCAGGTCAAACCCCCCGAGGATCTCCAAGGCGTTCGCCGAGGTGAGTCGCGTCCCGAAGGTCTCGATGTGGGTGTACGGATTGAGATCGCGAAGCCGGGCCTCCGCCGACTCGAGCTTCGAACGTCCCACCGCCGCCGTGCCGTGCACGATCTGCCGCTGGAGGTTTGTCTCCTCCACGACGTCGAAATCCACGAGTCCCAGCGTCCCGACGCCCGCGGCCGCGAGGTAGAGCGACGCCGGTGAGCCGAGGCCGCCCGCCCCCACCAGGAGGACCCGCGCGGCTTTGAGGCGCCGCTGGCCCTGTGGCCCCACCTCCGGCAAGAGCAAGTGCCGGGAATAGCGCAGGATCTCCTCGTGCGAGAGTTCGGGGAGCTCGGTCGCCGTCGTCGTCGCCCCTCCGGCGATGCTGGGAATGATGGAGATCTCGTCGCCCGGTCCGACCGGTGTGGCCTCATCGTCCAGGTCCCGGATGTCCCGGTCATTCACGAAGACGTTCACGAAGCTCCGGAGCCGTCCGTCGTCTTGCCGAAGGTGCGGCCGCAGCTGGGCATGCTCCCCGAGGAGGTGATCCAGCACGTCGCGCACGGTGCGCCCCTCGCTCGCGAGGGTGTCGCGCCCGCCCGCGTAGGGCCGGAGCGGCGTCGGAATGTGTATCGTCACCGTCATGGTTGCACGCTCCTGCACCGCTTGCGCTCCGATCCGCTCGAGGACCAGGGGCTCCGGTGCCGCGCGGAGGCCGGCTGCCGGGTCATCCCGTCGGCGATCCCGTTCGCCCGGAGCCGCGCCGGCTTCGCGCGGCGGGTCGCCCCGGAGGCGCGATCATCACCGGCCGCTCGTCGAATCCGGTGCGGTCGTCCCGGAGCCGCCAGGCGCGCACCTCGTCCGCCCGACCCACCCGGACCGACACGATAAGGTACTCGAACGAGGGCCACGCGAGCTCCCGGTCGTACGGCGAGGGGTGCGGGGGCACGTCGGGATGCGAGTGGTAGACGCCCACGACGTCCAGCCCGCGGGCGGCGGCCGCCCGAGTGGCGTCGCGGACGTCCGCAGGCCCGATCAGGTAGCGCCGGGCTGCCGCGCCGTCGGCCGCGCGCCGATTCGCCACGCCGAGCTGGTCCACGACCCGCACCTCGCCGTCCACGACGCCCAGGAGGAGCCCACATGCCTCGTCGGGGTATGCCGCTTCGAGGCGGCGCCGAATGGCGTCCAGCACCGAGGCCGGGAGGATCATCGCACGGCTCCGCCCTCGAGCCGCCGGCGCTCGCTCAGGTAGCGCTGGCCCCCGTCCGGGGCGATGACGACGATCACGAGTTCGGCGCGGTCCGCCGGCGTCGCCCGCGCCACCAGGGCCTCCGCGGCGGCGATCGCGGCGCCCGCCGACCATCCGACGAAGAGCCCACGACGTGCCACCCGGCGCACCACCTGCTCTGCGAGCTCGGTGGCCACGAACACGGTCTCGTCGATCCGGCTGGCGTCGTAGATCGCCGGCACGAGCGCCGACGCCAGGTGCTTCAGCCCTTCGAGCCCGTGGAGCGGGCCGTCGGGCTGCACGGCGACGAGCCGGACCGCGGCGTTGCGCTCCGTGAGATAGCGACCCGCCCCCATCAGCGTGCCGCTCGTGCCCACGCCCGCCACCAAGTGGGTGACGCGCCCGTCGGTGCCGCGCCAGACTTCGGGTCCGGTAGTCGCGTAGTGCGCGGCGGGGTTCGCGGGATTGGAGTACTGATCCGCATACCAATAGCGGTCGGGATGGGCGGCCGCCAACGCCTGCGCGTGGCGGATCGCTCCGTCGCTTCCCTCGAGTGGATCGGTCTCGATCAGCTCGGCCCCATACGCGGCGAGCATGGCCTTCCGCTCGGCGGACGCGTTGGCCGGCACGCACACGGTAATCCCGATCCCGGCCGCGGCCCCGAGCATGGCGTACGCGACGGCCGTGTTCCCGCTCGACGCGTCGAGCAGGCGCCGGGCCGGCAGCATCCCCGCGCGAAGGCCGGCCCGAAGAATCTCCCGACCCGGCCGATCCTTGACGGAGCCGCCCGGGTTGAGCCACTCCGCTTTAACCAGGATGGCCGAGCCCTCGGCCGACAGTTCCAGCGGCACCAAGGGCGTCTGGCCCACGAGCGCCCACAGGGCGGGTTCCCCGACAGGTGGCCGGCCCGGGCTCACGGGGGCAGGTCGCGCCGACCGCCCAGTGGTCCCGTCCGGACGGCGATGCACCAGGTTGTCAGCCATCATAGGTCGCATACCCGAGTAAAGTTATCGGGTTTCTCTGCAAATAAAAACCTGGGCGACCGGCTGCCGGTTCCTCACGCCTTGGTGGCGATCGTGACCAGCTCTTCCACCCGCCCTTCCTGGTGCGAGAGATCGGCCAGGGAGAAACTCTCCAGCACTTCGTCGATCTTCTGATGGAGCGCGCGCCAAACGGGACGGATGCTACACGCGGTGGTGGGCCGACATCGGTCCGGGTCCACCTGATGCACGTCGCAGTTCACCTGAAACGTGTGGTCTTCGGCCGCCGCGATCACATCCTTGACGGTGATGGACGCCGGGTCCTTGGCGAGGTAGTAGCCGCCCTTCGCACCGCGGACACTCGCCACCAGACCGGCGCGACGGAGCTTGAGCAGAATCTGTTCGACGTAATCCCCGGGGAGCCCTTCACTCTCGGCTAAATCGCGGGCGGGCACGGGGTCCGTCCCGCCGCGTTTGGCCAGGTGCACCGAGACGATCAGGCCGTACTCTGCCCAGGTGGTGACGCGCATGAGTGCCCTCCACCCGCAATATTTGCCGCCCGTCCGGCCCACGCAAGCCAGCCGATGCATGCGCCCCCGGCTAGATCGCGGCGCGCCCCGGAGATAGCATTCGTGTATCCCCGCGCCACGCAGAGGCACGCATGACGACGACGGAACCAGGGGTCCGAATGGAACGCGACAGCATGGGCACCGTCGAGGTCCCGGCCGACCGGTATTGGGGTGCGCAGACCGCCCGCTCCCTCAGGTATTTCGCCATCGGGCGGGACCGCATGCCGCTCGAGGTGATTCGCGCGTTTGGGTTCCTCAAGAAGGCCGCCGCGCTCACGAATCGGGAGCTTCAGACGCTGGACGAGCGGCGCGCCGCGCTCATGGTGCAGGCCGCCGACGAGGTGATCACGGGAGCGCTCGACGACCACTTTCCGCTGCACGTCTGGCAGACGGGGAGCGGCACGCAGACGAACATGAACGTCAACGAGGTGATCGCCAATCGGGCGATCGAGTTGGCCGGCGGCGCGATGGGCAGCAAGGACCCGATCCATCCCAACGACCACGTGAACCTCTCGCAGTCGTCGAACGACACGTATCCCACCGCGATGCACGTGGCCGGCGCGCAGCTGCTCACGGAGCGCCTTCTCCCCGCGGTGGCCGCGCTCCGCGATGCGCTCGCGGCCAAACAGGAGGAATTCCGTGACATCGTGAAGATCGGCCGGACCCACCTGCAGGATGCCGTGCCGCTCACACTCGGGCAGGAGTTCTCAGGCTACGTCGCGCAGCTGGACGACGACGTGGCCCGCATCCAGGGCGCGTTGCCCGGCCTCTATCGCCTCGCGATCGGCGGGACGGCGGTGGGCACCGGCCTCAACGCGCCGCCGGCGTTCGCCGAGCGGTGCGCGGCGCACATCGCGGAGTTGACGGGCCTTCCGTTCACCTCGGCACCCAACAAGTTCGCCGAGCTGGCGGCCCACGATGCCATGGTCATGGCCCACGGGACGCTTCGGGTGCTGGCCTGCTCGCTCATGAAGATCGCCAACGACATCCGTTGGGCGGGGTCGGGGCCGCGTTCGGGGCTGGGCGAGCTCCTCCTGCCCGCCAACGAGCCGGGCTCCTCAATCATGCCCGGCAAAGTCAATCCGACGCAGTGCGAGGCGCTGACGATGGTGGCCGTGCAGGTGTTGGGGAACGACACGGCGATCGGCTTCGCGGGCGCCCAGGGCAATTTTGAGCTGAACGTCTTCAAGCCGGTGATGGCGTTCAATCTCATCAACTCCGCCACTCTGCTCGCCGACGCCTGTGACTCGTTCCGGAAGCACCTCGTCGTCGGACTCGCGGCGAACGAAGCACGGATCGCAGAGCTCGTGGCCAACTCGCTGATGCTGGTGACGGCCCTGACCCCCAAGATCGGCTACGACAAAGCCGCCGAGATCGCCAAGAAGGCGGACACCGAGGGCACCACGCTGAAGGCGGCCGCGCTGGCACTCGGGTACCTGAGCGAGCGAGAATTCGACGCCACCGTCAGGCCGCGGGACATGGCGTTCCCGCACGGGGCGTAGCCCCGGGCGCCGAGGATCCTCGCCGTCCCCGCGAAAGCGGTCGCGCCCCGAAGCGTCATGACGCGTCCGAGCGCGGCCATCGTGATCGGCGGCGGGGTCGCCGGGCTGGCGGCGGCGCACCGCCTCGCCGAAACGCTCGGCCCCGACCGCCTGATCTTGCTCGAGGCCCGCCGGCGCCTCGGCGGCAAGATCGTGACCGAGCGGCAGGACGGTTTCGTGGTCGAGGGCGGTCCCGACTGCTTCCTGGCGGCGAAGCCGGCGGCCATCGAGCTCCGCCGGCTGCTCCGGCTGGACGAGCGCCTCCAGGACGCCAATCCCCACCGCTGGCCGAGCTTCGTCCGACGCCACGGACGGCTGCATCGGCTTCCGACGGGCGTCACCGGACTCGTCCCGTCACGCCTCGGCGCCTTACTGACGACGCGACTGCTCTCCGTGCGAGGCCGGCTCCGCGCGGGATTCGAGCCCCTCCTGCCGCGAGGCACCGCCCACGGCGATGAGACCATCGCAGGCTTCGTCACGCGCCGCTTCGGGCGTGAGGCCTACGAGTGGCTCGTCGAGCCGATCCTCGGCGGCATCCATGCAGGCGACGGCAGCCAGCTCAGCCTCGCCGCCACGTTCCCGCAACTGGCCGAGATGGAGCGGGCCCACGGGAGCGTGCTGCGACCGCTGGTGCGCCGGCGCGGCGTGGGCGCCGCCGGCGCTTCGCTCATGGCGCCGTGCGCCGGCATGGCCGAGCTGGTCGAGGCCCTGGCCACCGCCCTGCCGCCGGAGACGGTGCGCTGCGGGACGGCGGCGAGGGCGGTGCGCCGCGAGGGGAAGGGCTACGAGGTCACACTGGCGACTGGCGTGCGCCTCCACGCGCAGGCCGTGATCCTGGCCACGCCGGCCCATGTCACGGCCGCGCTGAGCGCCGGCCTCGACCCGACCCTCGCCGCCCTCCTCCGCACGATCCCGTTCGTCTCGACCGCGACCGTGTCGCTCGCGTACGCGACGGACCGAGTGCCGCACCCGCTCCGGGGCACGGGGTACGTTTCCCCGCGGGCCGAGGGCGGACCGGTGGTGGCATGCAGTTGGACCACCAGCAAGTTCGCGAATCGCGCACCCGACGGTGTGACCCTGTTACGGGTGCTGCTGGGGCGCGCCGGTCGCGACGAGGTCGTGGATCGGACGGATGACGATGTGCTCACGCTCGCGCGCGAGGAGGTCCGCGAGACGCTCGGCATCGGCGTGGCGCCCCTGCGCCACTGGATCTACCGGTGGCCTCGCGGCCTGCCGCAGTACACCCAGGGCCACGTCGGGCGGGTGGCCCGCATCGAGGACCGTCTGGCGACGCACCCGGGGTTGTGGCTCGTGGGGGCGTCGTACCACGGCGTGGGCGTCCCGGACTGCATGGCGTCGGGGTGGCGAGCCGCCGACCGGCTCACGGCGTTCGTGGGCGCCCCCCGGCCGGGGTCGGGCTGAGGGATCAGGCGATGGGCGCCGGCTCGGGCTCGTACGCGCAGAACGGATCTGAGCCCAGGTAGTCGCCCGTCATGGCGTACGCCCGGGCCCGGGAGCCGCCGCACGCCCAGCGGAATGCGCAGCGTCCGCACTTGCCGTGCAGGAGATCGGCGTTGCGGAGCTCCCGAAGCGCCGGGGCGTTCCGGTAGATGTCGGAGAGCCGTCGGTCCCGCACGTTGCCGAGCAGCGGGAATGGCAGGAACCCAGCCGGATGTACGTCGCCGCGGTGCGACACGAAGATCACGCCGTTGCCGTCCCGGATGCCGAACCCCATGCGCTTCGCCGCGCGGGCGATCTCGGTCGGCGGCATCCCCTCAGCGAGGCGACGTTGGATCCAGTAGCGCCGGTAGTGCGGCGCCTCGACCGTCCCGACGTGAAACGGCGCGTCCCGCCCGATCTCCTCCACCCACGCAAACAGTGTCTCCACCTCCTGCGCGCTGGGAATCCCGAGCTCCGTGCCGCGCCCCACCGGGACCAGAAGGAACAGGCTCCAGCGCCGGACCGGGGGACACGCGCCCTCGCGCAGCAGACGGAAGAGTGCCGGCAGATGGGGGAGCGTTTCCGCCGTCACGGTGGTGTTCACCTGCACCGGGATGTGGAACTCCCGTGCCCACTCGAGCGCCTGGCGCGAATGGCCGAACGTTCCCGGGACGCGGCGAAACGCGTCGTGTACCTCAGCGGAGGGCCCGTCGAGGCTGATCCCCATAGCCGCGATGCCCAGCGCCCGGAACCGACGGACGGCATCCCGGGTCAGGGTCGGTGTCGTGCTCGGCGTGATGGACACCGGCAGTTGGATCGAGCGCGCGTACGCGACGAGATCAAACACGTCGTCGCGTTTCATCGGGTCGCCGCCGGTGAGGATGAGCATGCTGCCCATGCCCTTGATGTCGCGCATCAAGGCCGCGGCTTCTGCCGTCGTCAGCTCCGCCGGATCGCGATGCGGGATCGCGTCGGCCCGGCAGTGCCGGCACGCCAAGTCGCACGCGATGGTGGTTTCCCAGTACACGTTGCGGGGCGCCCGGCCATAGACGAATCCAACGTGGGGCGAACCCACCGCCTCCGCGTTCAGCGACATGCTCGTCACCTCCCTGTCCCGCGCCGGAGAGCAGCCCCGAGGCGGTCAGTGCGAGACTACGCGGCCTCGCATGAGATGCGAAAAAAGGGAGTCTGAACGGACCTTCACCGGGCGCGGTGCGCGGCTCTGCTAGCCGCGGCGGCGGACGCGGCGTGCCATCGAGGTTCCTCGCTCGCCTAGCGGGTGACCTCCACGCGCAGCGCGTCGTTGAAGCGGTTGAAATAGCTGAACAGGCCTGCTACCAGCGCGATCTCGACGATCGCGCCCTCGTCCCAATGCCGGGCCAGCTCGGCATACACCTCGTCGGTCACGGCGTGTCCGCTGTCGGCCATGCTCTCCGCGAACCGCAGCGCGGCGAGCCAGTTCGGGCCCATACCGTCGAACGACGCCTCGACCTCGCGGCCTTCCTCCGGCACCTCGATCCGCACCGCGGCGACCCACCCGTCTCCGGCACCCAGCCGCCTTGCCAAGGCGGTGTGGGACGCGAGTCAGTAACGGCACTGGTTGATCGCCGAGACCCGGACCGCGATCAGCTCCTTGAGCACGGGCGGCACCTCTCCCTCGGTCATGACGGTCCGAAAATGCGCCAGCATCGTGGTGAGATGCGCGGGCCGCGCCGCGACGGTACGGAACATGTTGGGGATGTTGCCGCGCTCTTTGCGGTACGTCTCGAAGATCGTGCGGACTTCGGGCGTCACCTCGCCGGGATCGCGCGGCCGGATTCGTGGGTTGCTCATGGGCTCTCGTGGATCAGTCGGTACAGTCGCCGAGCGGGTACACGAACCCGCAGTTCGGACAGGGATGCTTGCAGCCGGCGGGCGCAGGTTCGACCTCGAACCCGCAGCGGAGGCACCGGGGGACTTCCGTGCTGTTGGACGTGAGCAGTACGCCGTGAGCCGAGACAAACGTCACGGCGCCGGGCGCCGACGATCCCGTCCGGTGCTCGGGGTGCGACTGTGCACCGCCCGGACCAACAGCCGGTTTGCCGCTCACCGCATCATCCCGCAAAGCGATACGCCCCCGTCAGAAACGGGTTTGTCGCGCGCTCCCGACCGATCGTGGTCTCGGGGCCGTGCCCCGGGTACACCACCGTGTCGTCGGGGAGGCTCAGGAGACGATCGCGGATGCTCGCGAGCAGCGTCGCCGTGTCGCCTCCGGGCAGATCCGTGCGGCCGATGGAACCCGCGAACAACGCGTCACCGACGAACGCCACCCCGTGCCCCACCAGGGCCACCCCGCCGGGGCTGTGTCCCGGTACGTGCCGCACCGCGAAGCTCAGCGCGCCGAGGCGCAGCGTGTCGCCCTCCGCCAACGCCCGGTCGGGTGGGGGCGGGGGCTCCGCCCGGAGCCCCAACCAGGTTCCCTGCTCCCCGATGGCGTCGTAGAGCGAGCGGTCGTCGGGGTGCAAGTACACGGGCACGCCGGTTGCTTCCGTCACGCGGCGCACGCCGAGGATGTGGTCCAGATGGGCATGGGTGAGCCAGATCGCGCGGAGTGTCAAGCCGTCGGTCGCAAGCCGGCGGAGAAAGAGATCCGCTTCCTCACCCGGATCGATCAACGCGGCGTCCCGCGAGGCCGGGTCGGCGACGACGTAACAGTTCTCCTGAAAGGCGCCGTTGGTCAGGCAGATGACCTCAGGTCGAGGCAACGGCCTTGGACTCCTTCCGCTCGTCCCCCTGCGAAGTGTCCCGCCGCTCCGTCAGGTATTTCTCCGCCGCGATGGCCGCCGTGGTGGCGTCCCCCACCGCGGTGGTGATTTGCCGCGTGAGCTGCGCGCGGAGATCGCCGGCGGCGAAGAGCCCGGGGATCGAGGTCATCATATGCTGGTCGGTGATGATGTACCCGTTCGCATCGTGGTTCACGTGCCCCTTCACGAGCCCGGTGTTCGGCAGGAAGCCGATGAAGATGAACACGCCGCCCACCGGCAGTTTCGACGTCTCGCCGGTCGCCGTGTCCGTGAGCCGGAGGTGGGTGACGCCGGTTGCGGTGCCCTCGATCTCCTCCACGACCTTGTTCCACACGACCGCGATCTTCGGATTGCTCAAGGCGCGCTTCTGGATGATGGGGGAGGCCCGCAGCTGGTCGCGCCGGTGCACGATGTACACCTTCTCCGCGTACCGCGTCAGGTAATCGGCCTCCTCCACCGCCGCGTCACCACCACCCACCACGGCCAGCACTTCCCCCTTGAAGAACGCGCCGTCGCACACCGCGCAATACGACACACCCTTCCCCGCGTATTCCCCCTCCCCCGGCACGCCCAGCTTCCGTGGGGTGCCGCCGGCCGTGAGGATCACGACGGGCGCCCGGTACGTCGCCCCGAGCTGCGTACGCACGTCAAACGTGCCGTCCGCGCGGCGCACGATCTCGTCGGCGGTGTCCATCACGATCTCGGCGCCGAACTTCTTCGCGTGGCTCGTCATCTTCTCGGCGAGATCCCGCCCGAGGATGCTCTCGAAACCGATGTAGTCCTCGATCACCTCGGTATTCAGGAGCTCCCCGCCGGGGACCCCCCGCTCGATCAACAGCGTGTCGAGCATCCCGCGCCCCGCATACATCGCGGCGCAGAGGCCGGCGGGGCCTCCGCCGACAACGATCACGTCGTGATTCCGCGTCGTCTTTCCGTCCGTCTTCCGTGTCACGTCGACCTCAGGTGCAGTGTTGGCGCCGGTCCGCCCGCCGCGAGTGCTTGCTCGAGTGACCGGCGGAACGCCACCGTTTCGAATTCCACATCCGGACGCTGCGGACCCGACAGCTTTCCCAGCGCCGCCCCTCCAACCACGGCGACCCCGTGGCGGTTCCCTCGCTCGCGGTGAAGCAGGGCCGCCGCCGCCTGAATCAACCCCTGGATCACCGCCGCTTCCGCTGGGTCTCTAAGGGAACGCCATATCGCTTCCAGCTCCTCGTGCGCCTCCCAGAACGCCCCGCCGTTGAACAGCGCCACCGCGCGGCGCGCATGGGCCGCCCGCTCGGGGGCCGGCAGCGGCCGGTAGCGACGCTCGGGACGCTTCTCGGGTTTCCGTAACATAGCGAGTCCGTGAACCGTTGTCCGTGCCTCATTGTCCGTCTCGAACACGGACCACGCCTCTACCCCCCGAGCGCCGCCAGCACCTCCTGCGCGCCGGGCGCGCCGCGCGTCGCGAACACCACCGTTCCATCCTGCTCGACCAACACGACGCTCCGAGCGATCCCCTTGCCATCGTCCTTCAGCGCGCCATAGGCGCGGGCGGTGACGCGGGCCGGATCACTGAGCAAGGGGAACGGCAGCTTGAGCTTCGCCGCGTAGCGAGCGTGGCTCTCAGCACCGGCAGGGTTCACCCCGAACGGCTGCACGTTCGACCCTCGGTATCGCTCGATCTCATCGCGCACGGCGGAGAGTTGGCGGTTTCACCCGGGGGTGTTGTTCCCCGGATAGAAGACAAGGAGGGCGCGCGCGTCTCCCAGCACCGCGCCCAGTCCGTAACGGCGTCCGTCGGAGGCCTCCAGGTCGAACTCCAGCGCCGGAGCGCCGACAGCGATCAGTTCGGTCACGGCTCCACCTCCGACGGGGTGCCGCGCTCCTGATGCAAGTGCTCCAGCGCGGCGAGCCACGCGGGTGGGACGGGAAGACTGCCCAGCGAGGCCCGCTCCGGTGGCCCCACCGCGCCGTCCCCGTGCCAATCGGACCCGCCCGTGAGGAGCAGGCCGAGCTGGCCGGCGGCCGCCTCGATTCGTCGCTGCCGCTCTGCGTCGTGCGACGGATGAACGACCTCCACGGCATCCACGCCCGCGGCGGCGAGACTCGCGAGCACGGTGCGGTTCGCCCGGCCGCCCAGATGCGCCGCGGAGGATACCCCGGCCAGGCGGCGGACCAGGGCCGTTACCTCCGCGACGGCCGGCAACCGCTTCGGGACGAACGCCGGGCGCCCGCGACCGAGGTAGCGCTCGAACGCGGCCGACACGTCGGTCACGGCGTCCCGGGCGACCAGCGCCCGCGCTACGTGGGGCCGACCGACCGCGCCGCCGTCCGCCTCGCTGAGCACCTCGTCGAGCGTGAGCCCGATCCCCGCCGCGCGGAGCCGGCGGACCATCTCGGCCGCGCGCCGACGCCGGTGGCGGCGTTGGGCCGCCAGAAACGTGTTGAGCTCGGGGGCGTCCACGGGCAGACAGTAGGCCAGCAAGTGCATCTCCCCCCAACCCACCGCCACGCTGAACTCACAGCCCGCCACGACGCGAACGCCAGCGTCCCGTCCCACACGTCGCGCATCCGCGACACCCTCTATCGTGTCGTGGTCCGTGAGGGCGAAGACGTCGAGGCCGGCCGCCGCCGCGCGGCGCGCGACGTCGCCGGGAGCGTACTCGCCATCGGAGGCGGTCGAATGGACGTGGAGGTCGACGCCCGCCACGCTAGCGGGCCTCCCGCCCGTAGCGGGTGTCCGGACTGGTGCGCGCGGGCTGCGACTCCCGGAACAACTCGAGCAGCCGCGGCTCCGCCAGCTCGGCCAGCGCAGCGTCCCAGCGGCGGGCACCCAACGGCGAGAATCGCGTCACGCGGCGCACCCGCTCCGGGCCCGTCCCTTTCTCGAACACGAGCCCGAATTCGTCCCGATCGTAGGCCGTGATCCGACCGGACGGATAGACGTGCCAGCGCTCGCCGTCCACCTCGATCGTGCGGCGGGCCATCGACTCAGACCGCGCCTTCGGGAAACTGCTCCAGGTCTCGCTTCACGTCGGCCATGAAGCGGTCCGCGTCGGCGCCGTCCACGATGCGGTGGTCGTACGCCAGCGAGAGCATGCCCATCATCCGGATGGCGATCACGTCCTGCCCGCCGTCCAGCGTGAGCACCTTGGGCCGCTTCTCGATGGCCCCGACACCCAGAATCGCCACCTGCGGCTGGTTGATGATCGGGTCGCCCACCCAGCTGCCGAACACGCCGGGGTTGGTGATGGTGAAGGTTCCCTGTTGCACCTCGTCGGGACTCAGCTTCTTGGTGCGCGCCCGTTCGCCAAGATCCGCGATGGTCTTCGCGATTCCGAGCAGGGACAGCTCGTCCGCGTGCTTCACCACGGGGACGATAAGACCCCAGTCGAGCGCCACCGCGATGCCGATATTGATCGGCTGTCGGTAGATGATGTTGGTCCCACTCACCGATGCGTTCACCACCGGGTGCTGCCGGAGATTGTCGGCGACGACCTTCGTGATGAACGCGAGGTACGTGAGTTTCGTCCCTTGTTCCTCGTACTCGCGCTTCTTCCGGTCGCGCAACGCCGCGATCCCGCTGTAATCGACCTCGTAGTAGCTCACGACGTGGGCCGAGATCCGTCGCGACACGACCATGTGATCCGCGGTGAGCCGGCGAATGCGACTCATCGGCTCGACGCGATCGCCGGGCCACGCCTCTACCGTGGGGTGTTGGACCGCCCCAGCCGCCACGGTCCCGGCGGGAGGGGCAGCGGGGGCAGCACCTGGGCGCGCGGCGCCCGACGCGATGTAGGCGAGGATGTCCTTCTTGGTCACGCGGCCGGCATAGCCCGTGCCTTCAATGCGGTTAATGTCGACCTGGTGCTCCGCCGCGATCTTGCGGACGAGCGGTGTGGAGCGGCGGCGCAGGCGGTCCTCTTTTGTCTCATCGGCTCCGCCCCGCCCGTCTCCGGCAGGGGCGGCAGACGCGGGAGGAGCGGCGGCGGCGGCGGCGGCAGGCGCGGCCGCCTGGGCCGCCGGGCGCTGCCGCTGGCGGCGCTCGGGCGGCGTCTCCGGCCGCCTCTCGGCTTCCTTGGTCGCCGCGGCGGGGGCTTGCTCCTCCCCTTTCTCTTTCTTCTGTGGTGCCGCTCCCACCTCCGCCGCACCTTTGTCCGTCTCGATCACGGCCACGACCGTTTGGACCTCGACCGTCTGCCCCTCCTGTACCTTGATCTCGGCGAGGATGCCGGCGGCGGGCGACGGAATTTCCGCGTCCACTTTATCCGTCGAGATCTCGAGAATCGGCTCGTCGCGCTTGACCGAGTCGCCGACGTTCTTCAGCCACTTGGAGACGGTGCCCTCGGCAATCGATTCTCCCATCTGCGGCATGATGACGTCTACGCGGGCCATGTATCCCACTCCTCGGTCGTCGAACAGGCGGGCGGTAAGGCGGTCGGTCTGCTCCCGGGTCGGCCAACCGCGTGCCCGCATTAGCGGCTTAGCGCCTTAGCGGCTCCAACAAACTATCTCCTCAGTACGCCAGCAACCACCGCGCCCCCTGAACGATGTCGTCGGTCTGCGGCAGGACGTAGTCCTCGAGGGTCGGCGCGTATGGGAGCGGGGTGTCGTGCGCCGTCACCCGCATCACCGGACCGTCCAACCACTCGAAGGCGCCTTCGTTGATCCGGGCGGTGATCTCCCCCGCCACGCCCCCGGTGCGGGTGTCCTCATGCACGATCAAGACCTTGCTGGTCTTTTTGACGGACCGAACGATGGCGTCCTCATCCATGGGGAGCAGCGTGCGCAGGTCGAGCACTTCGACCGAGGCGCCGTCCTCCCGCTCGATCTGCTCGGCGGCCTCCAGCGATTTCCACACCATGGCCGACCAGGTGATGATCGTGAGGTCGGCGCCCTCGCGCGCCACGCGGGCCTTCCCGATGGGCGTCAGGATCTCGTCACCCTCGGGGAGCTCGTCCTTGATCCGGCGGTAGAGATACTTGTGCTCGAAGTAGATGACCGGATCCTCGTCGCGGATCGCCGCCTTGATCAGGCCCTTGGCGTCCCGCACCGTCGCAGGGCACACGAGCTTGAGCCCCGGCGTGTGGAAGAATCCCGCTTCCGGCATCTGGGAGTGGAACGGGCCGCCCCGCACGTAACCGCCCGAGGGGCCGCGCACGACGAGTGGCGTGGCGAGGCCCGCCCGATAGCGCGCCGTGGCAACGTAGTTCGTCAGCATGTCGTACGCGCACGAGATGAAATCGATGAACTGCATCTCGGCCACCGGCCGCATGCCCATGTGGGCCGCGCCCGCCGCCGCGCCGACGATGGCCGCCTCGCTGATCGGCGTGTCGATCACGCGCGCCGGCCCGAAGCGCTCCTGGAAGCCCTCGGTGACTTTGAATGCCCCGCCGTACACCCCGATGTCCTCGCCCAGCAGGAACACGCGCTCGTCGCGCTCCATCTCTTCCCACAGTCCCTGACGGAGGGCTTCGAGGTAGGTGACTTCAGGCATCGCGCCTCCTGAACCACAGCGGCTCCGCGTGCGGCGGATCGGCGTACACGCCGCCCAGCGCCGAGTCGCCGCCGGGCAGCGGGTCCTCGATACACGCCTCCAGCGCCCCGTCCAACTCTCCGACCACCCGCCGGTCGATCGCCGCCAAGGCGGTCCTGTCGACCCACGCTTCGTCGGTCACGCGCGTCACGTAGCGGTCAATGGGGTCCTTCGCCTCCCAGGCCGAAATCTCGGCCTTCGGCTGGTAGCGCTGATCGTCGTGTTCGGCGTGACCCTTGCGGCGGTACGTCACGCACTCGAGCAAGCTGGTGCCGCCGCCGTCCCGCGCCTGGGCGGCGAACGCCCGGGTCGCCTCATACACGGCGAACACGTCGTTGCCGTCCACCGTCTTGGCGGGAATGCCGTAGGCGTGGGCCTTGTCCGCGAGCTGCTCCACCGCGGTCTGTCTGGCGGTCGGCGTCGAGTAGGCGTAGCCGTTGTGCTCGACGATCACAACGAGCGGGAGCCGCTGCACGGCGGCGAAATTGACGCCCTCGTGGAACGCGCCGGTGCTGGTCGCGCCGTCGCCCACGTACACCAGCCCGACACGACGCTGCCCGCGCATCTTGAACGTGAGGGTGATGCCGGCCAGGACCGGAACCATATCGCCCAGGTGCGAGATCTGTCCGAGGTAGCCGAGCTTGAGGTCGTTGAAGTGGACGTTCATCTCGCGGCCCATCGTCGGGCTGGTCGCCTTCGCCATGTACTGCCGCAGGATCTCGACGGGCCTTGCGCCCATCACGAGCATGGAGCCCAAATTGCGGATGAGGGGCGACATGATGTCGCCGGCCTCGAGCGCGTACGCGCTGGCGACGCTTTCGCCCTCCTGTCCGAGGGAGCGATACAGCCCCCCGATGACCTTGCCCTGGCGGTAGAGATTGACGAGCCGCTCCTCGAGCAGCCGGGTGAGCCGCAGGTAGTAGTAGATGTCGAGGAGCTCGTCCCGGGTGAGGCCGGCTGGAATGGGCCGAGTGGTGGCGACTCCCGATGCCATCGGTCAGGGGGTGCGCCGCGCGCCGTACCCCGCGGCTTCCACCGCGGCAATCAGCTGCTCGACCGAGACGCGCGCGTCGTCGAGGTCCACCTCCGCCTCCCCGCGTTTCAGGTCCACGGACGCCCCGTACACCCCTCGCACGTCGTTCAGCGCGCGCTCGACCGTGCTCACGCAGTGACCGCAGGTCATGCCAGTGATGGTGAGTGCAATAGACGCCATAACGTCACGGTACCGGGCCGCGGGTGCCGGAGCATCCCTCACCCCAACACCTGAGACTCGATCAGGTCCCTCAGTACGCCCCTCGCACCTCGTACTCCCGATCCACCAGCTTGTGCACCACGGCCAGGAACCGCTTCGCCACCTTGTCCGCCTCGCTCTCCCCCACCTGGTCGGTCGCGACTCGCACCAGCGTATAGTGGCCGCCCTCGGCTTCCACCGTCACGGCGATCCGTCCCACCGGTCCGGAAAAGACCCGGTGGCGCTGGCCGGCCTCCTCGGCGGCGAGGCGGGCGCCAAGAAACCGGTCCGCCTCCCGGAGCACCGCGTCGGGCCGCGCGGACGTGCGGTGAAAGTAGCGCATGGATCAGGTCACCGGTGACGGGGTGAAGCGGCGGAGGCGCAAGCTGTTACCGACCACGCTCAGGCTGGACAGCGCCATCGCCGCACTCGCGACGATCGGACTCAGCAGCAACCCCGTGAATGGATACAACACGCCCGCGGCCAGCGGTATCCCCAGCACGTTGTACACGAACGCGAAGAAGAGATTCGTGCGGATCGTCCGCATCGTCCGTCGCGACAGTTCGATCGCGGTCACGACCGCGGTGAGATCGCCGCGAAGCAACGTGATGTCCGACGCTTCGATCGCCACATCGGTTCCCGTACCGATCGCGAACCCCAGGTCGGCGCGCGCGAGGGCCGGCGCGTCGTTCAACCCGTCCCCCACCATCGCCACCACGTGCCCATCCTGCTGGAGCCGGACGATCTCGTCGGCCTTGTCGCGGGGATCCACTTCGGCGATCACCCGATCGATCCCCACTTCCTTCGCTACGAGCCGCGCGGCCACTTTACTGTCGCCGCTCAACAAGTACAGGCGCAGTCCCATGGCCTTGAGTCGGCGTACCGTCGGCTTGACGGACGGCTTGAGCTCGTCCGCGATCACGATGAGGCCCTGGACCAAATCGTTCACCACCAGCACCACGGGCGTGCGGCCCGCCAGCAGGTGCCGGTCCGCGTCCCGCTCCAGCGAACCCAAGGAAAGGCTGCGCTCTTCCGTGTGCCGAACGCTGATCACCTCGACCAGGAACTTCCCGACGATGCCCCGCACGCCGCGACCTTCCATGGCCACGAAACGCTCGACCGGGAGCACGTCGACGGACTTCGCCTTGGCCGCCGACACGATCGCATGCGCTAGGGGATGCTCGGAGCGCCCCTCCACCGACGCCGCGAGTCGCAGGACCTCGGCCGGGCTCACGACGCTCCCGTCGGCGCGCTTGAGCCCCAGCACGTGCGTCACGGTGGGCTTGCCCTCGGTCAGGGTCCCGGTCTTGTCGAACACGACGATCCCGATACGTTGGACGGCCTCCAGCGCCTCGCCCCCGCGTATGAGAATCCCGTGCTCCGCCCCTTTGCCGGTCCCCACCATGATGGCCGTCGGGGTCGCGAGACCCAGCGCGCACGGGCACGCGATCACCAGCACCGTGACGAGGGCCACGGTGCTGAAGACCAGCACCGGCGGGGGCCCCACGACGAACCACACCACGAACGCGGCGAGGGCAATGGCGATGACGATGGGGACAAACACGCCCGCCACGCGGTCCGCCAGCCGCTGGACCGGGGCCTTGGAGCCCTGGGCTTCCTCCACCAAGCGGACGATCTGCGCCAACGCGGTGTCTTTCCCGACCGCCGTCGTCCGGTAGGTCAACGAGCCGGTCGTATTGATGGTGCCCCCGAACACCGCGTCCCCCCCCGTCTTGAGCACCGGCATCGGCTCGCCGGTGAGCATGGCCTCAGTGACGCTCGACTCACCGAATACGACCACGCCGTCCACGGGCAGCGTCTCTCCCGGTCGCACGATGATCGCATCACCGACCCGGACCTCCTCAATCGGGAGATCGAGCGGCTCGCCCCCGCGCTCCACGCGCGCCGTCTTGGGCCGGAGGCCCAGGAGCCGCCGCACCGCCTCCGACGTCTGGCCCTTGGCGCGCGCCTCCAGCAGGCGCCCCAGCAAGATGAGGGCGATAATCGCGCTCACCGCCTCGAAGTAGACGTCGGCCGCGAGCCCGGCCCGCTCGAACAGCCCGGGGAACAGTGTGGCGACGGCCGAATACAGGAATGCCGCCCCGGTCCCAACCGCGATCAGCGTGTTCATGTCCGCGGTCCGGTGTTTGAGACCGCTCCACGTCCCGCGGAAGAACTGCCGGCCGCTCCAGCCGAGCACGGGGATCGTCGTGGCCAGCATCACGAGCTTGAGGAGCCCGGGCGAGGCGTCGGCGAAGGCGTACAGGCCCGGCGCGAGGGTGCGAACCACGCTGTCGAGCGGTTGCAGCAGCCGCGCCACCAGGTCGTGCTCCTTCACCGTCATCCCGCCCATCAAAGGCATCGAGGCGATCATGGTGAAGGCGGCGACGGCCGCGGCGAGGGCGAACTTCCAGGTGAGCCAGCGGATCTCCGCCCGGTGTCGCAGCCGCTCCCGCTCCACCGGGTCCTCCGCCGCGATGGGCGCGGCGACGGTGAACCCCGCCCGCTCGACGGTCTCTTCGAGTTCCCGCCCGGTGACGAGCCCCGGGACGTACTCGACGCGCACCTGCTCGTTCGCCTGGTTGGCCGCCACGGCCAGCACGCCCGGCAGCTCGCCGAGCCGGCGCTCCAATCCCGCCACGCCCGCGGCGTAGTGGAGCCCTTCGACCGCAAACGTCGCCGTGGCCTTGGCACAGTCGTAGCCGGCGTCTCGCACGGCTTTGACGAGCTCTGCCAGCGACGTGCGGCCGTCGTCCACGGTCACCGTGGCCTTGCCGGTGGCGAAGTTGACCGCCGCGTCGCTCACGCCGGGTGCCTGGCTGAGCCGCTTCTGCACCGTGACCGCGCAGGCGCCGCACGTCATGCCCTCGACGGGCAGCGTGATGCGGGCGCTAGGCATGCTTCGCGTGGCCCTTGCCGAGATTGGCGCGCGCACCGTCCCGGCCCACCTGGGCGACCACGCGGCCCTTCATCACGCCGCGTCCGCAGGTGAAGAGGTAGTCGCCGGGCTGCTCCGGCGTGAATTCGACGGCGGTGGTTTGGAACGCGGGGAGCTCGAGATCGATGCCGAACCGGCGGAACCGCACCCGCTCAGAGCACTCGGCCGTCTCGTCGCGGTAGAACAGCAGCCGGACCGGGCGGCCGGCCTCCACGAACACCGTATCGGGGTCGTAGCCGCCCCGCACCACGACCCGGACTTCCTGTGCCGCATCTCGTGGCGGCAGGGGCCGCTGCACCGGCGGCCGCGGCCCCAGGAAGAACCACAGCTCGGCGCCGATCAGCACCGCGCCCAGCACGATCACCGCAAGGTCGACTGCGGTCACACCTTTTCGTATTCGTAGTACTCCACGCCTAGATGCGTGATCTGCTCCTCACCCATCAACCAGCGCAGCGTGTTCTTGAGCTTGATCTGCTGGATGAACAGATCGTGCTCCGGCCGCAGTTCCGGCGCCGCCATGGGGCTCTTGAAGTAGAACGAGAGCCACTCCTGGATTCCCGACATCCCGGCGCGCTGCGCCAGATCCAGGAACAGCGCCAGGTCGAGGACCAGGGGCGCGGCCAGGATGGAATCGCGGCACAGGAAATCGATCTTGATCTGCATCGGATAGCCGAGCCAGCCGAAGATGTCGATGTTGTCCCATCCCTCCTTGTTGTCCCCACGAGGCGGGTAGTAGTTGATCCGCACCTTGTGGTAGATCTTACCGTAGAGGTCGGGATACATCGCCGGCTGGAGGATATGCTCCAGCACGCCGAGCTTCGACTCTTCCTTCGTCTTGAACGACTCGGGGTCGTCCAACACTTCGCCGTCCCGGTTGCCGAGGATGTTGGTGGAGTACCACCCCGCCAGGCCGAGCATCCGCGCTTTGAGCATCGGGGAGATGACGGTTTTCACCATCGTCTGCCCGGTCTTGAAGTCCTTCCCACAGATCGCGACCCCCTTGTCGTCCGCGAGGGCCTGGAGCGCGGGCAGGTCCACGGTCAGGTTGGGGGCCCCGTTGGCGAAGGGCACGCCTTCCATGAGGCTGGCCCAGGCATAGAGCATGGACGGGGCGATGGCCGGATCGTTTTCCTCCATGGCCTTCTCGAACCCCGGGAGCGACTGATGCGCGGGCCCCGGCGTGATGAACACCTCGGTGGACGCGCACCAGATCATCACCAGCCGGGTGCACCCGTGCTGCTCCTTGAAGGTCCGGATATCGTCGCGGACCTGTTCCGCCAGGGCGCGCTTCGTGCTCGCCGTCTTGACGTTGGTGCCGTGCAGCCGCTTGACGTACTTCTGGTCGAAGACGGCGGGCATCGGTTTGACGCGCTTGAGGAAGTCGGCGATCGGCTCGATGTGATGGGGCTCGAGCACCCCGGCCACCCGACACGACTCGTACGCATCATCCGGGATCGGGTCCCACGCACCGAACACCAGGTCCTCGAGCGCGGCCAACGGGGCGAAGTCGCTGATGAGCGGGGCCCGCCCCTCGGTCCGCTTACCCAGGCGGATCGTGCTGAGCAGCGCCAGCGACCCGATCGGCTTCGCGCGCCCACGCCGCACGTTCTCCACCCCCGCCACGAACGTCGTCGCCACCGCCCCCAGCCCCACGAGCAGCACGCCCAGCTTGCCGTCGGCCGGCGCGATCGTCCTTCCGTTGCGGTCACTCACTCGTCGTTCCTCGCTGTGAATATTCCGCCAGCGCCGACGGCGGGGCCCGGCGGGCCTGCGTCTGCCGCGGCGCCGGTTGTGTGATCCGGTACACGTGCATCACGCGCTGCACGACGGTCACGACCGCCATCAGCGCCAGCAGCGTCACGACGGCGGCCAGCAGCAGCCCCTGGGGGCCCGCGCCGAAGAACAGCGTCGGCACCCCCAACCCCAGCACCCGTTCGGCGCGTTGCGCGAGCCCAACCGTGCACTCGAGTCCCAACCCTTCGGCCCGCGCGCGCGCGTAGGACACGATGAGCCCGCCCGCCAGCGCCACCATCGTGATCGCGAGAGCCGGCACCCGCCATGCGTCGGGCACCCCTCCGCTGACGAAGTAGAGCGCAATGCCGCCAAAGAGCGCGGACTCGCCGATGCGGTCGAGCGTCGAATCGTAGAAGGCGCCGAACGGGCTCGTCCGCCCGCCCGCGCGCGCCACGCGCCCATCCAGCATGTCGAACACGCCGCTCAGAAGAAGCAGGGCGCCGCTGAGCCGCACCTGCCCGAGCGCGACCGCCACGGCGGCCCCCACCAACACCGCGGTCCCGACCGTCGTGATCGCGTTCGGTCTGACCCCGGCCGAGACCAGACGGGCCACCAGCGGCGTCAGGAGCGCTTCGAAGCCGCGTTTCAGGGCCGAGGGGATGAGTTTCATGTTCGACGGATCAACAGGGTGCTAAGAATAATCCCCGCACCGACGTACGGCAATTGTGGGATACGCGGGCAGCGGCACGACCGGCAAATACCGCCGGCCGGCCGAGCGTCTCAGCGGTCGGGGTACAGGAGGTATGGCCGGCGCTCGTCCCGAAAGCGCTCCAACGCCGGCTCCCATGCACGCGCCACCGCCGCCGCCTCGCGGCCCGCTTCCAGTGCGCGCCGCACCTGGTCGGTGCCCGCCAAACGGTCGAACCGAGCTGGCTGGAGGCGGAGCGAATCGCCCTGCTCCGCCCGTATGGTCGTCAGGAGCGCCACGGCCGCCAGCACCGGATCGTACGCGCGCCGGTCGCTGACCCGGAGGCGGACCGCGGGGACCGCCACTCCGCCGTACTTGCCGTCGGGTGGCGCCACGGGCGTCACGACCGTGTCCGTTGCCACCACCCCGGCGGGCCAGGCCGTGCGCGACGCGACGCGGGCGGCATCGAGCCAAGGCGCCGCCACCACCTGGAAGGCAACCGGCGTGCCGCGACCCACCGAGAGATTCGTCGCCTCGAAGAGCACCAGTCCCGGATAGTGCGCCGCGCTCTCCACGCTCGGCATGCTGGGCGACGGACGTACCCACGGCAGTCCGGTCTCGTCGAACCAGCGCTCGCGCGTCCACCCGGCAGCGGGCACCACCGTGAGATCGGCGCCGATGTCGAGCCGGTCATTGCCGAATCGCGCGAGCTCGCCCAAGGTCATGCCGTGGCGGAGCGGGACGGGCAGCATCCCGACAAACGAGCTGTACGCGCTGTCCAGCAGCGGCCCGTGCACCAGCGTGCCGCCGATCGGATCGGGCCGGTCGAGTGCGATGACGTGGACCCCCAGCGGCGCCGCCGCCCGCAGCGCCAGCAGCGCCGTCGAGATATACGTATAGGGACGGGCTCCGATGTCCTGGAGGTCGATCACGAGCGCGTCCACCTCCGCCAGCATCGCAGGCGTGGGTGCCCGCGCCGCGCCATAGAGGCTGTAGATCGGGATGCCGGTGGCGGAATCCACGCCGTGTCCGATATTCTCCTCGTCGAGAAAGCCACGGTAACCGTGCTCGGGGCTGAAGAGGGCGGTGACCCGAGCGCCGGCGTCGAGCAGGCGCGTGAGATCGTCCACCCCGCGCCGGTCCACGCCGGTCTGGTTCGTGAGCAGGCCGATCCGCCGTCCGCGCACCAGCGCCGCCGAATCGGCGAGCAGCACCTCGATGCCCGGCCGGACGGCCGGCGGACCCGCGGCCCCCGTGCCGCAACCAGCGAGCACGAGCAGGAACCCGAACCCTAGGCGACTATGCGCCATCGCTTCGCTCTCCTTGCCTCCCTCGTTCTCACGGCCGCGTGTGCCCGCACGACGGTGGCCCCGTCCCTCCCGACCGTCGTACCGACGCCGTACGCCGCGCTCCCGGAGCGTCTCGTTCTGCGGCCGGCCCCAAAGGTAACGATCGACTCGGTGTTGGGAACGCTCACGCTGCGCGAGAAGGTCGGGCAGCTCGTGATGCCATGGCTCCTCGGCAACTACGCGCCGTTCGCAGGCGAGGAGTTCGACCGGCTGAACCTCTGGGTGGACACGCTGGGTGTCGGGGGGATCATCATCTCGATCGGCTCCCCCCTCGACGTCGCGTCAAAGCTCAACGCGCTCCAGCGCCTCGCGCGCGTCCCCCTGCTCGTCGCGGCGGACCTGGAGTGGGGTACCGGCATGCGGCTCATCGGGGGAACGGCATTCCCAATGGCGATGGCCTTCGGCGCGACGGGCCGCGAGCTGGACGCGTACCAGCTCGGCCGCGTGACGGCGCTCGAAGCGCGAACCGTCGGCATCCACCTGACGTTCTCGCCCGTCGCGGACGTGAACAGCAACCCGAAGAACCCCATCATCAACACGCGTTCGTTCGGCGAAGACCCGGAGGCCGCGGCACGGCTCCTCGCCGCGTACATCCAGGGCGCGCACGATCACGGACTCTACACGACCGCCAAGCACTTCCCCGGCCACGGCGATACCGAAACCGATTCGCACATCGACCTGCCGGTGGTCGCGGCCTGTTGGTCCGGTCTCGACTCGCTAGAGCTGGTCCCGTTCCGGGCGGCGGTGGCCGCCGGCGTCACCGCCATCATGACGGCGCACGTGGCGCTGCCCTGCGTGCTGGGGAACGACACGCCCGCCACCTTGTCGCCCGCGGTCATGTCGGGCGTCCTGCGGGACTCGCTGGGGTTCACGGGGCTGGTCGTGACGGACGCCCTCACCATGGGGGCGATCGTGCGTCGCTTCGGTCCCGGCGAGAGCGCGGTGCGGGCGTTCCTCGCCGGGAGTGACCTGCTCCTCATCCCCGCCGATGTACGGGGGGCGATCGACGCGATGGTCACCGCGGTCACCGCCGGTCGCATCAGCATGGAGCGCCTCGACCAGTCGGCGCGGCGGGTGCTCGCCCTCAAGGACCACGCCGGACTGTTCGCGGAGCGTCTCGTGCCGCTCGACAGCGTCCCCACCGTCGTGGGCCGGCGGGACCTGCAGGCCCTCGCCGACGACGTGGCGGCTCGGGCGCTCACGCTCGTGCGGCCGGGACCGCTGGAGACGATCCGCGCCCGACGCAGCCGGACGGCCGTGATCGTCTACGCCGAGGAGACCAACCTCTCCGCGGGCGACGTCCTGATCGGGCAGCTCCGGCAACTGGGCGACACGGTGACGCCGTTCCGGATCTACCCCGCGTCGGGCGGCCTCTCCTACGACTCGGCCCGAACCGTGATCGCCGGACAGCCGCGCGTCGTCTTCGCCACGAGCGTACGGTTCATCGCCGGGCGCGGCCACGTGTCCATGCCGGATTCCCTGGCGCAGTTGATCCTCGCCACGGCGGGCCGCAAGCCCACGATCGTGGCATCGTTCGGGAGCCCGTATCTGCTCGACCAGTTACCGGGGTACCCGGGCGCCTATCTGCTCGCGTGGAGCGCGGCGCCCGCCACGGAGCGTGGGGTCGCCCGGGCGCTGTCCGGCGGCGGCGCGATCACGGGGCGGCTGCCGATCACGCTGGGGCCCGAGCTTCCGCGAGGGTTCGGCATTCAGGTGCCGGCGAACCGTCGGCGTTCTCGGCGCTGAGTGAGCGGTGAGCGATGAGCCGGACCAGACGGGGGCGGCTCCGGTGTCGCACGGTCACCAACGGCGGCGGCGAGCCTGTGGGGGCGGCGGGCACCCCGGCTGACGGCGCACCGCTCGCGCCCCCATCCCGACCCGGACCGATCGTATGCACCTGACTTTCGCCGATTGGCTCATCGTCGCCCTGTACTTCGTCGCCGCCGGCGCGATCGGCCTCGCCGTCATGGGTCGGGCACGCCGCTCGCTCGCCGACTACTTCGCCTCGGGCCGGGCGCTCCCCTGGTGGCTGGCCGGCACCTCGATGGTAGCCACCACCTTCGCCGCCGACACGCCGTTAGCGGTCACCGGCATGGTTGCCCGCCACGGCGTCGCCGGGAACTGGCTGTGGTGGAACCTGGCGCTGAGCGGGCTCCTGACGGTCTTCTTCTTCGCGCGGCTGTGGCGCCGGGCGGGCGTGCTCACCGACGTCGAGTTCGCGGAGATCCGCTACAGCGGGAAACCCGCGGCCGTCCTGCGCGGCGCTCGGGCGTTGTACCTGGCGCTGCCGATCAACCTAATCATCATGGGGTGGGTCACCCGGGCGATGGTGACGATCCTGGATGTCGCCCTCGGCATCCAGGGGTGGACGGCCGCGATCATCCTCTTCGTCATCACGGCGGGCTACGCCGTGGTCGCCGGCCTGTGGGGTGTCGTGCTCACGGACTTCCTGCAGTTCGCCGTCGCCATGACCGGCGCGATCGTCTTGGCGGTAATCGCCGTGGCGTCGGTGGGGGGCCTCGACGCACTCGCCACCCAAGCGGCGGCGCACTTCGGGAGCGCGGAGGCGCTCGCGGTGTTCCCGCCGCTCGACGCCGCCTGGCTGCCGCTGTCCACTCTCCTCGTGTTCCTCGCGGTCCAGTGGTGGGCGGCGTGGTACCCGGGCGCCGAGCCGGGTGGCGGCGGCTACGTCGCGCAACGGATGTTCTCCGCCAAGGACGAGCGCCACAGCCTGCTCGCCACCCTCTGGTTCAACGTCGCCCACTATGCCGTGCGGCCCTGGCCCTGGATCCTGGTCGCGCTCGTCGCCACGGTGCGCTACCCCGACCTCGCGAATCCAGAGGAGGGGTACGTGCGCGCGATGGTGGACCTCCTCCCCACGCCGCTCAAGGGGCTCATGATCGCCGCGTTTGCCGCGGCCTACATGAGCACCATCAGCACACATCTCAATTGGGGCGCATCGTATCTGGTCAACGACGTGTATCTGCGCTTCGTGCGCCGCGCCGCCGGCGCGCGGGAGCAGGTACTGGTGAGCCGGCTCGCGACAGTCTTCCTCATGGTGCTCGCCTTGATCACGATGCTGTTCCTCGATTCCGTCGAGGCCGGCTGGAAGATCCTCCTGGCCATCGGCGCGGGCACGGGCTCGGTGCTCATTCTCCGGTGGTACTGGTGGCGCATCAGCGCCTGGTCCGAGCTGGCGGCAATGGCCGCGTCGTTCGTCACGGCGATGACGCTCCAGTACGCGTTCGGCTACGACGCCGCCGACCCGAGCGGGCGCAGCTTTGTGATCGTGATGCTGTGGACCGTGGGGGTGACCACCGCCGTCTGGATCACCGTCACCTTCCTCACGACCCCGGAACCGGACGCGACGCTGGAACGCTTTTATCGGCGGGTGCGGCCCGGCGGTCCGGGCTGGCGCGGGATCGCCACCCGGCTGGGGTACGCGGCGGACCGGATCCCCGGCGGCGCCCTCTCGTGGCTGAACTGGGTGGCGGGCTGCGTGGCGGTCTACGCGGCCCTGATCGGCGTGGGTCAAGTCCTGGTGGGAACGGCGGTCCGCGGCATCCTGTGGCTCGGGCTGGCCGCCATCGCGTTCGGGGTGATCGCCCGTAACCTGAACGCCGATCAGACGTTACGCCATGGCGGCGTTGACACCACGTCAGGCCCCGCCTAACTTGCGTCCAGCGACGGAGGATGAGACACTATGAGCACCGCGCAGCGCCCCGATATGACCATCGCGATCTCGCTGACCGACAAGGCCATCGCGCAGGTCAAGAGCTTCATGGAACAGGAAAACCTCGCCCCGGACTCCGGCGGCCTCCGCGTCTCCGTCTTGCCGGGCGGGTGCTCGGGATTCAAGTACGGCCTGAACATCGAGGACCGACCCCTCGACGACGACATCGTGTTCGAGACCCAGGGCCTGCGGGTGTTCATCGACGAGTTCAGCGCGCAGTACGTGAACGGCACGGTGGTGGACTACGTCTCGTCCATGCAGGGGGCGGGCTTCACCTTCGAGAATCCGAACGCCTCAGGCGGCTGCGGTTGCGGTAGCTCCTTCACGGTCTGACCCCGTGGCCCACGGCCACATGTGCTCTCGGGGGCCTGCGTTGCGCGCGGGCCCCTTTGGTTTACCCGCCAACCCATGAGCCCGCTCGACCTGGCGGTCATGGCGGTCTACTTCGGCGCCGTGATCGCCATCGGGATCCATTTTACCCGGCGCCAACAGGACGCCGGGGACTATTTCCTCGCGCGGCACGCGATCCCGTGGTGGGCCGTGATGTTCTCCATCGTGGCCACCGAGACCTCGGCGCTCACGGTCATCTCGGTCCCCGGCCTCGCCGCCAGGGGCGATCTGACCTTCCTCCAGTTGCCGCTCGGCTACCTCGTCGGGCGGCTCGGTGTCGCGGCCTGGCTCCTCCCCGGGTACTTCCGTGGCGAGCAGGAGACGGCCTACACGCGGCTCGAGTCCCGGTTCGGCCCAGCCACCCGCCGCGTGGCGTCTGCGATCTTCATGGCGATTCGGGCGCTGGGCGACAGCGTGCGCGTGTTCGCCACCGCCATTCCGCTGGCCATCGTGACGGGCTGGAGCGTGCCGGCCAGCATCCTCGTCGTCGCCGCCGTGACGCTCGCCTACACGTGGGCGGGCGGCATCAAGGCGGTGATCTGGGTGGACGTCCTGCAGCTTGGCATTTACGTCCTGGGCGGCGTCGCGACCGTCGTGGTCGCGGCGGGCTTGGCCGGTGGGCTGGGACCCGCGCTCGACGCCGCGGCGCTCGAGGGCAAGCTCCGGACGATCAACTGGAGCCTGTCGTTCGCCAGCACCTACACACTGGCAGGCGGGCTCATCGGCGGGGCACTGCTCTCGGCCGCGTCGCATGGCACCGATCACTTGATCGTCCAGCGACTGCTGGCGACACGCGATCTCCCCGACGCCCGGCGGGCACTGGTGGGCTCCGGCCTACTGGTGATCGTGCAGTTCGGCTTGTTCCTCCTGGTGGGGACGGTGCTCTGGGCCGCCGGCGCCGCGGGTGCCGAGCTGACCGGTGACGAGATCTACCCGACCTTCGCCGTCCGGCATCTGCCACCGGGGATCGCCGGGCTCGCCGTGGCGGGGCTCTTGGCGGCCGCGATGAGCACCGTCAGCTCGTCGCTCAACTCGCTCGCCTCCGCCGCGACGCACGACTATTACGCGGCGCTCACCGGCCGGCGCGACCCCCGGCACCTCCTGACGGTCGGCCGCTGGGCCACCGTGGGGTGGGCGCTGGTGCTGGCGGGAGGCGCCCTGTCGTTCCGCTCGAACGACCAGCCCGTGGTCGAGCTCGCGCTCTCCATCGCCTCCATCACGTACGGCGCGCTCCTGGGTACATACATCCTGGGCGGCGTCGCGCGACGGGCACGACAGGCGGACGCCATCCTCGCGGTAGCGGTGACAACGGTGGCGATGGTGGTCATCGTGCTCGTGAAGCCGTGGCCGTTCGCGACGCTGGCGTGGCCGTGGTATGTCCCGCTGGGCACGGCCATCACCCTGGTCGTCGGGGCCACATCGGCTGAGCTTCGTCCCACGCGTGGCGCGCCGTGAGCCACGCGGTCGGGGTAGACGCCGGGGCGTCGCACACCGAGGCGGTCGTGGTGGACCGCGATCGCCGCGAGGTCGCTCGCCACCGTGGCGCGCCGGGCGCGGTCCGCCCCGGGGGCGCCGACCGCGCGGCCGCCGCCATCGCGGCCACGATCCGGGAGGCGGTGGCCGCCGCGGGTCCCGAGCCCGTCGTGGCGGCCGTGGTGGTCGGCGCGGCCGGCGCCGGCCGGGAAGCCGAGCGCCGCGCGCTCGGCGAGGCGCTGCGCGCGCGCCTCGAGCACGCGCCGGCGATCCACGTGCTCACCGATGTCGAGATCGCGCTCGAATCAGTCTTCCCCGAGAAACCAGGGATCGTCGTGATCGCCGGTTCCGGATCGGTGGCGTGTGCCCGTGACCCGGAGTGGCGCGTGCGCCGCGCCGGTGGGCTCGGTTGGCAGCTCGGCGATGAGGGGAGCGGGTACGCGGTGGGCCGCGCCGCGCTGGCCGCGGTGGGACGTGCCGCCGACGGGCGGGGCCCGCACACGGCGCTCAGCGCCGCCGTGGCGCGAGCGGCCGCGGCTCGGACCCTGGACGATGTGATCCGCTGGGCTCAGGGCGCCTCGCCGCGCGAGGTCGCGGCGCTGGCTGAGGCCGTGTGCCGCGTGGCGGTGGACGGGGACACCGCCGCCCGCGAGATCGTCGCGCGAGCCGGCCGGGATCTGGCTCAGCTCGTCGGGGCGCTCCTCCCGCACGTGGGAGCGGGCGCGAGCGTGCCCGTGGCGGCCGGTGGCGGGCTGCTTCGGCCGCCGTCGCCTATTCGGACGGCGTTCGCCGAGGCCGTGCGGGCCCAGCACGCGCGGGCGACCCTGGTCGAGGCGACCGTGGACGCCGCGTGGGGC
Source organism: Gemmatimonadales bacterium (assembly GCA_041613315.1). Lineage (GTDB taxonomy): Bacteria > Gemmatimonadota > Gemmatimonadetes > Gemmatimonadales > GWC2-71-9 > JBFJHJ01. The sequence goes on from JBFJHJ010000016.1 coordinate 43,268, forward strand.
GCGGCGACACTGGCGCTCAAGCTCCCCCGGTAGCCTCCCCCCGACCGCCGCCAGGGGTGAGTCACGGTTGGCGGCACCCCCGAAGGTCACAGCCCCGGATCGGCCGGCCGGTCAGGGCGTGTAGCTGACCGTGAGCCGACCGTTGACCGGCGCGCCGCTGAAGGTGCGCGCCGGGTAGAACGTCCATTGATGCAGGCGCTCCAGGAGCTTCTTGCGGAACGACGCATCGGCGATGGCCGGCTCGATCTCCACTTTCGTCACGCGGCCCTGCGCATCCACCCAGAAATGGAGCTTGAACTCGCGCCCCTTGATCGACGACGGAGCGTCCTCGAAGGGGAAGGCGACGACGCGGACCTCGGGGGCGCGGACGGTGCCGCCGTCGCCGCCGGTACCGGGGCCGATGGCCGTGCCGACGCCGGTCCCTTGGCCGGCGCCGACGCCGCCGCCGGTGCCGGGCCCCGCGCCGGGGCCGCCGGTGGTGCCGCCGATATTCGCAACGTCCCGGGGGGGAATCAGGAGCTGGGTCTCGACGGCGGTCTCGAGGCGCGTGGGCTCGGGCGTGATCGCGGCGAGCTCCGGCTCAGGGAGCGTGAGCGCCGGCTCAGGCACTGGCACCGGCGGCGGGACCGCTTGAGCCGCCGCCGGCTTGGCGGGCCCAAGTGGCGGGAGTTGGATGAAGTCGATCTTGGCGCCGAGCCCACCGCCGCCGCCCCCCGGATCCCCTGGCCCGAGCCCCAGCCCGCGGGCGTAGTCCGCCAGCGCCGGCCCGCCCAGGATGAGGGCGAGGAGGAGAGCCACGTGCAGCAGCGCCGCGAGGCCGATGCCCGCGCCGAACGGGCGGTCGGTCCGGGGCAGCCGCACGGTCGGGGTGCGCCTGGAACCACTCATCGGACTCTCATACACCAACGGGCGCGGAAGCCTTCCCGGTTCCCGCGCCCGCGCCCACGCTCCGACCCGTCGGCGGAGGGGCTACTGCCCTTCGCTCTTCTCCGACGGCGTGAACCCAAGCACCTGGACGCCGGCGCCGCGGGCCATGTCCATCGCGTCGATGACTTCCTTGTACTTCCGGTTCCCCGCCGCCTTGACGAACAGGATCTTGGCGGGCCGGTTGTCGTAGATCTCGTGGAACCGCGCGTAAAGCTGCTCCAAGGCGATCGGCTCGTTGTTGATGGCATAGGAGCCGTCGGCCAGGAGCTCCAGCACGATGTTGTTGCTGGGCGTGTCCGGCTGCTGCTGGTTCTGCTGCTGGGCGGGCGGGACTTGGGAATCCATCACCTTCCGCGACAGCGGGATCTGCATCATGAAAATGATGAGCAGAACCAGCAAGATGTCGATCATCGGGACGACGTTCGGGTCCTTGTTGAACCCGCCGCCGCTCTTGGGGATATCGAGCGCCATGGCTACCGCCTCCCGCCGAAGATGGCGCCTTCGCGGCGCTGCTCGGTGACGGCGGCCATCACGCGGACGCCCGCCTTGCGAGCCACCTCGATCGCTTCCTGGATCTTCTCGAAGTCGAGGTTCTGGTCGGCGCGGAAGTAGAGGATCTTGTCCTTGGTCCGGGCCTCGAACACCGCCCGGAGGGTCTCTTCGAGGCGATCACGCGGCACGGCGCCGATTCTCCCCGTGCCGGGGTCGAGGAAGAAGGCGCCCTCGTTGTCGATACCGAGCATGACATCTTCCGACTCTTCCGGGCGCGGCTCGGTGTTGGAGGCCATCGGCATCTGTGCCTGGAAGCCAGCCGAGATCACCGGCGTCACGATCATGAAGATGATCAGCAACACCAGCATGATGTCGATCATGGGAACGACGTTGGGCTCAGCCTTGAGGGAGCCTTCGTCGCCGACTTGCATGGCCATCGGTCAGCACTCCTTCCCGGCGGTCGCCGGTGTGCGGGAGCCGCTCACTTGCTGACGTGCCCGCTCTGCGCCGCCTGCTGGGCCTTGAACTCCTTGGTGAAGATCGACCGGCCGAACTCGCTGCCGACGCTCTTGATCAGGAAGTCCACCAGCTCCTTCGACGTGTAGGTCATCTCGACCGTGAGGTTCTCCACCTTCGTCTGGAAGTAGTTGTAGAGCCACACGGCGGGGATGGCCACCCCGAGGCCGAACGCGGTCGTGATGAGCGCCTCGGCAATCCCTGCCGAGACCGCCGCCAGGCCGCCGGACCCCGACTCCGCCATGCCGGTGAAGGAGTTCACGATGCCCATCGTCGTGCCGAGCAGGCCCACGAACGGCGCGGTCGCGCCGACGGTGGCGAGGAGGCCCAGCCCCCGCTTCAGCTCGGCGAGGAGGATCAGCATCTGGCGCTCGATCGCCCGCTCTGCCGAGTTGATGTCGCCGCTCGTGATCGTCGCCCGATCACGGAGCAGCGGCTTGACCTCGGCGAGCGCCTCGCCCAGCACCCGCGCGACGTGCGAGACGCGGGACTTGTCCGCCAGCTGGATCGCCGCGTCGAGCTGCTCCTCCTGCAGGAAGCGCGCGAACTCGGGGGCGAACTTCGCCGTCTCTTTCATCGACTTGCGGAAGCGCCACCACTTCTGCGCTCCGACGCCGAGGGAGATGACCGACATGACCGCGAGGATCACGATAATGCCTTTGGCGAACAAGCCGGCGTCGTTCCACAGAACCAGCAGGGACATCTGCAACAGGACAGGGACGTACATACTCAGGGCCTCCGTTCCTAGATGCTACGACAGGGTTCCACGACCGCGATCGGCGTGCCGCCGCTATCGCGCCAAGGTGAAGTTGATCGGCATTTGCACCAGCACCCGCACGGGGCGGCCCCGTACGCGACCCGGCCGGAAGAGGCACTTGGCGATCATGTCCTTCGCTGGTCCCTCGAACGCGCGGTGCGAGGAATGCTGGGTCTTGATCGTGCCGCCCTCGACGTGCCCGGTCGTGTCCACGACGAACTGGAGCAGCACTTGCCCCTCGATGTTTGCCTGCTGCATCATCCGCGGATAGTCGGGGACCGGACACGAGATGCGGTCCGGAACTTCGTCCACGACGGCCTCCGCAAAGACCTGCGTCAGGTCCACCGGCCCCGTGCCTCCCGTGACGCCGCTGAAGACGCCGCCTTCGACGCCGACACCGCTGTAGTCACGGGGGTCGAACCGCTGGTTCAGGTCGATGGGCGGAATCTCCCGCGGGATATTCACGGGCGCGCTGAGCACCTGGAATCCTCTGGGGGGCGGATTGAGGGACGTGATGACGGGTGGGGGTGGCTCGTCGGGCTCCTGCTCGGGCTCATCGAAGGTGAGCATGATCGTGTCCATGTCCACTCCGCTCGCCGCCTGCACGCCCGTCATCGTGGCGAACACCGCGGCAGTGATAACACCGAAGTGGACGATGACCGAGAGAAACGTGCTCGAGAGCGCACCTTTCAACCCCTGCCGACGGTTCTTCGGATTCGATTCGACGAGATTATCGAACACGCCACACCTCCTCCGGCTCGCGGAGCATTGCTAGTGTATTGTATCCCGCGTCACAGACGCCCGCTAGGGCGGTGCGCAACGGTTCGCTGGGCAAGGGATTACAAAGAGATGAAAATCCGGTTACGAGTCCGGTCAACCCGCCCGGCGAGCAGGCGCTCAGTTCGGGCTGGGCGCCGGGTGGCCGATCGGGAGGGTCACAGTGACGGTGGTGCCCCGCCCGGGCCGGCTCTCGAGGGCGATCGATCCCCCGTGGGCTTCGGCGATCCACTTGCAGATGGCGAGGCCGAGCCCGGCGCCCGGGCGCTGGCCGGTCCGGCTCCGCGCGGGATCCGCCCGCCAGAAGCGATCGAAGACGTGCGGCAGATCCCCCGGCGCGATCCCGATCCCCGTGTCCCGTACCGTGACCACGACCACCGCGTCACGCACGACGGATCCGATGCCCACGGTGCCCCCCGCCGGGGTGTACTTGACGGCGTTCGTCACGAGGTTGAGGAGCAGCTGTCGCACCCGGCTCCGGTCGGCTTCGAGCGGGAGCGGGCGGGCCGGCACCTCGACGGCCACCTGCACGGCGCCTTGCTCTCCGAGGATGCTCGCCGTCTCGGCCACTTCCTCCAGGATCTCCCGAAAGTCCAGCGTCTCCACGTGCAGCGGCGCGCGCCCCTCGTCGGCCCGTGCCAGCATCAGGAGGGCGTCGACCAGTTCCGTCATCCGGTTGACCTCGGACAGCGTCTCCTCGAGGATCTCCAGCACGTCGGCCGGCGCCCCGGGATAGGTGAGCGACCGCTCGATGCCCGAGCGCAGCACGGTGAGCGGCGTCTTGAGCTCGTGGCTCGCGTCGGCGGTGAAACGCCGTAGGGCGAGGAAGCTCCGCTCCAACCGACCCAACATCTCGTTCAGCGTGGTGGTCAGGCGTGCCAGCTCGTCGTGGGTGGGCGAGGGGGCCAGGCGCCGGTGGAGACTGCGGCCGTCGGTGATCGCCTCCACCTCGTCGACGATGCTGTCGACAGGTTCGAGGGTTCGCCCCACCAGGTGGTAGCCGATGGCCGTCGAGGCGACGAGGATGAAGGGCGCGACGACCAGCATCGCCGTCAAGAGACGTTGCGGCCCCAACTCCGTGCCGGCGGTCGACACGGCCGACACGACGGCCGTCACCTGCCCGCCCGCCTCGGTCACGCGCCGAACGTCGTAGCGCACTTGTCCCGCCGGCGGGCCCAGGTCGACGAGGCCGAACCCGCCGGCCGGGTCCGCCCGGCCGGTAGCGTCGAGGAGGATCTGGCTCGCCGCGAAGGGGAGCGCGCGGGCCTCGGGCGACAGGAAGACCACCGCCCACTCGCCGCCCAGCACCATCACGATGCCCGGCACGCCCTCGAGCAGCGCGGCCACGTCCGGCCGCAGGATGATGCGACCGTCCTGCGGATCGCGGACGATCACGCTGTCCCGGGCGCGGTACGACTCCCCCAGCATCGCCGCGAGGAGATCGGACTCGATCCGCAGCCGGCTGTCGAGTTGGGCGAAGCTCTGGCCGCGCTGGACCAGATAGATGACCCCCGCGAAGACGAACATGGTGGCGGTCATCGCCACGGCGTACCACACTGCGAGACGGCCCCGGATGGTCGGCATCGCGCCTAGCTGCCGGCTCTCAGGACGTAGCCGACGCCGCGTACGGTGTGGATGAGCTTGGGCGAGAAGTGCTGGTCCACCTTCCGGCGGAGCCGGTTGATCACCACGTCCACGATGTTGGTGCCGGGATCGAAATGGTAATCCCAGGCGTACTCCGTGATGAGTGTGCGGGACATGACCCGTCCCGCGTTGCGGGCCAGATACTCGAGCACGAGGTATTCCTTGGGCGTGAGCTCCACCACCCGGTCGCCGCGCCGCACCTCATGCTTCCCGGTATCGAGCACGAGATCGGCGACCTCCAGGACCGGCGAGATGATCTCTTTGGGACGGCGGCCCAGGGCTTCGACCCGGGCCAGGAGCTCCTCGAAGGCGAACGGTTTCGTGACGTAGTCATCCGCGCCGATCCGGAGCGCCTGTACCTTCGACTCGACGGCGTCCTGGGCCGTGAGGACGAGCACCGGCGTCGGGACACCCCGATCCCGCAGCGTCCGCAACACCTCGATCCCCGAAATGCCCGGCAACCGGAGGTCGAGGACGATGACGTCGTACACGGTCTCTGACGCGCGACTCAGTGCCTCCTGCCCCTCGGCCACGAGGTCGACAGTGTAGCGCTGTTCCTCCAACCCGCGCAGCAGGTGCTGCCCCACCGTGCGGTCGTCCTCGATGACGAGGACCTTCACGCCTCTCGCTCCGGGCCGTCTCCGATGGGGAGCACCACCTTGAATACGGTACCGTGGTCGACCTGGGAATCCACTAGGATTCGCCCGCGGTGCTCCTGCACGATGCCGTAGCAAATCGACAGGCCGAGCCCCGTGCCCCGTCCCGGCTGCTTCGTGGTGAAGAACGGCTCGAAGATCTTGGGCAACTCTTCCCGCGGGATGCCGGCGCCCGTGTCGCGGAACTCCACGAACAGCTCGTCGCTCCGCTCCGGGTTCCGGCCGGTCCGGACGGTGAGTACGCCTTGCCCCTCCATCGCGTCGATCGCATTCAGCATGAGGGCGAGGAAGACCTGGATGAGCTGCTCGATGTTGGCATGGATCCGGGGTAGATCAGCCGCGAGGTCGCGCTCCAGGGTAATCCGCTTGAAGCGTTTGTGGTGCCGGACGAGGAAGAGCGCGTCCTCCACCACCTGGTTCAGTCGCGCGGGTCGCTTGACCCGGGCCTTGGGCCTGGAGAAGTCGAGCAGCCCGTCCACGATTGCTTTGCAGCGGCCGAGCTCCGAGTCGATGATCCGCAGGTATTCCTCGAGGCCCTGACGCGCGGCCGGGGGAACCTCCTCCGCGCGCACCCCGAGCGCTTCCACACACGCTCCGATGGTCGCCAGAGGATTGTTGATCTCGTGCATCACGCCCGCCGCGAGTTGCCCGATCGCCGCGAGCTTCTCCGTTTCGGCGATCCGCTGCTGCACCATCACCCAAGCCGTGATGTCCTCGCCGATGGTGATGACGTGCGTGACATCGTCGTCGTCGAGGCGCATCGGGATCTTGCTGATCCGGTAGTGGCGGATCTCGCCCTGCGCTTCCGACTCCACCTCCATCTGCTCGATCTGCCCGGTCGTGAAGACGCGATCGAACTCGCGCTGGAGCAGCGCCTTCGGCTGCCGCTGCAGGACCTCGAAGACCGTACGGCCCAGCACTTCGTCCCGGCCGATCCCCAGGGTCCCCGTCTCGCGCTTGCGGTTCCACGCCTGGATCCGGTACTGCCGGTTGACGACGTACAGCCCCACCGGTAGTGAATCGATGATCTTCGCCGTGAAGCGCCGCTGCGCCTCGATCTCGCGCGTCCCGAGCGCGACCTCGCTGGCGAGGTCCTCGGAGAGCTCGATCGCGGCCAGGAGAGGCGACAGAATGTCCGCGACGATCTTCACGACGTGGCGCAGCGTCGGGGCGTCGTCGCCATCGTCCAGCGTCGCCTCGAGGAGCCCGAGCTCCTCCCCCTCGTGCACCAGCGGGAAGCGCAGCCGCCACACCTGGCCGTCGCGCTCGCTCCACTCGCGCTCGCTCACCCAGCGGGCGACGGCCTGGGCGTAGTCCGGGCCGGGGAGGCGATCGCCGTCGCTGACGAAGGCTCGGAACCCGGCCCCGTCCGGTGTGCGGACCCACACGCGACAGGCATCGCTGAGGAGGCCGCGGCACAGCGCGCCCGCGACCCGCTGCAGCACGTCGTCGCTGCTGAGGCCCGCCGCCATGTAGCCGGCGATCTCGGCCAGAATCCGGAGCCCACGGTGGTCGAGGGGCCGCTCGATTTCGGCGGATTTGCGCATTATCGGGAACGTACGGGAGCCGGAGCGGCGCGACAAGATGAACACGTGAGCGAGGTTGCCCCCGAACCCGGGGGGCCGGGGCACGTGCTAGGGCGCAGCCCACGCACCGCCGAACACGGTCCCGAGCCGGGGGCAGTGGGGAGAAAAGGCAACTCTCGTGCCAGGGGCTGCACGACCCGCAGATCCAGGCGGGAGGCGCGTAACCGCCGGAACAGCGAAGGGTTACGGCAGCCCCGCAGGGCCTGTGTCGCGCATCACAGGGGTCGGCGTCGACGCTGGGGTTGGACTTCTGCGAATCGCGGAGGCGCGTTCCCACGCGCCGGCGACCGACGCGCCGCTCACCGTGTGATCGGGGTCACCTAACGCGACGAGAATGGCGGCCGTGGTGGGCGGGCCAACCGTCGTCCGTCCGGGTTCAGGCGAGCGCCTCCAACTGGCGCAGCAGCTCGGCGTTCTCGCGCCGGTGCCCCAGTTCCCGCTCGAGATGGGCCCACCGGACGATCCCGGCCCGGTCCACGATGAAGTACGCCCGCTGCGAGAAGAAGAGGTCGTCGATGAGCGTGCCGTAGGTGCGGCTGACCATGCGTTTGAAATCGCTCAGGAGATCGATACCGATGCCGTGTTGCGCCTTGAAGGCGCTGAGCGTCGGGACCGAGTCGACGCTGATGCCGAGCACCGTGGCGTCCAACGCTTCGAAGCGAGAGAAGTCCGCACTGAACGCACACAGCTCCGCCGTGCATACACTGGTGAACGCCAAGGGGAAAAAGGCCAACACCACGTTTGACCGATCGCGGTAGTCGGACAAGCTGATGTCGCGACCGGCGGTGGACGGCAGCGTGAAGTCGTGCGCCGGCTGGCCCGGCGCGGGTGGCGCGGAGGTGCGGTCGACCATGAGCGGTGCTTCCTCGGGTGCGGTGAACGCGCGGGGACGGACGCGGCTCGAGACATCCCTCGCGCGGGAGGCCCGCCGCGCTCCCTTGTGTTCGACCCCGTCGCGTGTCTATTTACTAGGCCCGCGCTCTAGTATGCGCGAGTTCGCAGCCTTCAGCAAAGGAGTCGCCCCCGATGGCCTACGAGCTTCCGAAACTCCCCTACGCGTTCAACGCGCTCGAGCCCCACATCGACGCGCAGACGATGGAGATCCATCATACGAAGCACCACGCCGGATACGTCACCAAGCTGAACGCGGCGATCGAGAAGCACGCCGACCTGCAGAAGAAGACGATCGAGCAGTTGCTGGCCGGCATCAACAGCGTGCCGGAGAGCATCCGCACGGCGGTGCGCAACAACGGGGGCGGCCACGCCAACCACTCGCTCTTTTGGCAGATCATGAGCCCCAAGGGTGGCGGGGAGCCGAAAGGCAAACTGGCCGACGCACTCACGAAGACCTTCGGCGACTTCGCCGGCTTTCAGAAGCAGTTCAGCGACGCCGCCGCCGGCCGGTTCGGCAGCGGCTGGGCGTGGCTCGTCGTGAAGGGGGGGAAGGTCGCCGTCGAGAGCACGGCGAACCAGGACAGCCCGCACATGGAGGGGAAGACGCCGATCCTCGGACTCGACGTCTGGGAACACGCCTACTACCTCAAGTACCAGAACCGTCGGCCCGACTACATCGCGGCCTGGTGGAACGTCGTGAACTGGGCAGACGTCGGGAAGCGGTTCGAGAAAGCCGCGGGAAGCTGAGGGCGCCGACCCCCCCCGGCGCGGTGTGGTGATCCCGCCGGGCATCCGGCACCCCTCATGGAGCGGACGGGATTCGAACCCGTGACCCCCTGCTTGCAAAGCAGGCGCTCTCCCAGCTGAGCTACCGCCCCGGCCGGCCAGTAAGATAGGCGGGCCGGGTGCCAATTGCCCAGCGGATCGACGATCCGCGACCGGCAACCAGCACAACCCGCGGTCAGCCGTCCGCGATCGGGAGGCTCGCGTCCGGACGGCTGACCGCCGATCGCCCCCCTACCGCGCGGACACCTGCCCCTTCACGTTGCCGTCGGCGTCAATCTCGTACAGCGGTCCCAGGTTCAGCTCCCGGACGCCCGCCTCAATCTTCTCCCGGTCCCCTACGACGACCCACACCACCCGATCGGGTTGGATCGTCGTGCGGGCCGCTCCCGCGACGTCCGCCAGCGTCAATGCGCGCACCTGCTGCGCGTAGGTGTCAAAGTACCGGTCATCGAGGCCAAACCGCACGATGTCGGCGATCGAGCCGGCGACCGCGTTGTTGGTCTCCCAGCGTCCGGGGAGGGTCAGGGTCGACGAGTTCTGCGCCCGACCGAGCTCCTCGGCGGTGGGCGGGCGATCACCCAGGATGGCGCGCAGCTCCTTCGCCACCTCGACGAGGGACTCTTTGGTCTTGTCGGTCTGCACCGGCGCGTAGACGATGAACGGCCGCTGGCCCCGCGCGTCCCACAGGAGGCTCGCCGCACCGTACGACCAGTGCTTGTCCTCCCGCAGGTTCATGTTGATCCGGGACGTGAAGTCGCCGCCCAGGATCGTGTTCATCGTCTCGATCGCGATCTCGTCCGGGTTCGCCTGCGGCGGCGCCACATGTCCGGCAAAAATCACGGATTGCGGGGAGCCCGGCCGGTCGAGCAAGTAGACCTCGGCGCGTGGCTTCTGCTCCACGCGTGCCAGGTTCTTCTGCGCCACGTCTCCGCGCTTCCAGTCGCGGAACAGCCGTTCGAGCTTCGGCCGGATCTCGTCCATCGTGGTGGCGCCCACGACGACAAGCGTGGCGTTGTTCGGCTTGAACCAGGCTTGATGGAACTGGACCAGGTCGTCCCGGCGGATCCCCTGGACGGACGCCTCGGTGCCCGAGCCGGTCATGGGATTGCCGTAGGCGTGGCCCTCCCCGTAGAGAAGCCGGGGGAACACGCGGAGCGCCATGGCCACGGGCTGCGCCTTCTCTTGCTGGATCTGGGCGAGCCGCTGACGCCGCAGCCGCTCCAAGTCCGACTCGGGGAACGACGGATTGAGGATCACGTCGGCGAACAGCTCCAGCGACGGGTCGAGCCGCTCCCGTAGGGCCGACAGCGACACCACCGACATGTCAAGATTGGAGCTGGTGCTGAGCGTCGCGCCGAGTCGGTCCAGCTCGTCGCTGATCTGGAGCGCGTCCCGCCGCTTCGTGCCTTCGTCGAGCATCGCCAGCGCCAGGCTGGCCGTGCCGGGCGCCGCCGTCTGGTCGGCGGCGTAGCCCGCGTCCACGAGCAGGTCGAACTCCACGACCGGGATGGCGCGGCGCGGCGCCACGATCAGGGTCAGCCCGTTGGAGAGCGTCGCTCGCTGGAACTCGGCGAAGGCGGCCCGGGGCGGCGCCCCCGCTTCCGGCACCTTCGAGCGATCGACGGTCGACGCCGCGGTCCGGAACTGCGGATAGGGATGGACTTCGACGACGTAGACCCCGTCCGACAGCCAGCGGCGGGCCGCCGCCTGGAGGTCGGCGGGCGTCGCCTGCGCGACACGCTGCAACGTCGTCTTGTAGAAATCCGGCCGGCCCCCGTACACCTCGCTCATCGCGAGCACGTCCGACTTACCACCGAACCCGCCGATCCGCTCCACGCCGCGCACGAAACGCGCCCGGTACTGCGTCTTCACGCGCTGGAGCTCGCCCGCGGTCGGCCCCTCGGCCAACAGTCGCGCCAGCTCCTCATCGATCGCCCGCTCGACCTCCGCGAGCTCCACGCCGGGCCGCGCCGTGCCGACCACGATGACCTGGCTGCCGATCTCTTTCTGAAAGATGAACGCCGACACATTGGTCGCCGACTGGTCGTCGTACACCAACCGCTTGTAGAGACGCGACGTCTTGCCCGCGGCCAGCACGTCGGTCACCAGGTCCAGGTAGGTCGCATCCAGCGAGCTCCACTCGGGCACGTTCCAGACTTTGTAGACCCGCGCCTGGGGCACCCGGTCCTGCATCACCTGGCGATGCGTGCCCTTCATCGGCGCAATCCAACGCTGATACCGCGCCACGGGCGGGCCCGCCGGGATGTCGCCGAAATACCGCTCGACCTGTTGCTTGGCGGTCTGCGGATCGATGTCGCCCGCCAAGACGATCACCGCGTTCGCGGCGCCGTAGTAGTCCTTGAACCACTGGTGGACGTCCTCGAGCGACGCGCCATTCAGGTCCTCCAGCGAGCCGATCACATTCCACGAGTAGGGATGCCCGGCCGGATAGGTATTCGCCGCAATCGAACGGAACGCCGCCGAGTAGGGCTGGTTGTCCCCCTGGCGCTTCTCGTTCTGCACGACGCCGCGTTGTTCGTCGAGCCTCGCCTGGTCGATCGCCCCGAGGAGGTGCCCCATGCGATCGGACTCCATCCACAGCACGACGTCGAGCGCCGGCGTCGGCACGTTCTGGAAATAGTTGGTGCGATCGTTATTGGTGGTGCCGTTCAGATCGGTCGCGCCCAGCGGCTCGAGCACCTTGAAGTAGTCGTCGTTGTAGTGTTCGCTGCCGTTGAACATGAGGTGCTCGAACAAGTGAGCGAATCCGGTGCGGCCGATCTTCTCGTTCTTCGAGCCCACGTGATACCAGACGTTCACCGCCACGATCGGCGCCTTGCGATCCTCGTGCACGATGAGCGTGAGGCCGTTGTCGAGCACGAACTTCTGGAAGGGGATGTCGATCTCCGCCCCGACCTGGGCCCGGGCGGCGGGTGCCAGCGCCGTCAGGGGCAGGACGAGCGACGCGGCGATGAGCATTCCGCGGAGCGTGCTGCGTTTCATCGTGGAACTCCCGCTCTGGATGATGTCAGGATGGCTCGGGGCCCGAACGATTACCCCGGCGGACGCGCGCGAGCAAGGCCGGGCGCGCCCGTCCCGTGATGCACGAAGGGTGCGAACCGCCCGTAAGTGCGATCCGCATTTTGATGCTCGCTGGGCCCGGAAGGTTGCCGGCCGGTGGCCCGCTCCCCTTACCCGCCCGGCTCGCGGAGGATGCCGTAGGATTGGAGGCGCAGCGTGTCGCCATCGCGGACGCCCAAGATCCACACCCGGGCGCCGGCCCGCGCCGCGAGCTCCGGGGGGGCCCCGCGCACCTGGAGCGTGTCGCCGGCCACGAGCCACAGCGCCTCCCGGCGCGCCAGGAGCGTGCCCACCACGGGGCGCGCCCCGCCGATGCTCATGATGTCGTAGCCCGCCGCCGTGACGGCCCGAGGTGGCGTGGGCGGCTGGTTCGCCCCGGCGCGGCCCCAGACCCGCACCTCGGCACCCACGAGCCGCGCGACCTCATCCCGCAGTGGGCCGCGAACCGCGACGCCCGCGCCGCCGCCATCGGGACGCACCACGATCTGCCCCAGCGGCGCGGCGCCCACTGCCCGCACCCTGCCCGCGACGATGGTGTCCCCTGCGGCCGGGGGAGCCCCGGCGGCAATGGCCCCCACCGGGGGGCGGGAGGCGCCGGACTCCTGGCGGGACGGCGCGCCCGGCGGAGGGGCCGGGGCGGCGCTGTCCGTCGCGGTGCGATCAGCGGTGGGACGGTCGGCCGGCGCGCGGCTCTCGGTGTCGGCGCCGCAGGCGCCGGCCGCGAGACCGGCGACAACCAGCGCCACCATCCGGCCGAGCGCCGTGCCGGTCACCGGGTCCGGACCACCCAGAACTGCGGCTGGAGCCCCGTGGCAAGTGGTTGGCCGTTCGCGTCGCGCACGCGGACCGCCATCGCCGGCCGCGCCGCCGTCGCGGTGAGCAGCGTGTACGCGGTGCTCCCGCCCCGCGCGCTGCGCGCGTCGCTGAACTGTGCGAAACTGCGCGCGGCGGGCTGCAGGCGCGCTGCCTCGCGCGCGCTGCTGAAGATGTTGAACAGGTTCCAGCTCGACGTCCGGAGTTTCGGGTCTGCGCTCGTCACGCGGCCGTCCACGTAGTGCATCGCCGACCATTGGGCGAACAGCGTGTCGAACTTGACGCCCAGGAGCGCCTCGATGTTCTGCACGCCGTCCAGCATCGGGCTCTTGTCGATCCAGTCGCGGGTGAGATCGGCCTCGCCGTTGGGACCCCACCCGGGGCCGAACCGGTCGGCGATGTACCGCTGCAACATCCATGAGGCGCCGTAGAACCAGAACGGCGTACAGGGAATGACGGGGTCGTCGTTGAGATCACCGTCGCCAAAGACCGTGCACAGCTCCGGCGCGTTCGGGTTGCGTCGGTCGGGGTTCTGGCCGTCGGCGGCCCAGCCGTAGTACAGCGCGAGCTGCGCGAAGTTGGGGTTATACCAGTTCGCGCCGGGCGGATCGAACACCTTGGTCGCCCCGTAATCCTGCCCCGGCATGTTCCCCAGGACCTTGTGGCCCACGACTTCCTCCGCGAGCACCGCCTGCCCCTCCATCTCCCACGACGTCATGAGATCGCCGCCCAGGACGATGAGCCGGCGCGACTGCTGAATGTTGTGCGTGAACTCGTGGGCGATGAGCGACGACATCTGACCCAGCACGCTCGCCTTCGAGCGGGCACCAGTCCCCGCCGAGTCGGCACCATCCGGTACGTGCCCGTAGAACAGCTCGCCCTCGTCGCTCGACCCGCACTGCGTCTCGCGGTCGAAGAGATCGCCGGAGAACACGAAGCCGGCGATGTTGCCCTGCGCCATCTTGTTCACCTGGATCGTGAGGACCACGATCACCCGGCTGTTGGCGTCCAGATCGCTTGGCGCTCCGAAATACGTGGTTGTGGTCGGGTAGGTGTGCAGGTCGAACGTGTCGCGGAACGCCTGGATCTCCGCGGTGGTGAGTGAATCGGCCGCCTTGGGGTTCAGCGTGTCCACCACGAAGATGCCGAAGTTGCCCACGGCGCGGACGCGGGTGCCGATCTGCACGGGCGTGCAGGGGTTGGCATCGATGTTGGGGACCCGGATCGTCATCGTGTCGCCGACGCTGGGCACCGCTTGCGCGGCGCCCGGCCCGGCACCGGCGGCCCGTGCCGCCATCACGCGCGGACCGGCCGGCCGGCCGAGGTGCTGCCGCTCCCACCCTCGGAGCCGCGACTCGGCCCGGAGGTGCGCGAGGCGGCGCTCCACCAGCGCGTCATCGAACAGCCGACCGCGGGGGATCGACGTGACGGCCACGCTCGCCGCCACTGACGGGGAGACGGGCGCGAGCAGGGCGCCCGCGCGTCCGCGGATGGTGAAGGGCAGCGTGGCGAGCGGAAGCTCGGCGCTCACCCCCATCCCGATCAGATAGTCGGCCCCCGTCACCGACGGTGCCAATTGGAGGCAGAAGTCCCGCGGATCCTTGATGATCACGAGCTGCCCCAACGGCGGGTTGTCGAACGCGGGCGGCTGGAACGGGTGGTTCACCGCGTTGCTCGTCTGGTTGCTCACCGTGACGGTCACGGCCGCGTTCCCGAGCGGGAGACAGGCCCGCGTCGGCACGGTGACGGTCAGCGACGTGGTCGTGCCACCGGTCACGGTGGCCGGCGCGTCACCGATCATGACGCTGTTGTTCGTCGGGGTCGCATCGAAGCCCTGCCCCGTGAGCGTGGCGGTCTGTCCTTCCCGCAGCGTGTCCGGCGACACGGCGTTGAGAATCAGGTTCGACGCAATGGCTCGGAACACGACGGGAATGAGCGATGTCCCGGTTGCGCTCACCTGCACCCGGTTCTCGCCCTCGGCCGCGCCAAGCGTCCAGGTCGTCTGGGCCTGGCCGTCCGACCCCGTCGTGGCGCTCGCGGGATTGATCGCGCCGTCGCCGGCCTGGATCGTGAAGCTGAGCGCCACGCCGGCCATCGCGGCCCCTCGCTGATCGTTCACCCTCACCACCACCGGGGCGGGCAACGTCTCGCCCGGCGGCCGCCGCTGATTGTTCCCCGACACGATGACGAGGCTCGTTGCCACCGGAGGCGGGGCAGGCGGTTCGACCGGCGTATCGGACCCGCACGCCGCGAGCAGGCCGGCGGTCAGCGCCGTCAGCGCCCCGCGGGACGCATTACGTCTCGTGATCGTCATACGAATGGCAGTATCCACACGGCAAGAGATGAGAATGTAACCCGGCCCGGCCCCGCCTGCACAACGCCACGGAGTAAATGAGCACATGCGACGGCCGTGGCGCGGTGAGCCAGCACACACGGTGCACAACGGTGCATGGTGCGCCGGCCGCCGGGTGCGTGTAGTGTTCGGAGAACCCCCGACGGAGCACCGCTGTGCGCGCACGCCGCGTTCCTGCTGCGATCGTCCTCCTGGGTGGGGCGACGCTCTGGGGCTGTGCCCGGCCACAGCCTGCGAACGACACCCCGGACCCGCCCGAGCGCCCGGAGGCCGCGGCGCCGGCGCCGCGCGCCGTACCCGACTCGACGGTCCAACGTCCTGCACCGGGCGGCGGGCGCGCTGCCGGACCGCCGCCCGTGGGTACCTGGGTGCTGGCCCGGGGCGCGCGGGACGAGTCCACCCCCTCGACCGGCCTCCGCCTCACGCTCACGGTGGATTCCACCCGGGGGCCCGAGTTCTTCGGGAAGGTCGCCAACATGTTCTCAGGCAACGTGGGGATCGACCCTCGCCGCTTCCGAGCGTTCCGAGGCACGCTGGGAGACGACGGGCGGATGGACATTGCGATCGCCCGGACCGATGCGGCGGGCGTGGCCCTGAAGCTCGCCGGGCGACTCAGGCACGACACCCTCCATCTCGATCTGTTCACGCTGGGACCCGATACCCTGACGGCGAGTGGCGAACCCTGGTACCTCGTGCGGCGCCCCTAGGCGGATCGTGCGAACACGGTGAACCCGCGGGCCGGTCCGCGGCCCCGGCCGTTCAGCGCGGCAGCGCCAGGGTGTACCCCGTCGCGGCGAGCAGCGTGTGGTCGTTCGCCGCCACCTCGCGGATCTCCGCCGTGTAGGCTTCCGGGCGGCGGATATCCGAGACCGTCACGTGGACCAAGGGCCCGGTGGTGAGCGGCCCGATCACCACCCCGCGCAGCTCCTGGTCGGTCAGCGACGTCATGAACACCTGACATCCGACACACGCCGGCACGACGCCTTGGACGGCGAGCGGCGCCACCCCGAGGACGCTGAACACCACGGCGCCGGTATTGCCCAACGGGGCCGTGAGCTCGAAGGTGAGCTGGCCGCTCTTGGGGCCGGCGTCGCACGCCGCGAGGCCCGCCGCGGCCAGCACCAGGATCGCGCCTCGAGCGCGCCGGGCGATCATCGGGATCTCCTCGGCGCCACACCGGGTCCGGGCGCGGTAGCCGCGAGCACGGCACCCAGCTCCCGGGCCGTGACCGCACCGCCCGTCGCCTGCGTCCACGCGAGGAAATCGCCCACGTCGAACCGCCCGTTCTTGTTGCCCACGATATCGAGATAGGCGAGCTCGTCGGTGGTGAGGAGCGCCTCGGCGCCGACCAGGTGGCGCACCACGGCATCGACGGTCAACACGGGAACGGTCACGTCGATCGTCGCCGTTTGCGTCGCGGTCTGACAGCCCGACGTCACGCGGGCGTCGACCGTGAACGAGCCGCCCTGCTCGGGTGTGCCCGCGAGGCGGCCGGCCGCGTCCAGGGCGAGGCCCGCCGGCACCGTGCCGGCCGCGAAACTCCACCGGTACTGGCCGACGCCGCCCACTGCGGCGAACGAATGATCGTACGCCACCCCGGCCTTGCCGCCCGGAGGCGGAGGTGAGGTGACGGTGAGCGCGGGCGCGGCGAACGTGACACTCATGCGCATCGTCCCGCCCACGATGAGCTGCTCGATCGCGTCGAACGTCAGCTCGATCGGCATGCCGTCGTGGCGCGCGTTGGAGGGACTCGTGTCGAAGCTGAACCGGGTCTTCGCACTGCTGCCGGGGTAGGGATCGCCTGCATCACCGCGGTTGGCCCCGGTCTGCAGCTGCCCCACGCCATCGGCCTCGACCAGTGACAGCCCATACGGCTTTGCACCGTTCACCGAATTCGCGAAGCGGCGTTGGGCGATCAAGGCCGAATCCACGTGCCACACCAGCAACCCGAACCCGGCGAGCATCGAGTCCGAGCCGATCGCTTGGCGATTCTCGACCAGGTAGTACTCGTTGGAGCTGCACACGGGGAACACGTACGCGGTGTCGGACAGTGCGATGGGGCTGATGTCGAGCACCGTGTCTCGCTCGATCCGGACCTCCGTGATCCACCCCAGCTCCGCCCGCGACCACGCCTCCATGTGCGCCGGCCGCCACGCGACCTTTTGGTTGCCCGCCCCCATGAGGCCCCACCACCCGATGCCGCTGGTGGAGCCGATGGTGTCGTAGAGATCCGGGAGGCCGAACAGGTGGCCGGTCTCATGCGCCACGACACCCATGGCCTGGGGCTTGTCGCTCTCGCAGCCGCCCCGGCCCGCCGGCACCCCATCGCCCCCCTGCCCGCCCTGAATGATGTAATCGCGGATCTTGATCTTGCCGCCGCCGACGGCATCGTCCGCCGTGAGGAGGTCCATGCCCGTCCACCCGGCATAGGTGTAGCGGTGCGCCCAGATGTTCTTCTGCGCCACCGCGTTCACTGCCCGGCACTCGCCACCCACCTCCGGATGGAGCAGCACCAATGCGTCGACGTACCCGTCGTCGTCGCCGGAGTTGGGGATCCCGTCAGGCCCGTCGTTGTCGAACAGCCGATAGTCGACCGCGGCGTCGTGGAGCACCACGATCTCGCGAATGAGGCCGGCCACATCCCCGGTATTGTCGAGCCCATTGGCCTTGCCCTCGTACGCGGTATCCGCCTTCGACACGGAGCGCCAGTCCAGCACCACGCCGTTCACGATCAAGCTGTCGTTGGATATCTCCCGATAGTAGGAGTGGATCGAGTA
>JBFJHJ010000017.1:0-60983 GCA_041613315.1 Gemmatimonadales bacterium
CCCGCCTCCGCGGGCACGCCGAAATACTCCGCCGCCGTCGCGCCGATGTCGGCAAAGGTCTCCCGCACGCCGAGCGGCGCCGGCAGCACGCCGGGGCCGATCACCAAGATCGGGACCGCCTCCCGCGAGTGGTCGGTGGAGGGCGTCGTCGGATCGTTGCCGTGGTCGGCTGTGAGGACCATCAGATCGTTCTCCCGCAGCTGTCCGACCAAGCCCGGCAGCTCCCGATCGAGTTCTTCGAGCCCCTGGTTAAACCCCGCAACATCATTGCGGTGCCCCCAGCTCTGATCGAACTCGATGACGTTCACGAAGAGCAAACCGTCGTCCATCTCCTCGAGCGCTCGCGCGATGAGCCGGTACGCATCCTGGTTCGTCGGCGTGTGCTCGCTCACGATCCCCCGGCCGGCGAACAGATCGTCGACCTTTCCCACCCCGACCCGCGCGATGCCCGCTTCCGCCAGGCGGTCGAGCAACGTCGGCGCGGGCGGCACCAACGAGAAATCCCGGCGGTGGGGCGCCCGGGTGAACCGACCCGGCTCGCCAACGAACGGCCGGG
Organism: Gemmatimonadales bacterium; assembly: GCA_041613315.1. Lineage (GTDB taxonomy): Bacteria > Gemmatimonadota > Gemmatimonadetes > Gemmatimonadales > GWC2-71-9 > JBFJHJ01. Next base: position 557 of record JBFJHJ010000017.1, read on the forward strand.
CGATCACCCGCGACACCGCATGCTCCCCAACGAGAATCTCTTCCCGAGCCACTCGGCACGCGTCGTACAACGCCTCCAGCGGCACCACGTCCTCGTGCGCCGCCACCTGGAAGACGCTGTCCGCCGAGGTGTAGACGATCCAGTCCCCGCGCGCCAGGTGCTCCCGCCCGAATTCTTCGATCACCGCCGTGCCCGACGCCGGCTTGTTCGCCAACACTCCCCTGCCGGTGCGACGCGCGAAGGCCGCGACGATCGAGTGCGGAAAGCCGCGGGGGTACGTGGGAAAGGCGTGCTCGAGCACCACGCCGCACAGCTCCCAATGCCCAGTCGTGCTGTCTTTCCCGAGGGAGCGCGGCAGAGCGATCCCATGCGCGGCCGTGGGCGCGGCGCACCGCACGCCCTCCAGCGGCCGGCAGCAACCCAAGCCGAGGGACGCGAGATACGGGAGCCGCAGCCCCCGCACGGCCCGCGCGACGTTGCCGAGCGTGTCGCTGCCCTCGTCACCGAACGCGGTCTGATCGGGGGCAGCCCCGATCCCGAGACCGTCCAGCACGATGAGGGCGAACCGGCCCCGCCGGCGCCCGGTCATGCCACGTACTCACGCATCAGCCGCGCGCCGAGGCGGGCCAGGGCTTCATACGAGATGGTGCCGGCCCAGGCGGCGAACTCGTCCACGGTGATCTCATCGCCGCCGTCCGATCCGATCAGTGTGGCGGGTTCGCCCAAGCGCCCGCCGGTCCCATCGGGCCCGATGTCCACCATCGTGAGATCCATCGTGACGCGCCCGATGATGGGGCGTCGCACGCCACCCAGGAGCACGCGGGCCTTCCCGGCCGCGCTGCAGAACAGGCCGTCGGCGTACCCGATGCCGAGCGTCGCGACGGTCGTCGCCCGCGGCGCCACCCACTCGCCACCGTAGCTCACGCTCGTCCCGGCGGACACCCGCCTGAGGCTCACGACCGGCGCACGCAGCGTGGCGACGGGCCGCGGCGCCGGCAGGTCGGGCCCCGCCCGCCCGCCATACAGAAAAATGCCGGGTCGTGCGAGATCCAGTTTCTCGGCCAGGCGCCACGCCGCCGCGCTGTTGGCGGCGTGGATCAACGCGGGCCGGGACGGCAACGCCTCGAGCGCTCGACAGAAGCGCGTCCACTGCTCCGCCACCGAGTCGGGGCGCTCGTCCGCATGGTAGAAGTGCGTGAACACCCCTTCCAGATGCGGCGTCGCGCACGCCGCAATCGCCGCCGGCTGGTCCCACCGCACGCCGCACCGCGCCATCCCGGTGTCGATCTCCAGGTGGAATGGCAGATCCCAGTGCGACGCCACCTCGGGTGCGTCCAGCACCGCCCGCAAGTCGTGCTGCCGGTATCGCTCCCGAAGCGCCGCCGCCGCCGGCGTGAAGACGACGATAGGCCGGCTGCACCCCGCCGTCCGTAGCTGGAGGCCTTCCTCGAGGGTCGCGACTCCGAACCCCCACGGATCGAGGGCCTCGAGCGCCTGGACCACCGGGATCGCGCCCAGCCCGTAGGCATCCGCCTTGACCATCGGCAGGAGTCCGGCACCGCGCGCGGCCGCCTGCACCGTCCGCGCATTGGCGACCAGGTTCGCCAGGCTCACCGTGAGCCACGCGCGCGTGCTGGGGTGCCGCGTTGACACGTTCACGGATGGACGCGTATTGTACCGGCGCGAGTTCGCAAATGCAAGAACCATCGGCGCTTGGACGCATCGTCGAATTGGTGCGCGACCTCCGGGCACGGTGCCCGTGGGACGCGGCCCAGACGCCCGAGACCCTGCGGCCCTATCTGGTCGAGGAGGCCTTGGAGCTGGACCATGCCATCGGCGCGCGTGACGACGAGGCCCTCCGGACGGAGCTGGGTGACGTGCTGCTGCACGTGGCCTTTCAGATCGTGCTCGCGGAAGAGCGGGGCGCGTTCGACGTGGAGACCTTGACACGCGCCGTGGAGGAAAAGATGTGGCGGCGGCACCCGCATCTGTTTCCCGCCGCCACCTCCCCTGCGCCACCGAGGGAGATGGGGCAGGAAGGGGAGCGAGCACAGGAGGGTGCCCAGGGGGAAGCGCAACGCCCCCTCACCGCCCGCCAGGTGGCACGGGATTGGGAGCGGCACAAGCTGGCCGAGCGCGACGACGGACCCAGCGTGCTGGACGGCCTTCCGTCCACACTGCCGGCCCTGATCATGGCGTATCGGCTACAGGAACGGGCGGCGGGCGTGGGGTTCGACTGGCCGGACGCCGACGGCCCCCGCGCCAAGGTGAAGGAGGAGTTGGCGGAGCTGGAGCACGAGCTGGCGCGCCCGGCCGGCACCGGGCGGGTCGCGGACGAGCTGGGCGACCTGCTGTTCGCGATGGTGAACCTCGGACGCAAACTGGGCTGCGACCCGCGGGCGGCGCTCGAACAGGCCAACGCGCGCTTCGCGGAGCGGTTCCGCCGGGTGGAAGCGCTCGCAGCGGCCCGAGGCATCGACGTGGGGCGGGCAGGGCTGGCGGAACTGGATCGACTGTGGGAGGAGGTGAAGCGCGATCCGCAGTCGGCGGTCCGCAATCCGGGCGCTCCGGACCGCTGATCGCGGGGTGCGCACCGCTCAGGGATACAGCTTCGTCATCATTCGCGGGAACGCGATCGCCTCGCGGATGTGCGGGATGCCGCAGATCCACGCAACGGTACGCTCGATCCCCAGCCCGAAGCCCGAGTGGACGAACGTGCCGTACCTGCGCAGATCGAGGTACCAGGCGTACGGCGCTTCCGGCAGACGCTCCTCGCGGATCCGGACGAGCAGCCTGTCGTAGTCGTCCTCGCGCTGGCTCCCGCCGATGATCTCGCCGTAGCCCTCGGGTGCCAGACAGTCGTTGTTGAGCACCGTGCTCGAGTCCGCGGGGTTCTCCTTCATGTAGAAGGCCTTCACCCCTTTGGGGTAGTTGTACACGAGCACAGGGCGGTCGTAGCTGTTGGCCAGGAGCGTCTCCTCGTCAGCGCCCAGGTCGCGGCCGTATTGAACATCCGCCCCCAGGGTCTTGAGCTTCTGGAGGGCGTCGGTGTAGGTGACCCGGGGAAACGGTGGCGCCACGCGCTGGAGCGGCGCCGTGTCCCGCTCCAGTTCCTTGAGCTCCTCGGCGCGACGGTCAAGGCAGCGGCCCACGATCGCGGAGACGAACTCCTCCTGGAGCCGCATGTTGTCCTCGCTGTCGTACCACGCCATTTCGGGCTCCACCATCCAGAATTCCGCCAAGTGGCGCCGCGTCTTGGATTTCTCGGCGCGGAACGTGGGACCGAAACAGTAGACCCGTCCCAGAGCGGCCGCCGCCGCCTCGAGGTAGAGCTGGCCGGTCTGGGCGAGGTACGCCTTCCCGAGGTCGAAGTACTCCGTTTCGAACAAGGTCCCGGCCGACTCCCCGATGGAACCGGTGAGGAGTGGGGTGTCCACGAGCACGAAGTGCCGCTCGTAGAAGAAGTCCCGGATGGCCTGCACCACCTCGTGACGGACCCGCATGATGGCCACCTGGCGCCGGCTACGGAGCCACAGGTGGCGGTGTTCGAACAGAAACGCCGTGCCGTGCTCCTTCGGCGAGATGGGAAAATCCTCGCTGGGTCCCAGCACCTCGATGGCGTGCACGCCCAACTCCACGTCGCCGGGCGAGCGGGCGTCCGCCCGTACGACGCCGGTCACCGCCACGGACGTTTCCTGGGTGACGGCCCGGAACCGCTCCCACAGGTCCTCGCCCACCTCCTGCTTGACGAGGACGCACTGGAGGTACCCGTAGCCGTCGCGCAGCACGAGGAAGGCGATCTTCCCGCTGGAGCGGGTCGTCGCCACCCACCCGCGGACGGTGATGGTCTCACCGATCCGGGTCGGAAGCTCGTCGATCGTCGCGGCGCGGGTCATGCGGCCGGAATCGTAGCGGCGTCCCGGAGGACTGTCAACGAAGTTGCCCGCCGCAGCTCAGCCCGATAGCATCAACGCAAAGGAGAGGGTGCATGCCGAGTGAGCTCGCACAGAAGGAATGTGTCCCGTGCAAAGGCGGGGTCCCCGCGCTCAAGGGCGAGGCGATCGAGACGTTGCTCGCGAAGTTGGGCGGGGGGTGGCGGGTGAAGAACGAACACCACCTCGAGAAGGCATACCCGTTTCCGAATTTCGCGGACGCGTTGGCGTTCACCAACCGCGTCGGCGCGATTGCCGAGGCGCAGGGCCATCACCCCGACATCTATCTGTCGTGGGGCACGGTCGGCCTGAAGATCTGGACCCACAAGATCGACGGGCTGACCGAGAGCGACTTCGTTCTGGCCGCCAAGGCCGACGCCGCGCTCGAGGCCTAGGGCTTCCGCGCCCGGACGAACGCGCTCATGAGCGAGCCGACGCCGGGCAGCGTGAGTTCCCGGATCGGTTCGATGGCGACGTCGGTGTAGCCCGCCGCCTCCAGCCGGCGGCGATAGTCCGCCGCGTCGAGCGCGCCGGCGACGCATCCCGCCCACAGCTCCAGATCACGCCGCACCGAGACCGGGAGCGGCTCGGCCGCCACCACGTCGGCGACGGCGAAGCGCCCGCCGGCCCGCAGCACGCGGAACGTCTCCCGCAGGACCACGTCTTTGTCGGCCGCCAGGTTGATCACGCAATTCGAGATGACGACGTCGACCGCGGCGTCGGGCAGCGGAATGGCCTCCATCTCGCCTTTCAGGAACTCCGCATTGGTGACCCCGGCCTGGCGCTGGTGCTGCCTCGCGAGCGCGAGCATTTCGTCGGTCATGTCGAGGCCGTACGCCTTGCCCGTGGGTGCGACACGTCTGGCCGAGAGCAGCACGTCCAGCCCCCCGCCCGAGCCAAGGTCCAGCACGACATCGCCGGGCCGGAGCTCCGCGAGCGCCGTCGGGTTCCCGCAGCCCAAGGACGCCTGCACCGCCTCTCGCGGCACGCCGTCCGCCGCCGGATCGCCGTAGTGCCCGGCGCCGAACGCACCGGTGTCGGGTGCGCATCCGCATCCGCAACCCGTGTGGTCGCCCCGCGCGGCGTGACGTGCCGCCGCGGCGTACTTCTGGCGGACGACTTCCTTCAGGCCTGGGTCCGTCATGTGCTCCTCCCGGATCAGTCCACCATCTTGAGGGGCCGGCCCCGGTCGCGGTGCGCCAGAGCTCAGCAGCACCCCTGTCGCCGAGCCTCGGCGTCGCGCTGCGTCGCTGCGACCCGGGCGAGGGCCTGGCCCGCTTCTTCGAGGGTCCTCGGATCGAGCGCGTAATGCGTCCAGCGGCCGTTCCGCCGTCCCCGAATCAGGCCGCTCTCCCGGAGCGTCCGCAGGTGGAACGACAAGAGCGGCTGCGGCATCTCCAGTTCATCGGCCAGCTCGCACACGCACCGCTCGCCAGTGGCAGCCAGCATCTCCACGATGCGGGTCCGTGTCGGGTCGGACAGGGCCTGGAACCGCTGGCCGAGGTCAACCAGGTCCGGCGCGCGGGATGGCCGCCGCCGGACGGTGGTACGTCGGGACATAACATCAATATATGTACATGTATTGATATCATCAACCCCCTGACCGCCGAGTCGTCGGGCGCCCGCCCACCGCCCGCTCGGTGCCAGACGCCCCCCCTGCCTTACCCCACCTGAAACAGCTCGATGCCCCGCTCGTAGCGCCGTTCGATGCGGCGTCGGATCGGCGCGTGGGCCCGCTGGGCCAGCGTGGGATCGCCTTGGAGGACCGCCAGCGCCGCGGTCCGAGCGTGCCGCACCAGATCCTCGTCGGTCGCCAGGTTGGCGAACCGCAGCATGAACCCGCCCGACTGCCGGGTGCCGGCCAGCTCCCCGATCCCCCGCTCCGCGAGATCCAGCTCGGCGATGCGAAACCCGTCCTGCGTCCGGGCGAACCGCTTCAGTCGCGGCACGGCGGCACGCTCGTCGGTCAGCAAGATGCAGTGGCTCTCCTCCGCGCCCCGGCCCACCCGGCCCCGCAACTGGTGAAGCTGCGCCAGGCCGAAGCGCTCCGGATGCTCGATCACCATCACCGTGGCGTTTGGCACGTCGATCCCCACCTCGATCACCGTCGTCGCCACGAGCACCTGCACCTCCCCGTCCCGAAACGCGCGCATCACGGCGTCGCGTTCGTCGGCCTTCATTCGGCCGTGCACCAGGCCGACCCGCAACGGCGCGAGACGCTCCGCGAGCTGGCCGGCCATGGTCGTCGCGGCCTTGAGGTCGACCCGTTCCGACTCCTCGATCACGGGGTACACGACGTACGCCTGCCGCCCCGCCGCGCAGCGCTCCTGCAGGAACGCGTATATCTTCGCGCGATCCCTGCTGGACCGCACACCCGTGGACACCGCGCCGCGGCCGGCCGGTCGCTCCGTGAGCACCGAGATGTCCAGATCGCCGTAGAACGTGAGCGCCAGCGTGCGCGGAATCGGCGTCGCGGAGAGCAACAGCACGTCCGGCGCCTCGCCCTTCTCGATCAGGGCCGAGCGCTGCGCGACGCCGAAGCGGTGCTGCTCGTCGATCACCACGAGCCCCAACCGATGAAACGCGGTCTGCTCCTGGATCAGGGCGTGAGTCCCCACGATCACGCGGGCGCCACCGGCCGCGATCCGCTCTCGCATCGCGGCCTTCTCACCGGCCGCCAATCGCCCCACGAGAACCTCCGGCATGATGCCGTGCGGAGCGAGCAGCTCGCCGAGCGTGCGGCCGTGCTGCTCCACCAGGAGCTCCGTGGGCGCCATGAAGACCGCCTGGTATGCGTTCTCCACGGCGAGGAGCATCGCGAACAACGCCACGACCGTCTTGCCGGTGCCCACGTCCCCCATGAGGAGACGATGCATCCGCGTGGTGCCGGTCATGTCCGCCGCGATCTCACGGATCGCTTGCTTCTGGCCCGCCGTCAGCTCGAAGGGAAGCGCCGCCCTGAGCGCGGTGGTGAGCTCGCGGCGGTGCTCGAAGCGGGGGCCCTTGGCCGCTTGGCGCGCGAGGTGGCGGGCGCGCGCCACGACCAGCTGGAGATCGAAGAGCTCGTCGAAGGCGAGCCGGCGCCGCCCGTCCTCCCACGCGCCGGGCGTTGATGGGGCATGGACGGCGCGGAGCGTGTCCGCCAGCGGCATCACCGCCGCCGCCCGGCGGACATCCGGCGGCAGGTGGTCCTCCACCGCCGCCACCATGTCGTCCAACTGCTCGGCGATCAGCCGGCGGATCTGCCGGTGGCTCAGCCCTTCCGTCGCCGGGTACACGGGAAGGACGAGCCCCTCGCTCGCCGCGCCCGGCTGGTCCGTCGCCTCGTCCGCGTCCTCCAGGACGATCTGTTCCCTGGGCGTCACTTGTCGCCCGTGGTAGAACTTGACGGGTCCGGTCACCAGCAGGAGCTGGCCAGGGCGGATCACGCGGTCGAGGAACGCCTGGCCCGGCCACGCGCACTCGATCACGCCGCTCGCGTCTTTGAGGACCGCGCGGAAAATGCGGAGCCGCCGTCGCGTGGGCATCACCGCCTTGGAGACGACCCGGCCCACGAGCGTCACCTCCTGACCCACGGCGGCCTTCGCGATCGGGGTCACGGTGGTGGCGTCGAGATAGCGATGCGGAACGTGGTACAGTAGGTCCTCCACGGTCCGAACGCCGAGCCGACCGAACGCTTCCGCCCGCCGGGGTCCGACGCCTTTGAGAAATTGGACCGGCGTGTCGACCCGCAGCGTCATCCGCCGGCCAGCAATCGGTCCGCGAACCGCTCCGGATCGAACACCTCGAGGTCCTCGAGTCCCTCCCCCACGCCCACGAACTTGATGGGGACGCCCAACTCGCGCCGGGCGAGCAGGACCGCGCCGCCCCGGGCCGTGCCGTCCAGCTTAGTGACGACGAGACCGGTAAGGGGCACCGCGTCCGCGAACGCGCGGCCCTGATGGATCGCGTTCTGTCCCACGGTCCCGTCCAGGACGAGCAGCGCCTCATGGGGCGCCCCGGCGCGCTGGCGGGCGATCACCCGCGCGATCTTCCGCAACTCCGCCATCAGGTCGCCGTGGGTGTGCAGGCGCCCGGCGGTGTCCACGAGCACGACGTCCACGCCCCGTGCGGCGGCCGCCTCGACGGCATCGAACGCCACCGCCGCCGGGTCGCCGCCAGGCGTCCCGGTGACGCAGTCGATCCCCAGTCGCGCGGCCCACGCGCGGAGCTGCTCACTGGCGCCCGCCCGGAACGTGTCCGCCGCGGCCAGCAACACGCGCCGTCGGTCACCGGCCAGGCGGTGGGCCAGCTTCGCGATGAAGGTCGTCTTGCCCGCCCCGTTCACGCCCAGCACGAGAAACACCGTCGGCCCGTCGCCGTCACCGTAGTGCAGCGTGCTCTGGCCGTCGCCCGGCGGGAGCGCCGCCGCGATGCGCGCGCGCAGCCACCCGCGCACGGCTTCCTCGGACCCGAGCGTCCCCCGGCGCCACTCGCGCCCCAGCTCCTCGGCGAGATCGAGCGCCTCCGCGCCGAAGTCGGCTTCCACCAGCACCCGCTCGATCGCGTCGAGCGTCTCGTGGTCCACCCCCGTGATCAGGACCGACACGTCGGTGAGGGCAAGGTCGCGGATGCGCTGCCACAAGCCTCGCGTCACGGCAGCCCTCGGCGCTGCCGCCAGCCCCACTCTCCCAGCAGCGCCATCACCGCGACGACGTACAGCCACCAGCGCTGCCGCGCGTGCCGCACGACCCGCACGAATCCCGCGTCGGGATCGGTCCGCAGGGCCGCCACCGTGGCCGGCGGGAACTCGTCGGAGTAGGGCTCGACCACCGCCACGCCGGCCGCCCCGGCGGCGGACCAGCGGTACACGCCGGGCGCGAGCGGCACTCGGGCGCTACCCTGGGCGTCGAAGCGGAGCGTCACCGAACGAGCCTCGCCGCCGTCGCGCAGGGTCACGACAACGGAGTCGGCGACCGTATCACCCGCCCACCGGAAGACCACGGGCACGCCCCGCGGCACCACCGCACTCGCACCGAGCGGGCCGGCCGATCCCGGTATCCGGCCGGCCGCCAGCAGCCACTCGACGCCCGAGGCGAGGAGGGCGCGGTACGCCTCCCGCGCCGCGCCGCCGCGGAACGCCCAGCGCCACAGCCCCGCGCCCGCGGTGGTGAGATCGCGCCCCGCGCCCGTCGCATTCCCGACGATCACCGGCCGCGCGGCGCCCCGCCGTCCTTGGCGCGCCCGCAAGGCCACCCATTCGTCCGACGCCGGCGCGATCGGGACGAGGCCGGTGAGCGGCGGGAGGGAGTCCCACGGGACCGACGCGAGACGCGCGGTGAGGGGCGACGGCGGCAGCTCGTCGGCGACGTACCAATCGCCAGCGAAGAACTCGGCCAGGGTGTCGCTGTGCGCGGGCCAGCGCCAGACCGGCCCGCGTCGGTCGGCCCCGATGCCCGCACGGGGCCCACGCACCACGAGCAGGCCGGCCGCCCCGGCGGCGTCCCGCACCGTACGCTCCGCCACTGGACGCAGCGTGCGCATGTCGCGCCACGTCGCTGGGCCCGTGCGCGCGTAGCCCCGAACCGTCGTTCGCGCGATCTCCGACAGCTCGCGGACCAGGAAGCGACCCTCCCAGTCGGCGGGATCCACGACCACCACGACGGCCGGCTGTTCCGACACCTCGATCACGCGCCAGCGCTCGTCGTCACGCTCCTCCTGGTCGCCGGCGGTCACGAGCCGGAAGCGCAGGACGTGCGCCCCCGGCGGGAGGGTTCGGGGCCGCAGCGTGACACCGCGCCGCGCGGTCCCGGGCGACGGCGGGAGCGCCACGTCCCGCGTCGCGAGCCGCCGACCCTCGGTCCAGATCTCGAGCGTCGCCGCCGTCGCGGCGAGCGCGCCCCACGTGCCGAGCGTGACGGTAACGCCGATCGAGTCGTCGGTCTGGACCCGCGCCGGGAGCGTGACGTCGAGGAGGGCCGCGTCGGGTACCGTGTCCCGCGGGAGTCGCACGACGTGGACACCGGCCAGAAGCGACGGCGCCAGGCTCGCGGCATCCGCGATCTCACCGTCGGTGACGATAACCACTGGGCGACCGAACGCACGGGCGGCGGTCAACGGTTCGGCGAGGCGGGAGCCGCCGGCCTCCGGCGGCGCCGTGTCGAACGGCGCCATCGTCTCACCGAACCGGACCACCGTGCCGCGGGCGCCGGCGAGCGCGCGGGCCGTATCCAGCGCCGTCGCCCACCGTCCGCCCGCCGTGGCCATGCTCAGCGAGGCGTCGAGCAACACGGTGGGCGGTCCGCCGGCAATCCGGCGCGTGCAGGCGGGATTGATGAGGAGGGCGAGCAGCGCCCCCATGCCCGCGGTCCGGAGCACGGCGAGTCCGACGCCGGCTGCCCCTTGGGCTTCGTGGATCAGGTAGACCAGCACGGCGCCCGCGGCGAGGGCGATCAGGCCGACGATCACCGCAGGCATGCCAGCGCCTCCGGGAGACTGACACGCCGCTCATGGAGCGCGCGCCCCATGATCAGCCCGTGCAGCCCGAGCGCCTGCGCGGCCCGGACCTCATCGAGCGCCCCGACGCCGCCGGCGGCGATCACCGCAGCGCCGGAGGCGAGTAGGCTGGCCGCCCCCTCGAGGTCGGCGCCCCCCAACTGTCCGTCGCGATCCAGATCACGATGCACGACGACCTCGATGCCCACCGCCCGAGCCCGCCGCGCGAGCTCGGCCGGAGCCACGTCCGGCGGGGCCTCACGTCCGCGGAGCACGACGCGGCCGCCGCGCATCTCGACCGCGAGCGCCGCACGTGCCGGCCCCGTCACCTGCACCAGCCGCTCCAGCAAGCCGGAATTGAGCGCCGCGGCGGTGCCCAGCACCACCCGAGCGGCCCCGACTTCGATCGCCTCCGCCACCCACGTCACGTCGGTGAGATTACCGCCCACCTGCACGGCTCCCCGCCCGAGGGCGCAGATGCGCCGCAGCCACGCCGCGTTGTCCGACCCCGTGCGAAACGCGCGGTCCATGTCGACGACATGGAGCCACCGCGCGCCCTGGGCGAGGTAGGTCTCCGCCTGGCCCACGGGGTCCGGGGCGGCCCCGGCCGCCCGGCGCACCACGCGGCCTCCCTTGATGTCGATCGCGGGATACAGGTCCACGGATTGTGTGTTACACCGGAGGGTCGTCAGTCGATGCCGGCGACGGTCTGCGAAGAGAACGCGGCGAGGAGCCGTTCGTAATACGTGCGCACCGAATCGAACTCGGCGCGGCGCGGCGCCGCCAGAGGCTCGCCGTCGCCGAAGCGCACAGCGGTGCTGGGGTTCACGTGCCGCCCGTTCTTCAGGAACTCGTAGTGAACGTGCGGCGCGGTCGCGAGGCCCGTGGACCCCACAAAGCCGATCCGTTGGCCCTGGCGCACCCGCACGCCCGCCGTAATGCCGCGCTCGATCAGGCTCATGTGCGCGTAGCGGGTCTCGATGCCCTTGGGATGCCGCAGGACGACGACGTACCCGTATCCGCCCCACCACCCCGCCCGCTCCACCACTCCGTCGCCGGTGGCCGTGATCTCGGTCCCTTTGACGGCCGCGTAGTCGACACCCAGGTGCGGGCGACTCTCCCTGAGGATGGGGTGGTAGCGGTTGCGGCTGAACCCGGACGACATCCGCCGAAAAGCGACCGGGTAGAGCTTGAACGCGCGCTTGAGGGACCGTCCCTCGGCATCGTAGTACACGTTGCCGCCATTCTCGATCGAGAGCACGTACGCCGTGTTCTCGGTTCCAGCCGTCTCGATGTCGGCCGCCAGGATGCGCCCGAACCGCACGTCACCCAGGGCGGACGTGAGCCGTTCGTAGAGCACGCGGAAGTTGTCGCCCGGGTGGATGTCCCGGGTGAAGTCGATCACCCACCCAAACACGCCGTCGGCGAGCTCCCAGGCGAGCCGCACCCGCTCCTCCGGCGGCAGGATCGAGTCGGGGATCAGCGCCGTGACCGTCTCGTAGAGCGACGAGGTGATCTTGCCCTGCGCCGCCTCCATGTGGACGGTCCACACGATGCTCTCCGACGCGCCGCGCCACGTGCCGGTCGAGTCGCGCCGCACCGTGAGGAGGTGCTCGTCCCCGAGGCGCACGCTCACCTGGTCCGGCTGGTCGGCGCCGACCGGATAGCGGAAGCGGTAGATCTGCTCGGGACGCACGCGGCGGGGATCGAGTCCGTGCGCGGCGTCGAGCACGGCGAGCAGCTCGGCGCCGGCGATCCCGTGTCGCTCGAACAGGTGCGAGAGCGTCTCCTTCGGACGGAGGGCGTCGGTGGCTTCGTCGTACGCCGTCGTCACCAGGAGGGGGAGCGCCACGGGCAGGGCCCGCACGGGCCACGCTTCGCGCGCCGTCCAGACCGCGGCCAGCAGGATCACCGCGGCCCCCGCCAGGGGGAGCGCCCGCCGCCGCATCAGTCCATCTGCCGCCGGATGAACGTCGGGATCTCCATGTCGGACACCTCGGGATCCGTCTCCACCGGCGCCGGCTTCGGCACGGTCGAGCCGCGCGGCACCGGGCGCGCGGCCCGCTGAGGGAAAGGGAGCACGCCCGGGGTGCCGGGGCGCCCGAACGGTCCCTCCTGTTTGGCCACCTCGCGGTCGAAGCCGGTGGCAATGACGGTCACCCGGATCTCGCCTTGCATCGCAGGGTCGTGCACGGCGCCGAAGATGATCTCGGCCTGGTCACCGGCGGCTTCGTGGATCAGATCGCTGATCTGATTCACCTCGCCGAGGGTGAGGTCTTCACCACCCGTGATGTTCACGAGGACGCCGGTGGAGCCGCCGATCGAGACGTTGTCCAGCAGCGGGCTCGCGATCGCGTGCTGTGCCGCTTCCACCGCGCGGTCGTCGCCGCGCGAAACGCCGGTGCCCATGAGCGCCGATCCGCCGTTCTGCATCACGGTCCGGACATCGGCGAAGTCCACGTTCACGAGGCCGGTGATGCTAATCAGGGTCGAGATGCCTTGCGTCGCGTGGAGCAGCACCTCGTCCGCCTTCTTGAGCGCTTCCTGAAAGGGCACGTTTTTCCCCACGACGGCGAGGAGCCGCTCGTTCGGTACGACGATCATCGTGTCCACGTGCTTGCGCATCTCCGAGATCCCAATCTCGGCCTGACGCATCCGCTTGCGGCCCTCGAACAGGAAGGGTCTGGTCACGATGCCCACCGTGAGCGCGCCAACGTCGCGCGCGAGCTGCGCGATGACGGGCGCCGCCCCCGTGCCCGTGCCACCGCCCATGCCGCAGGTCACGAAGACGAGGTCCGCACCCTCCAGCACGCGCAACACGTCGTCCCGGTTCTCCTCGATGGCCTGGCGGCCGATCTCCGGACGCGCCCCGGCGCCGAGCCCGCGCGTGAGCTTCTTCCCGATCTGCACCTTCACATCGGCCTTGTTCTGCCGCAGGGCCTGCGCGTCGGTGTTGACCGAGATGAACTCGACACCGGTGAGGTGCTCATCGATCATGCGGTTCACCGCGTTGCCGCCCCCACCGCCCACGCCAGTCACCCTCATGCGGGCGTTTTGCGAGACCGATTCCTCGAGTTCGAAGACCATGGGCCCCTCGTCTTCCGCCGTTTAGAAGAAGTCCTGCAACCAGCGCTTGACCGGGCCGAGAACGCGCTCGACCGTGCGATCGGCCGGTCCCTCCGCCTGGACGCGCTCCTGCGCGCCGTACAGCGCCAACCCCACCGGGACCGCGTAGCGCGGGGCCTGCACACTGTCGACCAGCCCCTTGATCCCCTGCTCCGGCGTCCCCTTCCGCACCGGCATCGCGAACACCTCGCGCCCCAACTCCAACAGGCCTGCCATCTGGGCGCCGCCGCCGGTGAGCACCACGCCGGCCGCCAACTCGCTGCCCAGCCCCGCCTTCGCGATCTCGTCCGCCACCAGCTCGAAGATCTCGCCGACGCGCTCCTGAATGATATGGGCCAGCACCTGCCGGCCGGCCCGCCGCACGCCCTGCCCCTGGGTCCCCGGGAGATCGATCTGTTCGTCCGGGTCGACCAGCGCCTCGTACGCCACGCCCCAGCGCTCCTTCAGCCGCTCCGCATCGCTCTGGGTGACGTTCAGCCCGTGCACGATGTCCTTCGTGACGTACGCTCCAGCAAACCGCGAGCTCGCGACGTGGCGCAGCTTGCCGTCGTGGAACACCGCCACCGTCGTCGACCCACCACCCAGGTCCACGAGGGCACACCCCAACTCCCGCTCATCGTCCGTCAGCACGGCCTGCGCGGCGGCCAGGGGTTCCAAGACGAGCGTCGTCACCTTGTAGCCGGCCCGCTCGACCGACCGACGCAGGTTCTGCGCCGGTCGCGCCTGGACGGCCACGAGCTGCATCTCCACCTCAAGCCGGATCCCCGTCATCCCGACGGGGTCGCTGATCCCGCCCTGCCGATCCACCGTGTACTCCTGCGGCATCGGCAGGAGAAGCTCGTACTCCTCGCCCATGCTGACCGACTTGGCGACGTCGTGCACGCGCTCGACGTCTTGCGGCCGGATCTCCTCCCCCGCCACCGCCACCACACCGGTCGTGAGCTGCGTCCGCACGTTCTCCGCGGCCACACCACAGTAGACCGCCGGCACCGTCACACCCGCCATTCGCTCGGCGTCGCGCAGCGCTTGTTGAATCGCGCGGGTCGTCTCCTCGATGTCGCGCACGACCCCCCGGCGCACGCCTGTCGTCCGCGCCAGCCCCACCCCGAGGATCTTCGCCCCCGACACCCGACCCTCTCCCAACGCATCCGCGATGACCGCGCAGGTCTTGGTGGTGCCGACGTCGAGCCCCGCGACCAGCGTGTCGCGCTTCACGCGCGAGCCCGCCGGACGACGACCCAACCGGCGAACCGGGCGTCGAGCGCGTCGAATGGCCGTCGGGTCAGCGCCAGGTGGCGCCGGACCGTCTCCACGGCGCGGATATCGAACGTCGTCGGTATAGCCCGCAACAGCACCTGCTGTCGTCCGAGTTCGAGGATCACCGTGTCGTGGTCGCCGAGGCGCGCGGCATCCACCTCCTGAAACAGGACCGAGTCGGCGACTCGCACCAGCGCCAGCGTGCTCACGAGCACCGAGTCGGCGCGCCGGATCAGCGGGAGGTCGAGCCCCGTCGCCGCGGGATCGTACGGGAGCGGCGCACCGTCGCCGTCGACCGCGACCAGGCCCTCCGGACCCGGGACAAACGCCACCGGGAGCCGCTCGACGAACACGAGCCGCAGCGTTCCCGGCAGGCGGCGCTCCACCCGCACGTCCACGACGCCCGGCAGCGCCGCCGCCCGCCGCTCGAGCCCGCGGGCGCGGTCGAACAGATTCCGGTCCGCCGCGATCGCGAGCGCGTCCAACACACGCTCGGGCGCTTGGTAGCGCAGCCCCACCAGCTCCACGCGCCGCACGCGAAAGAACGCCACCTGGCGGAGCAGCAACGGTGCCAGCAGCCAGACCGCCGCCCCCACGAGCACTACCAGGGCGACGAAGCGCACCCGCGCCGTCATGCCGGACGTTCCGCGCCCCGGCGGACGAACTCCCTCCCCACCTCCGTCACATCCCCCGCCCCGAGCGTGAGCACGACGTCACCGGTCCGGACGAGCCCCTCCAGCTCCGCCACCAGCGCGGCGCGCTCGGGCACCCAGTGCACGGCCGCGCCCGCCCGGCGCGCGGCGTCGGCCACGAGGCGGCCGCTCACGCCGGGCAGCGGCGCCTCCCGCGCCGCGTACACCTCGGTCACCACCACGACATCGGCGGCGGAGAGCGTGATCCCCATCGCCTCCCCCAGGGCGCGCGTGCGCGAGAAGAGGTGCGGCTGAAATACGACCACGAGCCGCGCCTCCGGATAACGCTGCCGCGCCGCCCCCAGGGTCGCGGCCACCTCGGACGGATGGTGAGCGTAGTCGTCCACCACCGTAACGCCGCGGACCGTTCCCAGAGTCTCGAAGCGCCGCCCGACCCCGGTGAACGCCGCGAGCGCGTCGAGCGCCGGATCCACATCCGCCCCTACCGCCACCACCGCGCCGACCGCCATCGCCGCGTTGCGCACGTTGTGGAGCCCGGGCACCGCCAGGGCCAGCCGCCGGGTGGCGCCGTCCGGCAGCGTCAGCTTCGCAGTTGTCCGGTCCGCGTCGCGCCGCACGGCCGTCACGCGCAGCTCCGCGAAGGTCGCGAGGCCCACCCGCCACACCGGTGGGCGGAGCGCGCGCGCCACCCGCTGGGCACCGGCATCATCGGCGCCGACCAGCACCCGTTCGGCGCGATCCGCGAACTCGCGAAACGCCGCCTCCAGCGCGTCGAGGGACCCGTAACACTCCATGTGGTCCGCCTCGACGTTGGTCACGACGGCCACCGTCGGCCGCAATGACAGGAACGCGCGGTCGTATTCGTCGGCTTCCACGACGAACAGCGCGTCGGACCCGATCCGCGCGTTCCCGCCCCACCCCGCCACACGCCCGCCCGCGAGCGCCGTCGGGTCCCGGCCGGCTGCCCCCAGCGCGTCGGCGATCATCGCCGTGGTCGTCGTCTTGCCGTGCGTCCCCGCCACCGCGATGACCGTCCCGCCCTCGACCGCCGCCTGCAAGGCGTCTGCCCGGCGCACCACAGGTATGCCGGCGGCCCTGGCGGCCGCCAACTCGGCATGGTCGGACGGGACCGCAGCCGTGTAAACCACGGCACGAGCACCAGTTACGTGCCCCGAATCGTGCCCCGCGACTATCTGGGCACCCAATTGGGCCAGTTCGGCAGCCCCGCTCGGGTGGGTATCACAGCCGGTTACTGGCACCCCGCGGCGCCTGGCTATGAGCGCCAGCGCACTCATCCCCGCGCCCGCTATCCCCATGAAGTGGATGGGCCGGGGATCGTTCGGGGTGAACAGGTGCATCGGTGGGGAGCCAATATAAGACGAAGCCGAAAGTTGCGAAAGGTTTTGGACTTAGCTCACTAGGCCGAGCAACGTCCGGGCGATCTGTTGGGCCGCATCCGGGCGCCCGCGGGCGAGCGCCTCGCGTCGCATCGCCTCCCGACGGGTGGGGTCGGCGAGGAGACTGCCGATTTGACCGGTCAGCGTTTCGACGCTCAGAGCAGCCTCAGGAAGGTGAATCGCGGCGCCGGCGCTGGCCAGCGCCTGGGCGTTTCGCGCCTGATGGTCGGCCGCCGCCGTCGGCAGCGGCACGAGCACGGCCGGCAGCCCCCAGGCGCAGAGCTCGGCGGTGGACATCGCGCCCGCCCGAGCGATCACGACGTTGGCTGCGGCGTACGCCTCGGCCACCGGATCCCAAAACGGTCGGACTTGGCGTCGGGGCGGGGCGTGATAGTGCCGGAACCGCTCCCACGTCAGAGCCCCGGTGCTCCACAGCAGGGTGACGTCGCCCAGCGCGTCCGTGTCGAGCGCCTGCGCGACGACCTCGTTGATCGCCCGCGCCCCCTGGCTCCCGCCCATCACGAACAGCACCGGCTTGTCCGGCACGCCGAGCCGCGCGCGGGCGCCCGCAGCATCCGGCCGCGGATCGGGAGGCGGGACGATCGGATTGCCGTACGTGAACACCGCCGTGTGTGGGCCGGGCCGCAGATGTACGCGCGCCTCAGGGAAGCCCAGGTGGATTTGCCGCGCGCGCGGCGCGAGCCACCGGGTCGTGACCCCCGGGAGGGCGTTCTGCTCCTGCAAGGCGATCGGGATGCCGGCCCGGTGGGCGGCGAACAGGATGGGGCCGGCGGCGTAACCACCCGTGCCCACCGCCAGCGCGGGCCGCTCGTCCCGAATGATGCGCCGGCAGGCAAAGGCGAGGCGCCACGCGACCAGCGGCCATCGCACGTTCTTCCACCAGTGCCGGCGATACACCGGCTCGGCCGGGATCAAGTAGTGCCGGATCGTCCGCGACGGCAGCAGGGTGGCTTCGACGCCGCGCCGCGCGCCCACCAGGACGGGCTCGACGTCCGCGCGCTCCCGGGCGAGCGCCTCGGCCAGGGCCAGGGCGGGCATGAGATGCCCCCCGGTCCCGCCCCCGGCGATCAGGACGCCGGTCACGCGGCGCGCGCCGTCGGTCGTCGGGCGGCCACGCTGACCAGCACGCCGGTGGCGAACAGCGAGACGATCAGGCCGGAGCGCCCGTACGAGACGAACGGCAGCGAGATGCCCGTCGTCGGGATGAGGTTCACGGTCACGGCGATATGCAGGATGGCGGCGAGGCCGATCATCACGGTGAGGCCGGTCGCGAGGAGCATCCCGAAGGTGTCCGGTGCGGTGCGGGCGATGCGAAAGCCCAGCGTGACGTAGACGGCGTACAGGCAGACGATAAGCGCGGCCCCCAGAAACCCCCACTCCTCGGCGATGGTGCTGAAGATGAAGTCCGAATAGGCATAGGGTAGGTAGCCCAGCTTCTGCAGGCCTTCGCCGAACCCGACGCCGAAGAGGCCGCCGGCGCCGATGCCGGTAAGCGATTGGCTGATCTGCCAGCTCGTCTCGCCGCCGCCCGTCCCGTCGCTCAGAAACCCCACCATCCGTGCGAGGCGGTACTGCACCGACACGATCTGATGCCAGAGCACGGCGGCGAGGGCGAGGCCGAGGACGAGAAAGTGCCCGACCCGGGCCTCGGCCGTGAAGAGCACGGTGCCGGCGAGGAGGGTCAGGATGAGCGCGGTCGAGAGGTCGGGTTCGAGCACCACGAGCCCCGCGATCGGCACGACGATCGCCAGAAACGGCAGCAGGCCGCGCCGGAAGTCGCGCACGGCGACGCCCTTCTTCGTCGCGAGCATCGCGGTCCACGCGACGATCGCGAACTTCGCGAATTCCGAGGGCTGCAGCGTCAGGAACCCGAGATCGATCCAGCGGCGGGCGCCGTTCACCTCGGGAGCGATCCCGCGGGCAAATGGGAGCAGCGGCACGAGGAGCAGGAGCGCCACGGCCCCCAGCACCATCCACGCCGCGCGTTGCCACACGTGATAGTCGGCTCGGGCCGCGACGACCAGCAGGACGATCCCGAGCACGAGGCCGATGAGCTGCCGCAGGGCGAAGATCGCTCCCGGCTGTCCATTGCGCACCGCCCAGATGCTCGAGGCGCCGTACACCGCCGCGACGCCGAAGACCGCGAGCGTCGCCGCCACGATTCCCAGGAGCCGACCTTCCCAGGCGCCCGACAGGGCGATGGCCGCCTTCACCCTGCCGCCGCCAGCCGGCGAAACCGCTCGCCGCGCTCCTCGAAGTTGGCGAACTGGTCGAAGCTCGCGCAGGCGGGTGCGAGCAGGAGGGCGTCGCCCGGCCGGGCGCGGTCGGCCGCCGCGCGCACGGCCTCGTCGAACGGTCCGATCACGACGAGCGGCGGGCCGCCCGCCAGCGCTGCGGCGAGGTCGGGGCCGGCTTCGCCGTAGGCGACGACGGCGCGACACCGCTCGTCCAGGCCGTCGCGGAGCAATCCGTACTCCTCGCCCTTGGCGCGCCCGCCCACGAGCAGGACGAACGGCCGCGTCATGCTCGCGACAGCCGTGCGGGCCGACGCCACGTTGGTCGCTTTCGAGTCGTTGATCCACACGACCCCGGCCACGTCCGCGACGGGTTCGAGGCGGTGGGGCGGCGAGCGGAAGCGGCACAGCGCGTCGGCGAGCGCGGGCCGTGCCACGCCGGCGGCGGCGGCGGCCAGGGCGGCAGCCAGCGCGTTCGCGACGTTGTGATCGCCGAGGAGGGGGAGGGCGGACCGGTCGAGCAGCCGCGCATCCCCGAGCATCAAGCGGTCCGCACCGCGATCATACCACGCGTCGGCGCGCCGGGTCACGCTGAACAGGCGGCGGACGCCACGGGCGCCGGCGGCGAGCT
The DNA here is from genome assembly GCA_041613315.1 of Gemmatimonadales bacterium. Lineage (GTDB taxonomy): Bacteria > Gemmatimonadota > Gemmatimonadetes > Gemmatimonadales > GWC2-71-9 > JBFJHJ01. The sequence continues at coordinate 20,282 of JBFJHJ010000017.1, forward strand.
CCAACACGGCGGGATCATCGGCATTCAGGACCCACACCGATCGGTCGTCCGCATTGCGAAACAGCAGCCGCTTGTCCGCGTAGTACGCGGCGAGCGTGCCGTAGCGGTCCAGGTGGTCGGGCGCCAGGTTGGTGAGAATGCCGACCGCCGGTGCCAAGTGCGGGGCATCGTGCAGCTGGTACGACGACGCCTCCACGGCGATCCACTCGGGCCGCTCGGGGAGCCCGGCAAGCTCGATGAGCGGCCGACCGATATTCCCCGCCGCGGCGGAGCGGCGTCCACCCGCCTCGAGGAGATGCGCGACCAGCGCCGTCGTGGTCGTCTTCCCGTTGGTCCCGGTCACGACGATGAGGTGCGCGCCTTCGAGCGCCCGGGCCGCAAGGTCGAGTTCCGCCACGACCTCGATCCCGGCCGCGCGCGCGGCGGCCACCGGGGGCGCGGCGGCCGGGACGCCAGGAGAGACGACCACGGCCGCGGCGCGGCGGATCCGCTCGAGGTCGTGGCGGCCGGCCTCCGTCGTCACCCCGGGGAGGGCCGCGAGTGCCGCCGCGGCGGCCTGTACCGACGCGGCGTCTCCCGCATCCGACGCGTAGACGTCGATCCCTTGGGCCGCGAGCCAGCGTGCCGCCGCCGTCCCGCTCCGCCCCAGCCCGATCACCGCGACCTCCCCCCGGCGCCAGGCCTCCGGAATCATCGGACCTTGAGCGTGGAGAGCGCGAGCAGCGCGCACAGAATACCGATGATGTACAGCCGGGCCACGACTTTCGACTCGGGCCACCCGAGTTGTTCGAAATGGTGGTGCAGCGGCGCCATGCGGAAGACGCGATGCTGATCGGCGTATTCCCGGCCGCGGCGCCGCTTATGCCAGCGGTACACGCCGGACTGGATGATGACCGAGAACGTCTCGGCGGCGAACACGCCGCCCGCCAGGAGCAACAAGAACTCGGACTTGAGCAGGATCGCCACCGTGCCAAACGCGCCGCCGATCGCGAGGCTCCCCGTGTCCCCCATGAACACCTGTGCCGGATGCGCGTTGTACCAGAGAAACCCCAAGGCCGCACCCATCAGGCTCGCGCAGAAGATCGTGAGCTCCCCCGCGCCGCGCAGGAAGTACACGTTCAGGTACCCCGCCGCATCGAACCGCCCGAACAGGTAAGCGAAGATCGCGAACGCGCCCGCCGCGATGGCCGTGAGACCGGTGGCGAGGCCGTCCAGGCCGTCGGTCAGGTTCACGGCGTTGCTGGTGCCCGTCATGACGAACGCCACGAACGCGACGTACAGCACCGGTGGGAGCGTGACCAGCACGTACTTGAAGAACGGCAGGGTGGTCGAGTTCGCCGGCAGGTTGTCGGCCAGCGGGAAGGACAGGAGGTAGAGGCCGAGCACGATCCCGAACGTCACCTGGCCCACCAGTTTGTAGCGCGCCACCAGACCACGTGACTTTCCTTCCACAAACTTGAGATAGTCGTCCACGAACCCGATGCAGCCCATCCACAGCGTCGCGATCGCCGCAACCACCACGTACCGGTTGTCGAGCCGGGCCCACAGCAGCGTGGGCACCAGGATGGACACGAGGAGAATGAGCCCGCCCATCGTCGGCGTCCCGCGCTTCGTCTGATGCGACGCCGGTCCCTCGGCTCGGATCACCTGGCCCACGTGGCGCGCCCGCAACCTCCGAATGATCGCGGGGCCGATGACGAAGGCCAGCACGATGGCGGTCACGGTCGCGCCCGCCGCGCGAAACGTGATGTAGTTGAACAGGTTGAAGGCGATGTGCTGCGACGCCAGCGGGGCTAGGAAGTGGTAGAGCACGGGATCTCGCCGCCGGGAAGAAGGTAGGGGAGCGCGCGTTCGAGGCGGACCCCGCGCGAGGCCTTGAGCAGCACGAGCTCGTGGCCCCCGAGCCGCGCCGCCACCGCGGCCCCCAACGTCTCGGGGTCGTCCGCGGTGATCAGCCGCGGGCCGAGGCGCGCGGCGTGGAACTGGAAGGCGGGCACGAAGGCGCCGACCACCGCCACGAGCGCCGGAGCGTAGGTCATCACGCGCTCCGCCATCCGCGCGTGCAGCGCGTCGCTCTCGGACCCCAGCTCGAGCATCGTGCCCAGCATCACGACCAGCGGGCGATCGGGCCCGAGCGCCCGGGCGGTCTTGAGGGAGACCTCCAACGACCCGGGGTTCGAGTTATACGCGTCGTGGATCACGACGAGGTCGTCGCGCCGCAGCACCTCACAGCGGCCAGGCGGCAGCGCCACGGTGGCGAGCGCGCGGACCGCGCGCTGGAGATCGAGCCCCAGCTCCCGCGCGACGGCCAGCGCGATCATGGCGTTCTCGGCCTGATGCGCTCCCACGAGCGGGACGCGAACCGTCACTCCGCCTACGGTCAGCGTTGGGCAGGCGCCCTCGTCGAGGCTCCAGGTATCGGGACGCATCTCCGCGCCGTCGCCCACTCCGGCGACCACGACCCGCCGCGCCCGGCGGCGCGCGGCGGCGGCGAGACTCGGCGGACGTGTGCCCACGACCGCCAGGGCCACGCCCTCCACGAGTGCCGTCTTCTCCTCGAGGATCGCCTCGAGGGAACCGAAGCCCTCCACGTGCCCTTCCGAGACGTTCGTGACCACCGCGACGGTCGGCTCGATGATCCGCCGAAGGCGCGCGATCTCGCCCGGCACGCTGGCGCCGGCCTCGACGATCAGCGCCTCGGTGCCGTCCGGCGCGCCGAGCAGCGTGAGCGGCACCCCGACCAGGTTGTTGAGGTTGCCCCCCGTGGCGTGCACCCGCCACCGCGTCGCGAGGAGGCGGGCCAGCAGCTCCTTCGTCGCCGTCTTGCCGTTGGTCCCGGTGACCGCCACGACCGGCCCGGCGATCTCGCGCCGCTGCTCGCGGGCCAGGGCGCCGAGGGCGGCCAATGGATCGTCCACCTCGAACAGGGGCAGGCCCGGCACGGCCGGCGTGCCGCGGCGCACCACCGCCGCCCTCGCGCCTCGCGCCTCGGCCGCTGCCAGAAACGCGTGGCCGTCGAACCGCTCGCCCGTGAGGGCCACGAAGAGCGCGCCCGGCTCCAGCACGCGCGTGTCCGTCCCGATCGCCGTATACCCGTCGCCTCGCGCCGTCGCCGTGCCGAGCACGCGGGCGACGCGGGCGGGATCCCACCTCATGCCGGCGCCCGCTCTTCGAGCGCCTCCCGCACGATCGCCCGCTCGTCGAACGGGTGATGCTCGACCCCAACGACCTGATAGGTCTCGTGCCCCTTGCCGGCGAGCAAGAGGCAGTCTCCGGGTTGGAGCAGCCCGATGGCGCGATGAATGGCTTCACGGCGATCCACGATGCGCAGGTGTGATCGGCCTTCCATACCGGCCTCGATGTCGTCCAAGATCCGGTCCGGATTCTCGGTCCGGGGATTGTCCGACGTCACGACCGCGAGATCGGCGTCGCGTGCCGCGATCCGGCCCATGAGCGGCCGCTTGCCACGATCGCGGTCGCCGCCGGCCCCAAACAGCACGATGAGGCGTCCCGGCGTGATGGGCCGGAGCGCGCCGAGCGCGACCTGTAGAGCGTCGGGCGTGTGCGCGTAATCCCGGAGGATGGTGAATCCCTCGGCTGCGAGGCGCTCCATGCGTCCCGGGACCTGGGGCGCCCGCGCGAGTCCTCGGGCGATCGCGTCGGGCGCGAGGCCCAGCGCCCACGCCGTCGCCGCCGCCGCCAGCGCATTGCTGACGTTGAACGCCCCGGGGAGCGGCAGGCGGGTCTTCGCGACCTCGTTCTCGAACGCCAGCGTGACGCTCGCGCCTTCCGCATCGAGCTCGGCGTCGAGGGTGCGCACCTCGGCATCGGCCTGCCGGCCGTACCACACGCGACGGCGCCCGGGCATGTCGGGAAGCGCCCGCCAGGCCGGGTCGTCCACGTTCACCACCTCCACCCCGTGCGGCGCGAGGTAGGTCGAGAGCCGCAGTTTGGCCGCCCGATAGGCCTCGAGATCGGCGTGGTAGTCGAGGTGATCCTGCGTGAGGTTCGTGTACACCGCGGCGGTCAGCGTGAGCGTCTCCAGCCGGCGCTGATCTAGCGCGTGGGACGACGCCTCCATCACCAGCGTGTGGACCCGGCGGGCGCGCAGCTCGGCGAGCGCCGCCTGCAGCTCGACCGGTCCCGGGGTGGTGAGGGAACCGTACCCCTCGAGCGCCGCTCCGGTGCCGTCAAAGGCGCCGAGCGTCCCGACCGCTCCGACGTCGCGGTCGGCATTCAGGAGATGGCGGATCAGCGCGACCGTCGTGGACTTCCCGTTCGTGCCGGTGACGGCCACGAGGCGGAGCCCGTCGCCGGGCCGGTCGAACCAGGCGCGGGCGGCGACCGCGGCGGCGCGGCGTCCGTCGCGGACGACCAGCTGAACGAGGGGCGCCGCCACGGGTCGCGTGACGAGCGCCGCCGCCGCACCGCGCGTCCGCGCGTCCTCGACGTAGTCGTGTCCGTCCCGCGCGGTCCCGCTCACGGCGCAGAACAGTGTCCCGGCGGCGACGCGCCGCGAATCGTCGGTCACGCCGGTGACCTCCGGCAGCGGCGCCTCCGGCCGCTGCACGAGCTGGCCCGCGGCGTCGAGCGCCGCCACGATTGCCTCGAGCCGGCTCACTGCCCAGGTCCCGACGCCGCAGCAAACAGCGTCACGAGCGCACCCGCGGCGGCGGTCGCACCGGCCCTGGGATCGGTGCGCGTGGCCCGACCCCAGCCGTCGAGGCGGACCCGGAAGCCTGCGCGGTGCAGGTGGCGCACGGCATCCCGAAGCGACCGGCCTGCCACGTCCGGCACCGCCCGCGCGCCGTCGGCCGGCTCCGAGGCCGGGGGTGGCCAGTCCACGATGTATGGCACCGTGCCCGCCCCCATGGGCACGCCGGGCAGCGAAAGCCCGCGTCGGTCGGACAGCCGCCCGTGGTCGAGCGCGCCCGTCTTCGCGCCCAGCACCTGCTCCAGGACCGTGCGGCTCAGCGGTGCCGCCGTGAGTCGGGCGTAGCCCTGCTTCGGGTCATCCAACTTCACCACCATCACGAGCTGCGGATCCTCCGCCGGAAAGAGCGACGCAAAGCTCGCCGTGTAGGATCCCGGAATGTACCCGCCAGGCCCCACCCGGCGGGCCGTCCCCGTCTTGCCCGCCACTTCGTAGCTGGACAGCGCCGCGGTCTGGCCGGTTCCGCCGCGGTACACGACGCCGTGCAACAGGTCGCGGAGCGTCCGCGCCACCGCCGCCGGGACCACGCGCCGGACCGGCTCGGGCACATGGCGATATACGGTCCTGCCCCCGGGCGTGCGGATCTCGCGCACGAGCGCCGGTTGCATCACGACACCGTCGTTGGCGATGGCCGCGTACGCCTGGGCGAGTTGGAGCGGCGTCACCGCCACCTCGTACCCCATCGCCACGCTCGCCTTGGTCGTGCCGCTCCACTCGTCCGGACGCTTCAGGATGCCCGGCGACTCAGCCGGATACTCGACCCCCGTGGGCGTTCCGAAACCGAAGTCCCGAAGCGTTCCGAACAACACGGCCGGCGCGAGCGGTTCAGTGAGCTTGACGATCCCGATGTTGCTCGACTGCTCGATCACCCCCCGCAGCGTCAGCCACTCGTGGGGATGCTCGTCGCGGATCGTCCGCCGCCCGGTGCGGTACACGCCGCGCTCCGCCCACACGAGCGCCCCGGGGGTCGCCACCCCGTCCAGGAGGAGCGCGGCCGCGGCGAAGATCTTCGCCGTCGAGCCCGGCTCGAAGATGGCCGTGAACGCGCTGGCCGTTGCCGCACCGCGCGCGGCGCGCGAGGCGACCGCCAGCACCTCCCCGGAGCGCGGGTCCAACACGACGACATCGCCGCCCTCGGCCTGAAACCGATCCACCGCCTCGGCCAGCGCGCGCTCCACGATCTCCTGGAGCCCGGCGTCGAGCGTGAGGAACACGTCGTGCCCGGGCACGGGGAAAGCTCCGCGCCGCGAGGGCGATTCGTACCGTCGCCCTTGGGGGTCGCGCAGCACCACGGCCCGCCCGTCGCGGCCCGAGAGCAGCGAGTCCAAGACACGCTCGATGCCGCTCGCCGAGCGCCCGTCGGCGGCCGGTCGGCCCAGGACGGGCTGCCCGAGGTCGCGATCGGGATAGAACCGCACGAGCTCTCCGCTCAGGTGCACGCCGCGCAGGTGCCGCAGCGGCTCGACCTGGGTCGACGTGAACGGTCCATGGAAATACCCGTAGGCGCGGCGCACCTGCCGCCGGACCACGTTTCGGGGCAGCCCCAGCTGCTTGGCGATCGTCGCGACGTCGGCCTGCGGGTCGGCGAGCTCGTTGGGCGCGACGCCCACGTGATAGACGTCATGGGTGAGCGCGAGCGTAACGCCGTTACGATCGTAGATCGTCCCGCGCCGCGCCGGGAGGATAACCTGCTCGGTCCGCTCAGCGCGCGCGGCGGCGCGGTGGCGGTCGCCCTGCACCAGTTGGACCTGCCCGAGCCGGAGCACGAGGACAAGGACGGCCAGCCCAAAGGCCGCCTGCACGGCGCGCATCCGCACGACGGCTCGCGCCCCGGTCACGGCCTCTCCGGCGCCGGGGGGGCAGGCAGGATCACGATCTCGCTGTCCGCCGGGAGGCGCAGGCCGAGCGCCCGCGCGCGCGGCACGAGCACGGCGCGGCTCTCGCCCGCCCGGATCCGCCGCAGCAGCTCCGCGTGCTCCGCCTCGTCGACCGAGCGTTGGTGCCGCAGCTCGGCCAACGCCTCGGCCAGGGACACCGACGCCGTCTGCCGGGAGACCACCCACGCCAGCGTGCCCAGCACGAAGAGGAGCCAGAGGCCCACCCACACCCGGCCTCTAGGCGGGGGCATCGGTCCGAAAGCCGCGCAGCGTCGCGCTCCGCGCCCGCGGGTTGGTGCCGATCTCGTCGGCGCCCGGCCGGATCGGCGCGCGCGGATCGAGTCGCCCAAGCGGACGGCCGCGGCACGTGCAGATGGGCAGGCCGGGGGGGCACACGCACGCTTGCGCCCATTCCCGGAAGCGGTGTTTCACGATGCGGTCCTCGCCGGAATGATAGGTAATCGCGAGGAGCCGGCCGCCGGGGACCAGGGCGTCGCGATACGCCGGGAGGGCGCGCTCCAACTCGACCAGCTCGTCGTTGACCGCGATACGCACGGCCTGGAAGAGTCGCGCGAAATGGGACGGACCGGTCCGTGGCCCCAGGGCTTCGCGGATGGCGCCGACCAGGTCGTCGCTGGTGGCGAACGGGCGGCGCGCGCGCCGGCGCCGGACGACGGCGGCGAGGCGGCGGGCGCGCCGCTCGTCTCCGTAGTCTCGAAACATCTGCGTCAGCCCCTCTGCCGGCAGCGTGTTCAGCAGATCCGCCGCCGTAGGACCCGCCTCGCCCATGCGCATGTCCAGCGCCACGCCGGGCCGGAACGAGAAGCCGCGGGCGTCCTGGTCGAGATGCGGCGACGAGACGCCCAGGTCGAAGAGCGCGACGTCGGGCCGGAATGCCGCGACCGCGGCGACGACCGCCGGGTCGGCGAAGCGGCCGAGGTGCCAGCGGATCCGCTCGTCGCCGAGGGCCGCGCGGGCGGCCGCGAGCGCCTGGGGATCGCGATCCACGGCGAGCACGAGCGCCCCGGCTGTCCGGAAGCGGGCGGTGTGCCCGCCGAGACCGACGGTGGCATCGACGACGCGCGACGCGCCGCCGGTGAGGCGGGCGACGGCGTCAGCGAGCGCCGGGTGGTGGTGGGTCATAGCGGTCGCCGCGGGTGGAAACGAGCGGCCCCGCTTGCGAGGCAAGCGGGGCCGCTTCCCAACGGGCTTGTTTCGCTGGACGAGGTAGAACGCGTGCCCGCGCTCCACCCGACGGGGCTGACGGGATTTGAACCCGCGGCCTCCGGTGTGACAGACCGGCACTCTAACCAGCTGAGCTACAGCCCCCAATCGGCACAGCGTGGCAATGTAGCCGCCCCGCGTACGTGATTCAAGCCGCGCGCGTTACCGCCGCCGACAGAAGGCCTCACGCAGCTGCGGCACGCGTTGCTCGAAGTTCCGGTACTGCTGCAGCAGCTGCCGCGCCGTCTCCGGGGAGAGCGGGGCGCCGATCTCGAGCGCGGCTTTGCCCTTGGCGATCATCTCCGCCTCCTGCCGCACCAGGGCGCAGGACTCCTGGGCCGTGACCTGCGAGTCGAACTCGAAGATCTGGAACATCATCGCGAAGCCGATGAAGAAGTTCGTCTGCTGCAGGAGCCCTTCCAGCCGCAGGACATTGGTGGTGTTCGACTTCTCCAGCAGCCGCAACCCCCAGGGAAGTCGCCGCTGAATCCGCGCGAGCCCGATGCCGGGCTGCGCGTAGAGCGCCGAGGCGTTCATCAGGATCGACGTGTCGCGGCTCATCGCGACGACCTGGTCGAGCAGCCGCTCCGCCTTCGCGAGCGAGAGCGTGTCGAGGGGCACCACCGTGTCAATCGTCAGCCCCTCCACCAGGATGCGCGCCGCGGCCAGGGGGCTGCGCACGTCGGTCGGGTCGCGCGCAAAGATGTGTTCGTACACGGCGACGACCGAGTCCGTGCGGCCGGCGGTCTGCAGCGCCGTGGCGTGCGCCCGCCAGAGCGCCAGGGAGGACGGCACGCGGCGAACCGCCTCGCCGGACCAGCGCAGCATGGCGGCCGTGTCCGGCACGGACGTTGCCGCGCCGATGATCTGCGCGTAGAACACCGTGTCGGCGATCTTGGTGGAGTCAATCTGGTACTGCGCGGCCAGCGCCTCGAGCGCGCAGGCCCACAGCGCGCCCTCGACGCACGCCCGCGCCCTGAGCTGGAGGACCTCGAGGTCGTCGGTGTGCCGCTTCAGCCAATCGTCGGCGAGCGCCGCCGCCCGGTCATACTTTCCGACCTGGATGAAGCCCGCGATGACGCCGCGCCAACGGGGACGATCGTTCGGATTGAAGACGAGGGCGCGCGTGTACGCGTCCAGTGCGGCGAGGGAGTCGCCTTTCTCCTGGTAGAGCCGTCCCACCCGCTCGAGCGCCCGCTCGAGCATCGGGTCGCCCTGGAGGGCATGCTCCAACGCCTTGATCACGCTGTCGGCCGGGGCCCGGCGGGCCTCGAACAGCACCGAGACGCACATCCACGCCGACGGATGATTGGGGTACATCTCGAACACCCGCTGGGCGCGCTTGCGGGCGTCGTCGTAGTCGCCCTTGTCGCGCTCGTCGGAGCATTCGCGCGACCACTCGGCGGCCTTCACCTGATTGTCGAGGGTGTCCACGATGGCCGAGGCAAAGTCCTTGGCGGAGAGGTTGGCCGCCCCCGCGACCTGGACCCACCCCGACAGGCCGGAGCGCCGGACATCTACCAGCCGGAGCTGGACCGAAGGGACCCCACGTTCCCGGCGCAGGGTGCCGTAGATGTACGCATCGGCCTGGAGTGCGCGGGCGAGACGCTCCGACTCGGCCGCGCTGAGGATCGCGTTGCAGCGGTAGGCCGACGCCTCCAGCATCTCGCACACCGGATCGTTTCCCACCACCCGCAGCTTCGTGCGGAACTTGCCTTCCATCCGGCGCCGGACTTCGTGGGTCACCTCGGCGGTGAAGCTGGAGTCGGCCGTACGGTTGGCCGGCTCAGGCATCAGGAAGACCACGCGTTCGGTAGCGCGATTGCCGCCCAACTGGGCCTCGAGGGTGCGCGGCGCCGTGACCATTGTAACCAGTGCCGCCGCCGCGGTCACGACCATTCGGACGAGCGTCCCTATGCTGTACGACACTGCAGTCCTCCTCAGCTAAGCTGTCGCGCGCTTGTTCCTCTGCCGTCGCTCCGCCATGGGCGAAGAGGGATTCGAACCCCCGACTTCCTGCTTGTAAGGCAGGCGCTCTCAACCCCTGAGCTATTCGCCCGGTGTCGCCTCCTTACAGCGCCAGGCCCAGCGGCAACAGCACGCAGTAGCCCAATACCAGCAAGACCGGCGCCCACGCTGTGTCTCCCGCAGCGAGGAGCACGTAGCCGACGGTGAGCGACACGAGCGCGCCCGTCAAGACGAGCAAGTTACGGGCGCCAAATCGAAGGCGCGCGGGCGAACCTGCTCTCTCTGACATAGACCCTCAGGCTAACCGGAGGTTCCAAGGCCGTCAAGCATAGCGGTTCCACTCATCCTCCGGGACGACCCACCCCGCGTCTAAGGCCTCGCGTCGGCCCCGGTCGCGGCGGCGGCGCCACCACCACAGCGCGGCCAACAGCACGCCCGCGATCCCCCAAAAGGCGCTGAAGGAGGTGAACACGAGGAGCCACCCGTAGCGCGTCCGCAGGTCCTTCTGCCACAGTGCCTCGAATTGCCCGAGCGTGATCTGGTGCGTCGCGCGGAGCGCCAGATCGAAATCCCCGGTACCGCCGAGCGTCGTGATAATGGGCTCCAGACCGCGGTCTCGACCAAGCCGCTCCAGGAGCAGGACCGCGGTGGCGGCCAGCGCGTAGGCGGCTTCCGCCTGCACGGCGCCCCCGCGCCGCAAGTAGCCGTCCAGCTCACGCAGCGACGGCCGGGCGCCGCGGATCACGGCCCAGTTGACCCGCAACGCCTCGAGCCGAGTCCACTCCCCCGCCGCCCGGACGGCATAGCCTTCGTCGAACCAACGGGGCACGTGCTGGACGGCGTCATGCAGCGCCAGGTGCGCCAGCTCGTGCCGCAGGGTCCGCCGCAGGTCGCCCGAGCGCCGCAGCACGATGGTGCGGGTGGCGGGGAAGGCGGCGCCCACCCCCCACTCCGGCAACCGTCCCGCGGTGAGGGAATCGAACCGGGCGGCGGTGGGCGCCAAGACGATCCGGATCGGCCGTGCGTCGGAGGTCCGAATGCCGGGCCACGGGCCTGCCGCATCGGCGAACTCCCCGAGAGCGGCGGCCAGGGTCGCATCCCCCGGCCAGTAGACCGCGGTGACGCGGCCGACCTGCACGACGGCGGGGTCCTGCTGGACGGCGACGGCGACGAGGAGAAGCGCTAGCGTGGCGGCTCCTGCCCCTGAGCCGCACGCTCCAGCGCCTCCTGACAGCGCTTCCCCCAGGGATTGAACTTGTTTTGCCGGACGCCCCGCTCCCAGGTGCTCTTGGCCGCCTCCGGGTCGCCGCCGAACCACTGGGTTCGCCCCAACTCGTAGTACGCTTCGATCAGGTTGGGCCCGAGCTTCAGCGTCTTCTCGAAGAACGTCTGGGCATCTTCGTGCATCTCGCGCTCCAGGTACACCAGCCCGAGGTAGAAGTGCGCGTACAGGGTCGCCTTCTTGTCGTTGTCCAGCCGGATCGCTTTCGACAGGTGCTCGATGGCCTCGCCGAAGATCTGCTTCTTGAGACAGATGTACCCGACGTTGATCCGGGCGAGCGAGTTCGCCGGCTCCTTCATCAGCACCTTCTGAAACGTGGCCAGCGCGTCGTCGTACTCCTCGTTCAGCATCTGCGCCCACCCCAGCAGCGATTCCGCCTGCACTTCTCCCGGCGACAGTTGCAGCGCTTTCGTGAGCGCCTGAATAGCGCCGGGGTAGTCGCCGAGCGAGATCAGGCTCCAGCCCTTCTCGATGAACGTCGACGCCCCAAGGTGATCGGCGTGCGGGATCGGCAGGCTCCCGGTGAACTGCGGGACCTGGTCGCCGCTGTCGTCCTGCACCAGCCGCTTGTACTTGTCAACCAGCTCCCGGATGCTCTCCTTGAGCGTGGTCAAGTCGCCGATGCCCTGATCCACACGCTTGAACAGGCCGATGATGTCGCGTTTGACGTGCTCGCGCTGCTCCGGGGTGCGTGCGGTGCCGAGCCGGCGCGCAATATCGTCGTAGGCCGACCGGAGGGGCCCGATGAGGGATTCACTCATCGGCCGCCTCCACCGTGAGCTGTTCCAACGCCAGCTTCTCCTTGCTCGAGAGCAGTTTGGCGGCGGAGAGGACGACGATCGTACGCGAGTTGAGGGTCACGATGCCGGTGATGTACTTCGCGGCGAGCCCGCGCACGATCGCGGGCGGCGGTGTGACCTGTTCGGCGGCCACCTTGAGCACCTCGAGCACCGCGTCGACGACCACGCCGATCTTGCCGTCCTCCCACTCCAGGATCACGATCCGCGTCTCGTCGTGGATCGGCGCGTCCAGACTCACGCGTTTGCGGAGGTCGACCACCGGCACGACGGTATTGGCGAACGACACGACGCCTTCCAAGAAGTCCGGCGCCTTGGGAAGCGCCGCCGGTCGCTGGTAGCGGAGGATGCGCTCCACCTGGAAGATATTGAAGGCGAAGTCCTGCCCGCCCAGGCGGAACGTCACGATCTGGACCTCGTCGCCGGCGCTCATACCCGCTCACCCACATCCGCGGCCATCAGGCGTTCAGCCAGTGCCGCCATGTCCACGATTGGAATCAGTCCCTCCGGCGACCGCGCCACGCCCGACGCCCACGGCAGGCGCCACGCGCCGGGCGCCGGCTCCGGGGCCTGCCGCACCACGGCGTCCGCCCCGTCCACCTGGAACGCGACGGGCTTGCCGCCACACAGCGCCAGCACCACGGTGTCGCACGGCCGGGGCGACCGGTCGGTCAAGTGGAGGAGCTGTCCCAGATCGACGAGCGGCACGAGCTGGGTGCCGAGCCGCGTGACGCCCAGGACGGCCGGATGGGCGCCCGGCGCCGCCGCCACCTCGCCGCGGTCGGCGACTTGCCGCACGTCTTGCAGCCGCAGGCCCAAGCGTTCCTCGCCCACCCGAATCAAAAGATAGCCCTTCACCGATCCCCTCGCTCCATAAGGCGCGCCTCGATCTGCTCGGCGATCTGCGCCAGCGGCACCGCCGCGTCGACGGCGCCGGCCGCGACGGCCGCCCGGGGCATGCCGTAAATCACCGATGATCCTTCGTCCTGCGCCAGGCCGCTCCCACCCGCCTGCCGGATGGCCTGCAATCCGTCCGCCCCGTCACGCCCCATGCCGGTCAGCACCACCCCGATGGCGCGGCGGCCGAACACCTCGGCCACCGACCGGAAGAGCGGATCGGCGGCAGGGCGCACACCCCAGACGGGCGGGTGTTGGTCGAGCCGCAGGCGGGGCCCGTCGCTCGCCGCGACCACGCGCATGTGATAGTCCCCCGGCGCCACGTACGCCGTATCCGTCAGAAACGGCGTATCGTCGTCGGCCTCGACCACGCGGAAGGCGCTCGCGCCGTCGAGCCGCTCCGCAAGGCTGCGGGTGAAGCGCGGCGGCATGTGTTGCACGATCAGCACCCCCGCCTCACGCCCCGGGCTCAGGCGCGGCACGACTTCGGCGAGCGCCCGCGGCCCACCGGTACTGGCCGCGATCGCGATCGCAATGCGGGCCCGTCCGCGCACCACCCCGGTCGGCGGAGATGGCCGGGGGGGCACGGGGGCCGCCGCCAGCATCGGCACGCGGCTCCAATCGGCGGCAACCGCGGCCTCCAGCGCCGCCAACAGGGCCGGCGCGATCGTCAGCAGCCCATCGCGCGTGCCGTCGGCGGGCTTGGCCACGACTTCCACGGCTCCCAGCTCGAGCGCGCGGATCGCCGCCTCGGTGCCGGGGCCCGCGTACGCACTGACCACAACGATCGGCCGGGGTGTCTCGCTCATGATGTAGCCGATCGCGCTCAGGCCATCGAGCTGGGGCATCTCGATGTCCATCGTGACGACGTCGGGATCGTACCGATGCACCTTCGCGACGGCGTCGAGTCCGTCCCGCGCCGTGCCCACGACGCGAAACCGGTCCGTCCGTCCGATGATGTCGCTCAGGACGCGCCGCAGCAGCGCGCTGTCATCCACCACCAGGACACTCGCGCGCCCGCTAGAGGACCTGGGCGTCACTGCCCACCGAGCGTACCGTCACGGTCCCCCGCGCGACGTCGAACCACACCGAGCGCCCGACCGTGCCGCCGACCACCTCCCCCACGACCGGGATGCCCGCCGTGCGGAGGCCCTCCCGACACGCCAACACGTTGCGCTCCCCGATGTGGGGACTGCCGGCCGGCAGCAGGTCGGCGAACATCGTGGCACCGCCGACGAGCCGGGCTTCGACGCGCGCGAGGTTGGCGCCCTCCGCCCGCATGGCGGCCAGTACGGCGGGGATCGCCGTATCCGCGCAGCGCGCCGGGTTGGACCGCCCGCGCGACAACGCCTGCGAGGGGAGCAGCACGTGGGCCAGCGCGCCAATGCCCTTCCCCGGATCGTACAGCAACACCGCGACACAACTCCCCAGACCGAGCGTGGCGAGCACGCCCGCGCCGTCCGCGACGATGAAGTCGCCCATATGGACGACGAGCTGCTGCGCGCTGCGGACGACTGTCACGGCCGGCGGTAGACGCGCTCACGCGCGTTGACGAGAGTGAACCGCCTCCGGACGTCGCCCAACAACGTCTCTACCTTGCCGAGCACCAGGAACCCGCCCGGCCGCAGCGCCTCGGCGAACCGTTCGTACAGACCTTCCTGCGTGGTTCGGTCGAAGTAGATGACGACGTTGCGACACATGATTAGGTCGTACGGCGCGAGGGGCGGCAGGTCACGGGTGAGGTCGTGCCGAACCAGGCGGACGAGCCCGCGCACCTCGGGGCACAGACGCCGCGGGCCCGCGCCCGTGGAGTAGCGTGCGACCAGGGACGCCGGCATGTCGTCAAACGCGCGCTCGGGATACTGCGCGGCGTCCGCTCGGCCCAGGCTCGTCACGTCGTAGTCTGTTGCGTCGATCGTCGCCGGCGGCGGCGTCGGCGCGCCGTGGCGGCGCGCTTCCTCGAGCAGGAGGATGGCCAGGGTGTACGGCTCCTCTCCCGACGAGCAACCGGCGGACCAGCAGCGGGGGCGACCCTCGCGCTGCGACCACAGCTCGGGGAGCACCTGGTCGGCCAACAGGGCCCACGTTTCCGGGTTGCGGTAGAACTTCGTGACGTTGATGGTGAGGGCATCCAGGAGGCGCTCGTACTCGGCACCGTCGGCATCCAGCACGCGGGCGTATTGCTCATAGGTATGTACGCCGCGGGCGCGCATGCGCACCGCGATGCGGCGGCGCAGGCACCCGGGCTTGTAGGCATCGCACGCGAAGCCCCGGTCGCGCGCGATCTTGCCCAGGAGCGCCGTAAAGCCGGGATCCGGCTCCGCCGAGCTCACGCCAGGGCGCTCATCGTCTCGAGGTTGGTTCGGGCGAGCTCGTGGTGCGGGTTGAGCTCCAACGCCTTCTTCCACATCTCGGACGCATACTGCCGGTCCATCCGCTTGTAGGCGATGTTGCCGAGCTTGAAGTACACGTCGTCGCCCAATCGCGGCTGCAGCTTGATCGCCCGATGGTAGGCCTGCCACGCCTCGTCGTGGCGGCCGGCCCGATAGAGGATGTCGCCGAGGTTCTTCGACAGCTGCGGGAGCGACGGGTCGTCGGCCAACGCCGTGCGGAGGAGCTCCTCGGCCGGCTCCAGCTTGCCGAGCAACTCGAGCAGCACCGCCAGGGTGTTGCGGAGCACCGCGTGCTCGGCATGGTGCTCGAGTCCCTGGCGCACCACGGTCTCGGCTTCGTCGAACTGCTCGAGCCCCGCCGCCGCCAGCGACCGGGCCCAGTACCAGACCGCCGGCAACGGCCCGTCGCCGGCCACCTCCCGAGCCCGGTCGAGCCGGCCCACGGCGACCTCATAGTCGCCGCGCTGCAGCGCCGCGATCCCCCATCCGGTCAGCACCCGGTGGTCCCGGCGGGACATCGAGGCCGCCTCGGCGTAGGTGCTTTCGGCATCGTCCAGCCGGCCGGCCTTCTCGTAGGCCAAAGCCAGGTTGTGGAGCACCCCGCGGCGCGGTCCGCCGTGCTCCAGCGCCCCCTTGAACGCCTCCATGGCGTCGGCCCATCGCGCTTGCCGCAGCGCGAGCAGCCCGAGATAGAAGTGCGTGCTGCCGTCGGTGGGTCGCAGCTCGGACACGCGCCGGAACTCCCGCGTGGCCTCGTCCAGCATGCCCGTCTTGTAGAAGGCGATCCCTAAGTTGCGGTGCTCGTCCACCCGGGCGTCACCGACCTGCGCGAGGCGCGGCGCCTCGCTGCGGCCCGTGCGGTGGGCGAACCCGGCAGTGATGAGACCGTAGAGCGCCTTGCCCACCTCGAACTCCCCCAGCGCCGAGTCCTCGACGAGCCGCGCGACGTCTCGCGTCCCGTCGAGCAAGGCCAGGATGCGGTCCTGCTCGGGCGTGAGCGTGACCTGGGACGCCTCAACGCGCTCCCGGTCGGCCGTGAAGATGATGTCGAACGACGGGATCTTCTTCTCGATCAGGCTCCATTCGTCGACGCGGCGCGCCCCCTCCAGGAGCAGCGATTCCGGGTTAATGGACACCAGGAAGTCTTGCCGCTCGGGCCGCACCTCCGCCTCGAAGTTGAAGCTCCCCCGCGACCAGGTGAACAGGAAGTAGACCGCCTCTTCGATTTGCACGCGCATGTAGTGCTCGAGGTCGCGGCGCGAGACGGCCCCCTGCTCGACCAGGATCTCGCCGAGCCGCTTGTCGCGCTGGTGCCCCTGCTGCTCGATCCCGGCGTCGAGCTGCTGCTGCGTGATCTTGCCGTTCTTGGTGAGGATATCGCCCAGGCGGTCGCGCCGGTTCACGATCGATGCATAGGTGATGCGGCCACGATCGAAGTAGATGTAGCCGAGGTTGGTGCGGTCGGTGATCGACAGGCATCCCGTCTTCTGCCCCAGGGCGAGGAGCTGCAGCACGTCGGGCAGCGACGCTTCCTTGAGACTCCCCTTGATGGCCACTAGGTGAGCTCCTCGATCAGTCGTTCGGACGGATCGGGCCAGTACCACACCATCTTCTCGCGGCTCTGCACACCACCCGATGGCGACACCACGACGCCGCTGGTGCGCACGGCGGCGGGACGGCGGCGGGGCGGCGCCGCGCCCTCGATGAGCTCCCGCGCGAGGCCGGCGCTGGGAGCGACGCCCTGCGCATCGGCCCCACCCAGCACCCGCTGCACCAACCCGAGCAGCGCTCGCAGAGAGTCGGCCGGCCGCGCCGCGAGGTAGTCCGCCAGCTCCTCGTCCGCCGTCCCGAGACGTTCCTCCAACTTGCGCACGATGATCGCGCGGCGGAGATCGCGGTCCGGCGGCCCGATGGTCGCCACCAGGCCGCCCTCGAGACGGGAAACCAGGCGCTCATCGAGCCCCGGCACATCGCGCGGCGGCAGCAGCGCCGTGAAGACGATCTGGCGGTTGGCGTCGGCCAGAAAGTTGAAAAGGTGGAACATTTCCTCCTGCGAGCGGTCCTTTCCCGCCAACAGGTGTACGTCGTCCAACAGGAACGCGGTGACATTACGGAACTGCGACCGCCAGCGGTCCACATGCTCCTCGTCGATCGCCCGGACCACCTCGTCCAGCAGCTGTTGCGCGGGCAGACACGCCACCCGCTGCCGGCGGCGCTCGGCGATCCCGTGGCCGATCGCGTGTAACAGGTGCGTTTTCCCCACCCCGGTCGGCCCCACCAGCACGAGCGGGTTGTATCGCTTCCCGGGCTGCTTGACCACCGCCCGAGCGGCGGTTAGCGCCACTTTGTTCGCGTCGCCGCCCACGAAGCCGTCGAACGACCACGCCGGCGACGGGCCGGGCGGCGGTGCCAGGCCGCGTTCGGCGGCTTCGACCAGATCCACCGCCTCATCCACCCGATCGGGATCGTGGAACACGGGATCGCTCGCGCGGTCGGGATCGATCCGTTCCATCGCCTGCTGCAGCCCACGGAGGCGCTCGATGTCCCGCTCGAACGCCTGGAGGACGTGCTCCGCCGAGGCGGGGACGTCTTGCTGAATGAGCTCCTCCAGCCGGGCGGTGCGGTACCCCTCGGCGTCCCACTTGAGGATCCCCTTGCCGAGGCGGGAGCGCCACACTTCCACCTGCTCCGTCACCGTGTGCGTGACGTCGGAGAGGAAGTCGGCAAACTCGTCGGTCGCCGCCTTGGCACGGGCCGGTGTCGAGCCGGCGCCCTTCCGGCGCGTGGGACGCGGTGTCGCGGGCGCCGCGCCCTCGGGCAGGTCCCCTTCAAGCAGCGCCTGGGCGGCGTCAGGCGCGAGCGGCGCCTCGCTGACCGCTTGAAACGCCACGAGGCGATTGAGCAGGCCCAGCAGCTCACGCACGTTCCCCAGCTCGAACCCCGCCGCCGTTTCGAGCACCCCGTCCACGAACACCGAGCCCCGCTCCTCCGCCCGGCGCCGCAGGATCGCGAGCCGCGTCTCGTAGTCGGGAGCGCCGATGTCCACCACCAGCCCACCGTCAAACCGCGCAATGAGCCGCTCGTCGAGGTCGTTGAGCTCCGAGGGCGGTCGGTCGCTCGTGAGCACCACCTGCTTACCCTGGGATTGGAGGTGCGAGATCAGCCGCAACAGCTCCGCCTGGGTCTCCCGCCGATTCGTGAGGAACTGGACGTCGTCCACGAGCAGCACGTCGACACCCGCGAAGCGGTTACGGAACGCATCGCTCTGACCCGCCGCGACGGCCGTATGATACGCCTCGACGAACTCGTCGAGCGTGAGGTATTCGGCATGCAACCGGGGGGAGAGCTGCTTGGCCGTCTGGCCGATGGCCATGAGCAGATGCGTCTTCCCGAGGCCCGTAGCGCTGTACACGAAGAGCGGGTTATAGGCCGTCCCCGGGGACTCGGCCACCGAGCGTGCCGCCGTCACCGCGAGCTGGTTCGCGGAGCCGACGACGAAGCTGTCGAAGCTGAACCGCGGGTTCAACTCGACGGTCATTCGGGCGGGGCCTGGGAGAGCTTGCGCAACACGAGCTCCGAGATCGCCTTGAGCGTCTCGAAGACGCCCTGCCCACGCAGCGCGTCGGCCGCGAAGCTGGGGGCGCTGCGGAAGTTCAAGGCCTCGTCCAGCTCCGGCGGGGTGAGCACGAGGTCCCCGGGCAGGTCCTGTTTGTTGTACTGCAGGACGAGCGGTACCTCGCGAACGTCCACCCCCTGCTCGAGAAAGTTGGCTTGGAGGTTCTGCAGGCTTTCGATGTTCTCGTCCAGCTGCCGCGCCTGGCTGTCGGCGACGAACACCACACCGTCGGCCCCCTGCAGCACCAGCTTTCGCGTGGCGTTGTAGTACACCTGCCCGGGCACGGTGTAGAGTTGGAACCGCGTCGTGAAGCCGGAGATACTGCCCAACTCCAGCGGCAGGAAATCGAAGAAGAGCGTGCGGTCGGTCTGCGTCGCGAGCGACACCATCCGCCCGCGCCGATCCTCCGGCACGCGGGCGTAGACGTACTGGAGATTGGTCGTCTTCCCCGAGCGTCCGGGCCCGTAATAGACGATCTTGCACGTGATCTCGCGGGTCGTGAAGTTGACCAGGGACACGACTCACCCTCCGAAGAGCGCTGAGAGACTTTCGTTCAACTCGCGCTCGAAGTCCGCCGCCAGCACGGGTTTCTTCCGCTCGACCGGCGGGCACGCCGCATCGAGCTGGGCCGCGAGGTCCTCGAAAAACAGCTGTACCAGACCCATGGACGATTCCGTCCCGTACACGACCAACGCGAGGAGACGCCCGCGGGGCGTCGCGAACCCCGCCAAGAAAATGCCGTGCTCCACACCCTGATGGTTGAGCGCGGTGAACTCGCGCGTCTCCATCAGTTTGGCCAGCTCCACGGTGGAAGCCATGATCGCCGCCCCCAGCGCCGCGGCCGACATCACATCCACCGCCCGGGTGAACCCGTGCTGCGCCAGCACCTGCCCCGCCGGCGTCATGAGGAGCGTCAGCCGCGCGCCGGTCTCGCCGATGAACCGCTCCAGCGGCTCCAGCGTCCAGGCCTCGACCGCCCGCGTCTTCTTCACTCGAGCACCTCCGCCGCCCGAAGCATCTCCAACCGGACGAGCCCGACGTTGAGGTCCGCGTCCCCTACGGCGACGACGAGCACGCCGTCCGCCGCCGGCACGCTCAGCAGCGTGCCCCCTTCCCCCTGCAGGTGCAGGAAGTCCGGCATGCCGGCGCCGGCCGCCTCGGCAGCCTGCCGGAACCGCTTGACGAGGCTCGCCGCAAGCGCCGCCACGGCATTGCCGCGCACACCTTCCATCAGCGATTCCGCCACGACCAGCCCGTCCTCACCGGCGACGAGCATCGCCCCGCGCACTCCCCGCACGCGCGTGACGCGGTCGAGCACCTGACGATACTGTTCCGTCATCGCTCCTGGGCCTCCAACCACGCGCGCGCGATGTCGGCGGCCCGGTCGGCGATGCGCGTGAGGCGGCCGGCCGGCACGCTGCGGTCCTTCAGCAGGAGGAGTAACGCGTCATTCTTGGGCTGCGTCACGTAGAGGTTCGCGCTCGGGCCCTCCGCGACGAGCCACCGCCAGGCCCCGAGCCCCAGGAGCCGCGCCGTCCGCTCCGCCTCTTGCGCCGCCCCCGCCAGGTACGCGGCGACCGCGGCCGCGACGTCGCGCCCGTCCGCCGCCCGAAGCCCACCTCCCAGAATGCGCCCCCGGTCGTCGACGAGGAGCAGTCCGTGGTCCGCCCCCTCCAGTCCCTCGAACACGGCGGCGGGATTGGGCGCGGGCGGCTCGGGCACCGGCGCCAGTTCGGCTTCGTCGATCGTGCCCCGCACCGTTCGCAGCGCCTGCACGACGCTCCGGTCGGCCGGGTCGGCCGACAAGGCCATCTCGAGATGCTCCAGGGCGCGCTCCAGGTCGCCCGCTCGGTAGCACACGAACCCCAGCCCCTTGCGGGCGCCGGCGTGTCGCGGCTCCTGCGCCACCACCTCGGCCCATAGCTCCGCCGCGCGCTCGGGCTCGTCCATGTCCACCAGGATGCGCGCGTAGAGATCCTTCCCGTCCACGAGATCGGGGTGCCGCTCCAGGCCGCCGAGCGCCACCTTGGCGGCCGCCTCGAGCTGGCCGGCTCGACGCAGCGCCTCGCCGAGGGCCGAGAACACGAGGCTGTCCGGCTCGCTCGCCAGCTGAGCGCTCATCTGCCGGATCTCGTCAGACACGGTTCCGCCTCAGCAGGGCATCCAGGGTCTGGGCCGCCTCGGTCGCGCGGCGGACGTGATCGGCGACGGCGGCATCGTCGCTCCGCTCACCGATCTTGAGCCAGCGCTGCCACCACTCGACCGCCTCCTGGAAGCGCCCCTGCAACGCCAACGCGTCCCCTAAGAGTCGATGCCCGGACACGAGCATCGGGTCCACGCGCAGGGCGCGGCGCAAGTGCTCCTCCGCCTCCGTCGGCCGCATCGCCGCCAACTCCACCTCCGCCAAGATGAGGTAGATGGACGCCTCGTGGGGCTGCACGGCGCGGGCCGACTCGGCCCACCCCCTGGCGCCATCCAGGTCTCCGTGCTCCAGGGCCTGCGCCGCGCGCTCAATCAAGCGGTCGACCTCCCCCTCGGCCTGCCCCGTCGGCGCCGGCTGGGTGCCGCGATCTTGGACGGCCACGACGCCCGCGGTGGCCAAGCCGAAGATGGTCTTCGCCACCTCGAACTCCGATCGGCCCAGGGACGAGGAGATGCCGCGCACGTCGCGCTCGCCGTCGACCGCCGCCAGCACTTCCCACTCCGTTGGTAGCAGGTCCAGCTCGCCCGCTTCACCGCCCTCCGCCGGGGCGAGCGTCGGGATGACGCCGAGGTGCGGAATCTGGCTTTCGATGCGCGACCACTCGTCGATGCGCCGGGCGCCTTCCATCAGCAACGCTTCCGTCGGAATGCGCACGTCGGCGTCGGCGGCGATGTCGGGGAGGGGACCCTCGACGAACGAAAAGTAACCCTCCCGCCAACTCATCACCTCGAACACGACTTCCTCGATCTGCGCGCGCACCTGACGCTCGAGCTCCCTTGCGTTGATGGCGCCAATGTCCACCAGGAGCTCGCCCAGACGGCGGCCGTCGCCCTGTCGCTGCATGTCGCGCGCGCGGTTGAGATCTCCCTCGGTGATCTTCCCCGATCGGACCAGCAATCCCCCGAGCGGATGGGGATTGCTGAGAATCTCGGCGTACACGAGGGCGCCGCCGTCGTAGTAGATCGTGCCCTGGTTGTGGCGAAGCTTGGACGTCACCGTCAGCACGCCGGTCTTGCGACTGAGGTCCAGCAGCTGGAAGACATCGTGGATGCCCAGCTCTTTGAGGGGGCCCTCGATCGCCATGGCCTAGGCGGCCTCGGTCTGAAAGATCCGCTGCAGGTCGACGGCGGTGCGAGCGTGCTTGCGGGCGCGCTGCGCGAACGGGCCGCTGGGATCCAGCGCGATGACGCGCTCCCACCGCTCCACCGCTTCCGGATAGCGTTTGAGCCGGGCCAGCACCACGCCGGTGAAGAAGAGCGCACCCACGTGCCGATCATCGTAGGCCAGGATCTGCTCGAACGCCTCGAGCGCTTGCTCGGGCCGCTCGTCGTCGAGCAGCGCGTGTCCCAAGGCAAGGAGTGCGGCGAGGTCGGAGGGGTCGGTCGCGAGCACCTCCACCAGGAGGTTGACCGCCTTGCGCGCGCCGCCGGTCTTGCGGTACACGCTGGCCAGCGCCACGGCCGCATCGGAAAATGTCGGCAGCAGGTCCAGGGCCGCTGCATACGCCGCCGCGGCCGCCTCCCAGTCCTCGCGCTTCTCGTGCAGCTTGCCGAGGTCCACGTACACCTGGACGAATCGCGGGTCGAGCTCGAGTGCCTCGTCGTAGGCTTGGCGCGCCGATTCGAGGTCGCCGAGCCCCACGGTGATATCGCCTTGGAGCTTCAGGATGTCCGGGCGTTGTGGCGCACGCTTGCGCGCGTCTTTGAGGGAGGCGAGCGCGGCCGCCGGGTCGCCGGCGGCGAGCTCGGTCTCCGCGAGGGCCAGGAGGACGGTCACGTCGTCGGGACAGTCGGCGGCGAGCGCCAGGGCGAGCGGCCGTGCTTCCGGCCCCCGCCGGAGCGCGAGGAGCGCACGAATCTCGCCGAGCCGCGCGTCGGGCCGGTCCGGGGCGAGCTGTTGCGCGGCGCGGAAGCGCTCGAGCGCCTCGCCGTGGAGGCCGCGCCGCGCGAAGACCGTGCCGAGGAGCGTGTGCGTCTCCACCAGGTCGGCCCCGCGGCCCAGCGCCCGATTCGTCTCCGCTGCCGCCAACTCGAGGAGCCCTTTGGTGAGGTAGTCGCGCGCCAACGCCAGCGCGTCGCCGGCGTCGCGCGAGGGTCGTTTCTGCGCCGGCTCCGCCAGCTCGGAGAAGAGGTCGTCCAGGAGGCTCTGATCAAAGATCAGGCTCTGCGCGGTCAGGTCCGTGGTCACGTCGGCGGAGATCTCGGGCACGACCGCGATCGTGGATTCCTCGTACTGAAGGTCGATGGCGAGCCGGAACTTCTGGGGGACGTAATACGGATCCAGCGCCTGCGCGCGCGTCACCGCCCGGAGTGCGCCGTCGTAATCCCCGAGCCGCGAGAGCGCGAAGCTCAGGTTGTAATGGGCCTCGGCCGAGTCGGGGTCGCTTTCCACCGCCCGCGCGAACGCGTTGCGGGCATCTTCGGCGCGGCCGATCTCGGTGAGCACGAGCCCAATCCCGTTCCACGCCGGGCCAGAGTGCGCCTCCTGCTCCAGGACTTGGCGGAATACCTGCATCGAGAGCTGGAACCGCCGGAGCTTGAAGAGCAGCAGCCCGAGATTGAGCCGAGGGATGACCAGCCCGGGTTCCGCGTGGACGGCATCGCGTAGCGTTTCGACCGCTTCCTCGTGTTGCCCCACTTGCGCCAACGAGATTGCCAAGTTGTTCAGCGCGAGTGCGTACCGCGGGTCGATCTCCGCCGAGCGCCGGTAGGAGGCGATCGCCTCATCGAACTGGCCCAGCTGGTGGAACACGACGGCGCGCTCGTTCCACAGTTTGGGCGAGTCCGCCACTTCAGCGACGAGGCCCTCGTACAGCTCCAAGGCGGCGACGTGGTCGCGCTTGAGGAGGTGCACCTCCGCCATCGCCTGGAGCACGAGGCGCCGATCCTCGCCGCGCTCGAGCGCCAGGCGATACTCGCGCAGCGCCTCGCCGTAGTAGCCCTGCTGGCGGAACGCCAGCCCGAGGTTGTAGTGCGCCAGCGCGCTTTGCTCCGCCACGCCGGGCTCGAGGGCGCGCTGCTCGGCCAAGCTCGGCCGAGCCCGCGCCCCGGACAGCCGGTCCAGCGAGAGGTTGGTCTGCGCCCGGGCGAACGTGGGATTGAGCTGGATCGCCCGCTTCGTCGCGGCCCGGGCCTCCTCGTGGCGGCCCACGTCGCCCAGCGCGAACGCAATGAGATAATGGGCGTCTGCGTTCTCCGGATTGAGCTCGGTGGCACGGGTGAGCGCCTCCAACGCCTCGCTGTTCAGCCCGCGGTTGTAGAGCACCTCGCCGCGGTACAGTGCGACGACGCTGCTGTCGGGATCCAGCTCGGCCGCGCGGTCGAGCCACTCGGTGGCGACCTCGAGCCGGCCCCGGTTCTTCTCGGCCAACCCGAGCTGGATCAGCGCCGCCACGTCCCGGGCGTTGCGGCTGATCAGCGCCTGGAATTCCTCCACCGCCGGCTCGTACTGCCCCAGCGAGGCGTACGCGCGCCCCAGCTCCCACCGCGCCTCCCGGTCATCGGGCTGCGCCCGCAGACGCTCGCGCAACTCGGCGATGCGCCGGTCGTAGTAGCCGGTCTCTTGGTAGGCGATCTCGAGGTTGCGCTGGGCGACCTGCATCTTCGAGTCGAGCTCCAGCGCACGCTTGAACTCGGCGATCGCCTCCTCGATCAAGCCTTTCTTGTAATAGAGAACGCCGAGGTTGTTGTGGGCGCCCGCATCCGACGGGTCGATTCGCTGCGCGAAGGACCGAAGGGTATCGCGATCCTTCTTGGAGATGCCCTGCGGTGGCATGCGGTCACGCGAGACGGATGGCGTCGAAAATCGCCTTGAGCGACGCCAGGTCGGGAAGCAGTAGGAAATGGCCCCGCAGCGCGTGGCCGGCCTCCTCGAACTGGAAGTCGGTCTCCACGCACAGCACGTAGTCGCGGTCCCGGCCGAAGTTGAGGTAGGCCGTCGTGACGACGGCCGCGGAAAGGTCGATCACCAAGCTCGGCACCGACGGGAGCAGCATCATTCCCATGAAATCCGACAGGGCGTTCATGTAGGCCCCACCCAGAATATTGCCCGCCTCCTTGAGGGCCGATTGCTCGAGTTCGTGGAACGAACCCGTGGTCGCCGGCGGTCGGCGCAGCAGCAGGTCGCACAACAGCCGGGCGGCGGGCTCGTCCATGACGAACAACGTGCGGCCGGTCAAATCGCCCAGCATATGCATCAGCACGGCCGCCACCACCTCCTCCGGATCCCCCAACAGCTCGTCTACGTCCTCCAGCGGGGTGATTGTGATCTGCGGCACACTGATCATGATGCGGCGGTTGGTGAGCTGCGAGAGGGCCGTGGCGGCGTGGCCCGCGCCGATGTTGGCCACCTCGCGAAGCGCGTCCACCTGCAACGCCTTGAGCTCGCGCACGTCGTCCATGCCGCAGTCTCCCTACACCAAGCCGCCGGCATCCAGGATGAGGGCCGGCGCTCCGTCGCTGAGGATCGTGGCGCCGCTGAAGATCGGCAGCGTGCCCTGGGGCGGGTCGAACGCCTTGACCACGATTTCCTGCTGGCCGGCCAGGGCATCCACCACCAGTCCGCCCCGCCGATCCCCGATCTCGAGGATGATCACCGGCCGCCGCGCCGGCGGCTCACCCCCCTGCTGGAGCAGTCGGCGCAGGTGTATCAGCGGGACCACGTCGGCCCGAACCGACATGGCGTCCCGGTTGTCCACCCGGGTGACCAGGGCCGCGTCGAACGCCAGCGTTTCCGCCACATGGGTGAGCGGTACAGCGTAGCGCTCCCGCCCGACCTGCGCGATGAGCGCCCTCACAATCGCCAGGGTCGTGGGCACTCGGAGCGTAAACGTGGTCCCCTGGCCGGCTTCGGTCCGGATCTCCATCGAGCCCCCCAGGACCCGGAGCTGCACGGCCACGGCGTCGATCCCGACCCCGCGGCCGGAGACATCGGACACTCTGGCGGCCGTCGAGAACCCCGGTCGGGCCAGGATGCGCAGCAGCAGCTCGTCGGTCAGGTACTCGATCCCCTCCTCCACCATGCCCCGTTGCTTCGCGAGCTGGAGCAGCGCCGCCCGGTCGATCCCCCGCCCGTCGTCGCTCACCCGGATCGCCACCGACGCCCGCTCCCGCATGGCGCTCAGCACGATCCGCCCTTCGGGCGGCTTCCCGGCCGCGCGCCGGTCCGTGGGGGGCTCGATGCCGTGGTCCACGGCGTTGCGGAGCAGGTGCACCAGGGAGTCGCCCATCTCGTCCAGGATCGCGCGGTCGAGCTCGATCTCCTTGCCCTCCACCTCGAAGCTCACCTGCTTGTCCAGTTGTCTGGCGAGGTCGCGCACGAGGCGCGGGAACCGGTCGAAGACCTGCCACACGGGGGTCATGCGCGCCTGGACGATCTCGCCCTGCAGCTGCCCGCTGAGTTGGGCGATCTTGATCGCCAAGTCCTCGAGCGCCGGGTCCGCTCGCTGGGTCGACAACTCGATCAGCCGGTTCTTCGCCGTCGCGAGCTCACCCACCAGGTCCATGAGCGCGTCGAGCCGTTTGAGCGCCACCCGGATGTGTTGCGTGCGGCCCGCGCCGCCCTCGACCTGGGGAGCGGCGCTCTCGGCAGCGCCGATCGTGAGCTCCGCCACCTCCCCCACCTTGCGAAGCTCCGCCTCGAGCTCCTCGTCATCCCGCGAACTCTCGAGCCGAAAGACGAAGCGCCCGTCGAATTCCTCCGCCTCGAGGGCCACGGGCGCCGGCTCCACCGAGTGCACCGCGCCCAGGCCCTTGGCGCGGGCGAGGAGCAGGACGGCCCGCGCCCCCTTGAGCGGGGTCTCCGGTTGCAACACCACCCGCACCGTGCGCCCGGTCCCGGTCGGGGCGGCGACCACGGGGGCGGACGGCCGCGCACCCTCCGACCGCTGCGCCGCCGACTCGTGGCTGGCGGCTACCCGGTCGAGGGCGGCGGCAACGGCACCCACGTCCACGTCCGCCTCCTGTCCCGACACAGCCGCTTGGATGGCGCGCTCCAGCGCGTCGGCGGTCCGGAACAGCAGCTGCAGCGTGTCCGGGGCGGGACCGGCGGCGCTACGGCGCAGGAGGTCGAGGAGGTTCTCGGTGCGGTGGGCAAGGTCGGCGACCGTCGCATACCCCATGGTCGCCGCCATGCCTTTGATCGTGTGGATCGCCCGGAACACGCCGCCGACGGGTTCGGGGGCGTCCGGCCGCCGCTCCCATTCGAGGAGCAGCTGATTCACGGCATTGAGGTGCTCGCGGCTCTCCGCCAGGAAGAGTTCGGCGTACTGAGCGTGGTCCATGCGCTAGCCGAGCACCCGCTGCACCGCCTCGAGCACGCGGGACGGCTGGAACGGCTTGACGACGAAGTCCTTGGCGCCGGCCTGGATCGCCTCGACGACCAGCGCCTGCTGGCCCATCGCGCTGCACATGAGAACCCGTGCCTCGGCATCGAACTTCACAATCTCGCGCACGGCGTCGATCCCGCCCATGTCGGGCATCACAATGTCCATGGTGACGAGATCCGGCTTCAGCTGCTTGTACTTCTCCACGGCCTGCACCCCGGTCTCGGCTTCGCCCACCACCTCGAACCCCGCCTGGGTCAGGATGTCACTGATCATGGTGCGCATGAAGATCGCGTCGTCGCAGACGAGCACCGTGTGGCTCACACGTCCCCCTACAGACTGATGATTGGAGCGAGCAATGGTTCGAGATCGAGAAGCACGAACGGCAGGTCACCCCGCCGTCCAACCGCCCGCACAACCCGCGGGTCCATCCCCGGGAGCTCCGCGCGGTCCGACAGCTCCGCCTCGGCGGTCGCAAAGAGGTCCACCACTTCGTCCACCAAGAACGCGACGGTGCGATGCCCGACGTCGAGCAGCAGCATGGAGCCCTCGCGGTCTGCCCGCCGCTGCTGCAGCGCCTGCCGCCCGTCCACTAGGGTCACCACTGTCCCCCGGACGTTGACCAGCCCGAGCACCGCATCCGCGGCGCCCGGCACGCGGGTCGCCGGCTGGACGGGCAGGATCTCACGGGCGGCCGACGCATCCACGGCGCACACCAGGTCCGCCACCCGGAACGCCAGGATTCGATCGCCCGCCAAGTCGGCCATCTTATTTAAGGAAGCCAAGATAGTCCAGCACCGGAGACCGAGCAAGCAACGCCGAATCCCCCGTTGCGGCCTCGAGGACGGCCCGGAGGTCAGCGGGCCAATCGGAGCGCAGGAGGAGCCAGGCGCCGGTGTCGGGATGGCGGAAGCCGAGCCCGGCCGCGTGCAGGGCCTGGCGCAGGGCCGCCCGCTCGACGTGCTCGGCGTGGCGCCGCTGGGCGCCGGTCATGCGGCGCGCCCCTCCTCCCCCGTAGACCGGATCTCCCACGACCGGATGGCCGACATGGTCGAGGTGCACGCGGATCTGGTGGGTCCGCCCCGTCGCCAGCGTGACGCGCACCAGATCGCAGGTGTCGAAGCGGGCCACCGGCTCCACATGGGTCTGCGCGGGTCGGCCGCGAGCCACGACCGCCATGCGTTTCCGGTCTTTCGGATGGCGGCCGAGCGGGGCGTCGATGTCGAGGGGGCGGCCCACATGTCCCCACACGAGGGCCGCGTAGCTGCGTTCGATGCGGCGGTGTTGGAGATCGCGCGCGAGCGCCCGGTGAGCGGCGTCGGTTTTCGCCACGAGGAGGAGCCCGGAGGTGTCCTTGTCCAGCCGGTGGACGATCCCGGGCCGGCCCTGACCGCCGGAGAGCGAGGTCCCGCGGGCTACGAGAGCGTTGAGAAGGGTGTCGTTCCAGTGGCCCGGGGCCGGATGCACGACGAGTCCGGCCGGTTTGTCCAGCACGAGCAGCGCGGCATCCTCGTAGACGACGGTGAGGCGCAGGGGATAGGGGGCGAGGTCCCGGGGCGGCGCGTCCTCTGGCAGGGACACGTGAACGGCGTCGCCGCGCTCGAGACTCCGGGATGCCCGCGCGGGCGCGCCGTTCACGCGTACGCGGCCGTTGGCGATCAGGCGGGCGGCCTGCGTCCGGGAGAGGGCGAGCTGGTCGGCGAGGAACCGGTCGAGCCGTTCCGTGGCGGGGGCGCTGACCTGGAATTCGACGGTGGGAATGCGGTCACGCCTCGGCCACGTCCACCGCGTCGGCGGCGGTCGCGGCTTCGTGCCGTCCTTCCTGCCAGAGTACGAGCGCCAGGGCAATCGCGCCGCAGCTCACGGCCATGTCGGCCACGTTGAACGTGGGCCAGTGAAGGGGACCGATCCACACGTCGATGAAATCCACGACGCCCAGCGGGCTGCGGATCCGGTCCACCAGATTGCCGACGGCGCCGCCGCAGACGAGGGCCAGCGCGGTGAGGCGGAACCACTGCGCGCGGCGCGTCTGCCGCACCATGGACCCTAGGACCACGAGCGCCACGAGGGCGAGGATCATGAAGACCCAGCGTGAGTGTTCGCCCACGTTGATGCCGAACGCCGCACCGGTGTTGTAGACCAGGCGGAGCGACAGCCACTCTCCGGCCACGGGGGCGGGGATGCGGGACAGCATCGCGACCGCGATCTGCTTCGTGAGGTAGTCGATCGCGACGACGCTCAAGAGGATTCCCCAGAAGAGTGGGGACCGACTCCCGCTAGCGCTTGCCATCTTCTTCTTTCGCCTTGCACTTGATGCAGAGGCGGGCGTGGGGGAGGGCGTCGAGCCGCTCGAACCCGATCTCGTCGCCACATTCGTGGCACGTGCCGAACTTGTCCGGACTGAAATACAGCCGCCGGAGCGCCTCGTTCACGTGCCACAGATAGCGGCCCTCTTTCGACGCGAAGAGGAACTGCTTTTCCCGTTCCATCGCGTCGGTGCCCTGATCGGCCATATGAAAGGAATAGGACGAGAGGTCGCCGTCAGAGGCCTGGAGCGTGCCGCTGAATTGCTCGCCGTAGTACCCGAGCTCCTTCATCACGCGGGCACGCTCCTCGAGTAGTCGGCTCTCGAGGTGCGCCAATTGCTTCTTGTTCATCGTTTCATCCCGCCGGCCGGTGCGGCGCTACCGCCGATCACCACCGTCCCTCCGCAGGGAGAGGACGACCTGCCGGCCATCAATGTCCACGGTTTCCTGCACATCCGGGTTCGGAAGATCCGACCCGATCTTGACGTTCCGGGCCAGCGTCTCGCCGGCGATCACGTGCTCGAAGGCCGCCGCCGCCGCGAGGACCTCCGGGTCCCCCGAGAGGCTCAGGGCAACCCGCGTATTGTAATCATAACCCGCCTCTTTGCGCAGCCGCTGGATCCGATTCACGAGCTCCCGCGCCAACCCCTCCCGCCGCAGCTCATCGGTGAGCTGGGGATCGAGGGCGACGACCACGGGTCCGTCGCTCTGGACCAACCAGTCGGTCACGACTTCGCGCTCGACGACGATGTCGTCCGGGCCGTAGGTGAAGCGGTGGCCGTCGGCCTCCACCGCGACGGTCTCCCCCGCCTCGAGGGCGCGGAGCTGCGCTGGCGCGAGTCGGGCCGCAGCGGCCACGGCCCGCGGCGTGTCCTTGCCATAGATCTTGCCGAGGGTTCGGTAGTTGGGCTTGGCCTTGAGTCGGACGAGTTCTTCATCGCTCGCCACCAGCTCGACGGATCGCACGTTCACCTCCGCGGCCAGCAGGTCGAGGAGGCCGTCGGCGAGCCGTCCGCGCACGGCCGCCGGCACCGCCGCGCGCAGCCGCGCCAGGGGTTGGCGCACGCGAATCCGGGCTTCGTCGCGCACGGCCCGCGCCAGCGACGTGAGCCGGCGCACCGCCTCCATCGCCTCGTCGAGCGCCGCATCGCCCCGCCCCCGGTCCTCCGGGAAGGGCGCCAGGTGCACCGAACCGCCCGTGAGGCGTCGGTGGATCGCGTCACTCAGAAACGGCGCGGCCGGCGCCAGGAGGCGACTCACCGTCATCAACGCCTCATGCAGCGTGGCGAGTGCCGCGGGATCCGCCGTCGCGTCCGGCGCCCAAAACCGCGGCCGGTTCACCCGGACGTACCAGTTGGAGAGATCCTGGTCCCCGAACTCGAGGATCGCCCGCACTCCCGCCGTCACGTCGTACGCGGACCACGCGTCGCGCACCGCCGTGGTGAGCCGGTCCAACCGGCTCAACAACCACCGGTCGACGGGATGCCGCTGGTCGGGAGGCGGGGCACCCGCGCTCGGCGTCCAGTCTTCCGCGTAGAGCGCGAAGAAATCGTAGGTGTTCTTGAGGCGCGTCAGAAAGCCCGACGCGACCTCGGGGATCGCGCGGGGGTCGAACCGTTTGGGCAACCAGACCTGGCTCGACGCCAGCAGATAGAGTCGGACGGTATCGGCGCCGAACTGCTGCACGACCTCCCACGGCTCGACGACGTTGCCGAGCCGCTTCGACATCTTGCGGCCCTCGGCGTCCAGGACGAGCCCGTTCACGATGACGTTGTGGTACGCCGGTCCGTCGGCGACCCCCGCCGCGATCGCCAACAGGGAGTAGAACCACCCGCGCGTCTGGTCGAGCCCCTCGCAGATGTAGTCCGCCGGAAAGTGCCGCTCGAACGCCTCCACGTGGTCGAACGGATAGTGCCACTGCGCGTAGGGCATCGCGCCGGAGTCGAACCAAGCATCGATGACACTCGACACCCGGCGCATCGTGCCGCCACAGCCCGCGGCGTCACACGCGAACGTGTAGGCATCGATGAACGGCTTGTGGGGATCGAAATCGGCCGGCAGCGGCGCGCCCAACCGCTCCGCCAACTCGGCGTACGCCCCGATCACGACCGTGTGCGCGTCGTCGCGCTCGCACTGCCACACCGGCAACGGTGTGCCCCAATAGCGGTCGCGGGAGAGCGCCCAGTCCACGTTGTTCTCGAGCCACTCGCCGAAACGGCCCGATCCGACCTCGGGTGGGTACCACTGCACCGCGTTGTTGATGGTGAGCATACGGTCGCGGAACGCCGTCGTCCGGACGAACCACGACTTGCGGGCGTAGTAGATCAACGGCGCATCGCACCGCCAACAGAACGGATAGGTGTGCTCGTAGCCCTCGGCCTGGTACCGGCCGAAGACCTTCCCTTCGGTGTGCAGCCGCTCCGCGATCGCCCCGTTCGCCTCGAACACCGACGTCCCGTTGAGGGCCGGCCACCGGGTCTGCGTGAAGCGCCCCTCCGCGTCCACGGGATTCACGAAGGCCAGGTCCTCCCGTGCGACGGTGGCGTAGTCGTCGGCGCCGAAGGCGGGGGCCAGGTGCACCAGCCCCGTCCCTTCGGCGTTGGTCACGAAATCGCCGGCCACCACTCGGAACGCCCGCTCGGCGTCCACCGACACGGCGTCGAGCAGTGGCTCGTAGCGCCACCCGAGCAGCGCGCGCCCCGGGTACGCCGCTACCTGCGGGAACGAGGCCAGCGGCTTGCCGCGGGTGGCACCGGGCACGGCCAGCCGCTCCGCGATCGACCGCTCCACGATCACCCGGCGGCCCTCCACGTCCAGCTCCACGTACTCGAACGCCGGATGGACCGCCACGGCGACGTTCGAGGGCAGCGTCCAGGGCGTCGTGGTCCACACCAGCAGGTATCGCTCCGGCTCCCCTTCCACCCGAAACAACACGTAGATGGACGGACTGCGGTGGGTCTCATAGCCCATCGCCAGCTCGTGGCTGGAGAGCGACGTCCCGCAGCGCGGACAGTACGGGAGCACCTTGTGCCCCTCGTAGAGGAACCCCTTCCCGTGCAGCTGCTGCAGCAGCCACCACACGCTCTCGATGTAGTCGTTCGTGTAGGTGATGTACGGGCGGTCGTAGTCCAACCAGTACCCGATGCGATCCGACAGCTGCTCCCAATCGGCCTTGTAGCGGAACACGCTCTCCCTACAGCGCCGGTTGAACTCGGCCACCCCGAAGCGCTCGATATCCGGCTTGCCGGAGAGCTGAAGCGCTTTCTCCACCTCGATCTCCACCGGCAGGCCATGCGTGTCCCACCCGGCGATCCGCGTCACCGCGCGACCGCGCATCGTCTGGTACCGGCAGATGAGATCTTTGATGGTGCGGGCGAACACGTGGTGGATGCCGGGCCGGCCGTTCGCCGTCGGGGGGCCCTCGTAGAACACGAACGGCTCGCCGCCGCCGGTGGCCGCCAGCGTCTGCCGGAACAGCTGTTCCGCACGCCACTGGTCGAGGACCGCGCGCTCCAACTCGTCCGGCGCGGCCTCGCCGAGCCGCTGGTGCGCCATTACGCCATCCGCTGGAGCACGCGCGTGACGAGGCGGGTGAGGGCGGGCTCCGCCTTTGCGGCCGTGGCGATGATCGTCTCGACGTCCGCCGGCTCCAGCGCATCGGGGAGGCACGCGTCGGTGATGATCGAGATGCCGAGCACCCGCATGCCGCCGTGGACGGCGACGATCACCTCGGGCACCGTGGACATGCCCACCACGTCGGCCCCCACGGTGCGCAGGAAGCGATACTCCGCCGCCGTCTCGAGGTTGGGTCCGGGCACGGCGACGTACACGCCCTCGCGCAACGTGATCTTGAGATCGCGCGCCACCTCGCGCGTGAGCCGGCGCAGGTCGGGATCGTACGCACGGGACATGTCGGGGAACCGGGGCCCCAACGCCTCGTCGTTGGGGCCCACCAGCGGGTTGTCTCCCAGGAGGTTGATGTGGTCGGCGATGAGCAGCAGATCGCCCGGCGCCCAGAGCGGGTGCATCCCCCCGCAGGCGTTGGACACCACGAGGGTGTGCGCGCCGAGCGCACGCATGACGCGCACCGGAAACGCGATCTCGTGCATCGCGTAGCCTTCGTAGCGGTGGAACCGGCCCTGCATCGCCACCACCGGCTTCCCGCCGAGCGTGCCCAGCAGCAGGCGCCCGGCATGTGACTCCACGGTGGAGAGCGGGAAGCCGGGGATGCGCTCGTACCCGATCGCCGCCGCGGTGGCGATCTCCCGGGCGAGCCCGCCCAGGCCCGTTCCCAGGATCAGGGCCACGTCCGGCGCGAGGTCGGTCTCCGCGCGGATCGCCTCCACCGCGCGCTCGAGGCCGTCCGCCAGGCTGACGGTCGTCACGTGGACTCGGGTGGCGTGCCGTCCCGCTCGTGGTCCGCGAGCGCATCCACCTCAGCGAGGTGGCGCCAGAGGAGCTGGCGGAAGGCGGCGAGGTATCCGCTGAACAGCCGCTGCGCCTCCTCGATGTCGCGGCGCACCTGGCCCTCCGCCGTGCGCGCCTCGGCCACCATCTGCTCCGCCCGCGCGCCCGCTTCGCGGATGACGAGATCGGACTGTTGCTTGGCCGACTGCTCCGTATCGGCGCGGACCTGCTGGGCCAGGAGCACCGCGTCGTTCAACGCCTTCTCCTGTTCCCGGTAGGCCTTGAGCTGCTCGCGCAGGTTCTGGAGCCGTTCCTCGAGCATCGCTCGCTCTCGTACGAGCCGCTCCATCTCTTCGGCGACTCGAGCCCGAAAGTCCTCGACGGCGGCGACACCGTAACCGAACAGGCTCCGGCCGAACTCTTGCGCCCGCATGTCGGCTGGGGTGAGACGGAAGCCTTCGTTCATGGCGGTCGTTCTCCGAACAGCACAGTTCCCAAGCGCACCATCGTGGCGCCTTCGGCCACGGCGGCGCGGTAATCGCCGGACATGCCCATCGACAGCTCTGGGAGGGCGCGTCCCGCCCCCGCCAGTCGATCCCGAAGCTCGCGGAGCCGGCCGAACACCGCGCGCTGGGTCCCCTCATCGTCCGTGAGCGGCGCTATCGTCATCAGGCCACCGAGCCGGAGCTGCGGCTGGGCGGCGATGTGCCCAGCGATCTCGGCCGCCGCCGGCGGCGCGCAGCCGCTCTTCTGAGCCTCCGCCGACACGTTCACCTGGAGCAGCACGCCGAGCACAGGCGCGCCCGCCCGGTCCACCGCCCGCGCGAGCGCATCCGCCACCCGCAACGAGTCCACCGAGTGCACCATGGCGAAGCGACCGGCCACGTGCTTGGCCTTGTTCGTCTGGACGTGGCCGACCAAGTGCCACACCACCGGCAGCCCGGTGAGCGCCTCCTGCTTCGCCAGGGCCTCTTGCACCCGGCTCTCCCCAACGTCCGGCACCCCCGCCTCGAGGGCGGCGCGGACGGCGTTCACCGGGTGCCCTTTGGTGACGGCGACGATCCGCACCGTGCCCCGCAGCCCCTCCCGAGCCTGGACGCGGGCGATCTCCTCCCGCACCCGCGCGAGGTTGCCCGGGAGCACCGCGAATCCCATAGCCAGTGAAAGTAGCGACCGCTCCGCCGCCCGACCACCCGCGCCGGCACCGCGAGGGCGGCTGCCGTGGGCGATCAGGGCCGCGCCGCAGGGGGATCCAGCAGGGTATCCGCGAAGGCCGGGAGCGACTCGAGCTGCAGCAAGCCAGCGAGCTGGGACAGGGGGTTCAGGTGGTAGGCCTTGCGCAGCGCCTCGACACTCCGCCAACGGTCGCCCCGGAGCTCGTACGCCTGGCCCAGGGCGTAGAAGGGGAAGCTCAGATTCGTCGTGATGTTCCGCTCGGTCGGCCCCAGCACGAGCGTGTCCACCGAGAACAGCCCGGCGTAGCGGTACACCTGGTTCACCAGCGTATCGGTACGCGGCAGGTCGAGGGGCACCGCGAGCACGCCGGGCGTGAGCCGCGTGGAGTCCGGCGCCGCCACCGCATGCAGGCGCAACACCAGGGCCTCCTGGGTGAGGTGGGGCGCGAAGTGCTGCCAGCTGCCGCTTCCCGAGGTGAGCGAGAAGTACAGGGGCCGCCGATTCCAGTTCTCCTGGATCAGGCGCAGGATCAGGACGTCCTTCACGTAGATCGGTGTGTTCTCGGCAAGGACGGCGCTCACGCGGCCGGCGCGGAAGTGCACCGCCTGTGGGAGGAGCATGGCTCGCAGCTGGCCGATGTTCTCGTCCGTCCACGAGTGAAGCGCCGGAGGCGGCGCCTCAGGGGCCAGGGTCGCGAACCACGGCGCCTGCTCGGGCTCGAACGGCCGCACCGGGTTGTCCCGCAGCTGCCGGATGTACCAGTCGGTGTTCCCCAGGGAGAGGTTCACGACCGAGACGTCCTGTCGAATCCCTTCCACCTCCTGCGCGTACCACAGCGGGAAGGTGTCGTTGTCCCCGTTCGTGAAGATGATGCCGTACGGCTCCGCCGACTGTAGCAGATCGTACGCGAAGTCCCGGGCCAACAGCGCCTCCGGCCCATGGGCCCGGCTCGCCGCCCGGGCATTGAACGCGAGCGGGACGAGCGCGAACACCAAGAGCCCCGCGGCAGCGCGCCCGCCCTCGCGCCCTCCCAGCCGGTCGCGCACCATCCGATACAGACCGGCGAGCCCCACGCCCGCGAAGATCCCCCACACCAGGAACGACACCGTGAAGAAGTAATCCCGCTCGCGGACCTCGTGCATCTCGAACGACGGGTACTGGTCGTACGCCAGGGAGAATCCCGGCTTGAAGTTCATGTACCCGACCAGCGCCGGCCCCGTGGTTAGGAAGAGCAGCAGCAGCAGCCAGAACAGCGAGCGGTCGCGCTGGTGCACGACCGACGCGCCGAAGACGCCCAGCGTGGTGAACGCCAGGGTAAACGGCAACCGCGATACCGCGAAGACCGGGTTGGACGTCTCCAGGCTGTTCGCCCATTGCCAGTCGAAGTACTGCAGGTAGTTGGCGATCTGCCAGAGGATCAGCCCCAGCGACCGCCCGGGGTTGTCGGGGCCGGAGAGAAAGATCGGGTTGTCGATCGGCGAGCGCGGCGGGTACTGCTCCCGGCGGATCACGGCCACGAGGCTGTCCCACGTCGACGGGTCGGCCTCGTTGATAAAGGGCCCCACTTGCGAGCGGAAATACAGGAACAGGTAGGTGGACGCGCCCACGGCAGCGATGCCGAGCACGGTGGCGGCGAACGGCAGTGCGCCCACCCAGGCCGCGTAGATGGCCGCGGCGGCGAAGGCGACGCCCCCCACCACCAGCAGCTCCGTGCTCCCCAGCCCGGTGCCGATGAGGAGGGCCCATACCCCGCAGAGCACCCACCACTGGGCCCACTCGATCTGGCGGTCCTGCTCGCGAGGGAGCGGGTCCGCCCGGAGCACGTGCCACATGAAGCCGATGATCGCCGGCCCCACGAGCAGGGTGAGGAGATGGTTGCCGAGCGACACGGCCGCCAGGTAGACGATCAGCAACAGCAGGTGGGGCGCCCGTTCCCCACCCCGACTCCGGCGCCATAGCCACGCGAGCCAGCACATGGCGGCGATGCTGAGCGTGGCCACCATGTAGACTTCGGTCTCGTTGGAGTTCTGCCAGACGGTGAAGGTGAAGGCCGAAACCAGCGCGGCGGCCATCGCGCCGCCCACCGTGAAGATGCGGTCGTCCGCCAGCTCGTCCTCCAGCGCTCGCCGTCCCCACCCGGTCAGGCCCCGGTTCACCAGCAGGAAGAAGAACCCCGCCGCGGCGGCGCTGAACGTCGCCGTCATGAGGTTGGTGCGATACGCCCAGCTGCCGACCCGGACGATGGTCGCCCACACGTGGCCGATGAGCACGAAGAGGGGCGTTCCCGGCGGATGCGGGATCCCGAGGATCTTGCTCGTCGCGATGAATTCGCCGGCGTCCCAAAACGTGACCGAGGGGGCCAGGGTCCACACGTAGATCAGGAGGACGACAGCGAACACCGCGAACGCCGCCCGGTACGGCGGCTGCGGGTCACGGACGGACGGGGTGCCGGCGTGGGCCATGCGTGACGGGTCTGGGGTCTGGAGTCCGATGGTTGGTGGTGCGCGTCAGGCGGGGGAAGGCTCGCGACGCGACGCCGCCAGCGCAAGTGCCTCCGGCTGGGAGGTCGTGAGCATCTGGCGCAATTGATCGGGCGTGATGCCGCGCTTGAGGACCCCGCGGACGGCAGTGGAGATGTGGGACGTCTCCTCCGAGACCACGATGAGCAGCGCGTCGCTCTCTTCGGAGAGGCCCAGGGCCGCGCGGTGGCGCGTGCCCAGCGACTTGTCCGACACCGGGAACTGCGTGAGCGGCAAGACGCACCCCGCCGCGACGATGTGGTCGCCGCGGATCACGACGGCGCCATCGTGCAGCGGCGAATACGGCGTGAAGATCGTCGTCAGCAGGTCCGCCGTAACACCGGCCCGCATCTCCGTCCCGCCCTCGACGTACTCGGTGAGGGACACTTCACGCTCGACAGCGATGATCGCCCCGGTGCCGTCCCGGGCAAGCCGTGCCACGGCATCCACGATCTCATCCGCCACCTCATCGGTGTGGCCGGTGCCGAGAAAGCTGCTGATGGCGCGGGAGCGGCCGAGCCGCGCGAGGGCGTGGCGCAGCTCCGGCTGGAAGACCACGACGGCGGCGAACGCCCCGTAGGTGAACACCAGTCCCAGAAGCGTCGTGATCATGTTCAGCTTCAGCAGGAGCGCGGCGAAGTACATCAATCCGAGCACCGAGAGGCCGATCAGGATCTGCAGGGCCCGTGTGCCGGCGAGAAACAGGAGCACGCGGTAGATGACGTACGCGACGATGAGAATCTGAACGACATCGTACGCGTCGGGAACCAGGAAGCGCAGCTGCTCGATCCAGCGCATCAGGCGCTCCGCACCGCGTCGGCCACGGCCAGCGCGTCTCGCACGGGACCGGGCGCATGCACGCGGAACAGCCGCGCGCCCAGCTCGTAGGCCGTGAGGCACGCGGCGGCCGTCGCGACGTCCCTGGCGTGCACATCACGGCCCGTCGCCACGCCAAGGAAGCGCTTGCGGGAGGGCCCGACCATGACCGGCCGCCCCAGGGTGAGGAGCGCCGGGAGGTCGTGCAGGATCCGGTAGCTATGCTCGGGTCGCTTGGCGAAGCCTAGGCCGGGATCCAACACGATCCGCTCCTCCGCGACGCCCGCCGCCAGCGCCCGCGCGATCGCCGCACGCAGCTCAGCGACCACCTCCGCGGTGACGCTCTGATAGACCGCGTGCTCATCGCTCGCCATGGTGCGCACCGTGCCGCGAGAGTGCATCAGGATCAGGCCGGCACCGGTCGCGGCGCACGCGTCGGCGATGCCCGGGTCGAGGCGGAGCCCCGAGACATCGTTCACCGCCCAAACACCGGCCTCGAGGGCCCGACGCGCCGTCTCGGCCTTCACCGTGTCCACGCTCAGCGGCACCTGCGGTAGCCGCTGGGCGAGGCCGGCCAGGACCGGCCGCAGTCGCCGCCATTCCTCGTCCGGCGGCACGGGCGGCGGCTGTCCGGGGCGCGTGGATTCCGCGCCCACGTCGAGCATGTCGGCGCCCTCGGCCACCAGCGCCTCGGCGTGGGCCAGCGCGTGCCCCGGATCGAGCCAGCGGCCGCCGTCGCTGAAGGAATCCGGGGTGACGTTGAGGATCCCGACCACAATCGGCCGGTCGAGAGGGAGCGTGCCTCGCGCCATCGACCAGCCGGCGGCCGACCTCACGCGCCGGCGGGCTCCGCAGGCGGCGTGCCGAGGACCGGGCCCCGCTCGGGGCTCTGTGCCTTCTTGCTCCCGGCCGCGCCGGGCTTCACCGGGCCCGCCGCCGGCTCGAGCGCGGGCGCGCGCGGCGGGAGGTCCTCGCCACCGGCGAGAAGCTCGACCTCCTCCCGGTCGAGCGTCTCGCGCTCGAGCAGCGCCGCGGCCATGCGGTGCAGCGTCTCCAGGTCCGCCTCCAGGATGGCCCGCGCCCGCTGGTACGCCGCGTCGAGGAACCGCTTGACTTCCCCGTCCACCAGCTCGGCGGTTTTTTCCGAGACCTCGCGCCGCTGCGAAATCTCGCGACCCAGGAAGATCTGCTCCTCCCGGTCCCCAACCGCCACCGGGCCCACGACGTCGCTCATCCCGAATTGCGTGACCATCCGCCGCGCCATCTCCGTTGCCTGCTGGATGTCCTGGGCGGCGCCGGTCGTGACCTTCTCGTGCCCAAAGATGATCTCTTCGGCGACGCGCCCGCCGTACGCCATCGCCAACCGGCCGTGGATGTACTCCTTCGTGTAGTTGTGGCGGTCTTCTTCGGGCAGCGAGAACGTGATGCCGAGCGCCCGACCGCGCGGCACGATGCTCACCTTGTGCACGGGATCGAGCCCCGGGACGCGGATGCTCACCAGCGCGTGCCCCGCCTCGTGGTACGCCGTCAGCCTGCGCTCTTCCTCGGAGAGGACCAGGCTCTTGCGCTCGACGCCCAGCATCACCTTGTCCTTGGCGTCCTCGATGTCGACCATCTCGACGCGCTGCTTGTTGCGCCGGGCGGCGAGCAACGCCGCCTCGTTGACGATGTTGGCCAGATCGGCGCCGGCGAGCCCCGGGGTGGCCCGGGCGATCACGTCGAGCCGGACGTCGTCCGCGAGGGGGATCTTGCGCGAGTGGACCTTGAGGATCATCTCGCGGCCCCGGACGTCCGGCATGTCAACGACGATCTGTCGGTCGAAGCGTCCCGGCCGCAGCAGCGCGGGGTCGAGCACGTCCGGGCGGTTCGTCGCCGCAATGAGGATCACACCCTCGTTGGACTCGAAGCCGTCCATCTCGACGAGCAACTGATTGAGGGTCTGCTCCCGCTCGTCGTGTCCGCCACCGAGCCCAGCGCCCCGATGCCGGCCCACGGCGTCAATCTCGTCGATGAAGATGAGGCACGGTGCGTGCGCCTTGCCCTGCTCGAAGAGGTCCCGCACCCGGCTGGCGCCGACGCCGACGAACATCTCCCCGAAGTCGGAGCCCGAGATGGAGAAGAACGGCACGTTGACCTCGCCGGCGATGGCGCGCGCGAGCAGCGTCTTGCCGGTGCCCGGGGGTCC
>JBFJHJ010000018.1:0-60944 GCA_041613315.1 Gemmatimonadales bacterium
CGGGCTCGCGCCGCCGGCCGGCCTGCCGGTGCATGTAGGTCATGGTGCCTGCCATGCCTCGCGCCAGCCACGCGGTCAGCCGGTCGGCATGGGGCGGGGGCGTGAGGTCGGTGATCCCGGCGGCCGCGAAGCCGAGCTGCAGCGCGTGGTGCCGGATCAGGTACGAACGGCGTTCCGGCGTCACCGCAGGATCTCGCGCCGCCACCGGGCGAAGCGCAACACGTCGTCGATCGGCGGGACCGCGTGCTCGTCGCCGTAGGCCGTGTGCATGCGCCAGCGTCGGTACTCGGCCGGCGGCAGCGGCAGGAAGGGCGCCCGGCGGTACCACGCGCGCGCCCGGAACGCCCACACCAGGCTCACGAGGTCGAGCGCGACGCGCGGCCGTACGATCGCCCGGGCCGTCAAGGCGAGCCCGAGCTTCCACCAACCACGCTGGCGCCCGGCCGGCGGCTGCCGATCGCCGGGGGTATCCTCGAGAGGCACGTCCCACTCCGCTGGAGGCGGTGACACGTCGACGCGTCGGTCGTCATGGCCGCACTGTCATGACCGCGCCGGCTCTTACTTGTATATTGGCGCCTATGCCTCTCGCAAGCGCCGCGCGCGCGCACCCCCTCGCGGGGTACCGCGCCGAGTTTCCCGTGTTCGAGCGCCAGGTCTATCTGAACACCTGTTCGCTTGGCGCCCTGTCGCGCCGATCGCGGCAGCGAGTGGAGGCCTATCTGGGGACGTGGGACGCCCGGGGGGCGGCGGCCTGGTATGATGTGTGGTGGGAGGCGCTGGCGGAGCTGCGGCGGGGGTACGCCCATGTGATCGGCGCCCACGACCGCGAGATCGCGCTCCATCACAGCGTGTCGAGCGCCGCGGCGGTGGTGGCAGGCATCCTCGACCACGAGCGCCGGCCGCGCGTGGTGACGACGGCGCTCGACTTCCCGACCGTCGCCTATCAGTGGCTCGCC
The DNA here is from genome assembly GCA_041613315.1 of Gemmatimonadales bacterium. Lineage (GTDB taxonomy): Bacteria > Gemmatimonadota > Gemmatimonadetes > Gemmatimonadales > GWC2-71-9 > JBFJHJ01. Next base: position 957 of record JBFJHJ010000018.1, read on the forward strand.
AAACGCCGCCGGGGGGTGGAGCTGGTGGTGGTCGAGAGCCCCGACGGCGTCTCCGTGCCGGTCGAGGCGATCGCCCGGGCCGTTGACGAACGCACGGCATTGGTGGCGACGTCCCACGTCTACTTCACGACCGGCGCGATCGCGGATATCGCGGCCATCGCCGATGTCGCGCATCGTCATGGCGCGCTGTGCTTCATCGACGCGTACCAGAGTGTTGGGCAGATGCCGGTCGACGTTCACGCGACGGGCGTGGACTTTCTCTGCGCGGGCGGTCTCAAGTGGCTGTTGGGCGGACCCGGCATCGTCTTCCTGTACGCGCGTGATGAGCTCGTGCGCCGTCTCGAGCCGACGACCGCCGGGTGGTTCGCCAACGCCCGACAGTTCGAGTTCGATCCCCGAACCATCGCGTGGCATGACGATGCGCGTCGATTCGAGCTGGGGACCCCGGCGCTCGCGGCCGTCTATGCGCAGTTAGGCGGGCTCGAGCTGATTCGAGAGATCGGCATTCCGCGGATCCGCGACGTCGTGCGCGATCTGACGGAAGACCTGGTAAGGCGGGCTTTCGACGCGGGCCTGCGCCCCAACGTGGCCCCGGATCCCGCGCGCCGCTCCGCGATCGTGATGGTGCCCCAGGCCGATCCCCAGCATACCGTGCGCCGCCTCACCGAGGCCGGCGTCGTGGCGGACGCGCGCCCCGGCCACGTGCGCCTCTCGCCTTTCTTCTACAACGTGATCGACGACCATGCCGCGGCGATCGAAGTCCTCAGCGCCTGAGCCCGACGACCGCCGGGAGCCGGTGCATCTGACGGCCGACGAGCAGCTACTCGAAGCGCCGCCGGACTACGGGCGGCGCGAGTTTACCCACACGGACCCGTGGCGGGTGTTCCGCATCATGGGAGAGTTCGTGGGTGGGTTCGACGAGCTCGCGGACGTCCGGTCGGCAGTCACCATCTTCGGGTCGGCGCGCGCCCTCGCCGCCGATCCCATGTACGACCTTGCGCGCCGAACGGCGCATGCCTTGGGAACGGCAGGGTTCGCGGTCATTACGGGTGCGGGTCCCGGCATCATGGAGGCGGCGAACCGCGGTGCGCGGGAGGCGGGGGCGCTCTCCGTCGGGCTCAACATCGAACTTCCGCACGAGCAGGGCACGAATCCGTATCTCGACCGAGTCGTTAACTTCCGGTTTTTCTTCGTCCGCAAGATGATGCTCGTGAAATATTCGTCGGCGTTCATCTTCTTTCCCGGCGGCTACGGGACGCTCGACGAACTGTTCGAGTCGCTCACGCTGATTCAGACGGGGAAGGTCCGAGACGCCCCGGTCATCCTGATGGGTCGGGACCATTGGGAGCCGATGGTCCGGTGGCTCCGAGATGTGCTGGCCGGCACCGACAAGATCACGCTCGACGACCTCGACTTTTTCCACCTCTGCGACGAACCCGAGGCCGTCGTGCGGCTCGTGACGCACGCTCGGGAACGACGGCGCGAGCGGCTCGCGCTTGGACAAGGGCGGCGGCGAAAGGCACGGTGAGATGACCGATCACAAGGGACAGTACCTACGCGGCCGTCGCATCAGTCCAACGGCGATCACCGGCCGGGAGACCGTCGCGGAGTTGATCGACAACGCTTTTCTCGCCTACAACGCGGGACGACTGCGCGAAGCATGCCGCTTGTTTACGGAGAAAATGCTGACGGAGGACGCGACCGTCGGCATGAGCCTTACAGGGGCGATGACGCCTGCGGGACTCGGTATGTCCACCATCCTCCCCCTCATCGAGGCCGGGTTCGTGGACTGGATGGTGTCCACCGGCGCCAACCTGTATCACGACGCCCACTTCGGGCTGGGCATGGCGATGCATCGGGGGACACCGTTCGCCGACGACGTGGAGCTTCGGGAGCAGGGCGTTGTCCGCATCTACGACATCTTCTTCGATTACGCCGTCCTGCTCAAGACGGACGAGTTCATTCGACAGGTCTCCCAAGGCGAGGAGTTTCAGCGGCCGATGAGTAGCGCCGAATATCACTACCGCCTGGGCCGGTATGTGGGGGAACGCGAGAAGGCGCTGGGACTGCGGCGGAAGTCGCTCCTCGCCGCAGCGCACGAGTGCGCCGTCCCGATTTACACCTCGTCTCCGGGCGACTCGTCCATCGGGATGAACGTGGCGGAGCTCGCTTTGGAGGGCGGTAAGCTGCGGTTCGACGTCTCAGCGGACGTGAACGAAACGGCGGCGATCGTGCTGGACGCGAAGCGTGGGGGAGGGCGCAGCGGTGTGCTCATCGTGGGCGGCGGCAGCCCCAAGAATTTCGTGCTGCAGACCGAGCCACAGATTCAGGAAGTTCTCGGAATCGACGAGCGGGGTCATGATTACTACCTCCAGATCACCGACGCCCGTACCGACACGGGCGGCCTGTCCGGCGCGACGCCCGGCGAAGCGGTAAGCTGGGGAAAGGTGGACCCGGACCAGCTGCCCGACGCCGTCGTGTGCTATCTCGACACCACCATCGGGCTACCGCTTCTCACGGCGTACGCACTGGCTACCCACGGTCCGCGGCGACAGAAGCGCCTCTATGAGCAGCGTGCGGAACTCCTCGACCGGTTGCGGAAGGCGTACCAGGAAGCACGCGAGTTCCGGGACGCCCGGGTGAAGGCGTCCGCCCTGCCGGGCGTAGGAGACTGACGCCCAGTCAGCGCCTCCCCGCCAAGTCCGCGCGGAACGCCAGGCTTCGCTCGACAGCGTACCGGTAGGCGCTCAGCTCCGCGGCCTTCCGTCCCCCATCCCACCCCATCTCGCGCGCGGCGAGCTCCACGATGCCGGGCAGCGCGTCCAACGTGGCGGGACCCGCTTCATAGAAGAGGTGGGTCCGCCGCACCAGCAGGTCGCTCAACGTGAGTGCCATTTCCCGGCGCATGGCGTACACGAGCTCGGCCATGATCGCCGGGTGGCCCGACGCGATGGGCTCCGCCAACGAGCGGTCCGCCTGAGATAGACGCAGCACCGCGGGTGTCTCCGTCCCGAAGGTGTAGACCAGGTGCTCCGCCAGCGCCCGGGGCGCGCCGTCCCGCTCAGCGGCCTCGACCAGCACCGTGAGGTCCCGCGCCTCGCCGCCCGGCAAGGGCTCGCGGTCGGTGGGAGCTCGAGGGGGAATTGGTCGGCCCTCGAGCTCGTGGAGCCGGTGTGCCACTCGGTCCACGACCCCGGCGGCCATGCGGCGATACGTCGTGAGCTTGCCGCCCACGATCGAGATGAGGCCGGCGTCGTCCTCGACGATCCGGTGCTCACGGGAGATGGCGGAAGGGTCGTCGCCGTCTGCGAGTCTGAGCAGGGGTCGCAGGCCAGCCCACGTCGTGACGACGTCTTCCGGGCTGAGCCGCGCCTCGGGAAACAGCGCGTTGGCCGACCGGAGGAGGTAGATCACGTCGTCGGCATCGGCGCGGACCTCGTCCGGTGTCGCGTCCGTCTCGGTTTCAGTGGTGCCGACGTACGAGAGCTCGCCCCATGGAATGATGAACATCACCCGGCCGTCGATCGGCGAGGTGATGGTGAGCGCCTCGTGATTGCCGAGGCGGGAGCGGGGGACAGCAACGTGGGCCCCTTTGGTAATGTGGAGCAGCGGCTCGGTACCGCCGGGCCGCACGCCGTCGGACCAGGGGCCCGTCGCGTTGACGACGATCCGAGCCCGCAGGGCGAACGGCGCGTCGGTGACGAGGTCGGTCACCCTCGCGCCCCGGATCCGGCCGTCGGCGGTCTCGAACCGGTCCACGCGCACGTAGTTCGCCACGAGCGCGCCGTGTCGGTGGGCATCGCGTACGTTGGCGAGCGTCAGGCGGGCGTCGTCGCACTGGGCGTCGAAGAACCGCGCGCCGCCCTTGAGCCCGCGAGAGCGTAGTCCCGGTTCGGCCCGCAGGATTTGGCGCTTGCCCAGCATCTTGTGGCGGCGCACATTGCGAAACAGCGCCAGGAGGTCGTACAGCCACAGGCCCGCCGCGAGCTTCCATTTGGGCACGCGGCCACCCTCGTGGACGGGAAACAGAAAGGACCGGGGCCAGACCAGGTGCGGAGCGATGGCGAGCAACACCGACCGTTCCCGACTGGCCTCGAACACGAGCCGCCAATGCCGGTGTTCCAGATAGCGCAAGCCGCCATGCACGAGGCGCGACGAATGCGAACTCGTGCCCGACCCGAAATCGCTCTTGTCCACGAGGACAGTCCTGAAACCGCGCAGCGCGGCGTCCCGGGCGATCCCGGCGCCGGTGACGCCGGCCCCGACGATGAGCACATCGGCCGTCTCGGCAGCCATGGCCTCCAGGACCTGCGCTCGCGTCTCGTGCGAAAAGGGAGCGTCCATTTCGTGTGTCGTCAATAAGAGGTCCGGCGCCGCCGAGCACCTGGTTTGTGTGGCACGCGGACCTGATCCGTCCGGGGATGCGTGTGCTCGACTTGGCGTGTGGCGATGGCCGTCACGCTGTGGCGGCCGCCCGGCGAGGTGCGAGCGTCACCGCGCTCGACGCCGATGTGGAGCGATTGTCCCGGGGCCGTGCGGCCGCGGATCTGGCCGGTGTCACCGTGGACTGGCGCGAGACGGACCTCCGGGGCGCGGCGCTCCCCACTCGCACGTACGACTTGGTAATGCTGTTCAACTATCTGGACCGCGACCGGATCGCGCGGTTCCTCGAGGCCGTCGCCCCCGGCGGCTATTTCCTTGGCGAGACGTTCCTCGAGCAGCAGCGAGCTCAAGGGTGGGGACCGACGTCCGATGCGCACCTCGTCAAGCCGGGCGAGCTGTGGTCGCTCACCTCGGCGCTGGAGATCGTGCTGGCGCGCGAGGTCCTGGAAGCTCTTGACGGGCGCTCCCGCGCGGTGGCAAGCGTGTTGGCGTTCCGACGTCCGGAATGATGGTACCGACTGCCGCGCCGCCACAAGTGCCGCGCTAGCCGCGGTTCTCACGACTCGCTAGCTTTCGCACCATGTCGCCGACGGGAAACGGACGACGGGTCGCGGTCGTCGCGGGCTGCCGCACCCCCTTCTGCAGGTCAGGTACGGCGCTGAGGGACATCTCCGCCGTAGACCTGGCGCGCCACGCCGTCGTGGAGCTGGTGCAGCGTGCCAATCTCGACGGGCAGACGGTCGACGAGATGTACTTCGGGCAGGTTGTGCCCAGCCTACTGGCGCCGAATGTGGCACGCGAAGTGAGCCTCCTCCCGCAGTTCCCCGCGAGTATTCCGGCGGCGTCGGTCAACCGGGCTTGCGCCTCGGCGAACGCAGCGATTGCGATGGGGCACGACCAGATCGCCCTTGGGCACGCCGATGTCGTCGTCGCCGGTGGTGTCGAGAGCCTATCCGATATCCCCATCCTCCATTCCCGGCGCTTCTCAGACCTGCTGGTGGGTCTGAGCAAAGCGAAAACGGCCGGTGAGCGGCTCAAGCTCCTGTCGGGGTTTCGGCCCAAGGATCTGATTCCCGTGTCGCCGGCGATCGCGGAACCGTCGACCGGCGAAACGATGGGACAGTCAGCCGAGAAGATGGCGAAGCTCAACGGGATCACCCGCGAGTCGCAAGACGAATTCGCGCTCCGCAGCCATCAGTTGGCGCACGCCGGGAGCGAAGACGAGCGGCTCACGGCGGAGATCGCGCCGATCTTCCCCCCCGCGGGCGATGGTGCGATCACGCGGGACAATGGGATCCGGCCCGATACCAGCCTCGAGCAGATGGCGAAGCTCAAGCCCGTGTTCGACAGGCGCTATGGTACCGTGACGGCCGCGAACGCCTCCCCGCTGACCGACGGCGCGGCCGCGGTCCTGCTGATGAGCGAGGAGGCAGCGCGCAGCCACGGCTACGAGCCTCTCGTGTTTATTCGGTCGTACGGGGTGGCGGCGCTCGATCCGGGCGAGCAGCTCCTGATGGGTCCGGCGTACGCCGTGCCCGAGGCGCTGGATCGCGCCGGCATCCCGTGGTCGGAGTTGGGGCTCGTGGAGATGCACGAAGCCTTCGCGGCCCAGGTGCTCTCCAACATCCAGGCCTTCGAGTCGAAGGAGTGGGCACGAGAGAAACTCGGTCGCGCCGAGCCGATCGGGCGGATCGACTGGGACACGCTCAACGTCATGGGAGGCTCGATCGCCATCGGCCACCCCTTCGGCGCGACGGGCGCGCGGATCACCACGACGCTGGCGAACGAGATGCGCCGGCGGGACGTGCAGTTCGGGCTGATCTCGGTGTGCGCACAGGGCGGCATGGGCTTCGCGATGGTCCTGGAGCGTCGTTGACGGTGGGCGCGTTCACTCAACGTCGACAGGACGGCATCCTCCGACTCGAGTTCAATCTTCCCTCGGAACCGATCAACAAGATCACCCGGGGCGTCCGGGAGGAGTTGGACCACCTGTTGGACGGGCTGGCCACGGACTCCGACGTCCGGGCCATCGTGCTCATTTCTACGAAGCCCGGCTCCTTTATCGCGGGGGCCGACATCGATGAGTTCGTGGCCCTGGGGTCGCGGGACGAGGCGTGGGCACTCGTTCGGACCGGGCAGGACCTGATCAACAAGTTCGAACGGCTGGGCAAGCCGGTGGTGGCCGCGATTGCCGGCGCCTGCCTGGGCGGGGGGTTGGAGGCTGCTCTCGCCTGCACCTATCGAATCGCGACCGACCACCCGAAGACCCGCATCGGGCTGCCGGAAGTGCAATTGGGTATCATCCCCGCGGCCGGGGGGTGCCAACGTCTGCCGCGGCTCATTGGGATACGTGAGGCGTTGGACATCATTCTGGCGGGCAAACAGCTGCCGGCGTCGCGCGCGTTTCGCAAAGGGATCGTGGATGAGCTGGTCCACCCCGCGATCCTGGACCAGGTGGCGGAGCAGGCGGCGCGGCGGCTCGCCCAGGGCTGGCGGCCCGACCGCGGCCGCAGCGGGATGGTGGAACTCGCGCTGGAGAAGAATCCATTGGGGCGCCGGGTCGTGTTCACGACGGCGCGCAAGACCGTGTTGAAGCGGACCGGCGGGCACTACCCCGCGCCTCTCGCAGCGCTCAAAGCGGTGCGACACGGTCTCGAGCATGGCATCGAAGCGGGGCTCGACATCGAGGCCACCCTCTTCGCCGAGCTGGCCGTGGGCGAGGTGTCGCGCGAGTTGGTACGCATCTTCTTTGCCACGACGGCCCTCAAGAAAGACGCCGGCGTCGAGGGGCCCACGACGCCCGCGCCGAAGCCGGTCAAGAATCTGGGGATGGTCGGGGCCGGCTTCATGGGAGCCGCGATCGGAGGCGTGGCGGTCCTGCAGGCCGGCAGCGACGTCCGGTTCCAGGACATCACCCTCGACGCCGTGGGAAAGGGGCTCGGGGAGGCGCGCCGGATCCTCAAAGAACGCCGCGACCGTAAACGCATCACGAGGCACGAGTACCGCCGGCTCGAGCGGCTGCTCTCAGGGGCGGTGGATTGGACCGGCTTCGGCCGGGCCGATCTCGTGATCGAGGCCGTGGTCGAGGATCTCGACGTCAAGCACAAAGTCTTCCGAGAGCTCGAGCGGCGTGTGCGCGACGACTGCGTGCTCGCGTCGAACACGAGCACGATTCCCATTCGGCGGATTGCAGAGGCGACGGCGTGTCCGGAGCGGGTGGTGGGGATGCACTTCTTCTCGCCGGTGGAGAAGATGCCGTTGCTCGAGGTGATCGTGTCCGACCGGACCGCGCCGTGGGTGACGGTGACCGCGGTGGCCTATGGGCGGGCGATGGGCAAGACGCCGATCGTCGTGCAGGACCGGACCGGATTCTGGGTCAATCGCATCCTCGGTCCGTACATGAACGAGGCGGGACGGCTCTTGGCGGAGGGTGTTGACATCGAGACGATCGATGGCGCGATGACCCGGTTCGGCTTCCCGGTCGGACCGATCCTGCTGCTCGACGAAGTGGGGCTCGACGTGGCCCAGAGGGTGTCGAAGGTGATGTTCGAGGCCTACGGCGAGCGCATGCATCCGACGGGGGGCATCGAGCGGCTCATCGAGGACGGCCGTCTCGGCCGCAAGAACGGCCGCGGGTTCTATCGGTACGAGCAGGGGAAGCGGCGCGGGGTGGACGAGACGTCCTATGAGACGATCGGGGCGGTGCCCGGCTCCCGCGTGCCGCGGGAAGACGTCGGCAAGCGGCTGATCTATGCACTCGTCAACGAGGCCGCTCTGGCGCTCGATGAGGGCGTGGTACGCTCCCCGCGGGACGGAGACATCGGGGCGGTGTTCGGGTTCGGGTTCCCGCCGTTCCGCGGCGGTCCGCTGCGCTATCTGGACGCGGTAGGCCCGGGCGCGGCCGTTGAGGCCCTCGAGGAACTGGCCGCCAAGTATGGCGACCGGTTCGCCCCCGCCCCCCAGCTGGCCCGAATGGCGGCGAGCGGCGAGCGGTTCCATCCGTCGGCCTGATCCTTCTTTCCTCCATGCTGCGCCGCACCTTCCTCTGGCTCAGCGAGCGACGGGGTGTCTTCGAATTCATCAAACGCAACGGCTTCGCGCGGCGGATCGCTGGACGATTCGTGGCCGGTGAGACGCTTGAGACCGCGATTGAAGCGAGCCGGATGCTCAACGGGGACGGGACGAGGGTGAGCCTCGACCTCTTGGGGGAGAGCGTCACCAAGGCGGAGGAGACACACGGAGCGCGGCGGGAGGTGATCGAGACCCTGGAGGGGATTGCCCGCTCGGGGGTGGACGGCAATATCTCCCTCAAGCTCACGCAACTCGGACTCGATATCTCGACGGAGCTGTGCACGGAACACATGCGGGTGGTGTTGCGGCGGGCCCTGGAGCTCGGGATCTTCGTCCGCATGGACATGGAGAGCTCCGACTACACTCAGCGCACGCTCGACCTGTTCCTCGACGTGCTCCAGCCCGAGTTCGCCGACCAGACCGGCGTTGTCATCCAGAGCTATCTTCGCCGCTCGGCGCAAGACGTCGAGAAGCTCATCGCTCGCGGCGCCCGCGTCCGGCTGTGCAAGGGGGCGTATGCCGAGCCGGAGTCGGTGGCGTTCCAGAGCAGACGTGAGGTGGCCGCGTCCTTCGTAGCGCTCATGGAGCGATTGCTCGAACGGGGGAACTATCCGGGGATCGCGACCCACGACGAACGGCTGATCAATCATGCCGTCAAGTTTGTCGTCGAACGAGGGATCCCGGCCGAACGGTTCGAGTTTCAGATGCTCTACGGGGTGCGGCGTGACCTCCAGCAGGCGCTGCGCCGCGGCGGCTACAACCTGCGGGTGTACATCCCGTTCGGTACTGCGTGGTATCCGTACCTCATGCGCCGGCTGGCCGAGCGACCCACCAACATCGCGTCGATGACGGTCAGCGTGATCAAGGAGGCGCTATCGTAGCGGTGCCCGACGACTCGACGCTCGGCGGCTACCTGGACGTCCACGAGAGGCCGCCCGCGTTCCAGGGCCCGGACGGCGCGGCATACTCCGCGGCGATCTACGTCGACGACACGCCGGACGACCAGGGCCGCTATGGCGCGTCGATCCTCTTCGTCCGCTGGTCCGAACAGGGGGAGCGTCCCATCGGACACGCGGAGACGCCCTATCTCAGCTTCGGCGCGACGGCGGACGAAGCGGCGACGCGGATCCGCGCCCTCACCCTTCACGAGGTCAAAGCTCAGCTGGACCGCGCCGTCACCGCCCGAAAGGAGCGTCCCGACTGGTAGGTGAACATCGCGGTGTCGTCCTGGCCGCCACGGGCGGGCGCTACCGCGTCGCGAGCGGTGGCAGAACGTTCGATGCTTCGCTTCGTGGCAGGCTCAAGCAGGAGTCTCGGGACAAGGTCCTTGTTGGGGATGACGTCACGGTCCACTTCCACGACGACGGGAGCGCCACGATCGAAGCGGTGCACCACCGGCGGTCGGTGTTGCAACGGCGCAGCCCGGGTCGGTCGCACGGCGTGCGGAGCGTGGCGGCCAACGTCGACCGTGTCGCCGTCGTGGGAGCCGTACGGAGCCCCGACTGGGACCCGCTGCTCATGGACCGGTTCACCGCGGTGGCGGAAGCGAACCTCCTGCCGGTCGTGGTCGTCGTCAACAAGTGCGACCTTGGCACGGACGGCGACCGGCTTGCGGCACCATACCGAAGCGCCGGGTATCCGGTCGTGCTGACGAGCGTGCCGGAGCGGCTGGGGTTGGAGGAACTGCGGGAGCATCTCGAGGGGCACGTGTCGCTCTTCACTGGACCGACCGGTGTGGGGAAGTCAAGCCTCCTCAACGCCCTTCAGCCCGGACTGCGACTCCGCACCGCCGATGTGAGCGCGCGGTCCCGCGGCGGCCGACACACCACGGTGGCGGCTGAGATGCACCCGTTGGGAGCGAATGGGTTCGTTGTGGACACACCGGGGCTGCGGGACATCGGGCTGTGGGGGCTCGCGCCCCACGAAGTGCAGGCGGCGTTTCCGGAGTTTGCCGAGCACGCGTCCGGCTGTCGGTTCGACGACTGCCGCCACCTCGAGGAGCCCGGGTGTGCCGTGGTGCAGGCGGCCACCGATGAGAGGCTCGCCGCGAGCCGGCTCGAGTCCTACCGCAGGCTGTTGCACGAGGCCGAGGAGGCGGCCCGCCCGTGGGCCTGACGCCGCCCCCCATGCCGCTCGCAGCACCGTTTCTCGGTGAGCGCTACGCGGCGCGCGACCTGAGCGATCTCCTCGCGCCCCCCTACGACGTGATCGGTCCGGGAGAACGGGACGCGCTCACGCGGCGTCACGAGCACAACATCGTACGCCTCATCCTGCCGGAAAACGGCGACGACCGGTACCGCCTGGCCGGCGATCGGTATCGACAGTGGCGCCGGCAAGGGGTGCTGGTCGCCGACAAGACGGCCTCGGCGTACGTCGCCCGCCAGGAGTTCACCACGCCCGACGGGCTCCGCCATACACGGACCGGGGCGATCGCGGCGGTCGCGGTGGAGCCGTATGCGTTGGGCCGGGTCCGCCCGCACGAGCGCACCCATGCAGGGCCGAAAGCGGATCGGCTCGCGCTCCTCCGCGAGAGCAGGGCGATGTTCGAGTCGCTGTTCATGCTGACGCGCGACGAGGGCGGTGAGTTGGCGACCCTCCTCGAGGAGGCGTCCGCGAAGCGCCCCAACGCCACGGCCGAGTTGCAGGGGGTTCAGGTCACGCTATGGCGCGTCACCGGAAAGAGGGCGCGGGCGCTGGCCGATGCCGCGGGTCAGGGAGCACTGTACGTGGCCGATGGCCATCACCGTTACGAGACGGCGCTGGCGTACCGCGGGGAATCAGCCGGGGCGGACCGTGTCCCGGCGCTCATCGTGCCGTTCGGTGATCCCGGACTGGTCGTGTTTCCGACGCACCGCCTGGTGCACGGCGCACCGGTGTCGCGGGAGCGTGTCTTCGGCGTATTGCGCGAGCGGGTGCAGATGCGGGACTTGCCGCCCAACGCCAACTACCTGGAGGAGCTCGGCGCGCTCGCGACGCGCGGTGCCGGCTGCGTGGTGGTGCTCCCGGACGGACCGGCCGTCGCTATCCTGCTCAAGAGCGCTGCGAGGGATCTGGAGTTCGCGAAACAGCCGGCCGTTGCCTCGCTCGACGTGGCTCGGCTCGACGACCAGGTTGTGAAACAGCTCGTCGCAGAGGCGGGCGCGGACGCCCGGCTCGAATATACGCCGGCAGCCGACCGCGTGATGGACGACGTGCACCGGGGCATCGCCGCCGCCGGCGTCCTGTTGAATCCGACACCGGCCGCCGCGGTGCTCGCGGTGGCGGACGCCGGTGCGGTGATGCCGCAGAAGTCCACGTTTTTCTATCCGAAGGTGCCGAGCGGGTTGGTCGTGATGCGGTATCCGTAGTCCGCTGCCCGTAGCCTGTCGTGGGGAGGGGTGTCGTCGCCTCGCCGTCGTCCGCTACCGGGCACGCACCGGTGGCGAGCGTTCAGCCGACGGCGCAGCGAGACCAGGTAACGGAGAACGGAGAACGGATACCCGAGAAGGCAGCAGCCTCGCGGATTCCGGCGATCAGCGCGCCACCGAGAACTGGTACGAGAACTTCGCGATCAACGTGCGGTGCAGGATTCCCGCACCCGTGCCCGTGCGCTCCACCTGATTGTACACCAGGAAGAACCCGGTGCCCGCGGTTCCCAGCCACCCGAATCGGAAATTGCCCGACCAGTTGTTCGCCTGCGTGTTGTACTGAGCGAGGGACTGCAGGTAGATCCGTGGGGTGAAGGAGTATGCCAGCCGCGCGCTCAGGAGCGTTGTCTCGAAACTCCCCTCGAGAAGGTCCACGTCGTTGTAGGTTGCCCGGAGCGAGATCGCGAGCGTCGTGCCGGAGCGCCCGCTGACGGTGGCGGACACGCTCTTGCGGTGACCGGAGAGAAATCCCCCCACGTCGAGCGAACCGTTCAGCGAGATCGGCGCGCTCTCGTTGGTGTTGAACCGCCATGCCGCCTCGAAGTTATCGTATACACCGGGGGGCACGAAGATGCTGTCGGCGATCTCGAAGGGCTCCTTGAGCCCCTCGCGCGTGAAGTTGAACGCCGGGCTGAAAAAGGCGCCGTTCGCGAACTCGACGTGTGAGTCGAGGTGGATCTGGCGTGTCTCGTTGAACCCGCCGAAATCGAAGTACGACCGGTAGGATGCGTGGGGCCGTAGCTCCCGGAGCCACGAGACTCCCGGCGTACGCACATGTCGCAGAAGGCGGCCACTCACGAGCCGGTACCCCGAGCGCTCGAGGAACCCCGCCTCGGGGTTGAAGTCCTCGCCCACCTCTCCATACTGCAACTCCGCATTCCAGTCCCTGGTCCGGTAACCTCCGCTCACCTCAAACGCATGATCGCGGCGCGTGCGCCCCGGAGTCGCGGTGGCTGCGGCGTAGCCATCGAAGGTAATCGCGTCCCCGATACCGAGGCGGGCGTCGGCGGCGAACGTGCGGTTGTACACGTCGGTGTCGGTGGTGACGATACGGTTCACGAATAGCGCGCCGATGCGGGAACGGTTCGGCAGCTCGCGCGCGATCCTCACGACGCCGTAATTCGTGGGCGCCGCGATCGTATCCAGGCGCTCCGTCTGAATATCGAGGATGCCGATGCTCAGGCCGGCCACCTTTCCGGTCAACCGACCGCCACCCAGGATAGGCGCGGGGCTCCCGTCGTGTGCGATCCCGACCCTCCGGCTGAAGAACATCTCGACGGCCTGCGGTGACCCCACGGCAAAGAGCCCGGCATTCTCGAGGAAGAAGGGCCGTTTTTCCGGGAAGAACAGGTTGAACCGTGTGAGGTTGACCTGCTGCTCGTCTACCTCGACCTGGGCGAAGTCGGTGTTGTACGTGAGGTCCAGCGTCAGTCCGGAGGTGAGGCCAAGTTTTGCGTCCGCGCCGAACTCGCGACCCCACTGTACCCCCTCCACCGTCTCGAAGTCCCGGCTGGCCGAGCTCAGGAGGTACGGCGTGAACGACATGGGCCGCCGGGAGGGGGCCACGATTCCCTCGATCGCGCCGGCCTGGGAAATGCGGTACAGCGAGTGCTGGCGGGGGATCGGGGACCAGAACGACTGCTCGTTGTAGCGACGGATGTGGCGGGCCATGTTGAGCCCCCACGCCTGGAGCCCGGCACGTCCGTACCGGAGGGTCGAGAATGGAATGCGGAACTCCGCGTACCAGCCGGCGGAGTCGGACGAGGTCGCTACCTGCCAGCTGCCGTCCCAGTTGACATTGAATCCACCCCCCGACCCGGTCTGTTGCCGCCGCTGGCCTTGGCCACCGCCCTCACCCTCGCGGGTCACCTGGCCGTCGTACTCGATGCCCGCGGGCGTGGTGCCGAACACGAAGGCGTTCTGCCCGTCGTGGAACGTGTCGAGCACGATGACGAACGCGTCGGTGTCGTCCAGGCCCGCGTCACGGCGGTTCTCCCCGACCACGATCGCCGAGGGGGAGCCGTCGAACAACCAGGCGCCGACGTAGATGGCCTCGGCGTCGAACAGGATCCGCACCCGCGTCCGCTCGGTGACGGGGTCGCCTTCCCGGGGCTCGTGTTGGACGAACCCGTCGATCACCGGGGCCGCTACCCACGCGGCGTCATCCAGGCGGCCATCCACCCGGGGGGGCCGGTCGGTTTGGGTGGCGACGGCCGTCTTCGGGATCGCGGCGCCGGGCGCCGTCTGCGCCCCTGCCGGGGCCGGCCCGGCCAGCAGGGCGAGGATGCCCGCGACGGTCCGCGTCCGGAATCCCGTCATCGCGCCCCACGCCGGACCGCCCGGCGGTGGCGGGCCCAGGCGTGCACGGCATACCGCAGGAAGTTGTCCCGCTCCAGAGGCCGCTCAGCCAGGTAGTCCCAGGCGGCGAGGTGCCCCTTGGCGGTGTTGCACGACATGCAGGCGGTCACGAGATTCCCCATCGAGTGGTCGCCGCGCTTTACCCGCGGCTGGACGTGGTCCACGGTGAGCTGGTCGGACGGCAGAACGCGGCCACAGTACACGCACCGGAACCCGTCTCGTTCGAAGATCTTGGCGCGCCGGTCGGGCGTCCGCGGCGTCCGGTGCACTGTCGCGCTCCATGCCAAGGAGTCCTGATGAGTCCCCGCTCCCGGGATCGCATCGTCGCCAACCTCGAGTCCATTTACCGTGAGGCCTACGACCGCGCCAAGGCGGCCGGCGACGCCCAGCGGATGCAAGATCTGGACGCGTCTTTCCAGCGGGAGCAGCTCGTGCTGGAAGTCCTGCTGGACGTGCGCGACGCGCTCCTCACGAGCGGCAAGGCGCCGGCGTCCGGCGCGGCCATGGACAAGCTCGACGCCCTGCGACGGCTGGCCAGGCTCCGCTGACGCGGCGGTCCGGCACTGCCCGACGCCAAATATACACGCTGGTTTGCCCCCGGACCCCGGCTATCTTTGGAAGACTATGGCAACGCCACCAAGAACGAAGTCGAAGCGGGGCGCGGCGCGCACCCGTGGCCCGCGGTTGGCGAAGGACGAGCTCCTCGACATTTACCGCCTGATGCTCACCTCCCGGCGGCTGGACGACAAGGAGATCCAGCTCAAGCGGCAGAACCGGATCTTCTTCCAGATATCCGGCGCCGGTCACGAGGCGGTTCTGGTCGCGTCCGGCAAGGCGCTCAAGCCCGCCCACGACTGGTTCTACCCGTACTACCGCGACCGGGCGCTGTGCCTCACGCTGGGCATGACGCCGACCGAGATGCTGTTGTCGGCCGTCGCCGCGGCCGACGACCCCAACAGCGCGGGGCGGCAGATGCCGTCCCACTGGGGCCATAAGGACCTGAACATCGTCAGTCAGTCGAGCCCCACGGGCACACAGTTCTTGAACGCCGTGGGGTGCGCCGAGGCGTGGCTCCGCTACGACCGGATCAAGGAGATTCCGGACCGCGAAGAGCGCAGCCGGAGCGACGAGGTCGTGTATTGCTCTGCGGGCGACGGGACCACCAGCGAGGGTGAGTTCTGGGAGGCGCTCAACACCGCCTGCAACCTCCGCCTCCCGGTGCTGTTCCTGATCGAGGACAACGCGTACGCCATCTCAGTGCCGGTCGAGGTGCAGACGGCCGGCGCCTCGGTGTCGAAGCTCCTCACGGGCTTTCCGCACCTTCACGTGGCCGAGGTGGACGGCTGCGATCCGGTCGCGTCGTACGACGCGCTGACCAAGGCCACGGCCTACTGTCGCGCGCGAAAGGGGCCGGCGCTGGTCCACGCCCACGTGATCCGGCCTTACTCCCACTCGTTGTCGGACGATGAGATGATGTACAAGCCGCCGACGGAGCGCGAAGCGGAAGCGAAACGCGACCCGCTCATCACGTTCGCCGCCCGGTTGCTCGCCGACGGCGTGGCCACGGAGGAGGAGCTGGACGGGATTGGCCGAAGAGCGGACGAGGACGTCGAGCTGGCGGCGGAAGTCGCGCTCGCCGCGCCGCAGCCGCGCGCGGAGACGCTGTTCCTCCATGTCTACTCCCCGGACGTGGATCCGACCGGCGAGCCGTTCGATACCGAGGACGATCCGCACTTCACGGGCGATCCCACCACGATGGTCGATCTGCTCAACAAGTGCATGGAAGACGAGATGGGCCGCGACCCGCGGATCGTGCTCTTCGGGGAGGATGTGGCGGACGTGTCGCGCGAGCAGTACTTGGGTGAGGTCAAGGGGAAGGGCGGGGTCTTCAAGGTCACGTGGGGCCTCCAGAAGAAGTTCGGCAGCGACCGGGTCTACAATTCGCCGCTCGCGGAGGCCAACATCGTGGGCCGCGCGGTGGGGCTCGCCACCCGCGGCATCAAGCCGGTGGTCGAGATCCAGTTCTTCGACTACATCTGGCCGGCTTATCATCAGATCCGGAATGAGCTCGCGACGCTCCGCTGGCGCAGCAACGGCGCGTTCAGCGCGCCTGTCGTGATCCGGGCAACGTACGGCGGGTATCTGAAGGGGGGCGCGCTCTACCACTCGCAGACCGGCGCCGCCGTCTACACCGGCATTCCGGGGCTTCGGGTCGTGTGTCCGTCAACGGCGCTCGATGCCAACGGGCTCCTCAGGACCGCGATCCGCTGCGACGACCCGGTCATCTTCCTGGAGCACAAGCACCTGTACCGCCAAACGTACAACAAGGCGCCCTATCCCGGCCCCAATTTCATGATCCCGTTCGGCAAGGCGAAGGTCGTGCGCGAAGGGGCCGATCTCACCGTGATCACGTACGGCGCGGTCGTGCAGCGCACCCTGGTGGCGGCGAAGGCCCTTGAGGAGTCGGACGGCATCAGCACCGAGGTGATCGATCTGCGCTCCCTCAACCCGGTGGACTGGGAGACGATCGAAGAGTCGGTGCGGAAGACCAGTAAGGTGATCGTCGCGTATGAGGACGCGCTGTCTTTCGGCTACGGCGCCGAAATCGCGGCGCGGATTGCCGATGAGCTGTTCGTTTGGCTGGACGCACCGGTCAAACGCGTTGCATCCACCGACACCTTTGTCGCCTATGCGCCCGAGCTGGAAGATGTGATCCTGCCGCAGGTGGGGGACCTTCGGGAGGCGATCGAGGCGCTCCACCGGTTTTGAGGCAAGGGCGTGACGCGGGGGGGGGGCGGAGCGTCAACTCGCCATGACGGTGCGACTTCGGGCCCACTGGCGCAGGGCCGCGATCTCCTCGCCCCGGGTCACTGAGAGCGGCCGTGTGGCGGCAAGCTCGTCGAGAATCAGTGCGGTGTCCAGATTCGTCTCCAGGGAAAACGCCGTGTAGAGCGCGGCGACGATGGCTTGCTCGATCTCGGCGCCGCTGTACCCCTCCGACGCCCCCGCCAGCCCCGTAAGATCGAACGCCGCTGGATCCCGCTCGCGCGCCCGCAGGTGCATCGCGAGGATCTCCTCGCGCTCATCGCCACGCGGCAAGTCGATGAAGAAAATCTCGTCGAACCGTCCCTTGCGGGTCATTTCGGGCGGAAGCTGCGAAATGTCGTTACAGGTGGCGACCACAAAGACGGGCGCCTTTCGTTCCTGGAGCCACCCCAGAAGCCGGCCGAAGACGCGGCGCGAGAGGCCGGCGTCGGCGTCGGCGTCGGCGTACGCGAACCCCTTCTCGATCTCGTCGAGCAGCAAGATGCAGGGGGCCATGCGCTCGCAGACCGCGAGGGCCCGCTCGAGGTTCTTCTCCGACTCGCCGACGTATTTTTCGTAGAGCCGCCCGGGCTCGAGTTTGAGCAGCGGTAGCGCCCAGTCCTTGGCGACCGCCCGGGCGGCGACGCTCTTGCCACATCCCTGGATGCCCAACAGGATGATGCCCTTCGGCGGTTCGAGCCCGAATCGCTTCGCCTCTGGGGTAAAGGCGTTTCGGCGCTTCCGTAGCCAGGCCTTGAGGTTCTCCAATCCACCGACCTCGGCCATGCCGTCGTCGAGGCGGACGTACTCCAGTGTGCCCTCCTCCTGCAGCAGCTCCCGTTTGAACTCGACCACGTGTTTCAGGTCCCTGCGGTCGAGCGACATGTCCTGGAGAATGGACTTCGTCACGACTCGCTGCGCCTCAAACAGCGTGAGTCCCTTCAGACGCTCTGCCAACTGCCGTAGGTCTTCGGCGGGCAGCTCAACCGCGATGCGGTGTTGCTTACTGAGGTCTCGCACGACGTCTCGGACGACGGTTGTCAGCTCGCTCTCGTTCGGGAGAGCGAACGCGAGTCGAGATACGAGCTTCGACAACTCGATCGGAATAGTGATGTGCGGCGCCGAAAACACGAGCGCCCGGCGGTCCCGGGAGTAGAGTTGGGCGATCTCCTGCAGCCGGCGGATGACCTTGCCGTCTGACAGGTGCCGGTGCAGGTCCTTGAAGAAGCACAGCCGCTCGGTCTGGAGCGTCGCCAGGTACGATAGAGCCTTCGCGACATCCTGCGTGTCCTGCATGCTGCGCTCGGATCCGACGCGCTGTAGTCCGCCCGTCGCCGACCAGATCATCAGGGGGATGTGCATGTCGATGGCCAGCCGCTTCAACGCCTCTTCCACCCGCTCCTCTTCGAAGGATTCAATCGCGATCAGCGGACAGCGGGAGTGGATCAGCAGCTCCAGGTCCCGGAGAGCATCCATTGCAGTGTCCCTCCGCACACCGTGAGCGTGAACGAGAAACAAGCGACAATGCTCGAGGCGTTGCCGCTTGGTGAGGCGACCGATGTCCGCCTAGATGGTACCTACGGCTTCAGAAGTGCGCCGTTACCCCGTCACCCCCCTCCCCAGCGCTTGGCGGATCTCGCCGGCGGCGTCGATGGCCGCCTCGACGTCGATCTGGAGCGCCCGAGCCTCCTGCGTCGCCGACGTGATGTCGGCCAGGACCGCCTGCATGCCGGCGGAGCGGAGCCGGAGCAGATCAAACCGTACGTTCTGCACGGCGAGCACGCACGACTCGAACTGGGCCTCGACCTTGTGGCGCCGCTGGACGAGCTCGGCGAGGGCCGCGCGCTGGCGCTGCAGCAGGTCGAGCCGGCGCATGTTCTCCGTGTCGCTCCCCGAGTCCTCCTCCTGCAGCGTCTGAATGCGCTCGTCCAACCGGGCGAGCGCGCTGTTGTCCACCTGCCCCTCCATCTGGTGGAGGGTGCGACCCAGCTCCACCGCTCGGGCCATCAGGGCGTCCACGGTGTGCGCCACGTCGGGCAGCATCTCGCGTTCGGTCGGGGAGAGCTTCTCGACCATCTGCACCACGGCCGTCCGGTCCTTGCGCATCTGCTCGATGTGGCCGGCGAGGCGGCCGAACTCGCCGGTGGTGGGCGCCGGCAGCGCCGCCGGCGCCGCGGGACTCTGACCGGCGGCAGGCGGGAGCGCGTCGGGCGCGACGGGGCGGTTCAGCACGTCCCGCATGCTGTAGCCCGACGACCACAGCTTCCCGTACTGCGATGCGAGTCCGATGCCCCACCCGATGGCCGGGAACAGGAACCACGGGGAGTCGAGCCCCGTCACCACATTGAGCAACAGCAACCCGCCGTTCACCGACACGTAGGAGGCGAAGTTCGCTCGGAACTTCCGGACGACGTCGGGCTCTCCGGCTTTCGATTCCTCGATCGGCTGCTCGCGCCGCGCCTCCACCTCGCGGCGGCGGCCGGCACGTCCCCGCTCGCGGCGACCGCCGCCCTCGAACCACTCCCAGTACTCGCGGTCCCGGTTGCGCTGCGGCGGGCGAGCCCGAGGCCGGCGCGACGGGGACGCCCGTGGGCGGTACGGCGCCGAGCTCTTGTTCTCCAGCGCCCGGCGCAGCGCATCGGCCGTCGGCCACCGGGCTTCGGGATCCTTGTCCAGACATCGGGCGATGGTGCCTGCCAGATCGTCGGGACAGTCGGGCCGCGACTCGGCGATGTCGGGGACCGGCTGGGTGATCTGCTTGACCAAGATCCCCGCGACGGTGGGCGCCTGAAACGGCAGCTCACCCGTCAGCATCTCGTACCCCACCACCCCGAGTGAGTACAGGTCGCTGCGCGCGTCGATCTCCCGCTCTCCGCTCGCCTGCTCCGGGGACATGTACGCGGGGGTCCCGATTGCCACGCCCGTTCCGGTCAGCGTGCCGCCGCTCATCGACAGTGCCTTGGCGATCCCGAAGTCCGTCACCATGACCCGTCGGCGCGTGCCTTCGAGCAGGACGTTGTCGGGCTTGATGTCGCGGTGGATGACGCCCATCGCGTGGGCGAGCCCGAGCGCGTCGGCGGTCTCCTTCATGATCCGCCGGGTTTCTTCCACCGGCAGGCGCTCCCGCCGCCGGAGCCGCGCCGCCAGCGATTCGCCGTCTACGAAGCCCATGACGAAGTACACGAGCCCGTCGCGTTCGCCGACGGAGTGAATCGGAACGATGTGGGGATGGGAGAGCCGCGCGGCCGTCTGGGCCTCGCGGATGAAGCGCTTGCGGATCTCTTCCTTGAAGGCGAGGTCGGGAGGGAGAACCTTGATGGCGACGCGGCGCCTCAGCTTGAGGTCGCGAGCACTATACACGATCCCCATGCCCCCGCGCCCGATCTCCCCCTCGAGCTCGTAGGCGTCAGTCAGTACCTCCGCCAACCGCTGCGCTATCGGCCCGAGGGTCGCCTCGTCCATGTAGCATAAGCTCCCGACCGGGGGTAGATTAACCTACGGCTAAACCCCTGGCAACCTGGCAGGTACGCATTCAGGGTGGACGATGCGTTGGGTGACCGACGAAGCGGGCCGCCGATGGTCCGCTGAACGCGTCGGGCGGACCTCGGGGCTCATTCCCGCCACGAAACAACAGGATTCGTTCCCCGAGCCGGCTGACATCATCCGCTTCCACTGCGAGTCCGACCGGGCCGAGTACGCCCGGGAGGTCGCCACGCGTGCGGGGCTCCTGGAGCAGCTCACCGAGAGCGAGCTCAAGGCCCTGCTCAATATCGCGCCCCGCGCACCCAAGTAAGCAGCCCCCAGTTCGACTCCCGCACCGGCCAGGATGACAGGCCGGGCAACCCCGACGACCAATTCGGCAGGAGCCTGACCCGTTCCGGCGCGGTTGCGCTGTCAGAACAGGTATACGGATGGCACGCTCCCTGCGTTTCAAAAAGGGCAGGTACTCCGTCCGAAGGAAAGGTGGACATGTCCGAGACGACCAGGCCGCAGCGCTTGCGGCTACCCGTACTCCCCCTCAGGGAGACGGTGATGTTTCCCGGCGTCACGATGCCGATCGGCGCCGGCCGGCCAGGCACTCTGCGGGCGATCGAAGCGGCCGCCAAGGCGGAGCCGCATCTCGTGTTCGCGGTCGCGCAGCGGGAAAACACGGATGCCGTGGCGCCCGACGGCCTCTACACCACGGGGACGGTGGCGAGCATCGCGCAGGTCCAGCGCGGCCTGGGCGGTGTGCGCCTCCTGCTTCATGGCGAATACCGGGCCACGGTTCTCCAGTACGCGGAGTCGGAGGGGTTCATCGAGGCCGTGATCCTGGAGGTGCCGGACCTCGCGCCATTGGATCCCAACGACGCCACTTTTCTCGCGCTCTACAAGGAAGTGCGAGAGCGCGCCTCCGAGCTCGGGGTGAAGACGGGTCTGCCGGAGGAAGCGGTACAGCAGGTGCTGGAGGCCGTCGACGATTCCGGCCGCTTCGCTGATCTCGTCGCGGGCTACATCGATGTGGCGCCCACGGTGCGCCAGGCGCTGTTGGAGACGCGCGGCGTCGAGGAGCGGCTCCGCCGGTTGCTCATCCATGTGCAACGCCAGATCGGCCTGCTCGACGCCCAGCAGGAGATCAAGTCACAGGTGCAGGAGGAACTGGGCGAGCGGCAGCGTGAGATGTTCCTGCGTGAGCAACTCAAGGCGATTCAGCGCGAGCTCGGAGGGACTGACGAGTCGGCCGAGAACGAAGAGCTGCACCGGCGCCTCGCGGCGCTCGAGCTCCGCGAGGAAGCGCGGCGGGAAGTCGAGCGCGAGCTCGCCCGCCTCGACCGGGCGCCACGGGACTCGACGGAGGCGCAGGTCATCCGCACCTACCTGGAAACGGTGGCCGAGCTGCCGTGGCAGGAGCGAAGCGAGGACCACCTCGACCTCGAGCGCGCCTCACACGTCCTGGACGAGGACCATTACGGCCTGCGCGACGTGAAGGACCGCGTGCTCGAGTTCCTGGCGGTGCGCCAACTGCGGCAGCAGCGATTGGGGATGGCGAAGCACGAAGCTGCGCCCACCTCGCTCGGCAACGAGGACGACCGGGGCAGCAAGGGATCCATCCTGCTGTTCATCGGGCCGCCGGGCGTTGGGAAGACGTCCATCGCCAAGTCCATTGCCCGCGCGATGGGCCGCCGCTACGTGCGCATCTCTCTGGGTGGCGCCCGGGACGAGGCGGACATTCGTGGGCACCGTCGCACCTACGTCGGCGCCATGCCCGGGCGCATCATCCAGGGCATGAAGCGCGCGGGTACCAAGAATCCGGTCTTTCTGCTGGACGAGGTGGATAAGCTTGGGGTGTCGTTCCAGGGCGATCCCGCCTCGGCGTTGCTCGAAGTCCTGGACCCAGCGCAAAACGACACGTTCACCGACCACTACCTTGGCGTGCCGTTCGATCTGTCCGAGGTACTGTTCATCGCGACCGCGAACTTCCGCCAGAACATCCCGGCCCCGCTCTTGGACCGGATGGAGGTGGTGGAGTTCAGCGGCTACACGGAGGCGGAGAAGCGCGCCATCGCGCGGCAGTATCTGATCCCGCGGCAGCTGACGGACGCCGGGCTGGACCCGCACGAGGTGAGTCTCTCCGACGCTGCGTTGGGCCGGCTCATCGCCGGGTACACGCGGGAGGCCGGCGTCCGTCAGCTCGAGCGGGAGCTGGGCAAGGTGGCTCGAAAGGTCGCGCGCCGCATCGCCGCAAAGGACATTACGCGGGTAGACCTCACCGAGGAGGGCCTCGAAGATCTTCTCGGCCGGCCCACGGTGCACCCGGAGCGCGCGGCGGTGGCCGACCAGGTGGGTGTCGCCACCGGCATGTACTACACGCCGGCGGGCGGTGACATCATGTTCGTCGAAGTGTCGGTGGCGGACGGGAAAGAGGATCTGGTGCTTACGGGTCAGTTGGGCGACGTCATGAAAGAGTCGGCTCGCGCGGCGCTGACGTACGCCAAGACGCGAGCGGATGCCTTCGGGATCCGCCGCCAAATGCTGTCCGACCGAGAGATCCACATACATGTGCCCGCGGGCGCGATTCCGAAAGACGGCCCGTCGGCTGGCGTCACGATGGCCACGGCGCTGGTCAGCGCCCTGTCGGGGATTCCCGTCCGGCACGACATCGCGATGACGGGCGAGATCACGCTCTCGGGGCGCGTGCTGCCGATCGGCGGCGTGAAGGAAAAGGTGCTCGGCGCGTCTCGGGCGGGCATCACCACGGTGATCCTGCCGCTGGAAAACCTGCGGGACCTCGAGGATCTGAGCGAGGCGGAGCGCGAGCGGCTCACCGTACACGCGGTCGAACGGCTGGACGAGGTGCTCGCCGCGGCGCTGCGTGCGGAGCCCGTGGGAGCCGTGTCCGGGCGGCCGACGGTCGACCCGGGGTGGGTGCCGAGCCCCAACTAGCTGCGGAGGGCTACCAGCTCAACGACCGCAGCAACAGATCGCAGACGCCGTCCAGCCAGCGATCGCGGCCCCGGGGGTCCTCTGCCGGCTCGACGGCATGTCGCATGGCGAGATACCCCACGAGCAGCACCACGGCCTGCTGTGCCGCGAGCTGCGGGTCGGCGTCGTCCCGGAAGTAGCCCAGCCCCTGCCCGTCCGAGATCGTGGCAGCGAGTTCGGCGACCAGCGTGCGGACGGGGTCTCTGGCCGAGCCGTTCCCGTCGGGCGAAGCCACCACGAGCCGGGTCAGATCGGGCCGGCGTTCGAGGGCCTCGAACACCGTGACGAGTTGCGTCCGGAGGCGCCCGCCGGCGTGGGCGGTGTCCGCACCGGCCGTGACGGCGCGCTCGACCTGGGTGCCGGCCTCCGCCACTACCGCGTCGAACAACCCCGCCTTGGACCCGAAGTAGTAGAACAACAGCTGCTTGTTGACGCCGGCCCGGTGGGCGATCCGGTCGGTTCGGGCTCCGGCGAATCCAAACTCACCGAATTCCCGCCGTGCCGCCTCCACCAGCAACCGCTTGCTGTCGCGCTTCCGGGAGGGCATGTCTCTCGTTATCAACCAAACGGTTGGCGTGCCGGCGCAACTTCATGCGCCACGGCGAATTCGTCAAGAGCCCGGCGGCTCCGTGAGGGCGGCAATAGCCGCTCGGATCGTGCCGAGGAGGGCCGGATGCGAGCACCAGAAGCCCGAGAATTCGGTGTCGACGCGGGCCACCAGGCCGGCGTCGGGTGTCAGGACGAGCGCCGTCGGGTGCCCGAAATGCTCGCGGATACTGGATTCTTCAACAACGCCGGCGAGCGGGACGGGAAGATCGGCGGGCTCGGGGCCCACGCTCCAGAGTGCGGTCGGCGAACCGTCGGCGGCGCGTTTGCGCCAGACCGGGAGCGAGGCGGAGAGCACACCCGTGGGTGCGACGGCCGTGACCGGCCCCGGCGTGAGCGCGGCCGTCCGGAGCGTCAGATCGCGAAAGGCGCGCTCCCCCTCGAATGCGACTGTGGCCGGCGCCCCGGCCGGCCCCGCAGCCGCCACCGCCGCTTGTAGGGCGTCCAGCTCCTCCGCCCGCCGTCGCGTGACCAGCGCCAGGAGCGCCGGAGGGCTCACGGCCCGGTACTGCTGAGGCGGGCCTTCGCTCACGGTGGCCGCCCGTTTGGCGACGAGGCCGTTCAGTGCCTGATACGCGTTGGCCCGCGCGATGGCCAGGTGCTTGGCTACGGCGTATCCGGAGGAGGGGCCGCCAGTGAGGAGCGCTCCGTAGGCGAGGCTCTCGGTGGGCGTGAAACCGAACGGAGTGAGATCGAGTTGTCGCATAGTAGTAGCTGAGGAAACTACTATGCGAAATCGTGGCGATTGTCAATCTGGCTCTGGCCGCTTTGGGATGGCTTACACGTATTCGAGATTCCAGCCAGCGAGTTTCGCGATCAGCGCGATGCGGAAGGTCACGTCGGTCTTGCGGCGCTCGACCGTACGCGTGTCCACCTCCAGCGGGAATGCAAAATCGGCGAGCTTGGACGGACTCTTGGGGATCGCCCGGAGATTGCGGGGGCTCCAGACCCCATGCTCGTCGCTGTCTTTGAGGAGGCGAGCCAGGATCCGAAGCGCGGTCGGCGAGCTCTGCAAGAGCCCCATCCGCACCAGGAGCTCTATCCAGTGCAGGGCGAACGGCAGATCCTTCGCGTTGCCGCTGGCGTCGGTCTGAAGCGGGTCGCCCAGCAGGTGGAAGGTGGGCTTGATGACCTTGCGGCCGACGACGATGGCGTAGCTGCGCTTGGTCGCCGGCTGCGAGAGAAACGCGCCCAGCCGATCGAGGAACCCGGCCCGCTCGCGCTGGAGGTTGGGCATGTACGCGATCATGGCGACGGAGAACACCGTCGGCGGATGCGCGTCCGGATGGAGGATACTCCGGGACCCCTTCCGAATGATCGGCTTCTCGGACAGTTCGCTCCGCAGGAATTGCGAGACATTGGTGGCGACGCGATGGGCCGCTCCCCGCACCCTTGGGTCCTCGATCTGGCCCACATGGGCCAGCGCAGCGGCTCCCGCCTCGCGCATCAACTCTCGAGCCCAGGGTGCGAGTGCCGCGTTGGCCTTGGCCGCTTTCTGGTACTCGAACAGGAGCGCCGGGTCGTCGTCGCGAGAGAGGAGGCGATGGAACATGCGATCGGCCAGGCGGTACGCTCGCTCGTCCGCGGGCACGCCAAGTTCCACGAGGTGCCGGTATTGCGACACGGTCCCGACGTCCTTGATCCCCTGCGCCTTCGCCGGCGCCAGGCCGAGGATGTTCCCACCCCAGAGCCCGGTCGTGTCCTTCTGCTTCCGGATGGTCTGGACGACCCCCTTGTAGGCCAGGGTTTCCTGCCGCAGGGTCTCGAGATCCCGCGGCGTTGCGGCGCCCCTCGGCAGAAGTTCGGTGACGGTTCGCCAACGGATGGGCGCGCACGCGTGCTGGCGAATCCACTCGATGGGCACGCGGTGACTGGTAGGCAGTTCCAGGGGGCCGACTCCTTGATTGACGCCGCGGGGTGGGAAAATCGGGGCGGAACTTACTTCGATTCCGCGCCTCCGGCCAGTACCGGCGCGCGGTTTCTCAGCGTCGGCGGGGGCCTGGGGGTGCGTCTCGGGGGCAGCGGACTCTCGAGATCGTGCCGCGCCGCCCCTCGGAGGCCTCGCTCGTCAGGACGAGGGTGTCTTCGTCGAGGAAGTCCACGGCCTCGCCTTGGGGCTCGCGTGGCCCGAGCCAGCAGCGCGGCCCGTCGGGCGTGAGACGCCCGCGGCGGCCCACCCGGTAGAACGCGAGCTCGGTATAGGTGCGCACCACAAGCCGTCTACCGCTCGGCGAGACCGCGGCACCCGTCACCATGCGCCCGATGGCCATCTGTGGAACGATGTCGAGAGTGTCGGTGAGGCGGGCCGTCGCTGAATCACGCGCCAGCGCCTCCCGCGAGATCCGGTACACGTACACCGGGCTCGAACGCCCCTTGGTAACCAGGAGGAGCTCCCCGTTCGGCCGGATGGCAAGCGCCTCTACGTCCTGGGGACCACCCGGCAGGGTGACGATGAGCGGCCTGGCCGGCAGCTGGACGGGGCTGCGGTCCCGGGGCGGTGGGTCGGGCTCAGGGAGGACATAGATCGCGACGGTTACCCGGCGCTCGCGATTGTCGCCAGTGTCGCCGATATAGAGGCAGGCACCCTTCAGGTCGGGGCAGGGGCCGGCGGCGAGGTCCTCCCAATCCCGCAGGGGGACCCCGCGGACGCGATACGTGCCGAGGTGGGCGCCGCTCAGGTCGGTGGCGAACAGGAACGGCTCGTTCGCGGAGTCGTTGTGGGTCCAGAGGAGCCCCGGATGGCGGCGGCTCACGGCCACGCCGGAGCTCTCGCGGAGGTCGGGAGCGGCGAAGCGTCCCGTGGTCTCGAAGAGCGT
The DNA here is from genome assembly GCA_041613315.1 of Gemmatimonadales bacterium. Lineage (GTDB taxonomy): Bacteria > Gemmatimonadota > Gemmatimonadetes > Gemmatimonadales > GWC2-71-9 > JBFJHJ01. The sequence goes on from JBFJHJ010000018.1 coordinate 27,865, forward strand.
GGGTGGGACTGCCTGGGCAGGGAGCCCGGGCGCTGCCGGCCCCAGCAGGACGGACAATATGGCGAGCGCAGCCGTGAGGGGCGCCCGGCGCGGGTGGCGTATCATGCTAACCGTTTGTCAGGCTTGACCATATTGTACACGGTCGCTTGCCTGCCGAAAGCGGAGCGGCGAACTTTCGTCCGACCATGATCGAGAGCCTGAAGCGGCGGCCCCTCGAGCGGCGCCCGGACAGGGTGCGGTTCGATGGACGGGTGTTGTTCCTCGTGGACGACCCCGAACTGATCCGGCGGCAGCTGGCCGGGGAGGATCTCGCCTGGCCGTCCGCGGCGTCTCTGCGCGACAACATCTCCACGGATGAGATCACCCCCGCCTATATCTGCTACTACTATGACGAAACGCTCGGGGAATTCCCGTATCTCGGACTGAAGGCTGGCGACGAGTTTCCGATCACGCGGGGAAGCGTCAAGGCCGGCGGTTTCGCGTGTTCCGTTAGCGGCAAGCGCCGGGGAAAAGGATCGTCTCGCGAGCAGTCTCCCTATGCGGAGCGGTGCGCCGGGGTCCGCCTCGTCATCGCCGAGAACATCGAGCGCATCTATCGGGAGAATTGTCAGAACCTCGGGATCCTGACGAGCACCGACTTTTCGCTGATCGATCGACTCCGGCATGGGCAGGACATCCCGCTCCGCGAATTTACGGACGGTGAGGGTGAGATCACGCGGGGCATCATCGAGCACGGGGGGCTCTTTCAATACAACGTGGCGCGGCTGCAGGGCAAGGTGACGGTGCCGCGAGTGACGACGGGCCGGCGGCCGATGACCCTGGCCGAGAAGGTCCTCGCGCGACAGTGGGTGACCGATCTCGCGCGGGACCGGGTGGGGGTCCCGTACGTCCAGCCAGGGGACGAAGGATTCGTCCGAACGGACATTCGCTTCAGTCACGAGTACGTGACGCCCATGGCGGCGATTTTCTGGCGCGACCTCGTCGGCGCGGACGAGAAGATCGTCGATCCAGCGTCCGTCTTCCTCTTCCGCGATCACCTCACGTTTCTCGAGCTCGCCATGACGGAGGAGCGCAAGGCGCAGGGCCTGTTGGACGTGGCCCTCGAGCTCAAGGCGAAACAGGAGGAGTTCGCCGCGCAGCAGGGAGTCACGCTCTACGGCGAGCTTCCCGGCAAGGGTCACATGGGGATCCCCACCGGCTCCGAAGCGATCTGCCATTCCAAGATCCTCGAGCAGCACGCGCTTCCCGGCCATCTCATCATCGGCAGCGACTCGCATACTCCGCACGCTGGGGCCGTCGGCTCTGTGGCGTTCGGCGTGGGGACCACGGCGATTTTCAACTCCTGGCTCACGAAGGATGTGCGGATCAACGTGCCGCCGTCGGTGCTGATTCGGGTGCGGGGTGCCAAGCCTCCGGGGATCACCGCTAAGGATTTCATGCTGCACATCCTGCGGCAGCCGTATGTGCGCGACGGCCACGCGATCGGGAAGATCGTGGAGTACGCGGGCGAAGCCGTCGAGGCGCTGTCGGTGGATGAACGCGCCACGATGACGAACATGGCGGCGGAGGTGGGGGCGTTCACGGGCATCGTTCGGCCGGACGAGCGGGTCGTGGAGTACCTCGAGCGGGAGCGCGGCCTGGATCGCGGCGCCGTGCGTGCCATGTTGGACGGTCTCTTCTCGGACGAGGGCGCGTCGTGGGAGCAGGTGATCGAGTTGGATGCGAGTGCGCTCACGCCGCTGGTCGCGTTGCCAGGCGATCCGGGCAACGGCATGGAGATCGCGGCGTTGGGCGGACGGGTGAGGATCGATATCGCGTACGCCGGGTCGTGTACCGCAGGCAAGAAATCGGATATGGACATGTATGCTGCGGTGTTCCGGCACGCCCTCGACAAGGGCGAGCGCGTGCACGCCGATGTGTTGTGCTACGTGCAGTCCGGATCGCAAGCGGTGAAGCGGTATTGTGAGAAGATGGGGTACCTCGACATCTTCGCGCGGGTGGGGGCCGAATTCATCGAGCCGAGCTGCGGGGCGTGCATCAACGCCGGGCCCGGCGTCTCCTACGACCGCGACACCGTCACCATCAGCGCCATCAACCGGAACTTTCCGGGCCGTTCGGGTCCTGGCCAACTCTATCTCGCGAGCCCCTATACGACCGCCGCCAGCGCCATCGCGGGCTACATCACCGCATGGGAGCCCGAGCCCGCAGTCCAACCGGCCGGCGTCTGAGGTGACGTCCCGACAGCGGCTGCCGGCTATCGGCCTGCAACCTCCCAATCGCGGATGTCAGGGCTGGCCCGAGCCCGAGCTCCCATCCACAACGGCCGCCCGGCCCGCGAGCCCGTCCGTCCGGAAGGCCGCGGCGGGGTAGACCCCGCGGGCGTTCCACAGGATCCAGTCGGTGAGCCCGACGTCCTCCACGGCCTGGATCTGCGCACGCACCTCGGCCGCCGAGTACCGCACACCGAAGATCGAGAACGACTGGAGATACGGGCGGATCTGGGCGGGGTTACGGTGACTCCGCGACCGCGCGATCCCCTCTTCCAGGGCGCGGCGAACCGTGCGGTAGGGCTCCGCATTGGGGTGCGCGATGCCGTATGCGCCGCGACCGTAATGGCTGGGATAGACCATCGGTAGGACGACGTCGGCCAGTTGCACGAGGTCGTCCCAGTTCTGGCCGATGCCGAGGTCGCCGTCGGCGCTCGTCGTCAGCCCGAAGATGTCGAGCGTGAACGGCACGCCCAGGGACTTCACCCGGTCCCGCAGGAGCGCCACGTTGCGGCGGATAGCCCCGCGCCGGCTCTCCTCGGCGCGCTTTGCCGGGAACACCGCCCGGCTCAACCGATGGGGCGGTTCATCAGGGAACCGCAAGTAGTCGAACTGCACTTCCTCGAACCCCATGAGCACGGCCTCCGCGGCAATCTCGGCCGCGTACACCCATACCGAGTCGTGGTATGCGTCAACCCACGCCTCCCCCAGCCCATCGCGCCACAAGCCGCCGTTCACGTCGTGGACCGCCCAGTCGGGTTTGCCACGGGCGAGCAGGGGGTCGCGCGCCACCACGATCCTCGCAATGGGGTGGATGCCGCGGGCGCGGAGCATCTCGAGCCGTTGGCGGGCGTCCTTGGCCCGGACGAGCCGGTTCGCGCCGATCTGCTGCGCCGTGGGGACCGCCGATCGGTACGTGAGATAGCCCGTCGCATCCTTCACGTCGATCACCAGCGCGTTGACCTCGGTCGTATCGGCGAGGCGCACGAGGTCGTAGAACCGGTCCGACCCGAACACCCAGGCGTTGGCGTAGAGCCCGCGCACCACGGCCGGCACCCCGCCGCGGGGCGGGGGCGGAATGGCGATCACCCGTCCCCGTTCGGGGCGCAGCGACGCGAAGTAGTCGGGCACGGTGGCGTCATGATGCAGCGCCACGCGATACGCATCGTCCAGCGGCGGCGCGGGAATGCTGACGAGGATGGAGTCCAGCCGTCTGATGGCCGCCGCATAGTCCGGCACGGCGGCATCATGATGGAACGGCGGCCGTGAAGCACCGGACGACGCCGTTTGGCCCGCCGCAGGGGTAGCGAGGACCGCCGCGAAGACCGCGGTGAGAGAGACGGACCGGCGGGGGCTCATAGGAAGACGGCGCGAGATCGAGCGATACCGTGGCACGGGGTCGCGGGCCGGCCGGCCGATCGCGGCGCGGGCGCGCCGGCCCCGCCGGTGCTGGCCCGGCGCCGCGCTCGAGTCGGCTCCATCGGCTGCATGACCACGTGTGCCAAGACCTCCAAGGGACAAGACAGCCCCGTGTGGAGTGCACCACGGGGCTCCCTCAATGTTGCGTCACGCCCCTCTCCCGGGGTGTGCCTCGCGTCACAATTGCGCGCGCGGGGCTCGGGGCGTGACGGCGGGTGCGACCGATCCGATCGCGCCCGCCGCCTGGTTATACCGCCGAACTGGGCGGGGCGCCAGTCCCTAGCGGCCCTCGCCGATGAGGTGCAGCTCCACCCGCCGGTTTTGCGCTCGGCCTTCGGCGGTCGTGTTCGTCGCGATGGGCCGGTCGGGACCATACCCTTGCGCCACCATCCGGGACGGGTCGACGCCCCGCTGCGCGAGGTAGGCCTTCACGGCCTGGGCGCGCGCCTGCGACAACCGCATGTTCAGAGTCCGCGGACCGGTCGAATCCGTGTGTCCTGCCACTTCGATCCGCACCTCGGCGTTCGCGATCAAGGACTCGGCGACGTCGTCCAGAGTGCGGAACGACTCCGGCGTGAGGTTCGAGCGGTTCAGCTCGAAGTTGACGCCCTGGAGAATCAACGGACGGGCCCTGCCCTCCTCGACCACAAAGAGGATCGGGCAGCCCACGGCGTCCACCGTCTGACCGGGAGCGGTGTTCGGGCAGCGATCGCGGCTATCCGGCACGCCGTCGTTGTCGCCGTCGCGCTCCAGCGGGCAGCCGCGCTCATCCACTTCGACGCCGCGCGGCGTCGCAGGGCACTGGTCCAGCGAGTTCGGGACGCCGTCGAAATCGATATCCGGCGGGCAGCCCGTCTGGTCGACCTGTACGCCGCGCGGAGTCGCCGGGCACTGGTCGAGGGCGTTGTTGACCCCGTCGCCGTCGTCGTCGTTGGAGCACCCGTTGGGGCCGACGCTTGCGCCAAGGGGCGTGTTGGGGCACTGGTCGACGCCGTCGAACACCCCGTCACCATCCGAGTCTCGCGGGCAGCCGGTGCCGTCGACGGTTGCGCCGCGGGGCGTATCGGGGCATTGGTCGAGGCCGTCGAAGACGCCATCTTCGTCACCGTCCACCGGGCAGCCGGTCGACGTTACGAGGGCGCCGAGCGGCGTGTCCGGGCACTGGTCGAGCCCGTCGAAGATCCCGTCCTGATCGGCGTCCGCCGGGCAGCCGGCGGTGTTGACGGTCGCACCGGCGGGCGTGTCGGGACACTGGTCCGGGCCGTCAAACACCCCGTCGAGATCGGCGTCCGTCGGGCAGCCGACGGCGTTGACCATCACGCCGCGCGGGGTATCGGGGCACTGGTCGCGGGCATCCACCACCCGGTCCCCGTCCGCATCCCGGCGCGGGCCGCCGAAGGCGAAGATGGAGAGCCCGACACTCCCCCCGAAGTTGAAGACGTTGTCATTCACCGCCTGCAGCGGGGAGCTTGGGAAGTAGGCTGCGCGACCCTCGATGCGCAGGGCGGCGCGTCCTCCGAGCGAGATACGGTCGCCCAGCACGAGGTGGGCTCCGTTGTCCTCGGCGTTGATCGCGCCCCGATAGAACAGGCGCTCGTAGCCCGCGCCGATATAGAACGTGCTCCAGGGCGCCACGCGGGCATGTGCCAGGACGGTCCCGCCGATTCGCGCCACATTCGCCGATCCGCCGACGACACTGGAGTCCGTCGTCGTATAGTCGCCATTGGCTTCGATCGAGAAGACTCGGCTCAGAAAGAACGCCAGCCGTCCCCCGGCGCCGAACTCATCGCGCAGGCCGACGCTGGCTGGATCGTACTTGGTGAACGTCCCGAAGGCGCCGAGCTCCACCTGCCCGCCGTTGCCCGATTGCGCCTGGGCGGTGACAGCGAGGAGGGCGGCGGCGAGCGTCAGGGCCGCAACGCGGCTGGCGGACTGCAGTGGCGTATTCATAGCATCCTGCAATCTAAGGGGCACGGTCAAGCGGGCCACGACGTGGCTCACAATGGGTTCTGGCTCACACTTCACCCCGCAGGAAGCGGGTTCCCTCCGAGAGCTCTCCGGCGAGCACCGTGAGCTCCCCGGTGCCCTTGGCGAGCTGTTCGATCGCCCGGACTTGCTGGTGGGCGGCGCGGGCCACCTCCGCCGCCTCCTTGGCCGACGCCGCGGCCGATGCTCGGGCCTCGGCGAGGAGGCGGCGAGCCTCCTCGGCGACGTCGCGGTTGTGGCGGGGGATGGCGGTCATCCGGTCGCCGGCCACCCGGGCCGCATCGGCGGCCCGGACGACCTCGCCGAGCTCGTCTCCCCATCGAGCCGACGCCTCCCCGAGCTCGCTCAGCTGATCGCTCAACTCTTCGAGGAGCCGCGCGGCGCGATCGATCACGCGCCGGGTCTCCTGGGCCCCACGACCCATTTCGTGCGCCGCCCGCCCACTCTCCTCGGCCAACTTGCGCACCTCGTCGGCGACGACCGCGAATCCCTTGCCGTGCACCCCCGTTCGTGCCGCCTCGATTGTCGCGTTCAGCGCCAGCAGGTTGGTCTGGTTCGCGATCTGAGCGATCGTGTCGGCGAAGCGCTCAACTCCCTCTGCCGCCTCCCGCAGGCGGCCCACCTCGGCGGCCCCTGTCTCGATCGTCGCCACCAGATGACCAATCCGCTCCGCGGCCGCGCTGCTCGCGTCCCGGACCCCGACGGCGGTCTCTGACGTGCTGCGGCTCGCCTCCCCCACATCGACCGAGGTGCGGATCGCATCCTCGATGCCGGTCGCGAGCTGCTCGAGGGCCTTGACCGCGCCCTCCACCCGTTCGGCGGCCCGTTGCGCCTCGGTCTCGGCGCGCGACGCGCTCTCCGCCACCAGGTCCGCAGCGCCGCGGATCGCGCTGCTCGCCGTGCTGAGCCGGCCCACCGTGGATGCCGCGCGATCGGATGACTGTGCCATCGGGCTCATCCGGGCGCTCAGCACGATCGAAAGGGCGAGCTGCGGGGCGAGCAGATTGAGCAACTCGGCGTCCGCCTCGCGATACATCGCCGCGTTCGAATGCCGGACGCTCCAGAGCCCCACCAATCGGCCGCCGTGATGAAGCGGCACCAGCACCTCGGAGCCCGGTCTCTCTCCCTCCGGCAACACCAGTGAGGTGCTGCTCGTCGCGTTGGCGACGGCCGGCGCGCCACTGCGGATCGCCTCGCCCGTGAGCCCGGCGTCGGCGTCGAGCCGCAGCCGGTCGCTCGTCGCGGTATCGGCCAGGAGCTCCAGCTCGTGGCGGTCCTCGTCGTAGCGCGCGAAGCCCATGTTCTCCCAGCGCACGAGCTGGCCGGTCAGATCCTGAATCCGGGCGAAGCTCCGCTCGATGCTGACCTCGGTGGCCACCGCGTCAGCGACGTCGCGCACGAGCGCCAGCTCGTCCGCGCGGACCGCCGTGCGCACGAGCCAGTAGAGGAGCCAACCGCCGGCCAGCAGCAGCGCCGCCAGGACGAGGGTGTCCGCAGTGCTCAAGGAGGCACGCACGAGCTTCGTCCACGCCAGCGCCATCCCGACCCCGAGCGCGGTCACTAGTGCCTCCCACCGGATGGCGAGCGGGAGGTTGCGGGCCGCCAGGGCGCCGGCGAGCGCCAACTCGAGGTAGAACGTGGCGTTAATGAACACCGGGAGTCCCAGGATGCCGAGCGCGAGCGGCTCGAGATTGGCGAGCGAGACCGCATTGCCGCCTGTGATGCCGCCGAGCGACTCGTACAGCGCGCCGACCACGCCCGTGCCGAAGCAGACGTGGCCGGCGTGACCCAGCACCTCGATCGGCCGGAGGCGGCGGAACATCAGCTCTCCGGCCGCGAGCCCCAGGCCACCCACGATGACCGCGAACTGCCAGCCCCGCAGGAGCAACGCCGCGAGTACGACCCCCAGGACGAAGGAGGCGAACCCCTTGCCCGGCAGCTCGACGCCGAAGCGCCGGCTCAGGGCCGCGGCGGTCCCGAGGACCAGGAGCTCGAGTGCGAACGCGCCGCCCCTGAGCCCGGGGCGGCCGAGCAGCTCCGCGAAAGCGTAGAGAAAGAACACCAGCCCGCCCAGCGCCACCGCCAGGCGAACCACCGTTGATGCACCGCGCATGGTGGGCAGTTTCACCACACCCGACAACCCCGTATCGTGTGTCAGATGTGCAGGGGAACGAGAGCGGCGGTAATGTCGTATATGGCTGGCAAACTTGCAAATACCGGCGCTTGCGGGGCGTGCACCGGCCGCCTCACTGGCCGACCGGTCAGGGGTGGCCCACCGTGAGGAGGTCTGTTGGCGCCCCGGTGAGGGCCGCCATTACATTTCGCGCATTGGACAGGGGGAGTCACTCGAGATGCGAGTCGGTATCCAGTATTGCGTCGTTTGAAACTACGAGCCGCGGGCCGTCGGACTGGCGGCCGAGATCGAGATGCGCTATCCCGACGCCGACGTGCGCCTGATCGAGGCGTCCGGCGGGGCCTTCGAGGTCACGGTGGACGGTGAGTTGGTCTTCTCCAAGCTCGCGCTGGGGCGGCACGCTTCCCCAGGCGAGGTGCTCCGCTTGATCGAGGAGCGAGCCGGCGGGTAGCAACGATGCGCATCGCGATTGCGACCGGTGGGGGCGACGCCCCGGGGCTCAACGCCGTGATCCGGGCGGTCGTGCTGTCGGCGATCAACCGCGGGTGGGAGGTGCTGGGCGTCGGCCGCGGTTTCGGCGGTCTGCTGCGTGTCGCGCGGATGATTCCGCTCGACCGCGAGAGGGTTCGCGGCATCACGCACCTGGGCGGGACGATCCTCGGGACCACGAATCGGGGGAATCCGTTTCGCTGGCCGCTGCTCGGGACCGACGGCGAATGGCGCGAGGAGGACCGCTCGGATGAGCTCGTAGCGGAGTTCCGACGCCTCGGCCTCGACGCGTTGATCGCGGTGGGCGGCGACGGGACGCTGCGGATCGGGCTCGACCTTTGGAAGAAGGGGATTCCCCTCGTCGGCGTGCCGAAGACGATCGACAACGACGTGGGTGGCACGGTCGTCACCTTCGGGTTCGACACGGCGGTCCAGACCGCGACGGACGCGATCGACAAGATCCACTCGACGGCCGAGGCGCACGAGCGGGTCATGGTGGTGGAGGTAATGGGACGATATGCCGGATGGATCGCGCTCAGCTCGGGTGTAGCGGGCGGCGCCGATGTCATCCTCATTCCCGAGTTCCCGTTCGACATCGAGCGCGTGTGCGACAAGGTGCGCGAGCGGGAGGCGATCGGCCGGCATTTCAGCATCGTGGTCGTCGCCGAAGGAGCCGTGCCCGAGGACGGAACGCTCGCGGTGAAGCGTGCCGGTGCGGTGGGTGCGCTCGAGAAGTTGGGGGGCGTGGGGGAGGTCGTCGCCGCGCAGATCGCCGAACGTACGGGAAAGGAGACGCGGGCGTTGACGCTCGGGCACCTGCAGCGCGGAGGCTCGCCGACCACTTTCGACCGGGTCTTGGGGCTGCGCTTCGGCGCCGCCGCGGTCCGGGCCGTGGAGGAGGGGCGGTTCGGTCAGATGGTGGCACTCGATCCACCAGACATCCGGTTCCTTCCGATCGAAGCGGCGTTGGGCGACCCGCATCTGGTATCGCGCGACTCGGATCTGGTGACGACGGCCCGAGACGTGGGGATTTCGTTCGGCGATTGAGACACCGTTCCCGTCCTCCGCGCCGGGGGAGGCGCCCGAGCCGGGGCGGACTACCGTCCCGGGCTACCTTCAGCGTGCCATGAGTGGCCAACACCACATCCGCGATCACTATCTACCGCCGGATCGCGAGGCGTATCGGCGCGCCGAGCCGCCCACCGGGCGGGTGATCGTGATCGCGCCCACCCGTGCCGCCTGCGAGACGATCGAATTGGCGATGCGCCTCAGGATCGCCACGGTCTTGGAGCGTGAGCACGGGGAGGAGATCCGCGAGCTGGCGCGACGCCGGCTGGGCTTCGGGATCGTCGCCGGTACGGGGACGGGCAAGACGCTGGCGATCCGGCCGATCGCCGAAGAGATCCTACGGGCGCCGCTTGCCGTCGGGGTGGTGAACCGCGAGCGTGAAGCGACGCCCGAGACCCCCACGTGGAACGTCGTGATCGTCACGACCGGCATCGCCCGACGCTGGTTTCAGGATGATCTGATTGACCGGCAAGACACACTGGTCGCGGACGAGATCCACCAGACGTCGGCGGAACTTGAGCTGTGCCTCGCGTTGGGGAAGCGCGTCGGCTGCCGATTCATCTGGCTCTCCGCCACCGTAGACCCCTCCTTTTACGCGCGCTATCTCGACTCTGCGGAGGTGCTCGAGAGCTCAGCGTTCGACCCCGCGCTCGCCGCGCGCGTCGACACGCGGGTGCAGGGACCTCGGGAGTTTCTCAGTGATCGCTTCATCCGCCGAGTGATGCAGGACAAGCGGGGGGTGGCGGTGTTCGTGCCGACCCGTGCGGAGGTCGAGCAGACGGCGGCCGAGCTGTCCGACCGCTGGACGCGCCTCAACGCGGCGTTCTATCACGGCGGCGAACCGATCCGGGTGATCCGGCCGTTCCTCGACGGGACGGCCGAGAAGCCGTTCGTGTTGGTGATGACCCAGGCGGGTCAGTCGGCGCTCAACATCCAGGGACTGGACACCGTGGTGATCTACGACGCGTGCTACAAGAACATGGTGACGCGCGGCCGGAACGTGCTGAGCCGGCAGTACCTGGGTCCGAACGAGATCCTGCAGATGGCGGGTCGGGTGCACGGGCGGGTGCAGAACGGCGAGGTGTACCTGCTCACGGATCGCAGCATCGATTTCGCCTCGCTCCGGCCCGTACCGCCGGAGTTCCAGCTCGGGGGTGACTCCGAGCGGGTCGCGCTCACGGCGGCGGCGATCGGGGTGGACCTGAGCGACTTGGAGCTGCCCGTGCCGCTCGACCGGCGGGCCTACGCGGCCGCGGTGCGGCGACTGGTGACGCGCGGCATCGTCGAGCACGGCCGGCTCACGGCGTATGGGCGAGACGTGGAGGCGATGCCGGTGGACCGCCCGTGGGGCGAGCTGTTGGTCCACGCGGATGACGACCTCGTGCCGTACGTCGCCGTCGCATCGAACATCGACTCCCTGCACCGCATGACGCGGGAGGAGAGCGATCTGAGCGGGCTGATCGTGCACGGAAGCGATCACCTCACCGCGTACAACATCTATGCAGAGGCGTTGAACCACTACGGGTACCTCGGCGAGGTCTACGGTCTCCCGCGCCACCTGTTCCACGACGAGATCGAGCGATGGTCTGAAGATCGAGGGGTGCCGCTCAAGGCGATCGAGGACGTGGCGTTGGGCATGGCCTCGGTGTACCGCACGCTGGAGGTGCCGCTCCCGCGTGAGCTCCCGTTGGCGAGCAGCGCGGTGCTGGATCGCTTCCGGGCGCTCGTCGCGCGCGTCATGCCGTTCGACCTCGCGATCGAAGGTGAGACGGCGGACGGCGAGCGTGTCAGGCTGTCGGCGGCCTCGGTGTGCAGTCCGCGGGGCGCCGTCGCGGGAACCACCCGGTATTTCGCCGATCGCTTCGGTGTGCCGCGAGGCTCCATGGAAGGGACCGGCATCCCGTTTCGCCTCATCCAGCGTTTCGCGGTGCGCGGCCGTCCCACGGTCGAGTTCCGCCGCAACAAGAAGCGCGCGGGGCTCGTCGTGCTGCGCGACACCGAGTACTTCGGGTACGTCTTGGAGCGCGAGCACCGTCCCCTCACCGGCCGGTTCCCGGCGGACCTCGCCGCGCCGGCACGGGAGGCGCTTGCCCGTGCGATCATCGAGGGTCTCACCGACCATCCGGACCAGGGGGCGGTCGCCCGCGCGGCGGCGCGCCTCAACGAGTACTGGCGCCGATCGGGCGGCACGCTCGACGCGGGATCGCCGGAGACGGTTCATCGGATCGTGCGGCAGCGGCTCGACGCCGTCGAGAGTCTGGAAGACTTCCGACAGGTGCGTATCGCTCTCGATCCAGCCGCGCTGGTGCCTGAGGGAGAGCGCGCCGCGTTGGATGCCTTCCCCACGTCGGCCCCCGTGCTGGGTGACCGCGTGCCGCTGCGCTATGATGTCGAAGGCGGCGAGGGAATCGTGCGGATCCGCCTACGGGAGAAGCAGGCGCGCCGTCTGCGGGAGCGGGATCTCCCGAACGTCGGACGCCCCATCCGGTTCAGCGTCGTGCGCGGGAAACGGGAAGTGGCTCGCGCCGCGTCATTGGACGAGCTCCGACAGTCTCTCGCGCAGCTGCCCAGAGAGCAGCGAAGGCGCCGCGGCCGGCCCCGCTGACCGCTTAGCCCGTGGGCGCGCCGAGGGAGAGGATGCCAAGCCACATGGCCGCGTAAGCCCCCTCGAGTTCGCCGATGTCGGCTCCCGCCAACAGCTGGAGTCCCATTCCGTCCACCACCGCGGCCAGAAGCCAGCCGATCTCTTGCGGCGGCACCGACGGTTCCGTGCCCAAGCGCCTCAACAGTCCGCTCGCGGCGTCCCCGAGCCCGCGCGCGAACTGGGCGACACAGTCCCTGATCGTCTGGTCAGGTATGCCCGCCCCACCGCCGACCAACGAGGTCCAGGCACGAGTCACCCCCTCCGCTGACTCTTCGGTCAGCAACCGCCACGTTTGATCGATGACGACCCCCGGGGATGGAGCGTCGAAGGCGTCCTTCCAGGCCTCGTTCCGGCGCGCGGCGATGTCTTGAGCGACCGCTTCGAAGAGCCCCCGCTTCGTCTTGAAGTGATAGTGCACCAACCCTTTGGCGCAGCCGGCCTCCTTCGCCACGAGATCCACGCTCACGTTCCCGGCACCCCGGTCGCGGATGGCGGTCCGCGCCGCCGCCATGATGGTGTCTTGGGAGGTTTTTCGATTGCCTACCATACGTGGCGCCTCGATGTCTTGTCCGTTCGGCCAAGATAACGCAGAACGGCCCGCCCCGCGACCGGGGGGCCTTGGGCTGGCCACATAGTCAGCGAGCGGGAGACAACATTCAGGGCGCCCCGGTGGCGAGGCCTGGTCGAGGTCGGGTCGTACGGCCACTGACGGTGCCGCTGAAACCCGGACCGGATTGAGGCGTAGTACCTCCTGAGGATCAAGAAGTCCAACGAGCAATCGCTATGTCGCTTTTCTCCGCCGTCGCGCACGCAGTGCTGGAGCAGCTCCATGAGGGCGTTGCGGTCTTCGACGCCGACGGTGAGCTGCTCTATGCCAATCCTGAGGCCCGGTCGGCGATCGAGGCGCTCGCCGTGGAGGACGAGAACGGTGGGCTGCTCCCGGTGCTCGCGAAACTCGGCGCGAGGGTCAGGCCGCTGTGGAACTCCGGGCGCAAGGTGGGGCAAGCGGTGTATCTCTCCGCGTCCAAGCCGCAGCGCAGTACACTCGCCGAACAGGAGCGTCGCGCCATCCTTGGAACCCTCGAGGCGACGGGCTGGAAGCTCACGGAAAGCGCCCGGTGTCTGGGCATCTCTCGTACGACGCTGTGGCGGCGCCTGAGGGACTACGGGCTCCGTCCCGAGAGTCGCGGACCCCGATCCGGCCGCTCCTGATCTCGTCCCGACGGCGGGCCGCAGTCAGACGCCCTGTGCGCGGTCACTTTCGGACGCCCCGGCCGCCCCCTAGCTTCCCGCAGCATGACGTCCCAGCCGTTCGTGATCGACGAGTACGTCCGGTGGTCCGACGTGGACTATGCGGGCATCATCTTCTACGGCGCCTACGTCCGCTTTTTCGAGATCGCCGAGACGGAGCTGTTCCGTGCCGCGGGCGTGCCCTACGGTGAAGTGTTCGACCGGTACAATATCTGGCTCCCGCGCGCACATCTCGAGGCAGACTTCAAGTACCCAACGCGTCTGGATGACCGTCTCCGGGTAGCCGCGTACTTCACGCGGTTCGGCACCAGCTCCATCACGATCAACTTCGATGTGTTTCACATGGGCGCGCGCGAGCTGGCGGCCGCGGGACACGAGGTGCTGGTATGCACCGATCGCTCCGAAATGCGTCCACGCCCGCTGCCTGCCGGGCTTCGTGGTCTGCTCGAGCCGTTCCGGCTCACGGCGGAGGACGCGCGCCGGCAGGTGCAAGCGGACTTGGGGTCGCAGCGGTGAGTCCCACTGTGCGGCGTCTCGCCGGGGCGCTCCTCGCGGCGCTTCTCGCCTGTGGGGGAGGATCACCTCCTGAGGACAGCGATGCTGCGGCGCCGGATAGCGCCGCGCTGCCGGCACCGCCGGTCGACCCCGATCCACCCGCCGAACCGGCGGCCCCGCCCGGTTACCTGGCGGTGCGGAGCGCGGGAGAAATCTCGGTAAACGGCGCGTGGCCGGCGCGCGCCGGCCGGTGCACCTCGCCGGCGATCGTCCACGTTGTGGTCGATGATGCCGCCATCGGCCTCATAATCTTGGTGCAGTTCGCCGACTCCGAGGCGGTGGGGTCCTTCGCCGTGCGGTCCGTCGTGCAAGGGCTGCCGCACCCCCCCGCGGCGCAGGTCGGCGTGCAACTGATCGGCGATCCCGAGACGCAGGGGCTGCACGCGATTTCCGGAGACATCGAGCTCACGGCCGTCGGTTCCGGCCGCGTGAGCGGGCGGTTCGCCGGTCAGCTCGTCGAAGTCAGCAGCAGAGTCCGCATCGGCCTCTCCGCCGCGTTTACCGACGTTCCCGTGACGCCAGTGCCGGAGGCCGAATGCGCCCTGGCGGCAACGGTAGTGGACACGAGCGACACGACCACACCGTGAGGTCGCGTCCGTCGGCGTCCTCCGGTTACATTGGTCGTCATGAGTGATCGGTATTTCCGCAAGGGCTTCGGGCTCAAGCAGGCGATCGCCGGGACCCTTGCCGATGACTACCACAGCCAGCTCGTGGAGCGCGTCCGACAGCAGGGCGACCTGTTGGCGGTCGGCGATCTCACCTTCCGCCTCGCGAAGGAGTTCGGTTTTTGCTACGGGGTGGACCGCGCGGTCGAATACGCGTACGAGAGTCGTACCAAGTTCCCGGACAAGCGGCTCTTTCTCGTCGGCGAGATCATTCACAACCCACACGTCAACGCCCGACTCGAGGGCATGGGGATCACCATTCTGGGGCCCGGACCGGAGGGGCAGTTCGATTTCGCGGGCGTGACGTCCGACGACGTCGTGATCATTCCGGCGTTCGGGGTCCGGGTGGCCGACTTCACACGCCTGCGGGCCCTGGGGTGTGTGCTGGTGGACACGACGTGCGGGTCGGTGCTCAACGTGTGGAAGCGCGTGGAGCGGTACGCGAAGGACGGCTATACCGCCATCGTGCACGGCAAGGACTTTCATGAGGAGACGAAGGCGACCGTCAGTCAGGTGAGCAAGTACGACGGCGGTAGGTATCTCATCGTGCGGGACATGGAGGAGACGGAGCTGCTCTGTCGCTTCATCGTGGGCCGGCCGGACGCCTCGGCCATGGAGCAGACCTTCCGGCACAAGGTGTCGGACGGATTCGACTTCACGCGCGACCTCGTCCGGGTCGGCGTTGCCAACCAGACGACGATGCTCGCGTCGGAGTCCCTGGCGATCGGTGAGCGGGTCGGGCGCGCCCTCGCCGAACGCTATGGGGTCGACCACCTTGAGGAGCACTTCCGCACCTTCGATACGATCTGCTCGGCAACGCAAGAGCGGCAGGACGCGATCGAGGAGCTGATCCGGGAACCGCTGGATGTGATGATCGTCATCGGTGGTTACAACTCCAGCAACACCAACCACCTCGCCAAGATCTGCGCAAAACGCGTGACCACCTACCACATAGCGGACGCGTCGTGCATCGAGCCGACGACGGAGGTGATTCGCCACAAGCCGGTGGACACGCAGGAGGAAGTCGCTCACGAGGGGTGGTTGGGGGACGGACCCCGAACGATCGGCATCACGGCCGGAGCTTCGACCCCCAACAACAAGATCGGGGAGGCCGTCGAGCGGATCTTGGAGATGCGAGGGCTCGTGGTGCCGGCGTGATCACCCCCAGTTCTTCGAGTCGGGAGCGTTGCGGCGGAGATTCTTGAGAAAGGCGGTCGGGCGAACAGGTTGGGCGGTCATGAGTGCGCGGGCCCCCGCGGACCGCCCGGCCGCCTGACCGCCTGTCCGTCCGAGCTCCAGCGCTCGCACTTCCTCCGCAATGATGTTGAGTGTCCCGTCGTCCTTCGCGAGCGTCCCGACAATCCAGAGGAATGGCTCGCCACGGATCGCGATGCGGTCCCGCTCGAACACCTTCGGGCGGACGATGGCATTGATCATTCCGGCCTCGTCCTCCATCAGCACGAAGGTGTACCCACGCGCTGTCTCGGGGCGTTGCCGGGCCACGACGAGCCCCGCCACCGCCACCTCGGCGCCGTGCGCCAGCTCGCCCAAGTGGTCGCTCCGGACGATACCGGACGGTAACGCGTCCCGCAGCAGGGAGAACGGATGGCTGCCCGCCGCGAACCCGAGCACCTGGTATTCCGCGACCAGCCGCTCGTCCGCCCCTACGTCACCGAAGCGGATAGTTTCGTACGGATGATTGAGCGGCAGCTCGAGCTGGCGGCGCATTCGGTGGTCGTGGGCGGGTTCCGTCTTGGGCGGGAGCCACAGGCCCACCTGCCAGAGGAGCTCGCGGCGGGTGAGCCCGAACGCGTCGCAGCCGCCGACCCAGACCAGATTCTCGATGGCGTCGCGTGAGAGCTTGGGCGGTGCACGGCGCACGTGGTCGGCGAGGCTGACGAAGGGCCCGTTTCGCTCCCGCTCGACCACGACCTCTTCCGCGACGTCCCACCCCCAATCTCGGACGAACCCCAGTCCGACGCGTAAAGCGCCGCTCTCGACCGTGCAGTAGACGTCGCTGCCGTTGATGTCCGGAAGCCGGACCTCGACCCCGTGACGGCCCGCGTCGCGCCCCAGCGCGTCCAGCGAGTAGAACCCCATCGGTTGGTTGTTGAAGAGCGCCGAGTAGTACTCGGTCGGGTGGTAATGCCGGAGCCATGCCGACTGATACGCCAGAAGGCCGAACGCGGCGGCATGCGACTTGGGGAACCCGAACTCGCTGAAGGCCACGACCTGCTCGAATACTTTCCGGGCGGTTGCTGCGGACACGCCGCGGGCGCGGGCACCGTCCAGAAAGTCCTTGCCGAACCCTTCCATCAACTCTCGGGAGCGCCGCCGGCTCATCGCACGCCGGAGCGCTTCCGCCTGGCCGGCGGTGAACCCCGCGAGTGCCTGGCACACCTGGAGTACCTGGTCTTGATAGACGATGACGCCGAGGGTGTCGGTGAGCGGCTCTCGGAGGAGGGGGTGGTCGACCGGGGGCGTGTAGGGCTCACGGCGTTCCCGCGCGTGGCGCTGAGCCTCACGCCGGCGCACGTACGGATTCACCGCGCCGCCTACGATGGGGCCCGGTCGCACGATCGCCACCTCGACGGCGAGGTCCTCGAGGTTACGCGGGCGTGTACGGCGGATCATCTGGATCTGAGCGCGGCTCTCGATCTGGAAGAGCCCCACGGTATCGCCGGCGCAGATTTGGTCGAAGACCGCCTCATCCTCGAAATCGATGCGCGAAAGGTCGGGCGGCACGCCTTCCTTGCGGGCGATGAGCTCGACGCACTCCTCGACGAGCGAGAGCATCCCCAGGGCGAGAAAGTCGATCTTGATGAATCGCGCGTCGTCGCAGGAATCCTTGTCCCACTGGCAGACGACGCGGTCGGGCATGGCAGAGCGCTCGAGGGGAACGAGCTCCACGAGAGGGCGGCTCGAGATGACCATCCCCCCCACGTGTTGGGAGATGTGGCGCGGGAGCCCGGCGATCTCCTCGGCGAGCTCGCACAGCTCGCGCCAGAGGGGGGCATCGACCTTGCCGGCGAAGCCGGGAAGCGTGTGGAGCTCGTCCCGGAGACCCCGAGCGGAGTGGTGCTGGGCGAGCTTTGCCACCTGTTCCAGCTCGCCCATCGGCAGGTCAAGGGCCTTGCCAAGCTCCCGTACCGCGGAGCGGAGCCGGTACGTGGGGAACGAGCAGACGAGCCCCACGTGCTCGTCGCCGTACCGCGTGTAGACGCGCCGGATCAGCTCTTCCCGGATCTCTCGAGGGAAGTCGAGGTCGATATCGGGAATCGATGCAAGGGTCTCGTTCAAGAACCGGCCGAGGAACAGCCGGTTGGCCACCGGATCGATGTGCGAGAGTCCCAGGAAGTAGCAGATGATGGACGAGACGGACGAGCCGCGGCCGCGGCCCGGGAGCAGGTTCCCGCTGGCGCGTCGTGTGCCGGCGCGGACGTCGGCCGCCACCTCCCGGGCGAGCTCGAACAGGTCGTGATAGACGAGGAAGAATCCGCAGAGCTCGTGGTGCGCGACGAGGCGGAGCTCTTCGTCCAGTCGACGCTCCGCTTCGGCACGATGCGGCGAGCCCGCCGGGTAGAGCTGGTCGAGCTTCGCACGGCAGAGCTCGGCGAGAGCCCGCGGCGCGGTGCGCCGCTCGGCGCCGCGGAAGTCGGGAAAGATGTAGCCGAGGTCGCGCGTCAGGTCGAACGCGGCGCAGCGCTCGGCGATCACCACCGTATTGGCGATCGCATCGGGGCGGTCGCGGAACCGAGCGGCGGCTTCCCCCGGCGGCCTGAGGTAGAACTCGCTGTTGGGCTTGCGCAGGTCGTGCGAGGCGTCCAGCGTCGTGCGATGCCGGATGGCGACCATGGTATCGTGGAGCCGCTGGCCCCCGCGCCGGTGGTAGTGCACGTCGCCCGTCGCCACCACGGAGAGGCCAGCGGCGTCGGCGACGTCGCACAGCACGCGCGTCAGGTCCCGATCGCCTCGCACGGCGTGCCGCTGCAACTCGACGAAGAACCGATCGCGGCCGAACACCGCGCGGCAGCGATCCGCGAGCCGCCGCGCCGCGGCGAGCCCCTCGCGCTCGAGGACGCTCGGTAGAAGGCCGCGCCGGCACCCGGAGAGTACGATGATGCCCTCGTGACGCGCCTCGAGCGAGGCGAAGTCGAGCCGCGGGTCCCGCCGGTCCTCACGCCCAAGGTGCGCTTCCGTCACCAGCCGACAGAGATTGGCGTATCCCACCGGCGTTTCGGCGAGGAGCGTCACGTGGGACCCGTCGAGCAGCGTGAGCTCGGTGCCGGTGATCGCCTGGAGCCCGATCTGCTTCGCCGACTGGGCGAACGCCATCGAGCCGTAGAGCCCGTGGTCGTCGGTGAGGGCGAGGGCGGGATACCCCAGCGCGGCCGCTTCCAGTGCGAGCTGCTCGGGCAGCGTGGTGCCGTTCAGGAACGAGAACGCCGAGTGACAGTGGAGCTCGATGTACATTGGAGGCAGGAGGGGGCAGGAGGGGCAGGAGGAAGATGCTGCCCTCCTGCCCCTCGTGCTCCCTCTGTGTCTCTCGGTTTAGGGCATCTGCAGGAACCAGTTGCCGGTCGTGAGATCTTCGAACACCACGATGTGTCCGCCGCCTTCCAGCGCCACTTCGACGTACCGGCGCGAGATGGGCGCACGCCACCATTCATCATCGATGCGCCAGGTTTCGAGGACTTCCGCCACCCGTTTGCTACTTCCCCTGGCGGCGGGGGAAAGCGTGTGCGCTGCCGCGCCTGCCGCTGGGGTGGGGTCGAACAGGATGGGGCGGCCGCTCGGATCGGAGCGCTCCTCGATCACTTTCGGCAACCCCCCCGCGTCCAGCGTTACGTCGACGCGGAGCGGAGCGTTCAGTACTCGAAGTCGATGAGCGCGTAGCGGCGTTCGGGAATGCGCGACCATGGTTGCACCTCGACGACGTGGTAGAGCATCGCGCGCTTGAGGCGTGTTTTGATCTCGCGCGCAGCAGTGTGCAGGGCGCGGCGCCGGCCGGCGCGGGCGGCGGCCTCGGCGTCGCGGGCGAAGAGCTGGAGCTCGTCGGTGCCGCGGGCGAACGCGACGAACTCGACGACGAGCCGCTCCACGGCTCCCTGGGGCGGCGACTGCTCCAGCCGGACTGTGAGTGGGGCCGCGATCCGGTCCCGATCCGCCGATGGGTCCTTCAAGGTGACCTCGGTGATCCAGGAGGCGCCTTGCTCGAGCGCCGCCCGGGCGCGCGCCACATGGACGCGCCAGCCACTCCGCCGTGGGTGCCTGAGGGCGCGATCCACGAGCCGCCGGATGGCGAGGGCGAGCATCGCCCGATCGGCCGCCGGGGCAGGGAAATCCATGGCGGCGGTGATCGGCTCGGGACGTTCCCGGCCCACCACCGGCGCAGCGACCCCCCCTGCCGCGAGTTGCCACGCTCGCCGCCCCTCGCGGCCGAATTGGGAGACCAGCGCCGCTTCGGGAAGCTGGGCCAGCTCACCGAGCGTCGTGATGCCGAGTTGCCGGAGCCGGTGGTGCGTGTCGGCACTCACCGGCAGGACGGCGACGGGCTGGGTGGCGATGAACCGCTGCTCCTCTCCCTGCTTCACGATCAACGGCGCGTTGGGTTTGGCTCGACTGGCGGCAACCCAAGCGACGAACGTCCCGCGACCCCAGCCCAGGCGGAAAGGCGGTGGGGCGGAAAGGCGGTGGGGCGGTAAGACGGTCGGGCGGTAGGTATGCGCGCGATCGCTCTGCTCCGCTGCTTGCCCACCTACCGCCATACCGCCCTCCCGCCCTTCCGTCCCTTCGACCGCCTGACCGCCCGACTGCCTGACCGCAGCGCTTACCGCGCGCAGCTGCCGCACCGGACCTCCGTACAGCCGTTCCAATCCGTCGGCTCCCACGTACACTCGTCCCAACTCCGCCGGCTCGATCACAGGGCTCACGTCCTCGAGCGCGATCAGCAGCCGCGTGAATTGCTCGTCGTAGTGGACGGGGTCGGGCTCGACGAGTGCGAGCGGAGGGCAGAGGCCGATGGCTTGGCTCACGGTCATGCCGGGCCGCACCCCCGCCCGCCGCCCGCCCGGTGAGACCTGCCACAGTCGCCGGATATCCTCAGGCAGGAGAACCGCCGCGGGCCGGCGAACCAACTCCGGCCGGCGTCGCTCCTCGCACCGGAGTGGGAAGAGCGGGATCCAGACGCAGATGGCGCACTCGGATTCGAGCGGTCGCCTGTGCAGACGGTTGGACATAGGGGACCCGAATATATCCCGAAGATAGGGACTCCGCAACCAGCGGGAGGCTGGCATCTTATGCTATTGTCACATATTGGTTTACGGTGATTCCCAGAGGCTGATTTGTGCCGCAAGCTCGCTACGTGCCGCCTCATCCGTCGTCGGCTGCTCGTCTTCGCCGTCTGTGTCCGGAATTCCGTAGCGGGCGGCGATCTGGCGGAATCGCCTCGTGAGGGCCCGGGTGTACTGCTCGGGCGCGTCGCGCCCGCGGCCGTACGCCGCCCGGTACCGCGGGGCGAGCTCCGGATAGTGCCGCTCTACGATCGGCAGGAACCGCTCTCGCGCCGAGTGGTAGAGCCGGAGCGGTACCGGATAGACGAACCTCGCGCCGGCGTGCCGTGCCGCCCGCATCAAGGCGTCGATCTCCCGAACGCCATCGGTCACGCCGGGGAGGACCGGTGCCACGATGAGCCCCGCGCGGATGCCGGCGGCCGTGAGCCGCTCGAGCGCGCGCAACCGGGCATGCGGCATGGGCGTACGTGCCTCGAACCGCTTGATCACGGGCACGCTGACACTGATGAGCGAGACGTACACGGTTACGTGATTGCGGCGCGCGGTCTCCAACAGCAGATCGAGATCGCGGGTGACCAGGGGGCTCTTGGTGATGAGGCCGATGCGCAGGCGGCGCTCCCGGCTGAGCCGGTCGAGCACGGCACGTGTCACCTGGTACTGTCGCTCCGCCGGTTGGTACGGGTCGGTTGCCGTCCCGATCACGACGTTCTGGAGTCCATCGGTCACGAACCGGCGCCGCACCCGGCGCAAGTCTCGCTCGAGGGCGTCGAGCACCGACGTGCGCGCCTTGACGAAGATGCGGTGCTCGAACGACTCCAGGTCCCGTGGCCGACCCAGGTCGGCGTACTCGGCGTCGCTAACCGCGCCGCGGTCGTGCGCGCGCTCGACGACATAGTGGTGCGCGTAGCGGGCGTAGCAGTAACTGCAGCCGAATTCGCAGCCGACGTAGGGATTGATGGACCAGAAGCCCATCCCGGTCGATTCGGGCGGGTTGATGACGGACCGCACGCCGAGCTCGACGAACCGTGTGCCGCGCCGTCGCTCGTCCAGCACGGGGAGCGCGCGACGCTCGCCCGGCGCGCCGGCGGGCAGGTGAGGCAAGGGGAATTGCGCCGGGCCGCGTATCGTGCACGCGGGGCTGTCCGGTGTCCGGACCGCGTCCACACGCCGCATGCGCTCAGCCACAGCGGGCCCAGCCGCAGGCCGGACAGAACGTACATGCGGAGGCCCGAACCAAGGTGCTGCGGCATTCCGGGCACCTGGGCATGCCGGGGGCGTCCGCGCCGGCCTGCTTCGCTTCGCTAACCCTCTGGCTCCGCTGGAGTTCGGGACGGTCGCCCTGCGTGCGATTCGGTGTCTGTTCGGGCGTCATAATACCGAATATAACCCGAAGATCCCGACTCGCAACGGGCGGGGTGATCGATCACGCGCTGACAGGTTTCTCACAGGACGGGTGTCCGGAGTCCAGGCGAGGCGGCCGATGGCCACCTCCGTGGCATTTGTGAGCAGGATTCGCCGTGCGGCGACTTGCCCGGCACGGGACACCGGGTGACATTGCGCGCGGCGTGCACCGCCGGCGACCCCTCGTCGGGTGCCTCTCATCACCGACGCGCAACGGACGTGACCGCACCACTCGGACCGCCAGCACGGCCGCTCTCGGCATTCTTCGCGCACCCGTTGGTGCGGCTCCTGAGCGTCGTGGCCCTGTTGTTCGTGTTCCTGCTGGGCGTCAACGGGCTCGGGGAAGGCTTCAAATCGTTGGGCCGCGGCCTCCTCGATTCGTTCTTCGCCGCCACACGCAATCCGTTCATGGGGTTGATGGTCGGGATCCTGGCGACGACGCTGGTGCAGAGCTCGTCCGTCACGACCGCGCTCATCGTCGGCCTCGTGGCCGCGCCCGAGAACCCGCTCCCGGTGGCCAATGCGGTGTCGATGATCATGGGCGCCAACATCGGCACGACGGTGACCAACACGATCGTGTCGCTGGCGCACATGGGCCGGAAAGACGAGTTCCGCCGTGCCTTCAGCGTCGCGACGTGTCACGATTTCTTCAATTTCATGTCCGTCGCCGTGCTCCTGCCGCTCGAAATGGTGACGGGATACCTGCGCCACGTGGCCGAGCGGCTCTCGGCCCTCATTACCGGGCTGGGCGGCGTGGACTACGACAGCCCTCTCAAAGGTGTTCTCAAAGGGGGATTGGAGCCGGTGAAAGCCGTGATCGGCGCCATCGTCGACACGCCGCAGTGGCGGGCTGCGGGGCTGATCGCCGTGAGCGGGCTGTTCATCTTTACGGCGCTGATGCTCCTCGTGCGGGTGATGCGGGCGGCCATGGAAACGCGCGTCGAGTCCGCGGTGTCGCGGGGGCTCAGCCAACCCGCGCTGGTGTCGATGCTCGTGGGGATCGTGGTGACCGTGATGGTGCAATCCAGCTCCATCACGACGTCACTGCTGGTGCCCCTCGCGGGGGCGGGGCTGCTCACGCTCCCGCAGGCGTTCCCGATCACGATCGGCGCCAATATCGGTACGACGGTGACCGCCCTGCTCGCGGCGCTCGCGGCCACCGGCGTCAACGCCCGGGCCGGCGTCACGATCGCTCTGGTGCATCTAATGTTCAACCTGAGTGGGACGTTGCTGATCTATCCCGTGCAGCGGATCCGCCGGATCCCCTTGGTCGCGGCGCAGTGGCTGGCCGATACCGCAGTCCGCTCCCGGCGCTATGCGCTGTTGTACGTCGTATTGTTGTTCTATGGATTGCCGGCGGTGTTCGCCGTCTTGAATCGCCTGTTCCAGTAGCGGGCAGGGGGCGTCATATGTTACGCGAGTTGCTCAGCATCTTCCGGTCCGATAACCCGCTCAGGGCGATGGGCGAGAACTTCGCCCAGATGCTCCAGCTCACCTACGAGTTGGCGGTCACGACCGGCGACATTTATTTCGGGAAGGCGGTCACGCCCGAAGAGCGCAGTCGGATCTACGACCAGGACGTCAAGGTCAACAAGCTCGAGCGCGCCATCCGGAAGCAGGTGATCGCGCACCTGTCCCTGCGGGCCAACACGGCCAACCTGCCGTACTGTCTCCTGCTCATGAGCCTGGTGAAGGACGTGGAGCGGCTGGGCGATTACGCGAAGAATCTCTCCGAGGTGCAGGACATCCGCTCCGATCCGTTGCCCGAAGATGCCATCGTCGCCGAGCTGCGGGAAATCCGGGCGGGGGTCGAGAGCGCGTTCGCCGCGACGGCGGAAGTGTTCGGGACGTCGGACCGAGAGCGCGCGGTCGCACTGATCCGGCGGGGCCGCGACATCTCGAAACGCTGTGAGGCGTTGATCGTCAGGATCGCCGCCAGCGATTATGACGCGAACACCGCGGTGGCGACCGTCCTCGGCACCCGCTACTACAAGCGGATCGGCGCCCATGTATTGAACGTGCTGTCGAGCGTCGTCATGCCGCTGCACAAACTCGACTACTACGACGAGGACGAGCTCACGCGCCGGCGGGAGGAATCGTAGCGGTCGTCGTTACCGCGTCTTCGCAGCGCCCAGGTCCACCATCTTCACGCCACCGGTATACGTGGTCACCGGTGCGTCGGCCAGGTTGGTCATCTTGCGGATGTTCACCGCGATCCGCATGGCTGCCTCGTGGATGTTTCGCGCCGACGCCTTTTGATCTTCGGTCAGACTGGCGTCGTCCGCGGAGAGGAGCTGGCTCTCCGTCACGATGGCCGTCAAGGCGTTGTTGATCTCGTGCCGAATCGTCACGGCGAACTGTCCAATGGCCGCCATCCGCTCGTTCTTGAGCGCCCGGTGGTAGTAGCCGTGCAGCTCTTCCGACAGCCACCCCACCGAGATCGCCAACGAGCCGAACGCGATGTAGATCGGCACCGTCACTCGCCAGTCATTGGGTGTGAAGTTCACCGCCACGACGAGGCTCACCACGATGAACAAGGCCGTGCCCATCAAGAGGGCGGCAAAGGAGCCCTTGAGGCCGTAGTGCAGGCCGAGGAGAAACGCCGGGGCCAACATCACCAGCCAGGCCAGTTCGTCGGTGATGCCCGGATCTTCCGGGAGTGCAACCTGCACCACGACCGGAATGAGGTAGGCGGCGGTGCAGTAGACCCACGCCCGCGGCGACAGCGGCGGGCAGTGGGACAACTGCTCGAATCGCGTCAGGCGCTCCCACACTCGGCGGACGGACATGTCCCTCTCCCGGAAGACCCTCTGGACTGGCGGTGTTTCTCGGAATGTAGTTGCCTCGGGAGTCGCGGGAAGGACGCCCGTCACAACTCGGTGCCGTCGCCAAACAGCGCGGCGTCGAGGCGGAAGCCGCCGGAGGTGCCGCCTCCGGGTGGGACGCGTTCCAGCCAGCGCCGCAGGCACCCCGGAGGTCGCTGCCGGACAAGGAGTTCGAGCAACTCGCGCTCGGTGCCCACGCGTAGGCCCGAGGCCACGCGGTCGAGAACGGCGTCCAAGACCTGGAGTTCGCTCCGCGCCCGCCGGCGCCCCGCACGTCGGGCGCGGTCCAGCAGACGACGGCTGAGCCGGCGGCCGGCGCCGGACGACGGCCCGCGGTCTGCGGCCGCGAGCCGGTGACGGACCAGTTCCCGGCATGCGGCGAGGAGGCAGGGCGGCGGCGGGGCACGAGAGATCGGGGCCGCGGTCAGCGCGTTCACCAGGGAGCGCATGCGCCCGTAGTCATCAACCTCGACAGGCGGGTCGCCATCGAGGCAGGCGAGCTCCGGGATGGGGCGTCCGTCCCGCAACCATCGCAACGCCAACAGCACCGCCCGTGGGCCCTGCACGACCGCATATCCGGGTGGTACGACAGCGGGGCCGCGCGCGCGACCGGCGATCGCCTCACGCGCTTCGATCTGGGCATTCCACACGCGCGCTCTGCCCGGTGCGGACGTCGTAGCCACTCCAAGCGCCAGCTGGACCGTTCGCTTCGCGACCAGGCGGTCCCGGAGCCTCAGCCGTCGCTCGAGCGGTGCGGGCGGTACGAACCACCAGACGCGCGCTTCTTGATGATGTGACCCCAGCCGGACGATCCGCCCCAGACGTTGGGCGAGGCGGAGCGGCGTCCACGGGAGATCGTAGTGCACGATGCCGTCGGCGTCCTGGAGGTCGAGTCCCTCGCTGACGAGATCAGTGGCGATCAGCGTGGCCACCCTCGTGGCGCGGTGTGGTGCGGACACGCCGCGGGCGCGCGGGGCGAAGAGCGACAGCGCCTCCTCCAGCGGGATCGTTCCGGACGCGATCCGCGCTCGTCCGCCCCCCACCACGGCGACCTCACGCCACCCGAGCGACTGACCCAGCTCACGAGCCGTCGCAACGGCGGTTGTGAAGACGATGGTAGAGCGCCTGCGGCGGCGGGCGAGCAGTCCATGGAGGGCCACGATCTTGGGAGACCGGCCCGACGCCGCTTCGAGCCTCCGGACGAGCGCGCGGAGCCGCCGCCGCTCCCCGCGGAGCGCTGTCGCATCGGCCGCGCCGGTCCGAACGTCGAGGAGACCGAACTCGAGCTGATATTCGTCGTCGCCGGCGAAGATGGCGCGCATCGCCGAGCGCGAGAGCTGCGTGCCTCTCTTGGCTGCCGTGAGCGCACGCTCCACGTAGTGCAGGTGGCGACCAACGGTCTCAACCGCCGCGGCACCCGAGGACGCCAACCGGTGCAGAAGGTGCAACCGCAACATTGCCGCAGCGTGCGGGTCCCCGATGTCCGGGAAGTCCAGGTGCTCGATGGCCCGTATGACGCCGTCGAGCGCGCGGTGCTCAAGCGGCGGCGGCTGAAGCTCCCGTCGGTCGCGGGTTCGCGGAAGTCGAACCGCCGTGCTGCGAGGGCTACGGGCGACCGTCAGCGCTCCGGCGGCTCGCCGGAGGCGATGGTGGGTCCGGTCCTGCACCGTGGCCTCGATCGACGCGACGCCGAGCATGGCCAGGCCATGGTCGGGTAGGAACAGCCGAAGCAGGTGCGCCAGGTCGGCCGCACGGTTTACCACCGGAGTCGCCGACATCAGGAGTACCTGGGCGCCGCGCAGGTCGCGAGCGATACGATCGTAGCGTCGAGTCTGTGGATTCCGGAAGTGGTGGGCTTCGTCGACGATGAGGAAGTCGGTGGGCGGCACGCGGTGCCCGCGGCTCAGCGCCTCGTGCGAGATCATGGGCAGGTCGATCTCGAGGCCGTTCGCCGTCCGGCGCCACTGGGGGATCAGGGATGCCGGCACCGCCGCCGCCGCCCGGGCATAGCGCGTCGCCACGGCCAGCGCCACGTAGGTCTTTCCGAGGCCGGCCGCGTCCGCCAGGAGCGCACCACCGAAGATGTCGAGGCTGGCCGCGACCCGACGCGCCCCCTCCACCTGATGTGCGAGGAGCCACCCGGGCGGGTTCCAGCCGTCGAGCCGCGGACCCGCCGCCGCGCGGCGCACAAGTGGCTCGACGTACGCCGGCGTGGCCAACGTGCCGAGCTCCAAGTGCCAGCGGAGCGGCTCGCTAACTGTGGCGAGCGCGTCCGAGGTGATCGTCGGCGAGCCTACGGAGGATCCGCCGCGCCCCCGGTGAGAGTCCGAGCGCATCGGCCACCGTCGAGTCGAGTTCCTCCCGTGCGGCATCGGCAGCGCGGTGGGCGCGGGCACAGAAGGCGGCGAGCGCGGTCCGGTGCACGCCCGGGGGCGGGACCGGCAGGTCCTCGGCGACCCGTGCGGTGATGCGGCGATAGCCGCCGCGCGCCTCGTTGCCGCGCACCGACGTCAGCGCCATCGCCCACGTCGAGTTGAGCACGCCCGTGATTGCCAGCGCGGCCTCACGGTCGGGTGCGGCGGCGACGTAACAGGTGTTGAGCGGGATCGCGCGTGGGGCGACCTCGTCGAGCAGCACGGCCCGCGGCCGCCGAGCGATATCAGGCCAGACCACGCGATGCGCTTGGACGGCGGCGCGGGTGCGGAACACCGTCCACAGGGGCCCGCTTCGAAAATCCGATCGCCGCTCCAGCCGCGACCGGTGACGCCGAACGTGCCCGCCGGCCAACGGTGGGAGGTGCGCGTGCGGGGTTCCCGCGTCGTCCAGGCCCCAGAGGATCACGCGCTCGAGTCGGACGGCGAAGGCCACCACATCCCGGCCGCGCACGGCCGGGCGGAGCGCGTCGCACTCGATGCGAACCGTCCGGTCGCCGAGGCGCACTACGCTCGCGCCGTCTTCGACGCCGACCGGCCTTCCGACGAACACGCAGTCGGCGCCGGTCTTCACACCGAGCGCCGGCCGCGCGACATCCGCCAACGGCAATCCCGCTGCCCGCAGCTCTTCGAGCGCGGCGGCGGCGCGGTCGGGAACGAGGACCCACGGCCCTTCGGTCGCGAGCGAGCCCTGTGGGAGATTGTCCGCGGTGCCGATCCCCAGGCGGACGCGGTGTCCCGGCGGCGGCGGCGCGCGCCGGACGACGAGCGCCAGCGGGTAGGTGGTGGCTCCGAACGCCCGCGCGTCTTGCTCCGACACACGGTGCACGCAGGTGATGGTCGTCTCGCGCACGAGGTGCGCGCGTGCTGCTTCGCCGTACGCCGCCGTGGTGACCTTGCTGGGCAGAAGCATGCCGACGGCGCCACCCTCAGCCGTCAACTCGAGCGCGCGCTGCAAGAAAGCGACGCAGAGATCGGGGAGGTGACGGAAGCCGCGCCGACCCGCGGCGTGCCACCACGAGAAGCGTTGGCCTAGCAGCTGCCGCCGCGCAGGCGCGAGTCGCTCCGCTCGTACCCATGGTGGGTTGCCCACCACCACCGAGAAGCCACCGACGGACATGACGTCGGGCACGTGACTCTCGAATGAGAAGGCGGGAACACCGCCGTCGTCCAGCGCGGCGAGGAGCTTCATGAGCTCGTGTCGAGTCCGCTTGAGCGCTCGGTGGTGTCGACGCTGCTCGGCCGTGAGACCGGCTCGGCCCCCGAAGAGATCGCGGCTGGCGGCCCCCGCCGCGAGATCGGCGATTTCATGTTCCGCGCCACGGATACCTCGAGCGATCACCGATCGGGCGAGGACCGATTCGGCTGCCCGTAGCGCCTCGATGGCCGCGCGGCGATCCCGGCCACGCCGGTCGAAGAGCGCCCGCCGCGCCTCCCGCACCGCGCGTTGTTGGTCGGGGGGCGGCGCCGATCCCCCCAGCTGCCCGGCCGCGAGTCCGAGAGGATCGAGCAGACTGTCTCCCTGGCGCACCACACCGTCCAGGTTCGGCAACGGCCGAACAGCCGCGAGATCGCGGGTCGGGTCATCTGCAACGACCGCGAGCCAGAGTCGGAGCTCGGCGAGGCGCACGGCCATCGGGTTCAAATCGACACCGAACAGGTTGTCGCGCAGCAGCGCGTATCTCACGCGCCACCGGTCACGGGCATGACCGCGCCGGCGAAGAGAGAGGTGCATCTCAGTCAGGCTGTGCAGCGCGCCCAGAAGAAACGCGCCGGACCCCACCGCGGGATCGAGCAGCCGCAACCGCTGTAAGGCCACCCGCGCCGCCGACCGCGCCCCAACGGGCAGCGATGCGCACTTCACCAGGCGGCGCGCCGTGTCGGGGGCGAGGCCGCCGACGCCGGCGAGCGCGGTCTCGAGCGTGGCATCGACGACGTGCCGTACGACGCCTTCCGGAGTGTAGAAGCTGCCGGTGGTGTGGCGTTCGCCTCCGTCCATCAGCCGTTCGAACACACGCCCCAGCATGTCCGGAGCGATGGCGTTCACCTCGTCGGCTTCGCGGAGACAGAACCGAAAGTGCTCGAAGAGGTGGTCGAACGCGTCGCGCCACAGCGCGTTGCTGAACAGGACAGGGCCAATGCGGCGCTCGACCGGGTGCGTCTCGAACAGGCCGCCGTTCAGATAGGGGACATCGCCTGGTGGGACGTGGCGCCCGCGGCCGTCCCGTGGGCGGTTGAGTGTGCCGAAGAAAAGGGGGTGTAGCGCGGACCGGTGAAAGTGACGGCGGCGCGCCAGGGTCGTGTCGAGCAGCGCGCGGAGATAGTCGGAACGCCCGTCGAGCCATCCCTTGGCCTGGACGAAGTAGAGGAATAGCACGCGGGTGAGCGCGAGCAGCGTTGCCATGCGGCGGTCACGCATGGTGTAGCGCTCGTCGAGGGATCCGGCCATGCGCTCGAGCATCACCCGGAACGCCGTAAAGAAACGTTCTCCGGCGACTTCCGTGTCGAACAACTCCGCGACGCGCAGTGCGTGTGTGAGGGCCGTATCCCGCGGGTTCGGACGCAGCGCGTCGAGTTGTTGCCGCACGAGCGGCGGGATGTGGGCAGGCGGGACGAGCAGCACACGCGTCGCACCGCCGGTCCCGAGCCGAGGGGCGGCGAGGGCAACCGACCCGTCGGGCCCGAGGGCCGCCGCCAGGCCCCGCACACCGTCGTTGGCCAAGCGGCGAGCCACATCCCGTGCGGCCGTGGCAGGGTCCTCGGCCGCCACGGCCAGCACCCGGAAGCTCCGCCAGCGCGCTACGGCGCGCGTCCCGTGGGAGAACGACCGGTCGTCTGGCGCGTAGCCAAGGGCGGCGAACAGGGAGCTGAGGTCACCTACGGAAGCAGAAGTGCTCGGACGTGCGTGAAGCATACCCCGGCCGGGTTGGCGACCGGGCTACGGTAGGCTAGAGGGCGACGGTCTCCGTCGCCCTTTTCACGCACGACGGTGGCGAAGGCACGCCGTCGCCCCGCGAGCTATTCGGGACCTCGTTCGAGTAGTGCGCTAGCGCCCGACTGGAACAACGTCGGCGAGGAACGTATCCAACAGCCGATTGAACTCGTCCGGTTTGTCCATCTGAAGCCAGTGTCCCGTGCCGTGAACCCGCACCGTCTCCAATTCGGGGATGACGTTGTGGAGGGAGAACGGCGCGTTGTTGAGGTCGCTCACGACCGAGGTCGCCGGGCCGCGATAGGCCTGGAGCGCCGCTCGCGGGTCGAAGCGGCGCATGCTCTTGAACGCCGCGACGACGGCTTCGGGTGGCGTGGCTCGGAGATCCGCAAGCACCCGCTCGCGTACCGCCGAGTCCGCGTTCTGGTTGATCGTGGCCCAGTGAGCCTCGATCGTCCGCCGGTAGGCGTCGGACTCCAGCGCGCCGATCAGACCATCCCAGGCGGCGGCGGGAATCCCCGAGGGATCTCCGTCGGGATCGACGAGGAGCAAGCCGGCGATCCGGTCGGGGTGGCGGGCGGCGTAGGTCATTGCCACGTCGCCCCCGAAGCTGTGCCCCACGAGGACGAATCGCGCGAGCCCCAGGGTGTCCACCACGGCCGCGACGTCTCCCGCCATCGCGTGGAGGGTGTAGTCGCCGTCGCGCGGCGGGTCCGACGCACCGTGCCCGCGGAGGTCGAGGGCGATGGCCCGCCGGCGAGGTCGCAGGTGGTCGAGCTGGGCGCGCCACTGCCCCGTGTTGCCCGCGAGTGAATGCACGAACACGACGGGGACGCCACCGGACCCCCCGTCATCTACGGCCAACGATCCGGCGGGCCCGGAGATCCGGCCGCCCTCGCCGCCGCCGCACGAGAGAAGCACCGCCAGCGAGGGCAGCGCCACGATCGGTGGGCGGGACGTCAGCTGAAGCCGCATCGCGTCCGTCCTTTTCAGTGGTCCTTGAGGGCCCGCGCCTGCGCCAGATCGATGTCCCGCGCGATGGCGGGCGGCCACGCTCCTTCGGACACCTGCAGGTCGATGATGGTACGCTCGTTCTGCACCCGGCGCTTGGTCGCGGTGTCGATCAGGCCCGACCGGACGGCGGCGTCGAACTCATCCTCGTCCAGCCACGCGGGCTCCCCCACGCGAGGCAGCCAGTGATCCAGGAAAAGATCGCTCGCCGACCACGTGTCGCCTCGCATCTCGACCGGTTTGGACAGGTTCGTGTACCATCCGGTCAATGTCCCGTCGGCGCGGTGAAACCGCCCGATGTCGTGCCACTTCTCCGGGAAGACATACCACACGATGGGCGCGCCGGCCCCCAGCATCACGTCTTTCCCCCGCCGCAGTTCGGGACCGTCGTATCGCTCGAGGAGTAGCACCTTCGCGTCGGGCCGGTCCAGGACGAGCCACTCGTCATAGACCGTCACCTCCTTGCCGGGCCGGCGGTACTCGTAGCGGATCGCGCGGGGCACGGCGTCTGGCCTGCCTCGGGGTGGAGGATATATTGCGGGCGCCATGCGAAATCTACACGGCGCGCGGCGCGTGTCGTCGAGTGCCATGCGGTGGATCGTCGGCGCGGGGACCGCCGTACTGGCGTGCGTGGGCGCG
The DNA here is from genome assembly GCA_041613315.1 of Gemmatimonadales bacterium. GTDB lineage: Bacteria > Gemmatimonadota > Gemmatimonadetes > Gemmatimonadales > GWC2-71-9 > JBFJHJ01. The sequence goes on from JBFJHJ010000018.1 coordinate 59,876, forward strand.
CGGGAAGGGGCGTGGCAATCAACGCTCGAAGGCCGTCTCGCCCAGTCCGGCGCCGAGGTCGGGCTGTACTATCGGGCCCTGGACGCCGCGGATTCGGTGCTCGTCAACGCCGACCTCCGGATGCACGCCGCGAGCATGATGAAGGTGCCCGTCATGATCCAAGTTTTCCGGGACGTCGAGGCCGGACGCCTGCGGCTGGACGATACGGTGGCCGTGACGCGGACCTTTGCATCGATCGTGGACGGATCGCCGTACGACCTCAGTATCGGAGACGACAGCGACAGCACCCTCTACGACCGGCGGAAGGCAACGGTGCGCGAGCTCGTGGAGCTCATGATCACGGTGTCCAGCAACCTGGCGGCCAACCTGCTGATCGAGATGGTCGATGCGAGACGGGTGACGGAGACGATGCGGGAGTTAGGCGCCGATTCCATCGAGGTGCTGCGCGGCGTCGAGGATATCAAGGCGTACGACGCGGGCCTCAGCAACACATCGACCGCGCGCGATCTCGGCGCCGTCTTTTCCGCGATCGCCGAGCATCGGGCGGCCGGCCGAGCCTCATGCGACGAGATGCTGGCGATCCTCGCGCGACAGCGATTCAACACCGGCATCCCCGCCGGGCTCCCCACGGACACGCGCGTGGCGCACAAGACCGGCCGTATCACCAGGATCGACCACGACGGAGGGATCGTGTATCGGGACGGCCGTCCGTCGTACGTGCTCGTTGTCCTGACCCGGGGCGTCGAGCGCGCCGCTACGGCCGACAGCCTGATCGCGGACGTGGCACGGTTGATCGAGGCACGGACGGCGACTCGTTAAGCCGCCCGCTCGGGTTCTGTCGACCGCCGTCCGTCTGAACCCGTGCTCCGTGGCCCATCGTCCGGTGCGTCTGCCGCCCCGAGCCGCCGCCTACGGCGCGTCGGATCACGGAGAACGCACGACGGAGAGCAGCCTCAGTCTCTCGGGTCCGGTGCCGGCGTCAGTTCCCGCCCCTTCTTGAGCAAGTCGCCCAGCGGCGTCACCCGGAACCCCGGCGCGGCGTAGCCGGCCGGGAGATAGTCGTCCGGGA
>JBFJHJ010000019.1:0-58470 GCA_041613315.1 Gemmatimonadales bacterium
CCACCCGCCAGGTGCGGCGGCGCGGGCGGGGATTCCGGAGTGACGGCGACGGCGCTCCGGGACCTGGAGAAGCGGATCGCCGGGAGCGTGCGATTCGACGAGCCGCTGGCGCGTTACACGACCTATCGCATCGGAGGGCCGGCGGCGGCGCTCGTCGAACCGGCCGGCCCGGCCGATGTTGTCACCGCCCTGAGGCTCGCGGCGGAGACGGGGAGCCGCTGGCTGGCGCTCGGGCTGGGCTCAAACGTGCTGATCGGCGACCGCGGCTTTGACGGGATCGTTATCCGGCTCGGCAAAGGCCTGGAGACGGTGGAGCGCACCGTGGGGGGCGAGCCGCTCATCTGGCGCGTGGGCGCGGGGCTGCCGACGCCGCTCCTCGCCCGGCAGAGTGCTAAGGCCGGGCTGGCCGGCGTCCATCGGTTGATCGGCGTGCCCGGCACGGTCGGCGGTGGCGTGTTCATGAACGCCGGGGCGCACGGCCAGGACTTCAGCCAGGTCGTGCGGGCGGTCGAACTCGTGACGGCCACTGGCACGGTGCGAGAGGTGCCCGCCGCCGAGATTCGGTGGCGCTACCGGGGGAGCGGGCTCGACGGTGCCGTCGTGATCGGCGCGACGGTGGCGCTGACCCCCGGCGATCCGCGGGCGCTCGAGAAAGAGATCGCGGAGCACTTCCGCTGGCGGAAAGCCGGAACGCCGTTCAACGCCCCGTGCTGTGGCTCGGTGTTTCGCAACCCGCCCGCGCCGCCCAATGCCGCGAGACGTGGGGTAGCGGGAACAGACGCAGAGGTACCCCGGACGGCGGGGCAGCTCATCGATGCCTGTGGGCTCAAAGGCTTCCAGATCGGGGGCGCGCAGGTCTCGCCAACGCACGCCAATTACATCGTGAACGTCGGTGAGGCCTCGGCGGGCGATGTCGTGGCGGTGATCGATGCCGTCCGCGAGCGCGTGGCGCGCACGTACGGGGTGGTGTTGGAGCTGGAGGTGAAGGTCATCGCGTAAGGAAGCCGGCGCGTCCAGCGCGAGCGCCAGGTGGCCGCCGATTCGGCGCCGGCAGGTCCCGCGCGGCCCGATGCCCGGTTGACGCTCCGAGGAGATCACATGACCGACTACTTTGTCCACGAGAGCGCCTACGTCGACGACGGCACTGTCATCGGGAAAGACACCAAGATCTGGCACTTCTGCCATGTGATGTCGGGCGCCGAGATCGGCACGGGGTGCAGCCTGGGGCAGAACGTCGTGGTCATGCCGCGGGCGCGGATCGGCCACCGCGTGAAGATCCAGAACAACGTGTCGATCTACGAGGGGGTGGTGCTCGAAGACGACGTGTTCTGCGGTCCCTCCTGCGTGTTCACGAACGTCTCGACGCCGAGAAGCCACGTGTCTCGACGGGACGCGTACCAGACCACGCTGGTACGGCGCGGCGCGTCGGTCGGCGCGAATGCCACCATCGTGTGCGGCATCACGCTCGGCGAGTACTGCTTCATCGGGGCCGGCGCCGTCGTGACGTCGGACGTGCCGGCGTACGCGCTCATGGTTGGGGTCCCGGCGCGCCGCGTCGGGTGGATGTGTCGCTGCGGCGAGCGGCTGCACCTGGACGGCGGCCGGGGCGCGTGCGAGCGCTGTGGGTCCAGGTACCGTGAGGTCGGCGGTGCGCTAGAGCCGATTGACCCCCGCTGACGGGCCGTGTAACATTCGCTCTTTCATACACTTGGGATCATCGTGAACGTTCCGTTGCTGGACCTGCGGGCCCAGTACGCTGGGATCAAGGACGAGGTGCTCCCGGCGCTGATGGAGGTTGTCGAGTCCCAGCAGTTCATCCTCGGCGAGCCGGTGCGGGCCTTGGAGGAGGCAGTGGCACGGCTGTCCGGGGCCGCGCACGCCGTCGCATGCGCGAGCGGGACCGACGCCCTGCTGCTGTCGTTCAAGACGCTCGACCTCGCGGTGGGGGACGAGGTCATTACGACGCCGTTCACCTTCTTCGCGACGGCGGGGGCGATCCACAACGCCGGCGGTCGGCCCGTGTTCGTCGACATTGACCCGGCGACGTTCAATATCGACGCGGCGCAGGCCGCCCGGGCCGTAACGCCGCGGACCCGCGCGATCGTGCCCGTGCACCTGTTTGGCCAGATGGCGCCGATGGACGAGCTCATGGCGCTCGCCGATCGGCATGGGCTGGCTGTCATCGAGGACGCCGCTCAAGCCGTGGGCGCGCGCCGCCGCATGGCAGGGGCGTGGCGCACGGCCGGCACGGTCGGCACGACGGGCGCGCTCTCCTTTTTCCCCAGTAAGAACCTCGGGGCGTGGGGCGACGGCGGGATGATCCTCACGCACGACGGTGCGCTGGCGGAACGGCTGCGGCGGCTCCGGACCCACGGCGGCGCCAAGCAGTACCACCACGACGAGATCGGGACGAACAGCCGGCTGGACGCGCTCCAAGCGGCGGTACTGATCGCCAAGGTCCCGCACTTGGCGGCGTGGAACGCGGCGAGGCGCGCGCACGCCGCCGCCTACACCGAAGCGCTCCATGGCATCGAGGGAATCGTGCCGCCGCCGGTCGATCCCGCCAACGAGCATGTGTATCACCAGTATACCATCCGAGCGGCGCGGCGGGACGCGCTGAAGGAGCATCTCGCGGTCTGCGGGATCGGCTGCGCCGTCTACTACCCGATCCCGCTCCACCTCCAGCCCTGCTTCGCGGGGCTGGGGTACGGGCCGAACAGATTTCCCGAGGCGGAGCGCGCCTCCGGGGAGGTCCTCTCGCTCCCGATCTATCCCGAGCTCACCGCCCACCAGCGCGCGCGCGTCGTGGACGCGATCCGGGAATTCGTCGGGTGAGCCGACTCAAGGTCGCGGTCATTGGAGCGGGGAGCTGGGGTCGCAACCACGTGCGGAACCTCGCGAGCCACCCCGACGTCGATCTGGTCGCGGTCTGCGATCTCAGCGCCCAGCGGCGGCAGGCGGTCGCGCGGCAGTATCCCGCCATCGCGGTGACCGACGCGGTGGAACAGGCGCTTGGGGACGCCGAGGCGGTTGTCGTGGCCACGCCGGCCACGAGCCACGCCGAGATCGCGACCCTAGCTATTGAGCGGGGGCTTCCCGTGCTCGTGGAAAAGCCGTTCGCGCTCTCGGCGGCTGAAGCCGAGCGGGTGGCGGAGCTGGCGGTGAAGCGCGCCGTGCCGGTGCTCGTGGGGCACCTGCTCCTGTTTCATCCAGCGGTGGAGCGTCTCAAGGCGATGGTCACGGCCGGGGAGCTGGGGGACATCTATTACCTGTACAGCCAGCGCGTGAACCTCGGGCAGGTGCGACCGGACGAGAACGCCCTGTGGAGCTTTGGGCCGCACGACATCTCCGTAGCGCTGGATCTGCTGGGACAGGCGCCCGTCCACGTCGCGGCACACGGTCGGAGCTATCTCCAGCCTGGCGTCGAGGACGTCGTCTTCCTGATGATGGAGTTCGCATCTGGGATCGTGGCCCACGTGCACATGTCGTGGCTCGACCCCCATAAAGAGCGGCGAGTCACCGTGGTCGGCTCGCGGCAGATGGTCGTGTTCGACGACATGCAGCCGCGCGAGAAGCTGAAGATCTACGACAAGGGCATCAACCGCCCACCCGAGTACGCGTCCTACGGCGAGAGCCTGACGATTCGGGAGGGCGACATCGCGATCCCCCGCCTGCCGAACGTGGAACCGCTCGGGGCGGAGCTCGCGCATTTCCTGCGGGTCGCGCGTGGGGTCGAGCGGCCGCGGGCGGACGCGGCCGCCGGCGTGACGGTGGTCCGCGTCCTGGAGGCGGCGTCGCGCTCGATGCGCGAGGGTGGGGCGGTGATCGAGCCGTTCGCCGGCTTCGGATCGGGACGGCGATGAGCCCCGAACAGTCGCTGTTGGCCATGGCGCGGGACCGCTCCGCCGTGTTCGGGGTGGTCGGGCTCGGGTATGTCGGGTTGCCGCTCGCAGTGGAGGTGGCCTGGGCCGGCTATCGCGTCCTGGGACTGGACGTGAGCCCGCGGGTCGCCGAGGGTGTGAACGCCGGTCGGTCCCACGTGCGCGATGTCCCGACCGAGCAGCTGGCGCCGCTCGTGGCCGAGGGCCGCGTCCGCGCTACCACGGACATGGATTGTCTGAGCGAGGTTGACGTGGTGGCGATCTGCGTGCCCACCCCCTTGTCCAAGACGAAGGATCCCGACGTGTCCTACGTGCTGGCGGCGGCGGAGCAGGTCGGCCGCACGGTGCGCACGGGGCAGGCGGTCGTGCTCGAGAGCACGACCTATCCGGGGACGACGCGGGAGCTGCTCCAGCCGCGGATCGAGGCGAAGGGCCTGCGGGTCGGGCTGGACGTGTTCCTCGCGTTCAGTCCGGAGCGCGTGGATCCCGGGAATACGACGTGGCGCACGCGCAATACGCCGAAGGTCGTGGGTGGGGTGACCGACGCGTGCCGTCGCGTGGTCCTGGCGTTGTACGAGCCGATCTTCGACACCCTCGTCCCCGTCACGTCGCCCGAGGCTGCGGAGTTGGTCAAGCTGCTCGAGAACACGTTCCGCAGCGTCAACATCGGGTTGGTGAACGAGATGGCGATCATCTGTGATAAACTCGGCGTAGACGCCTGGGAGGTGATCGAGGCGGCCGCGACCAAACCGTTCGGGTTCATGAAGTTCACGCCGGGACCCGGGCTGGGCGGTCACTGCATCCCGGTGGACCCGCACTATCTCGCGTGGAAGATGCGCGGGTTGAACTACCGCACGCGGTTCATCGAGGTCGCAGGCGAGGTGAACTCCGAGATGCCGGCGTTTTGGGTTCGCAAGATCACGGAGCGGCTGAACGAACACGGGAAGGCGGTGCGGGGCTCGCGCGTGCTCGTCGTCGGCGTCGCCTACAAGCGGGATGTGGACGACTTGCGCGAGAGTCCGGCCCTGGACGTCATCCGGCTGCTGCGGCAGCAAGGCGCCGCGGTCCGGTATCACGATCCATACGTGCCGCAGTTCCAGGACGATGGCGTTGACTTCCGGTCGGTGCCGCTTACCGCGGAGGAGGTGGCCGGCGCCGACTGCGTCGTCATCGTGACCGACCACAGCACCCTCGACTACGCCGGGATCGCCGCGCACGCCCAGAGCGTCGTGGACACGCGCAATGCGTTCGGCACGCGAGGGCTTGCGTGAAGGTCGCCGTCGTGGGCTCGGGGTATGTCGGACTCGTGGTCGGGGCCTGTCTGGCAGAGACGGGCAACGACGTCGTGTGTGCCGACGTCGACGAAGCGAAGATCGCACGTCTCCGGCAGAACGACCTCCCCATCTACGAGCCCGGGCTCGAGCCGCTGATCCGCACCAATCAGGCCGACGGCCGGCTCGCCTTCACGACCGACGTTGGGGCCGCCGTCGGTGCGGCGGAGGTCGTCTTCATCGCCGTCGGGACGCCTCCCGACGAGGATGGGTCGGCCGACCTGCAGCACGTGCTGGATGTCGCCCGCACGATCGGCGATCACATGACCGGTCCCAAGGTCATCATCACGAAGAGCACCGTCCCCGTGGGCACGGCCGTCCGGGTGCGGGACGTCATCGCGTCGCGGACGAAGGAGCGCTTCTTCGTCTGCTCGAACCCGGAGTTCCTGAAGGAAGGCGCTGCGGTGGACGATTTCATGAAGCCGGATCGGGTGGTCGTGGGGGTGGAGGACGCGGAGGCGGAGGCCCTCTTGCGGGAGCTCTATGCGCCCTTCGTGCGGACGGGGAACCCCCTCATCTTCATGGACCTCGCGTCCGCTGAGCTGACGAAATACGCCGCCAACGCGATGCTCGCCACCCGTATCTCGTTCATGAACCAGATCGCCGAATTGTGCGAGCGCGTGGGCGGGGACGTGAACCGAGTGCGCCACGGCATCGGCAGTGACTCGCGGATCGGGTCGGCCTTCCTCTTCCCCGGTCCCGGGTACGGCGGATCGTGTCTTCCCAAAGACGTGCAGGCGCTCGTCCAGACGGGGCGCGACCACGGCGTGTCGCTCGACGTGCTGGTGGCCGTTCGCGCCGTGAACCAGCGGCAGAAGCGGCGGCTGGCGGCGAAGCTGGAGACCGTGCTCGACGGTCAGGTGAGCGGCTGCACGATCGCGGTCTGGGGACTCGCCTTCAAGGCGCAAACGGACGACATGCGGGAAAGCCCGGCGATCGACCTCATCGAGGCGCTGCTGGCCGCCGGGGCCCGGGTGCGGGCCCACGACCCCGCGGCGATCGGGACCGCCCGACGGCTGTTTGGCGACCGAGTCGAATACCCCGAGCATTCCTACGACGCCCTGACGGACGCTGACGCGCTGGTGATCGTCACGGAATGGCTCGAGTACCGCACCCCCGACTTTCGCCGAATGAAGCAGCTCCTTCGGCGCCCCGTGGTCGTCGACGGCCGTAACCTTTACGATCCGTCGCGCATGCGCGCGATGGGCTTCACCTATGTCGGCATCGGCCGCGGCGCAGCCTGATGCGGATGCTCGTGACCGGTGCGGCCGGCTTCCTCGGCTCGCACCTCACCGATCGCCTGCTCAGCGACGGCCATGACGTCGTCGGGATGGACAACCTTCTCACGGGGTCGGAGCGGAACGTGGCGCACCTGCGCGACTGCCGCGCATTCCGGCTCGTGAGTCACGACGTCAGCCGCGTCATCGACGTCGAGGGGTCTCTCGACGCGGTCTTCCACTTCGCGTCTCCGGCGAGCCCCGTGGACTACCTCCAGCTGCCGATCCAGACCCTGAAAGTGGGTTCGCTCGGCACACATAACTCGCTCGGGCTCGCCAAGGCGAGAGGTGCGCGGTTCGTGCTCGCCAGCACGTCGGAAGTGTACGGGGATCCTCAGGTGCATCCCCAACCGGAGTCCTACTGGGGGCATGTGAATCCCATCGGCCCGCGCGGTGTCTACGACGAGGCGAAGCGTTTCGCCGAGGCGATGACGATGGCGTACCATCGGGTCCACGACCTGGACGTGCGTGTCGTCCGCATCTTCAATACGTACGGACCGCGCATGCGTCCCGACGACGGCCGGGTGGTGTCCAACTTCATCATCCAGGCGTTGCGCAACGAGCCGCTTACCGTGTACGGCGACGGGAGCCAGACGCGCTCGTTCTGCTTCGTAGACGATCTGATCGAAGGGATCGTTCGCTGGTTTGCGCAGGGCGACGCCGAGCCCGTGAACCTCGGGAACGACCGGGAGTTCACCATCAACGAGCTCGCAAAGGTGGTGCTCCGGCTCACCGGATCGGCGGCCCGCGTCGTGCGCCAGCCGCTCCCCACCGATGATCCCCAACAACGCCGCCCCGATCTCACCCGGGCCCGAACCCTGTTGGGCTGGGAGCCCCGGACCTCGCTCGAGGAGGGGCTGCGGACGACGATCGCGTACTTCCGCGAGGAGCTAGCCGCATGACGGTGCGCGTGTGCGTCACCGGCGCCGTCGGATTCATCGGGAGCCACGTGTGCGCCGCGCTGGTGCGGGCCGGCTACCGCGTCCGAGGTCTCGACAACTTCGATCCGTACTACGACCGGGTGCTCAAGGACGCGGCGCGGGCGCGCCTCACCGCCTTGGGGGTCCGGGTCGTCGAGGGCGACGTGCGTGACCGGCGAACGCTGGCCGGAGCCGTGGGCGGCGCCGAGGCGGTCGTGCATTTGGCGGCGCGGCCCGGCGTCCGCGCCAGCCTGCGTGATCCGCGACGCTGCGCGTCGGTCAACGTGCGCGGCACCGCCCGGCTGCTCGACGCCTGCGCGCGCGCCGGGGTCTCGCGGGTGGTCTTTGGGTCCTCGAGCTCGGTGTACGGAGGGGCGGTGGAGCCATGCCGGGAGAAGGACGCCGCCCGCCCCCGGTCGCCCTATGCGGCGACCAAATGGGCCGGGGAAGCCCTGTGCCGCCGCCACGTCCGTCGCTACGGCGGACGAGTGGCCGCGCTCCGGCTGTTCACGGTGTACGGACCCGGACAGCGACCCGACCTCGCGATCCACCACTTCACGCGTTTCATGACCCACGAGCGGCCGGTCGCGCGATTTGGCGGCAGCGGGACGGCCCGCGACTACACGCATGTCGACGACGTGGTACGGGGGGTGACGGCGGCACTCGGGTGGACCGCAACCGGATCGCCGGCATTCGAGGCGTTCAACGTCGGCGCGGGTCGGCCGGTCCGGCTCGACGACCTGATCGACCTGCTCGCGAGCACCCTCGGCCTCCCCAGCCGGGTGCTGCTCCGACCGCCGCAACCAGGTGACGTCGGGCGGACGCATGCGGATATTACCAAGGCCCGGGAGATCCTCGGGTACGAGCCGCGCGTCGCCATCGAACCGGGCATTGCAGAATTCGTCGATTGGTACCGGGGAGGCACATGGACCTGAGGCCCACCCAGCTGCTCGCGCAGGCGAAGGAGCGTTTTCAGCTCCAGGACTATTTCGGCGCCATCATGCTCTTAGAGGATCTCATTGCCGACGGCCGCGCCTTCGCCGACGCGCACCACCTGCTTGGGCTCGCCAATCACATGGTGGGGCGGACGACGCGCGCGCTGGAGTCCTTCGAGCACGCGTTGCAGCTCAACCCGCGGTACGTCGAGGCTCATATTCACCGGGGCATCGTGCTGGCGGAGGTGGGGCGGGCTCGGGAAGCGGAAGAGGAATTCCGAGCGGCGCGACAGAGCGGCGGGGGCGACCGGGGGGGCGTGCCGGCGCACCACGCGGCGAAGCTGGCCAACCTGCACGCCGACCTGGGCGACGCGTACAGCGAAGCGGGCGCGCTCACGTATGCCATCGAGCAGTACCACGCGGCGTTGCGCCTGGGCCCCGATTTCCACGACTTGCGGTATCGGCTGGGGCGGCTCCTGATGGATGCCGGCCGAACGCTCGAAGCGCGTGAGGCGCTGGAAGCCGTCGTGGCCGCCCGGCCCGAGTCGGCCGATGCGCTGGCCGCCTTGGGGCTCGCGTGCTATCTGTCGGGCGACGCCGCCAGCGCCCGCGAGGCCTGGCAGACGCTGGCCCGCGCCCAGCCGGGGGACCCGCGGCCGCGGGCGTACCTCGCTATGCTCGACCGCGGCGGCGGGGCGTAGCGTGAGGCCGAGTCGAGCGAGGGGCTGGGGGCTGGCGGTGCTCACGCTGAGCGCGTGCGTCGGGGCGGCGGCGGATTATGAGACGCTCGGCGATCGGGCATACGCCGATCGCGATTATGCGGATGCGCTCGTTGAGTACCGCCTGGCGCTGGTGCGGCGCGCCCCCGACGCCGACTTGCGGGTGAAGGCCGGGCTGGCGGCGCTGATGAGCGGCGATCTGGTCACGGCCACGGAAGAGTACGTCGCGCTCGCCCTGGAGGGCGGGGACGCGCGCCGCGACGAGGCGGCCGATGGGCTGGCGCGCGTGGCCGACGCGGCCATCGCCGCCGGGGACCAGGCCGCGCTCGCCAGCGCGCTGGACGGACTCCAGCAGGTGGCGCCGGGTCGCGCCCTCGGCTCGTTCGCGCGCCAGCTCGCCGGGTCATTGGGCACCATGGCGCGGTCGCCGGAGGCGCTGTCGGTGCTGATCTACGCCGCCGCCGCCGCGCCCGACGCCCGGCTCCAGGACTCGCTGATGTACGCGTACGGTGTGGTGCTGCGGCGCCTACAGCGATGCGAGGACGCGGTGCCGACGTTCGAGAGCCTCCTGCGGCGCCAGCGCGCGTCGAGCATCGTCGAGAGCTCGCGCGAGGAGCTGGCCCTTTGCGCCCTCGCGCTCGGCCGGCAGGCGCTCGACCGCGGGCAGCCCGCGGCGGCAGCCGAGTGGTTTTCCCGGGCCGCCCAAGGCGGCGGTGACAGTCCGGCCGCCCGGGTGGCGTACATCGGTCTGGGCGACGTCCGGTTCGCCCAGGGCGATATCGTGGGCGCGGTTCAGGCGTTCGAGCGCGCCCGCGCCGGCACGTCACCCCGGGACTCCATCTACGCGATCGTCGCCGAGCGTCTCAACCGCCTCGGGCGTGTCGGAACGGACGTGCCGTGAGGGGTACAACCTGACGTGATGCGCACTTCCCGATGGCTCGCCCTGGCGGTGCTGGCGGCGGCGTGTGGCGGTGGGAGACCGGTGCAGTATCCAAGCCCGCAGGCCCTCTTCGATGAGTCGCTCGCGGCCTACCGCCGGGGCGACTGCGGCTTCGCCCGGCGCGGCTTCGAACGGCTCACCCGTGAGCTCCCGCCACGGGACCCCCAACAAGCCGAGGTTCGCTACTATCTGGCCGAGTGTACGCTGCGCGGCGGCGACCAGCTGGAAGCCGCGCGGCAGTTCCGCCGCGTGGCCGATGACTTCGCGCGTCACCCCCTCGCGCCCGACGCCCTGCTGCGGGCGGGAGATGCCTATCGCGACCTCTGGCGTGATCCGGAGCTGGACCCGACCTACGGCGAGACCGCCCTCGCCACCTACCGCGAGCTCGTGGGCCGCTATGCCGATACTCCCGCCGCTCAGCGCGCGCAGCTGCGCATCCGTGCCGTGAACGGCATGCTGGCCGCGAAGGAGTTTCGCAACGGCGTGTTCTACTTTCGGCTGCGCGCGTATGACTCGGCGATCATCTATTTCAAGGACGTGATCGCCAAGTACCCGCTGTCGCCGCACGCGCCACTGGCGGTGCTCCGGCTCATCGAGACGTACGACCGGATCCGCTACGACGAGGAAAAGCAGGAGATGTGCCAGTACCTCCGTCAGTACTACCCCCAGGCCGCGGACGGCACATCGGCGTGCCCCGAGGGCGCCGCGGCGCCGTAGGCGCGGTGCGGCGAGGCATCTTCGGCGGGTCCTTCGACCCTGTGCACCTCGGGCACCTCACCGTCGCCGCGGCGGCGGCGGACCGGCTGTCCCTCGATCGGGTGCACTTCGTGCCCGCCCGCCAACAGCCTTTCAAGACCGGCACGCACGCCGCCAGCGCCGCCGACCGCGCCGCGATGCTCGAAGCGGCGCTGGCTGGCGACGCCGGGGACCCCCGGTTCGTTCTCGACCGGCGGGAGATCGAGCGGGAGGGTGTCTCGTACACCGTCGACACGCTGCGGGCGATGTCTGCGGAGTTTCCCGACGATCAGTTATTCTTGTTGGTTGGGGCGGACGCGGCTCGGGAGCTCCCGGCCTGGCGCGACGCGGATACCGTCGCGCGGCTCACGCGGGTGATCGGGTTGACGCGCCCCGGGGAGACCCTCCCCACCCACCCGCTGCTCGCCGAAACGCTCGCGGTGCCGGCGGTGGAGGTATCGGGTACGGAGATCCGTCGTCGCGTGCGATGCGGGGAGTCACTGCGGGGGCTCGCGCCCCCGGCGGTAGCGCAGTACATCGCGGCGCACGGGCTTTATCGCGCAGGAGACTGATGCTCAAGCAGCTGGTGGCCACGGTGTTCGGTACGCGGTTCGATCGGGAGGTCAAGCGCCTCCAGCCGATCGTAGACACGATCTTCGAGCACGAGGCGCGGCTGGGAACGCTCGACGACGAGGCGATCCAGGCGCAGACCGGGAGACTGCGCGAGCGATTGCAGGCGCGATTGGGCGGTCTCCGGACGCAGTTCGACGAGTTGCGCGCGGCCAAGCACGCCTGCGCCGATCCCCGCGAGCGGGACCGGCTGACGCGGGAGGTCAACGCCGTCGAAGAGGAACTGAAGCAGGAGACGGCCGCCGCGTTGGACGAGATCCTGCCGGAGGCCTTCGCCACCGTCCGCGAGGCGTGCCGGCGTCTCCTGGGAACCACCGTGGTCGTGATCGGGCACGAGCTGCCGTGGGATATGGTGCCGTACGACGTCCAGCTGATCGGCGGCATCGTGCTGCACCAGGGGAAGATCGCCGAAATGGCGACCGGCGAAGGCAAGACGCTCGTCGCGACGCTGCCGCTGTACCTCAACGCCCTGGCCGGCCGGGGCGCGCACCTCGTCACCGTCAACAACTACCTGGCGCGTCGCGACTCGCAGTGGATGGGTCACCTGTTCAAGTATCTGGGACTCACCGTCGGCTGCCTCGACGACACCGAGCCGTCATCGGTGGAGCGGCGCGCCGCGTACCAGTGTGACGTCACCTACGGCACAAACAACGAGTTCGGGTTCGACTACCTTCGCGACAACATGGTGTTCTCGCTCGACCAGCGCGTCCAGCGCGAGCACGCCTATGCCATCATCGACGAGGTGGACAGCATCCTGGTCGACGAAGCGCGGACGCCCCTCATCATCTCCGGGCCCGTCGGCAACGAATCGGATCAGAAGTACGGCCAGTTCAACGGCCAAGTGATCACCCTGGTGCGGAAGCAGACGGCCGTGGCGAACCAACTCGTGGCGGAGGCGGAGAAGCTTCTGGACGAGGATGCGTCGAGCTACGAGGGTGGCGTCAAGCTCTACCAGGCGCAGCTCGGCACGCCGAAGAACAAGCGGCTGATGAAGCTCCTGCAGGAGCCACAGACACGGCAGCTGGTGCAGCGGGTGGAGCTGGATCGGGTCGCGGACCGGAAACTCCCGGCCCAGCAGCAGCGCCTGCGAAACATCGAGGAGGACCTCTACTTCGTGCTGGACGAGAAGGGACACTCGGTGCACCTGACGGATCGGGGCGTGGAGACGATGAGCCCAGAAGATCCGAACTTGTTCGTCGTACCGGACATCTCGGAGGCCATGGGCGCCTTGGAGCACGACGAAACGCTGTCGGCCGACGCGAAACTCGAACGACGGCGGGTCCTCGAGGCCGAGTACGCCGAGAAGAGCGAGAAGCTGCACATCATCCACAAGCTGCTCCAGGCCCATGCCCTGTACGAGAAGGACGTGGAATACGTCGTCCAGGACGGCCAGGTGTTCATCGTGGACGAGTTCACCGGCCGGATCATGGCGGGGCGGCGCTGGTCGGACGGCCTGCACCAAGCCATCGAAGCCAAGGAGGCCGTGACCGTACGGGGCGAGACGCAGACGCTCGCGACGATCACGATTCAGAACTACTTCCGCATGTACGACAAGATCGCGGGCATGACGGGGACGGCGGAGACGGAGGAGACGGAGTTCTTCCAGATCTACTCGCTCGACGTGATGGTCATCCCCACCAACCGGCCGGTCCGGCGCGTGGACGCGCACGACCTCATCTACAAGACGCGACGTGAGAAATACAACGCCATCATCGACGAGGTGGTGCGGCAACACGAGCGGGGCCTGCCGGTGCTGGTAGGCACGACGAGCGTGGAAGTGTCCGAGACCCTGTCGCGCATGCTCAAGCGGCGCGGCCTCAAGCACGAAGTGCTGAACGCCAAGCAGCACCAGCGGGAGGCGGAAATCGTGGCCCAGGCCGGCCGGCCCGGAGCGATCACGATCGCCACCAACATGGCCGGCCGCGGCACCGACATCAAGCTCGGCGGCGGCGTCAAGAAGTGTCAGGTGTGCGGGATCAAGGCCAAGCTCGCACCATTCGGCCAGGTGGACGAGGCCCCCGACTTGTCGGACGACGAGATCAAGCGCCTGGAGTGCAACACGGACCCGCCGTGCGGCCTCGTGGTGGTCGGGACCGAGCGGCATGAGTCGCGGCGCATCGACCGGCAGCTCCGAGGACGGTCCGGTCGTCAAGGCGATCCCGGCGCGAGCCTCTTCTTCATGTCGCTCGAAGACGATCTCATGCGGCTGTTCGGCTCCGAGCGCATCGCCCGGATCATGGAGCGGACCGGGGCAGAGGAGGGGGAGGTCATCACGCACCCGCTGGTGACCCGCGCCATCGAGAATGCGCAGAAGCGGGTCGAATACCAGAACTTCCAGGCCCGCAAGCGGTTGCTGGATTACGACGACGTGATGAACCAGCAGCGCGAGGTGATCTACTCCCTGCGCCTGTTCGCGCTCGAGGGCGGCGAGGAGCTCAAGGCCGAAGCGGTGCGGATGATCGAGGAGGCCTTGAAGCGCTTCGTCGAGGAGGCGGGTCCACAGCCGGATGAGTGGGACCGCGAGCTCCTCGCCAGCGACCTCCTCATGCGCTACCTGATCTCGGCACCCGACATCAAGGATCGCGAGATCGTGCCCGACGCCGAGGCGCTGGGGGCGTTGCTCATGCGGAGCGGCGACGAAGCGTTCCGGGCGAAGATCGCCACCTGGGACGAGCTGGGCGCGCGCTACCGGCTGGAGCAGCTCGCCGAGCGCGTCCTCTCGCACCTCATGCTGCAGGTGCTCGACGAAAAGTGGAAGGATCACCTCTTCGAGCTGGACCACCTGCGTGCCGGCATCCACTACCGGGCCTGGGGGCAGAAGGACCCGCTCATCGAATACAAGAAGGAAGCGTTCGACATGTTCGTGGACTTGATGCGGGACATCCGGCACACGTTCACGGACCGCTTCTTCAAGTTCCAAGTCGAAGTGAACGCGGGCGGCCCGCCGCGGGGACCGCGACGCCCGCCGCCCATGCGGGCGGTCAAGCCCGAGGCGGGGGCCGCCGAGGCCGACGCCATGGTGCCCGGAGCCGTACCGGTCGGCGCCCCCCTGGGGCCCGCGGCGGCCGGCGCCCACGCCCAGCAGCTTCGGGCCCACCGCGGTACCACCGCCATGCCCGACGGGGCGCTGGAGCCTGAGCGCCGAGCGGTGCCCAAGGTAGGCCGCAACGATCCCTGCCCCTGCGGCAGCGGGAAGAAGTACAAGAAGTGCCACGGGGCGATGGCCTGAGGTCCCCGGATCCCCCCCCGGCGGACAGCCGGTAAGGCCGTAGGTCGGTAAGGCGGTCGGGGGTCGGGCTGCGAGCGTCGTTCCTCCCTGCTCGCTGGGGGGCCTCACCGGCCTACCCCCCTGTCTGCCTTTCGGCCCTTCCGCCTGTCCGCCCGTTTCCGCGACCCCGGTGCGGCGCTTCGGTAACGCCTCGCTGCGTGAGGGGTCCGAACGTTTCCCGATGCCCGCCCTGCGCCTGTCCGACACCGGCCCCGACGAGCGGCCCCGGGAGCGGCTCGATTCCCTGGGCCCCGCTGCGTTGACGGTTGTCGAGCTCTTAGCGATTGTGATAGGGACGGGTTCGGTGCGGGGGGACGCCCTGGCCCTGGCCCGCGACGTGCTCGGGGTAGCGCGCGGTTCGCTCAGGCGGCTGACCGGCCGGCCAGCGGCCGAGTTGGCCGGGCTCCCCGGAATGGGTCGTGCCAAGGCCGCCCGGGTCGTGGCGGCGCTCGAGTTGGGGCGGCGGCTCGGCGTCGAGCGCCGTAGCGTCCGGAGCGCCGTCCGCTCGCCGGCGGATGTGTTCCGGCACTGCGGCCCCGCCTTGGGCGACCTCCCGGTGGAGGAATTCCACGTCCTGACGCTGGATGCCCAACACCGGATCACGCGCGATCGCCTCGTGACCCGCGGGATCCTGACCAGCTCGCTGGTGCATCCGCGCGAGGTCTTCCGAACGGCGATTGCCGAGGCCGCCGCGGGGGTCATCGTGGTCCACAACCACCCGAGCGGCACCCCCGCGCCGTCGACCGACGACCGAGCCGTGACGCGCCAGCTCGTCGAGGCGGGCCGGCTCTTGGACATCCCGGTCTACGATCACGTCATCGTAGGCGGGGATCAGTACTTCAGCTTCGCGGAGGCGGGACTGCTGTGACCGGCGCGCTGACCGCTATGGATACGGCGTTTGCCCGAGCCCTGGCCGAGCGGAAGGACCGGCTCGACTTGGAGCTCATCGAGCGCGCCTTCGCCTTCAGCACGTCCGCTCACCGGGGCCAGAAGCGGCTCTCCGGTGAGGACTTCGTCTCCCATTCCGTCGAAGTCGCGCGGATCCTGGTCGACCAGCATCTCGACTCGGTCACCATCGCGGCGGCGTTGCTGCACGACGTGGCGGAGGACGCGGACATCACGGTCGGCGCGATCCGCGAGGGGTTCGGGCAGGAAGTCGCGGATATCGTGGACGGGCTCACCAAGATCGCGAGCCTCACCTTCCGCTCTGCGGCGGAAGAGCAGAGCGAGAACTACCGCAAGCTGTTGCTCTCCATGGCCCGCGATGCCCGCGTCATCATCGTGAAGCTGGCCGACCGGCTCCACAACATGCGAACGCTCGAGCATCTGCCCCGCGAGCGGCAAGAGAGCATCGCGCTCGAGACGCGCGAGATCTACGCGCCGCTGGCGCACCGCTTCGGCATGGCGGGGATCAAGGCCGAGCTCGAGGATCTCTCGCTCAAGTTCTTGGAGGCTGAGGAGTACCGAGCGCTGGCGGAGAACGTGCAGGCCAGCCGCGAAGAGCGCGAGGAGATGATCGAGCGGTTGCGCGTGCCGCTTGAGGAGGCGCTGCGCGACGCCGGCATCGCGAACTTCGAGGTGACCGGTCGGCCGAAGCACCTGTGGTCCATCTACCGCAAGATGCGGCAGCGCGGCCGGCCGTTCGAGGAGATCTACGACCTCATGGCGTTTCGCGTGATCGTCGGTTCCGTGCAGGACTGCTATCACGCACTGGGCGTGATCCATCATAACTGGACGCCGCTCCAGGAGCGGATCAAGGACTACATCGCCAGTCCGAAGTCGAACGGTTACCAGTCGCTTCACACGACGATCTTCGGACCCGGCGCGCAGCTCTACGAGATCCAGATCCGCACGCGCGAGATGCACCGCACGGCGGAGTTCGGGATCGCGGCGCATTGGGTGTACAAGGAAGAGAAGCGGCGCGACGAGCTCGATCAGCGGTTCGAGTGGTTTCGCCAGCTCCTCGAGCTACAGCAGGATACGCACACCGCCGAGGAATTCCTTGAATTCCTGAAGATCGACCTCTACCAGGACGAGATTTTCGTGTTCACGCCGAAGGGCGACGTGAAGCGACTCCCCAAGGGCGCCACGCCGATCGATTTCGCCTTCGCGGTCCACACCGAGGTCGGGCTTCGCTGTCAGGGATCGCGGGTGAACGGGCGGATCGCGCCGCTCCACCGCGAGCTGACTAACGGCGATACGGTCGAAATCCTCACCGGTCCGACCGCCCGCCCCAGCAAGGACTGGCTCAACCACGTGCGGACCGCCCGGGCCCGGCACAAGGTGCGGCAGTGGATCAAGCAGGAGGAGGCCGAGCTCAGCGCCGCCCTGGGCCGGGAAATTCTCGAGCGGGAGACGCGCCGCCGCCGGCTCGAGATGCCGGACGACGAGACGCTCCTGCAGGCGGCGCGGCGGCTCTCCGTGGCCACCGCGGAGAACCTCTACCAGGGGCTCGGGCGGGGCGACACGCCGATCGGCCAGGTGATCCGCGCGCTCTTCCCGGACCGTCCCCCCGAAGAGACGCAGGCGCCTAAGCCCACGGCGTTCGGTCGCGTGATCGACCGCATCCGATTGGGCCGGGGTGTCCGGGTGCACGGCATCGACGGCCTCATGGTGCGCTACGCGCAGTGCTGCCAGCCCGTGCCGGGCGACCCCGTGGTGGGCTACGTCACGAAGGGCCGCGGCATCTCGATCCACCGCGCCGATTGCCCCAACCTGCTGGGGATGTCCGACGAGCCCGAGCGCCGTGTCGAGATCGACTGGCAGGCCATGGAAGGCGAGGTCTTCGTCGTGTGCCTGGCGGTGAGTGGTGAGGACCGCCGCGGCTTGTATGCGGACCTCATGGAGGCGATCTCCCAGACGGGGACGAACATTCGCAGCACCCAACTGACGAGCAAGGATGCCGCAATGTTCGGCTCGGTGTTCGTCGAGGTCGAGAACCATACGCATCTCGCCAAGGTGATCCGGACGATGCGACGCGTGCGCGGCGTCGCCGCCGTCGAGCGGCGCGAGCCGGTGGTTCAACCGGAGGCCCAGGGCGAGCAGTGACCGCGCGCGGCCGGGCCGCCTCCCACCCATGATTGTTGTGTAGCCATGAGCGTCTTCCAGCCGCAGATGCCGTTCGCGCCCGCCGGGGATCAGCCGCGGGCGATCGCGGAGCTGGTGGCCGGCCTGCGCCGGGGCGACCGCCATCAGACCCTGCTGGGCGTCACGGGTTCGGGAAAGACCGTGACGATGGCGCACGCGATCGCCGCGCTGGGCCGGCCGACGCTCGTGCTCTCCCACAACAAGACGCTCGCGGCGCAGCTCTACGGGGAGCTCAAGTCGTTCTTTCCGACGAACGCCGTTGAGTACTTCATTTCGTACTACGACTACTACCAGCCGGAGGCCTACGTTCCGGCGACCGACACGTATATCGAGAAGGACGCGTCCATCAACGACGACCTCGACGCCCTGCGCCTTCGGGCGACGTCGAGTTTGATGGAGCGTGACGACGTGATCATCGTGGCGACCGTGAGCGCGATCTACGGCCTGGGCGATCCCGCTGAGTACCGCTCACTCATGGTGACCATCGCCGCCGGCGAAGCGCGCGCCCGCGACGCGATCCTCGAGGACCTGGTGCGGATCCAGTACCGCCGCAACGATGCCGTGCTGGAGCGGGGCACCTTCCGGGTGCGCGGCGATACCGTGGAGATCCTCCCCGCCTACGAAGAGCAGGCGGTCCGGGTCGAGCTCTGGGGCGACACGGTGGACCGGGTCTCCAAGATCGACCCGCTCACCGGCAACGTGATCACCGAGTTGCCCCGCTGCGCGATCTACCCGGCGACGCACTTCGTCATGCGGCGCCCGACCATCGAGCGGGCCGTCACGGTGATCCGCCAGGAGCTCAAGGCGCGGCTCGCCGAGCTCCGCACCCAGGGCCGACTGCTGGAGGCGCAGCGCCTCGAGTCCCGCACGCACTTCGACCTGGACATGCTGCTGGAGATCGGCACCTGCGCCGGTGTCGAGAACTACAGCCGCCACCTCACGGGCCGGTTGGCCGGCGAGCGGCCGGCGTGCCTGCTGGACTACTTCCCCGACGACTACCTCACGATCGTGGACGAGTCCCACGTGACGCTTCCCCAGGTCCGCG
This sequence comes from Gemmatimonadales bacterium, assembly GCA_041613315.1. Lineage (GTDB taxonomy): Bacteria > Gemmatimonadota > Gemmatimonadetes > Gemmatimonadales > GWC2-71-9 > JBFJHJ01. Next base: position 18,769 of record JBFJHJ010000019.1, read on the forward strand.
GGATGTTCGAGGGCGACCGCTCCCGGAAGCTCACGCTCGTCGAGTACGGGTTCCGCCTCCCGTCGGCGCTGGACAACCGTCCCCTCAACTTCGACGAGTTCATGACGCTGACGCCGCGGATGATCTTCGTCTCGGCCACGCCCGGCGACCTCGAGCTGCAGCTCTCGGGAGGCGTCGTCGTCGAGCAGATCATCCGACCCACGGGACTGGTCGATCCGGCGGTGGAGGTGCGGCCGGTGCGGGGACAGGTCGACGACTTGCTGGCGGAGATCCGGGCGTGTGAGACCGCCGGCCAGCGGGTGCTCGTGACCACCCTGACCAAGCGGATGGCGGAGGATCTCACCGACTACCTCCAGCAGACCGGTGTGCGCGTTCGGTATATGCATTCCGACATCGACGCGATCGAGCGGATGGAGATCGTCCGCGGCCTCCGGCTCGGCGAGTTCGACGTGCTCGTGGGAATCAACCTGCTGCGCGAGGGGCTGGACCTCCCCGAGGTGGCGCTGGTCGCAATCCTCGACGCCGACCAGGAAGGGTTCCTGCGCTCCGACCGCTCCCTGGTCCAGACCGTCGGCCGTGCGGCGCGCCACGAACGCGGGCGCGCGATCCTCTACGCCGACCGTGTGACCGGCTCGATGCGGCGGGCGCTCGATGAGATGGACCGCCGGCGGGCGCTGCAGGAGGCGCACAACCGCTCGCATGGCATCACGCCGGTCTCGATCCGGAAGTCGGTGGACCAGGTGCGGCTCGTGACACGGGTCGCCGATGCTCGTGCCGCGCGGGCCGAACGCGACGCCGCTCCCGCGGCTCAGCACCTGGACCGTGAGGCGCTGATCGAGGTGCTCGAGCGCCAGATGCGCGAAGCGGCGGCCGAGCTCGACTTCGAACTCGCGGCCCAGCTGCGCGACCAACTCTTCGAGCTCAAGGCCGAAGGGGATCCGACGCGGCGCGCGCCGCGCGGCGCCGGGCGGCGGCGTGGAGCGGCGGCGTCAACGCGGCGTGGCTGACACGCCCCCGGCTCCTCCCGCCCTCACCCTCGCCGCGCTTCAAGAGGCCGCCGCGCGGGTCTGGCGCGAGCTCCCAGCCGGCGCCGTCGTGTGGTTGAGCGGCGACCTGGGTAGCGGCAAGACGGCGTTCGTGCAGGCCATCGCCGAGGCCGCCGGCGCCGAACGTGCCCGCAGCCCGACTTTTGCACTCGTTCACGAGTATCCGTCGCCTCACGGTCCGCTCGTACACGTGGACTGCTACCGCCTCCGGACCCCCGCCGAGGCGGCGGACCTCGATCTGTCCGAGCTTTCGGGGCGGGCGCGGCTGCTGCTCATCGAGTGGCCGGAGCGCGCCGGCCCCCATGCCCCCGCCGCGGATCTGCATCTCGCCTTTGGCCATGCCGGGCAGCCGGACCGCCGCACCCTGGCGCGGGTGACATGAGCCTCACCCTCGCCATCGACACGGCCACCGCGCTGGGGAGCGTCGCCCTTGGCGAGCCGGGCCGGCTCGTCGCCGACATCCGCTTCAGCGAGCGACGGCACGCGGCCGCGCTCGTGCCGGCCATCGAGCAGGTGCTGCGGATCGCGGGGGCCGACTACGACGCGCTCCACCGCCTCATCGTCGCGGACGGCCCCGGCAGTTTCACCGGGATCCGAATTGGGGTCGCGACGGCGAAAGGCATCCTGCAGGCGCGTCCCGCGCTCCCCCTCGCGACCACGCCCTCGATGCTGGGCGCCGCCTTTGCCGCCAGCGCGTTCCACGCCGGGTCGGTCGCCGTGATGTACGATGCCCTCCGCGGCGACGTGTTCGCGGCGGTCTATACCTTTGGGCCCTGCAGCGTCCAGACGGAGCTGGCGCCGGTGCGCACGATCCCGGAGGCGCTGCCGGGCAGGTGCGCCGTGGCCCCCAGCGTGGCCGTGGGGGATGGCGCCGTGGCGTATGCCGACCTCGTCCGCCGTTGGACCGGGCGCGATCCCGTGGGGCCGCCCGAGGGGGGCGCATCGGCGGCGGCGCTGCTCGAGCTCCTCGCGCTGCCTGGCGCGGTCCAGGAGGTGCGTGAGCCCGACGCCTTTGAGCCGGTCTACGGTCGCCTGGCCGAAGCCCAGGCCCGCTGGGAGCGCACGCATGGACGACCCTTACCCGATCCGGGTGGCCACGAGCACTGATCTCCCGGCCATCGCGGCGATCGAGCGGGCGGTGTTCTCCGATCCGTGGTCGGAGGCCGCCTTCGCCACCGAGCTGGATGGTGTGGCGCTCGTCGCCGTGCACGGCGCGCACGTCGTCGGCTACGCGTTCGCGCGGGCGGTGGTGGACGAAGCGGAGCTCCGCAACCTCGCGGTCCATCCCGAGCACCGTCGCCGCAGCGTGGGGCGGCGGCTACTGGCGGCGGTCACGATGGCGTTGAGCACCGGCGGGGTCCGAACGGTGTATTTGGAGGTGCGCGCCTCCAACCGGGTGGCCCGGACCTTCTACCGGCGGCTGGGGTTCGCCGAAGTGGGGGTGCGGGCCCGCTACTATCGTCGGCCCGTCGAGGACGCGGTGCTGATGGCGCGAGGAGTGGCCGTTTCGGAGGGTGCGTAGAACGGCCACCAAGTGGCGTATCTTTGGTTGACAAAAGGACTTGCGAACCCTATAGTTTGTCCCTGTCCGGGTCCCCCCCTCTGCGTCTGGAGGTCACGTGAGCCGTAGTCTGAACAAGGTGATGTTGATCGGGAATCTCGGGGCGGATCCGGAGGTCCGGAGCACGACCAGCGGGACCCGCGTCGCCACGCTGTCGGTGGCGACGAGTCGGTTTTGGAACAACCAGGCGGGCGAACGGCAGGAAAAGACCGAGTGGCACCGGGTGGTCTTGTGGAACAACCGGGCGCGGCAGCTCGCCGACGTCGTGGAGAAGTACCTCAAGAAGGGTGATCGGGTCTATATCGAGGGCCGGATCGAATACCGCACCTGGGAAGATCGGGAGGGGAAGACCCGCTACACCACCGAGATCAACGCCCGCGAGATGATCATGCTGACGCCACGTGGCGTCGTGGACGAGGCACCGGTGCGGGCAACGGCCGCCAAGGCGGCGGGGGCGGAGGGACGCTCGGAGTCGTACGAGGATTTTCCGGAGGCGCTCGATGAGGGAGACGACGATCTTCCGTTTTAGCCGGGCGGCTGCGCTCTTGCTGGCGCTCGCCGCCGGCGGGGTCGCGCACGCGCAGGAGCGACTCCAGGTTCCGACGAGTGATACGCTGCACGTCGTTGCAAGGGGCGAGACGCTCTGGGAGCTCGCGGAGCGTTACCTGGGCGACCCGCTGCTGTGGCCCGAGATCTACCGCCTGAACACGCTCGTCGTCGAAGACCCCCATTGGATCTTCCCCGGCGAGGAGTTGATGCTCGTCATGGGCGAAGGGATGACCCGTGTCGTCCGGCAGCCTGGCGGCGTGGAGAACCCGCAGGCGGCGCCAGGCGATACGCTGGGCGACCCCTTCGAGTGGGTGACGCGGCAGCCTGGTGGCGAGGAACCGGGGTTCGATGTTCCGCCTGCGCCGGTGGCGCCGCCGCCCCCCCCGGCGACCGAGTCGGCCCCGTCCATTTTTGCGCGGTCGGCCCGAGCGGTCCCGAGCGGCCCCAGCATCCGGCTCGGCGAAGAGGCCCTGCGTTACCGGGCCATCCGGCCGGGCGAGTTCTACGCCGCCGGGTTCCTGACGGAGGGCCAATCGCTTCCCTGGGCGGAGGTCCTGGGTTCCACCGCGCGGCCGGCCCTCCGCTCGCTGTCCGGGAGTTCGACGGCGCTCATCTTCGGCGAGATCCGTGTGCGGGCGCCCGGCGGGGCGACGTACGCGGTCGGCGATTCGCTGCTCGTGGTGAGCCTGACGGCCGACGTTGGCCGCGGTTGGGGTCGGGTGGTGATCCCGTCCGGGATCGCCCGCGTCCGCCATGTGGACGATCGCGACGTGCTCGCGGACGTGGTGCAGCAGTTCGACCGGATCGCCGACGGCCAGTTCGCCATGCCGCTCGAGCCGTTCCGGGACCCCGGCCGGGTCGTGCCGGTGCCCGTCGAGAACGGGATGATCGGCGAGGTCGTGGTGACGCGTGACCGCAACATCGTGCCCGGCCAGCAAGACATCATGTTCATTGATCGGGGGCGGAACGACGGCGTCGCCCTGGGCGATCTGTTCGTCGCGCTGCGGCCGAGCGCGCTCGCGAGCGCGCCGCTCGACACCCTGGCGTATCTCCAGATCGTCCACGTGCGTGAGCGGTCCGCGTCCGCCATGCTGACCTACATCAACGACGCCGGCGTGGGTCCCGGCGTGACGGTACAGCTGTTCCGCAAGATGCCGTCGTAGCGGACGGAGGGCGACTCGCCGCCTGTACACTGAACTCCACTTCCTGAGTCTCCTGCTGTATACCGGGACGGCCGCCGTGGCGGCCGTCCCGCTCTCGGGGCTGGCCCGACGGTCCGCACCTCGACGCCTGACCCTCGCGACCGCCACCACCGCCGTCGCGGCCCACTTTGCCGCCCTCGTCGTCTACGCGGCGGTTTACCGCCAACTCCCGTTCACGGGGCTCGCACCGACGCTCTCTTCGTTCGCTTTTCTGGTGGGACTGCTGGCCCTTGCCATGCTGTGGCTGACGGGCGAAGGCGCCCTCGTGCTCATGGCCGCTCCACTCGTCGTGTGCCCGCTCGCTATCGGCCTGCTCGCGGGCTTTGGCGCACCGCCGTCGGCCGGCGCTCCGCAAGGCGGGTGGTTCTTGCTGCACGTCGTCGCCAGCCTGGTGGGGATCGCGTTCCTCGGGGTCGCGTTCGTCGCGGCGGCGCTCTACCTGGCGCAGCACCGCGAACTGAAGGTGCGGCGCTTCGGCGTTATCTTTCAGTTCGTTCCGCCCCTGGAGCAGCTCGACCGGTTGAATCATCTCGCGCTGCTCGCCGGGTTCCCGTCGCTCACGCTGGGGATCGCGTTGGCGCTCGCTTTTGGAGCGGTGGCGGGAGGAGCGCCAGCGGCGAGCGCGGCGCACCTCGTGTGGGGGTTTTTGGCGTGGGCGGTCCTGGCCGCCATCGCGGCCGCGCGGATGCTGGGATGGCTCCGGGGGCGGAAGGCGGCGTTAGCCTCGGTCGGCGGTTTCGCGGCCGTGAGCGTGGCCTTCCTCGTGCTCCAGGCGGTCACGGCGAGTGGCGCGCGGTTTCTCTGAGAGCGTGCACAGATTGTCATGAGCATTAGCGTCATCGGCGTCAGTCACCGGACGGCTCCCATCGAGATCCGGGAACGCTTGGCGTGGACAGACGCCGAGGTCCCGGAGGTGGCGGCGCGTGCGCGCGACGCTGGCGGGTCGGGGGCGGTGGTTCTCTCGACGTGCAATCGCACCGAGGTGTACCTGTGCGACGCCGGCCCCGACGCGGTGGCGGCGCTGTGGGACCTCGCCGACGCGCGACTCGGCACGCCGGCGGAGCCCTATGGCTACATGCGGCAAGACCGTGACGCGGTGCGGCATTTGTACCGTGTGGCGGCGGGGCTCGATTCGATGATTCTCGGCGAGTCCCAGATCCAGGGACAGGTCCGGCGCGCCTGGGAACTCACCCGACCGTCCGCTGGACCCGTGCTGAGCCGGCTCTTCCAACTGGCGCTGCGGGTCGGCGGGCTGGTCCGCTCGCGGACGACGCTCGGCGCGGGCGCGGCATCGGTGCCGTCTGCCAGCGTGGAACTGGCGCGCAAGATCTTTGGCGCGCTGGGCGGACGGCAGGCGCTCGTGCTGGGGACGGGTGAGGTCGCGGAGTTGGCCCTGGCCTGCCTGACGGGCGACGGGGTGAAGACGGCGCTCGTGGCGCACCGCAACCGCGAGCGCGGCGCCGAGCTGGCGGCGCGACTGGGCGGACAGGCGATCGGGTACGACGCCGCGTGGTCTCGCTTCGCCGAGGTCGATATCGTCGTATGCTCGACGGCGGCGCCCCACGCCGTGGTCCGAGCCCACGCGGTGGCGCCGTTTGTGGCCCGCCGGGACGGCCGCCCGCTCTGCATCCTCGACATCGCCGTGCCGCGCGACGTCGATCCCGACGTCGGCCGGTTGGAGAACGTGTTCCTGTACGATATCGACGACCTGCAGGGCGTCGTCGCCGGTACCCTGGGCAGCCGCCAGCGCGAGATCCCCGAGGCGGAGCGCATCATCAGCCGAGAGGTGGAGTTCTTTTGGGAGTGGTACCGGGGTCGGGGCGTCGTGACCACGATCCGCGCGCTCCGGGAACGCATGGAGAGCGTCCGACGCGACCAGGTGGCCCGGACGATCCGCCGTCTCGAGCACCTCGGGCCGGAGGACCGCGAGCGCGTGGAGCACCTGAGCCGTGCGCTCATGAACAAGTTCCTGCACGGGCTCACGGTGCGCCTGCGCGGCGCGGCCGGAAACGGCAACGAGACCCAGCTCGCCGACGCAGTCCACTATCTGTTCGACCTCGACGTAGCGGGGGACGCCACCGACGCGCAGGGAAGCGAATGAGCGAGCGGGTGCTCGTGACGGGCGGGGCGGGGTTCATCGGTTCCCACGTGGCCGAGCGCTACCTGGCGGAGGGCTTCGAGGTGACGGTGCTCGACGACCTGTCACACGGGAAGCGCGAGCACGTCCCGGCCGGGGCCGCCTTCGTGCAGGCCGATGTCGCCTCACCTGAGGCCCGTGCCCTGCTCGCCGAGGGGGCGTTCACCGTGCTGAACCATCACGCCGCCCAGGCGGACGTCCGTGTGTCGGTCCGTGACCCCGTGTTCGATGCCCAGGTCAATCTCCTGGGGCTGCTCAACGTGCTCGAGGGCGCCCGCGCGGGCGGCGTGCGCCGCGTGGTCTTCGCGTCGTCGGGCGGGGTCGTGTACGGCGAGGGGACGCCGCCCTTCGCCGAGGAGGCCGCGAAGCTGCCGGTGTCGCCCTACGGCGTCAGCAAGCTGGGGTCGGAGTACTACTTGGCGGCGTACGCCCAGCTCTACGACCTCGAGACCGTGGCGCTCCGATACGCGAACGTGTACGGTCCCCGGCAGGATCCGCACGGCGAGGCCGGAGTGGTCGCGATCTTCTGCGACCGCCTGCGGGCGGGGCAGCCGGTGACCGTATACGGCGACGGAGAACAGACCCGCGATTACGTGCACGTGTCCGACGTCGCCCGCGCCAACCTCGCGGCCACCACGTGTGCCGTGCCGCCGCTCGGCGCGATCGACGACGTGGCGTTCAACGTGGGCACCGGGGTGGAAACCAGCGTCAACGCGCTGGTGGCAGGGTTGCGGGAGGCGACCGGCCGCCCGGTGCCCGTGGACCGGGCGCCCGCGCGGGCGGGCGAACTTGCTCGGAGCGCCGTCCGCATCGCCAAGGCCGCCCGCCTCTGGGGCTGGGGGCCCACCTGCTCGCTCACGGCGGGGCTCAAACAGACCTATCACTGGGTTGCGGAGGAAGCGGCATGATGCTGCAGGTGGGAGGCGCGTTGCCGACCAGCGCGTGGGAGCTGATCACGGCGTCGTCCCAGGCGACCAAGGGGGTGATGGCCATCTTGTTGCTGTTCTCTGCGGTCAGCTGGTTCCTGATCGTGCTCAAGGTGGTGCAGTTTCGACGCGTGCGGCGGCAAGCGGACCGGTTTTTCGACGAGCTGGAGCGAACCACCCGCCTGGAGGATGCCTATCACGCGGTGATGAAACTGCCGCCGTCGCCGTACGGTCGTCTCCTGCGGGAAGGCGTCAATTTCTTCTCCGAGCTCCGTCCGGGCTCCCTCCAGGCGGAGCGGGGCGCCGGGGTCGCCACGCTATCGCACACGCAACTCGAGGTGCTGCAGATGATGCTGGGGAAGGAAGTGGGCGCAGAGCGGGACATCATGGCCCGGTTCCTCCCATGGCTCGCGACGATCGGCTCGGTGAGCCCACTGCTCGGTCTGTTGGGGACGGTGATCGGGGTGATGAACGCGTTCATCGGCATCGCCGCGGGCGGCTCGGGGAACATCTCCGCGGTCGCGCCCGGGGTGGCGGAGGCGCTGATCACCACCGTGCTCGGGCTCGCGGTGGCCATCCCGGCGGTCATCGCCTATAACGTGTTCGTCAACCGCCTCGGGCTCTTCGCCGGCGAGCTGGACGGCTTCGCGCGGGAGATCGTGGGCACCATGGCCAGGGAAGGGAAGGTGTGAGAGTGGCGAGTCGCGGAGTGCACGAAGGCCTCCACGCCCGCGGTGAGCTCCCGCTCGCGGCGGACATCAATGTCACGTCTCTGGTGGACGTCGCCTTTGTGCTGCTTATCATCTTCATGATCACGGCGCCCATCATGCAGGGCGGGGTGGACGTGCAGCTCCCGCGCGCCGAAGCGCGCCCGCTGCAGCCGCGCCAGGGCTTGATCGTCTCGGTGGACCGCCAGGGGCGGATCTTCGTCGACGAGAACCCCCTCACGTACGCGGACTTCCGCGCCGGCTTCCGGGCGATCGTGACGGCCCGGCAGCCCGAGGGCGTCTATCTTCGCGCCGACAGTCGAGCCACCTACGGCGATGTCGTGCGCGTCCTGGCGGTCATGCGTGCGTCCGGGGTGGGCGACGTGGGACTCGTTGCTGAGGACGAGCGGATCGGACGGTGAGCAGGCGGCCGATGTGGCGCGCGGGGCTGCGGGGGCGCGAGCCCCGTGGGAACGGCGTAGCGCTCCTCGGGACGCTGGTCATTCACGGCGCCATGGCCTTGGGCATCGCGGTCTCGCCCTCGATGGTGCCTCGGGCGATGCCCCCGGTCTATCAGGTCGAGCTCGTCGCGGCGCCGCGAGCGGAGCCGGAGCGCCGAAAGGCGCCCGAGGTCGTGGAGCGGCCGGCCGAGCGGCCGATGCCCTCACCCACGACGCCCCGCCGCACGTCGGTCGCCGAGACGCCACCGCCCCCCGTGGCTCAGGCGGAGCAAAAAGAGCTGCCGCCCCGGACGAATCCCGTCGAACAGCCCGCGCCGGGCGTGGAGCCGTCCACGGGCAGCGACGTGGCCACGGTGAAGGTCAGCGGCATTGCGTTCGCCTACCCGGAGTACTTGCGTAATGTCGTGGCCCAGGTCTACCGGCGGTGGCAGCGTCCGTCGGGCACCGTGTCGCTGCGCGCCGAGGTCTTGTTCTTCATCCACCGGGACGGCTCGATCTCGAACCTCCACTTCGTCCGACGCTCCGGAAGCTTCGCCTTCGACCTCGAGGCGCAGGGCGCGATCGAAGCGGCGGGCACGGCGCGCGCCTTTGGACCGCTCCCGGCAGGGTATAATGCAGATGTGTTGCCCGTGAGCTTCTTCTTCGATCCGTCGAGCACGCGATGACGGCCGCCGCGGCGCCGCGTCGCGCGAGCGTCCACGTGGGTGTTGGGCGGGCCCTGGGCACGCTGCTCACGTTGGCCGCCCTGGCCCACCCGGCTCGGGCTCAGGACACCGTCCCGCCGGTCGAACAGGGGGTCCGGATCGGCATCACGTACACACCGGGTCAGCGGCCCGGGCTGCTCGTGCTCGGTGGGCTGCGGGCGGCCGCGCTCGACTCCATCCGGGCAATCCTGGAGCGCGACCTGGACTTCAGCGACCGCTTCGAAATGATCTCGCTTCCCGCGGGGGAGGGACTGACGCTGGGAATGGTGGGCTCGGCCGGCGAGCCCGCGCCCGCCGACCCACCGGCGACGGGGTCGCCCGCGCCGTTCGTCAACTACCCGCTGTACGCGGCGCTCGGCGCAGAGTTCGCCGTGGCGGTCGATCCGGGCGCCGACTCGAACTGGGCGGCGGTGAGCCTGTACGACGTCCGCGGGGCGGGGGAGCGGGAGCGCGCCCGCGTCTTGTTGCGGGACCCGGCGGATCCCGAGTTTCGCCTCGACGTCCACCGCGTGGCGGATCGGCTGGTCCAGGCCGCCACGGGCGAGCCGGGCATCGCGGCTTCCGGCCTGCTGTTCCTCGTGCGGGATCGTGTCTACCGCATCGACCCCGACCGAGCCGGGTTCGCCCCGGTCACGCCCGAGGGGGTGAGCGCCTTTTCCCCGACCTGGGACCCCCGGGGACAGCGGATCGTCTACAGCGAGCTGGCCGAGGGGTGGGGTCGGATCGTCGTGCACGACCTCCGGACGGGTGCCCGGAGCGTCGTACCGCCCACCACGCGCTACCTCAACTACACCCCGGTCGTCTCGCCCGCCGGGCGCACGCTCGCCTACACCCGCAGCGACGATGAAGGCACCGATATCTACACGTACAACTACGCCGCCAACTGTTGTTTGGAGCGCTTGACGGTGGGGCGCTTTTCGGATAACCTTTCCCCCACCTTCAGCCCGGATGGACGGCAGGTGGCGTTCGTGTCCACTCGGGCAGGGCTGCCGCAGATCTATGTGATGGCGGTGGATGGGACGCGCCAGGAACTGTTCGCGCCGTTCGACTATGGCGTGACCGGGAGTTCGTTCGCGCCCGAGTGGTCGCCGGACGGCACGCGCATCACCTTTCATCGTGACGTGCAAGGCAGTCCGCAGGTCTTCATCATGGACGTCCGGTCCCGGGTGGTCCGGCAGTTGACCAGCGCGGGGCGGAACGAGGATGCAACGTGGGCGCCGGACGGGCGCCACCTCGCTTTCGTTTCGGACCGCACCGGCACCCGGCAGATCTGGGTGATTGATATCGAGACGGGCCGGATTCGGCAGCTCACGACCGTCGGAGGCGCGAGCCTACCGGCGTGGTCACCACGGTTTACACAGCCGACACCACCATAATCATGGAGCGACGATGAAACTCAAGTTCGCACTCACGCTCGGTGTGGCGGTCATCGTGACGGCGGCTGCGGCCGCCTGTGGCGGACCGCCGCCGCCGCCGCCACAGCCCGCGGTCGATTCCGCGGCCATTCGGGACTCGATCGCCCGGGCGCGCGCCGACTCGATCGCGCGGGCCCGCGCCCGCGAGGACAGTATCCGTCGGGCTCGGGAGCGTGATGAGGCGATGCGCCGCGCCCGCGAGGATTCGGTCGCGCGCGCGACCACGGCCGCCGTTCGCGCGATGCTACAGGCGCGGGTGAACTTCGACTTTGACCGGTCGAACATCCGGCCGGGTGATGCCCGGGTCTTGGATCAGAAGCTCGCGATCCTCCAGGCCAACCCGAACCTGCGCATCCAGATTACGGGGCACTGTGACGAGCGCGGCTCCGACGAGTACAACATGGCGCTGGGCAACCGGCGCGCGCTGGCCGCACGGGCGTACCTCACCGATCGTGGCATCGCGGCGGACCGCATCGGCACTCGCTCTATGGGCGAGCGCCAACCGCTCGCGGCGGGCAGTAACGAAACCGCCTGGGCACAGAATCGTCGCGACGAGTTTGAGATCACGGCCGGCGGCGACCGGCTGGTTCGGCCCGGCGGGATGTAACCGCGGGAGGGGTTGCACGGCGCGCCGCCGCCCCGAGCGGACGGCGGCGCGCCTGCCGGATTGATGGGCACACAAGCGAGCAATCACCGTGCGTCGGCTCGGCGCGAGACCCGGGTGGTCGGGGTTTTTCGTGCCGGGCCGCATGTGCCAAGAACGGAGTGATCATGCGATTCACGAGTGCTACGACCCTTGCCGTCGCGCTGGCGCTGGCCGCCTGCGGTGGGCGGGAAGGCCAACAAGGGCAACAAGAGCAGCAGCAGGCCGCGCCGGACAGCATCGCGCGCGCCCGCGCGGCCGCGGACTCCGTGGCGCGTATCCGGGCGCAGACGGAAGAGGTCCGCACGATGGTCGCCCAGCGGATCCATTTCAATTTCGACCGTGCCCAGATCCGGCCGGCCGAGGATACGCGCATCATGGAACAGAAGGTGGCGATCCTCCAGGCCAATCCCGGCCTGCGCGTCGAGATCACCGGGCATTGCGATGAGCGTGGCCCGCGGGCGTACAACCAGGCGCTCGGCATGCGTCGTGCGGACGCCGCCAAGCGGCTGCTCACGAGCCGTGGGATCGCCGCCGATCGCATCACGACGCGCTCGCGGGGCGAAGACGAGCCGTTGAACCCGGCACGCAACCGGGAAGCATGGGCCCAGAACCGTCGCGCGGAGTTCGCGATCACCGCAGGCGGTGACCGGCTGGTCCGGCCGGCGCGGTGAGAACGGCCTGGCTGCTCACCGCCGTGCTTGCCGTCAGCGGGTGCGCGCTCAAAGGCGACGTGCGGCGGGTCGAGCGGCAACTGCAGGGCCTCCGGGCGGAGACCACCCAGTCGGATTCCGCCCGGGCCGAACAGCTGGAGCAGGTGTTGGCCTTCCAGCAACGGGCCCTGGACTCCCTGTCCGTCCTGGTCCGGCGTGTCACCCTGTTCCAGGGCGACATGCGGACCGATCTCACGGAGGTCCAGCGCCAACTGGTACAGATCCAGGAGCTCACCGGCCAAAGCCAGCAGCGCCTGACCGAACTTCGCTCGCGCCTGGACCGGCGGGATGATGAGGTGCCCGCGACCGGGGCGCTCGACGATCAGCGTGCGGGGCGGCCGGCCGGGCCGGCGGGCGCGGACATCGGAGCTCAGCAGCTGTACGACCTCTCGCTGCAGCAGCTCCGCCGCGGCAGTCCCCAGACGGCCCGGGCGGGGTTCCGCAAGCTGCTGTCGGACTTCCCGCAGCACCCGCTCGCCGGCGACGCGCAGTTCTTCATCGGCGAGTCGTGGGAGGAAGCCAATGCGGACTCGGCCGCCGTGGCCTACGAGCAGGTCGTCCGGAGATACTCGGACTCACGCCACGCGCCCACCGCGCTCTACCGTCTCGGACTCATCGCCGAGCGGCGCGGGGACCGCCGGGCGGCACAGGTGTATTACTCACGCGTCGTCGCCGGATACCCGCGCTCCGAAGAGGCGCAACTCGCCAGGGCCAAGCTGGGGACGCCACAGCGCTGACGCCCGGCGGCGTCCGGCCTCCGGACCATGAAGGCGAAACCTCCCAAGGGCGACATGCCCTTCCTCGACCACCTCGAGGAGCTGAGGTGGCGCATCCTGTGGAGCCTGCTGGCGCTGACCATCGGCGTCGTCGTGGGCTTCTTCGTCGTCCAGCGCTTCGACGTGCTCGGCCTGCTCCGGGTCCCCATCGCGCCGTATCTGCCCGACGGCCGCCTCTTCGTCACCCGACCCACCGACGCGTTCATGATCACGCTCAAGCTGGCCGTGGGCGTGGGCTTGGTGCTGGCGTCGCCGGTGATCGTCGCCCAGGTGTGGCTGTTCCTCTCTCCCGCGCTCTTCCCCCACGAGCGGCGCTACCTGATGCCCGCGCTCATCGCGGGGGCCAGCCTGTTCCTCGTCGGTGTGGTGATGGCGTATCGCTGGGTCCTCCCCGCGGCGCTGCGGTTCCTGCTCATGTTTCAGCGCGAGGATCTGGAAACCATCATTACCGCGAACGAGTACCTCGCCTTCGCGATCCAGTTGATCGTGGCCTTCGGCCTCGTGTTCGAGCTGCCCCTCGTGATGGTGCTGCTGGCCGGGTTGGGCCTCGTGTCGCCCGCCACCTTTGCGCGACAGCGGCCCATCGCCCTCGTGTTGGCCTGTGTCGTGGCGGCGCTGGTCACGCCGCCCGACGTCGCGTCGATGGTGCTCATGCTGGTCCCGATGTGGGTGCTGTACGAAGCGGGGATCGCCGTGGGGCGCGTCGCGTACCGCCGCCGGGCGCAGCGGACGATCGGGACGGCCGCCCTGGTGCTGCTCGCCGTGGCGGCGGCGCCGGAGCAGGCGGCGGCCCAGCAGCCCACGCCGCCACCGACCGACACCGCTCGCGTGCGCGTGGACTCGCTCTCCCAACCCATGGATACGGCGGCCGCTCGTCGCTTGGGCCTTCCCACGGCGCCGAGCCGCTCCCTCCCGCCCGCCGATTCGGTGCTCCAGGCGCTGCTGCGTCGCGCCGGCTATACCGTCACCCGCTACGCCGGGGATAGCGTCACGCTGTTCGGGGAGACCAACGAGATCCAGTTGGTGGGGTCGGCCCTGATCGAGCGCGACGGCACGACGCTCGAGGCGGATACGGTGAGCTTCCGCCAGGCGGCGTGCCGCCTCCGCGCCAACGGGTCCCCGGCCTTGTTCGAAAGCGGCACGGTGCTCGTCGGAGAGGGGATGCGCTACGACACGTGCGAGCGCCGCGGCACCGTCGCCAGTGCGCTGACCAGCTTCCAGCAGTCGGGCGTGACCTGGTACCTGCGGGGCGGCCTCGAGATCGATTCGGCGTCCACCCGCGTCTACGGGGCTTCCAACGACATGACGAGCTGCGACCTGCCGACCCCGCATTACCACTTCGCGGCGGGGAACGTCAAGTGGGTCACGAACACGATCATGGTCGCCCGGCCGGCCGTCCTGTACGTGCGCGACGTCCCGATCCTGTGGTTACCGTTCATCTTCCAAGACATGCGGACCGGCCGGCGCACCGGCCTCCTCGTGCCACGCTTCGGCCTGAGCGACCTCGTGCGCCCGAACGAGGGCTACCGGCGCCATGTGTCCAACCTGGGCTACTACGTGGTGCTGAACGACTACCTCGACGTCCAGGCGTCGCTCGACTGGTTCGCGGGGAACTACATCGGTGTGAACGGCCAGATCCGCTACCGCTGGCTCGACCGCTTCCTCTCGGGCAACCTGGCCATGTCGCGCCTGTTCGAGGAGGGCCTGGCGGGGGAGCCGGGCGGCCGGTCGCTGCGGCTCCAGTGGAATCACGAGCAGAGCTTCAGCCAGCGCACGCGACTCACCGCGAGCGTAGACTTCGCCACGAGCGCGCGCGTCGTGCAACGCAACGCCGTGGATCCGTTTCTCCAGACCGCGACCCTCGGCAGCCGCTTGAATTTCAACAAGCAGTTCGACTGGGGCACCGTGTCGTTGGGTGGCAGCCGCACACAGGATCTCAGCAATGGAACCGTGTCGCAGACACTACCCACGCTCAGCCTCACGCCCCGGGCCATCAACCTGTCGCGCGACGTGACGTGGTCCCCCACGATGTCGCTCACCAACACCCAGACGTTCGATCAAGGTCCGCCGATCCTCATCGCGCGACCGCCCCTGGACGGCGTGGCCCGCGACGACTCCCTCTTTCCCGACACGCGGACGACATCGCTGTCCGTCGGGACACCGTTACGGGTGGGCCAGTGGAATTGGACCAACAGCTTCACCGTCGTGGACTTCCGCACGACGCGTCCCCAGACCCAGCCGTTCACGTTTCCGGATCCCAACAACCCGGCCGACAGCGTCAACCGCTACCTCGGCGAAGACTTCCGCACAGAGGTCAACTGGGAAACCGGGATCAACCTTCCCACCCTGTTTTCCTCCTCGTGGAAACTGCAGCCGTCGGTGGGGATCCGGAACACGACCAGTGGGCCGTTCCTGCTGCGCAACGCCTTCACCCAGGGCGGATTCGTGAGCCAGGGGAAGCGCCTGGCGTTCGGCGCCAGTCTCTCGCCCACCCTCTTCGGGTTCTTTCCCGGGTTCGGCCCGATCGCGCGCATTCGGCACGCGGTCTCGCCGCGGATCACTTGGAGCTACGCGCCCGCGGCCGACGTCCCGGACGCCTACGCCCGCGCCCTGAACCCGACGAACCCCGACGCCGTGCGGACCAGCCCGGCGCTGCATCAAGTGAGCTTCGGGCTCTCACAGATCTTCGAGGCGAAGCTCGAGTCGCCGCCGGGGGACACCGCCACGGATCCCCGCCAGGCGCCCAAGCGCAAGCTGCTCAGTATCCAGACGTCGTCGATCACCTATGACTTCGAACAGGCCAAGCTGGAAGGCCGGAACGGGTGGCGGACCCAGAGCCTCCAGAACACGCTCACGAGCGAGCTCCTCCCCGGCTTCAGCGTCGCAACGACCCACGACCTGTGGAACGGCCCCGTCGGGCTGGACACGTCGCCGTTCGATCCGTTTCTCCAGTCCGTCTCGGCCCGGTTCACCCTCTCCGCGCGGACCTTCGCCAGCATTCTGGGGCTGCTGACCGGTCGGGCCCCCCCGGAGGAAGGCCCCGAGGAGCGGCCGGGCCCCCAAGACCTGCTCCAACCCAGCGGAACCGGCCTCGGGCCGCCCACGAGTCTCGATGCCATCTTGGACCGCCAAGCGACCGCGCCGAGGGGCCGCGGATTGTCTGCGGCGTTCACCTACGATGACCGGCGCACCCGGCCGCAGCCCGACGCGCCGGCCAGCCGCGCGTTCGGGACCAACCGGACGCTCGGCATGCAAGTCGGCTTTTCCCCCACCGACAACTGGGGGGTGTCGTATAACACGCAGTACAATTTCACGACGGACGAATTCACTCAGCACGTCCTGCGGCTCGATCGAGACCTGCATCGCTGGCGCGCCACGTTCTCGTTCATCAAGTCGCCCAACGGGAACTTCGCGTTCAACTTCTTCATCTCGCTGCTCGACCAGCCGGACATCAAGTTCACCTACGATCAGCGCACCGTCCGCCGGGAGCGCTGATCGCCCCGCTCGATTGTCCTCTGCGGAGGACATCGAGCCCGCCGATGACACCGCATAACCCATTGTGTTATAATAACATATGACAGAGCCCCGCACGCGGCACGCTCCCTGCTCACTTGCGTGGCGAGGACGCCTTTATCGAGGAGAGCGCGTATGCGACGCCTGATGGTGATACTCGTGGCCGGATTCGTCGTGGCCGCATGCCGGGAGTCCACGGCGCCCGGCATCGCCCGGCCCGAGAATCTCACGTACGACCTCCAGCCCAGCGGCGACCCGGCAGAGCCGGCGGGCATCCTGCTCCGCTGGGATGCGGTGACCGACCCCGGGCTCGAGGTATACCGCGTGTTCTCGCGCCCGGGGCAATCGGGCGCCTTTGGCCTGCGCGCATCCACGACGTCGACCACGTTCCACGATCGTGGCCGGCCGGATCTCGAGTATTTCGTGGTTGCGGTGAACAGCGACGGTCGGGAGAGCGCGGAGAGTGACCATGTGATCGTGGACGAGCGGCTCCGGCTTCAGGCGCCAAACTCGCTCAGCAGCATCACGCTCAGCCGCGCGATCCACCTCTTGTGGTCGGACAACCCCTATACGGCGGCGCCGAACGGCTTCAAGCAGTACCGCGTATACAGCACCGGATTCTCCCTCGACGACGGGCTGTGCGACCCCGCGTGGCGGCTCGAGGGGACGACGGTGGCGCCCGAGTTCCTGGTGGGCGCGATCACCAACGGCGTGCCGCTCTGCTTCGGCGTCTCCGCCGAGAGCATCGAGGGGTTCGAGAGCCTGTGGTCGCCGCTCCGGGCCGACACGCCGCGCCCGGATGCCCGCAACATCGTGATGGCGGCGGATCAGTTTGATCCGAGCATGAGCGGATTCCGGTTCTGGCTCGACGCCAACGGCGACGGCGCAGCCGGGGCGTCCGAGCTGGGGCTGGTGCGCAGCGGCGCGCTCGCGAACAACGACTTCGTCGTGAGCCGGGATGTGAACGGCAACTTCTTCTTCGTCCCGCTCCGGGCCAACACCACGGTGGCATTGTATGGCACCCAGCCCATCGCGGATCTCACATCCATCGACGTGGCGCCGGTGTCCGGCTACAGTCGCGTGGCGATCCAGGCGCTGCCCCGCTTCGGCTACGTCTTCCAGATGGATGGGGGCGACGGGTTCGCGCGCTTCGGCGGCATTCGGGTCACGCACGTCGGTCGCGACTTCGTCATCTTCGACTGGAGCTATCAGACCGATCCGGGCAATCCGGAGCTGTCGGTCGGGGCCGGGATTTTCACGGCCGGCAACGGAGGCCTGACGGTCGTGCGTCAGTGACACCGGCGTGCGGGGTGAGCGGTGAGCTGATCAGCTAAAGGGTGCACCGCCCGGCGGCCGGCCAGGTCCGGGCGAGCCCGCCGCTGGGCGGAACGTGGCAGGGCACACGACCCGCCGCCGCTCACTGCTCACCCCCCGGAGTGAACCCCGCCGCCCTCCGGCGTATATTCCCTCCCGTGCCGACTCCGATCGTGCTCACGGGGGACACCCTCACCCTCGACGGCGTCAGACACGTGGCCCGCGATGGCGCCCGCGTCGAGATCGACCCGGCGGCCGCGGACCGCGCCGACCGCTCCCGCGCGGCCGTCGAGCGAATGATGGTCTCCGGCGAACCGGTCTACGGGGTCAACACCGGGTTCGGAAAGCTCGCGAGCGTGCGCGTTGCCCCCGACCGGCTCGTCCAGCTCCAGCGCAATCTCATTCGCTCGCACGTGGCCGGCGTGGGTGACCCGCTTCCCACCGATGTCGTTCGCGGCCTGATGCTGCTCCGCGGGAACGTGCTGCTCAAGACGACGAGCGGCGTCCGGGCCGAGCTCGCCCGGCGGCTCGCTGCCATGCTGA
Source organism: Gemmatimonadales bacterium (assembly GCA_041613315.1). Lineage (GTDB taxonomy): Bacteria > Gemmatimonadota > Gemmatimonadetes > Gemmatimonadales > GWC2-71-9 > JBFJHJ01. The sequence continues at coordinate 36,979 of JBFJHJ010000019.1, forward strand.
ATGCGCGCATCCATCCGATCGTGCCAGAGCAGGGCAGCGTGGGGGCGAGCGGCGACTTGGCACCGCTCGCCCACGTCGCACACGCCATGATGGGCGAGGGCGACGTCGAGGTGGCGGGGGAGGTCCGGTCCGCTGGCGACGCGCTCCGCACGGCGGGGATCGAGCCGCTCGATTTCCTCGCCAAAGAAGGCCTCGCGTTCATCAACGGGACCCAAGCGCAGGCCGCGATACTCGCCCTCCTGGTCCACGATGCCCGGGCGTTGTGGCGCGTCGCGCACGCGGCGGCGGCGATGAGTCTCGAAGCACTGTTGGGGACGCCGGTCCCGTTCGACGAACGGATTCATCGCGAGCGTCCCCACCCCGGGCAGGCGCGCTCCGCCGCCCTCATGCGCGAGCTACTCGCCGACAGCGAGATTCGCGAGTCACACCGCGCGGACGACCCGCGGGTCCAGGACGCCTACAGCCTCCGGTGCGCGCCGCAGATCCTGGGGTCGGTGGCCGACGCGCTCGACTTCGCGCAGCGTATCGTCGAGATCGAGCTCAACGCGGCGACCGACAACCCGCTCGTCTTCGGCGCGGAGGTGCTCTCGGGCGGCAACTTTCATGGCCAGCCGGTGGCGCTGGCGTTGGACGTCCTGGCGATCGCGCTGACCACGCTCATCAATGTGGCGGAGCGCCGCATCGATCGTCTCGTGAACCCGGATCTCTCCCAGGGGCTGCCGCCGTTTCTCGTCGAGGACGCGGGATTCCATTCCGGCTTCATGATGGCGCAGATCTCGGCCGCCGGTGTCGCGGCCGAGTCGCGCGTCCTGGCGTCGCCCGCCAGTGTCCAGTCCATCCCCACCGATGCCGGCCAGGAAGACGTGGTGCCGATGGGGATGGCGGGCGCGTTCAAGGCCCGACGCATCCTCGCGAACGCCCAGCGCGTCGTGGCCTGGGAACTCCTCTGTGCGGCGCAGGGGCTCGAGTTCCGCAAACCGCTCGCCCCCGGTCGCGGGGTCGCTCGGGTGTACGAGCGGGTGCGGGCGCTCGTGCCGCGGCTCGAGGAGGATCGGCCGCTCACGCCCGACCTCGAACGGCTCCGCGGCGCCTTGGCGCGAGAGGAGTTGCTATGACGACCACACAGGCGCGGCCGGTGCGCGCCCCGCGCGGTTCGACGATCTCGTGCCGCGGGTGGGTGCAGGAGGCGGCCCTGCGCATGCTCATGAACAACCTCGACCCCGACGTTGCCGAGCGGCCCGCGGATCTGGTGGTGTACGGCGGCACGGGACGAGCCGCCCGTAGTTGGGACGCCTTCGACGCGATCTGCCGCACGCTGCGGACCCTGGCGGACGACGAGACGCTCCTCGTGCAGTCGGGCAAACCCGTGGGCGTGTTCCGCACCCATGGGGATGCGCCGCGCGTCCTGATCGCGAACGCCAACCTGGTGGGCCGCTGGGCGACGTGGGAGCGCTTCCGCGAGCTCGAGCGGGCCGGTCTCACGATGTACGGCCAGATGACGGCCGGGAGCTGGATCTACATCGGCACGCAGGGGATCCTGCAGGGCACCTACGAGACCTTCGGCGCCGTGGGCGCACGCCATTTCGACGGCTCCCTGGCCGGTCGCCTGGTGCTCACCGGCGGGCTTGGCGGGATGGGCGGAGCGCAGCCCCTCGCGGCCACGATGAACGGCGCGGCGTGCCTCTGCATCGAAGTGGATCCCGCTCGGATCCGGCGGCGGCTGGACACCCGCTATCTCGACGTCACGGCCGTCTCGCTCGACGACGCCTGGCGGCGCGTGTGCGAGGCGCGCACCAAGCGCGAGCCACTCTCCGTCGGGCTCCTCGGCAACTGTGCGGACGTGCTGCCGGAGATCGTGCGCCGCGGCTGGGTGCCCGACGTGCTCACCGACCAGACGTCCGCGCATGATCCGTTGAACGGCTACATCCCCTCGGGCCTCAGTGTGGAGGAGGCGGCCGCCCTGCGGCGCGCCTCGCCGGACGAGTATGTCGCGCGGGCGCGCGCCTCCATCGCGCGCCATGTGGAGGCCATGCTGGCGCTCCGGCGGCGGGGCGCGGTGACCTTCGACTATGGCAACAACATTCGCACCGAGGCGCGGGACGCCGGGGTGGACGACGCGTTCGAGATCCCCGGCTTCGTCCCCGAGTACATCCGTCCGCTGTTCTGTGAGGGCAAAGGGCCCTTCCGGTGGGTCGCGCTCTCCGGCGCGCCGGAGGATCTCTTCCGCACCGATCAGCTGGTGCGCGAGCTGTTCCCCGAGGACGAGCACCTCGCCCGATGGATCCGGCTGGCGCGCGAGCGGGTCGCGTTTCAGGGGCTGCCCGCGCGGATCTGCTGGCTGGGGATGGGCGAGCGCGCGCGCTTCGGCGGCGCGCTCAACGACTTGGTGCGGACCGGCGCGCTCTCCGCTCCCATCGTGATCGGCCGCGATCACCTCGACACCGGCTCGGTGGCGTCGCCGTTTCGGGAGACCGAGGGCATGCGGGACGGCTCCGATGCCATCGCCGACTGGCCGATCCTCAATGCGCTCCTCAATACGGCGTCCGGGGCCTCGTGGGTCTCGTTTCACCACGGCGGCGGCGTCGGGATCGGGAACAGCCTGCACGCGGGGCAGGTGATCGTGGCGGACGGCACGGCGGCCGCGGCCCGCCGCCTGGAGCGCGTGCTCACCAATGATCCGGGGATCGGTGTCGTGCGCCACGCGGACGCCGGGTACCCCGAGGCCGTCGCGACGGCGCGGGCGCATGGACTCCCGCTGCCCATGCGTGGAGCGGACGACTGAGCACACTGCTGGTCGGCGCCACCCAGGTCGTCACCTGCCGCGGCCCGGCCCGCGCGCGGCGCGGAACCGAGATGGCGGCGCTGGAAGTCCTCGAGGGCGCCGCGGTGTTGATCGGCGACGACGGGCGGATCGCCGGCGTGGGGCCGCTCGCCCGCCTGCGGGAGGCCGCGCCCGATGCGGCGGTGACGGAGGTGGACGGCGTCCTGTTTCCCGGTTTCGTCGACGCGCACACCCACGGCGTGTTCGGCATGGCGCGTACGGCGGACCACGAGCGGCGAGCGCGGGGCGAGGACTACAAGGCGATCGCCGCCGCCGGCGGCGGCATCCTCTCGTCGGTCCGCGACGTGCGGGAGCGGACGGCGGACGAGCTCGCCGACCTCACCCGGCGGCGCCTGCGCGCGCTGCTGGAGCTCGGCACCACCACCGTCGAAGTGAAGTCCGGGTACGGGCTCTCCACCGAAGCCGAGCTCAAGCAGCTCGACGTCATCGGCCGCATGGCCGACGCCGGCCCGGCCGTGATCCCCACCTTCCTGGGAGCGCACGAAGTGCCGCCGGAGTTTCGCGATCGCGCCGACCAGTACGTCGAGCTCGTGATCAGCGAGATGCTGCCCGCGGTCCGGCGCCAGGGCATCGCGCGCTACTGCGACGTGTTCTGCGAGCCCGGGGTCTTCAGCGTGCCGCAGGCGCGCCGGGTCTTGGAGGCCGCGCGGCAATGCGGGCTGGGGCTCAAGCTGCACGCCGACGAGCTCGATCCCTCTGGTGGGGCCGAGCTGGCGGCGGAGCTGCAGGCCGTGAGCGCGGACCATTTGGCGGCCATCTCGGACCGGGGCGTGGCGGCGCTCTCGGCCGGGAACACCGTGGCGGTGTTGCTCCCGGGCACGATGCTCTTCCTGGGTCGGCGCCAGCAGGCGCCGGGGCGCCGCCTCGTGGATGCCGGCGCCGCGGTGGCGCTGGCGACCGACTTCAATCCGGGAAGCTCGCCCGGCATGAGCCTGCCGCTGATGGGCATGCTGGGCGTCTCGCAATTGGGGCTCCTCCCGGCCGAGGCGGTGATCGCGATCACGGTGAACGGTGCGGCGGCCGTGGGGGCAGCCGATCGGGGCCAGATCGCGACCGGGTTCCGCGCCGATGTGGTACTGGCGGCGATCCGGGACTGGCGGGAGCTGGTGTATTGGTACGGGGGAAATCTCGTGAGCGGGGCGTGGGTGGGCGGCGTGGGTTGTCACATTCGGCGGGGGCCCGTAACTTTCCTCGTTTGACGGGTTTCCCCAATTCGCTGAGGCATCCAAAGCCGGCCGAGGTTTGCCCTGAATACCGAGAAGGCCAAGGAAAAAGCCCGCAAGTTCGAGCTCAAAGAACAGTTCGACAGAGCCATCGAGCTCTACAACAAGATCATCGATGAGCTCGAAGGCACGCCGGAACTGGACAGTGAGCTCGCGCTCTTCAACAAGGTCGGGGACCTCTACCTCAAGGTGGGGAACGTGTCCTCGGCCGTGGAGCTGTACGAGCGTGCGGCCAACCGATATGCCGAATCGGGGCTCGCCAACAACGCGATCGCCCTCTGTAACAAGATCCTCCGGAATGCGCCCGGGCGCACCCAGGTCTATCTCAAGCTGGCCAAGCTGATGGTCGAGCGGGGCTTCGTCGCCGAGGCGAAGCAGAACCTCTTGGAGTACGCCGACCGGATGCAGCGCACCGGCCGGCTCGACGAAGCCTTCCTGGCCCTCAGGGATTTCGCGGACCTCTCGCCGGACAACGACGAGATCCGGCTGGTGCTCGCGGAACAACTGAAAGCGGCCGCGCGCACCGATGAGGCCCGCGACCAGCTCTCCAAGCTGTATGGCGAGTTGCAGGCGGCCGGGGACACGGGCAAACGGCGGGCGACGGTCGAGAAGATGCGGGAGATCGATCCCGAGTATGACGTCGAGGCGGCGCCGCCGCGCCGGCCGTCCAGTGCTGGGGGGAAGACCACGGAGTTGGTCTTTCTCGACCTGGACGAGTCGGGGCAAACCGCCGAGGCGCCCCCGCCGCCCCGCGCACGCCCGCGTCGGCCGCCGGTCGAGGAGCCCGAGGACGACGCGCTCACGATCGAGACGAGCGCGCTCGCCGAGCCCGACGAAGACGCCGCGAAGGGCACCGAGGACGCGCTTGACACGCTCGAGGTCGACCGCTCGTCGGCGGAGTTCGCACCGCCCGACGACCTCGAGACGCAGGAGATCGAGGGCCTCAACGCAGGGGCGGCGTTCGATGTGGGCGGCGACATGCTGGAGCTCGAGCCGAACGTGCTGGATCTGGAGATCACGCACGGCGGCGCCTCCCTGGACCTGGAAGGGGACGCGGGCGCTGCGAGCCTGACGCCGAGCGACGAGCTCGAGGTGGTCCACGGTGGGCCGGACGCCAGCCAGGAGTTGGCGGGGCTCGGCGAGGACGACGGCGGGGCGATCGAGGTGCCCGATCTCGACCTGGCCGCGGAGCTCGAGGATGAGGAAGAGGAACGAGCGCCGCCGCCGCGGGAACGGCGTCCCGCGCGACCCGCCGACTTTCCGGGTCCCGAGATGATCGGGGAGCTGCCGCCCAGCCCGCCGGACGTGGCAACGCTCGAGGTCCAGGTCGCCGACGACCCCGATAATCCGGATCTGCATCGCAGCCTCGGCGAGGCCCTGATTGAGCACGGCGACCGCACGAGGGGGCTTGAGGAGCTGGACATTGCCCTCAACGCGTTCGAAAGCAGGGAAGACTGGTCGCGGGCCGAGAGCATGGCGGAGGAAATCCTTCGCCTTGATCCCAATAGCATCCGTCATCATCAGAAACGGGTTGAGTACGCGTTTCGGAAGGGCGCCAAAGGCCGGCTGATCGACGCGTACCTCGGGCTCGCGGACGCCTTGTTCCGCAGTGGAGCCGTCGATCGCTCCCGGGCCGTCTACGAGCGCGTGCTCGAACACGATCCCGGCAACGAGCAGGCGCGGATCGCCCTGGAGACGCTCGACGCGGCTCCGGCCGAGGCGCCCGCGCCCATGGCCGCACCGCCGCCGCGCACGGCCGCGGCCGCCCCGCCACCGAAAGCGCCCAAGCCGGAGCCAGCGGCGCCGGTGCGGCAGGAGTCGGGGGCCGGGTTTGTGGATCTGGGCGAGCTGATTCTGGAAGGCGAGCCCCGCGCGCGCGACACGCGCATGCGCATCGAGGAGGAGGAGCCGACCGGCGACGAGCAGCGAGACTTCGAGCTGATGCTGGCGAAGTTCAAGCGCGGCATCGAGGCCAATGTCGAAGACGAGGACTGGCAGGCGCATTACGATCTCGGCATCGCCTTCAAGGAAATGGGGCTGCTGGACGAGGCGATCTCGGAATTCCAGAAGGCGCTACGCTCCGTCGAGGGGCGCCTGAAGACCACGGAAGCGCTGGGCCGGTGTTTCTACGACAAGGGGCAGTTCTCGGTCGGCGGCACCGTCTTGCGCCGAGCGATCGATTCGGACCGCGGAACGGACGAGCAGAAGATCGGGTTGCTCTACTGGCTGGGCCGCTGTGAGGAGGAGCAGGACCGCGGCTCGCAGGCGCTCGAATGTTACCAACGGGTGTTCGCGGTCGACATCTCCTTCGCCGACATCCGCAGCCGTGTGAAGAGCCTCGCCGGAGCGGCGAAGTAGGTGGCGCCGCAGCTCACGCGCGTCGCGCTGGCCGCGATCCAGCAGCCGGTGCGCGGCGAGCTGGACGCGTGTTTCGACGCGGTGGGCCGGATCATCGCCACCGACTTCCCCCACATCGCCGACGTCAACGCCCACTTGTTGCGCATCAAGGGCAAGATGCTGCGGCCCACCCTGGCCCTGCTCGCCGGACGCGCCACCGGGACGCTGACGCCGCGCACGGTCACCCTCGCCGCGGTCGTGGAGTTGATCCATCTGGCCACACTCATCCACGATGACTCCGTAGATCACTCGGTGCTGCGGCGCGGGCAGCCGACCGTCAATGCCCTGTTCAGCCACCAGGTGGCGGTGATCATGGGCGACTACCTGTACTCGCGGGCGATCATCGAGTTGGTCCGCATGGACGACCTGGAGCCCCTCCGAGTGCTGAGCCGGGTGACGAACGAGATGACGGTGGGCGAGATGCGCGAGCTCGAGGCGCATGACTCGCTCACGTTTGCCCCCGAGGACTACGATCAGCTGATCGACGCGAAGACGGCATCGCTCATGGCAGGCGCATGCGAAGTCGGCGGGCTGGAAGCGGCGCCGGCCCAGCGCGCCGCCCTCCGGCGCTACGGCCGCGCCCTGGGCATGGCGTTCCAGATCACCGACGACCTGCTCGACTATACGAGCAGCGAAGACGTGACCGGCAAGCCGGCGGGCCTCGACTTGCGAGAGCACAAGATCACCCTGCCGCTCATCGCGGCCCTGCCGCTCATGGCGCCGGACGAGCGCCGAGTGGTGGAGGCCCTGATGGCCGATCCCGAGCCCGCGGACGACGCCATCGCCACGGTGGTGCGGATCGTCGAGGCCCGGGGAGGCATCGAGGCGGCGCGCGAACGGGCCCGGACGTTCGCCGACCAGGCGGAAGCCGAACTGGACGACCTCCCCGCGAGCCGTGCCCGCGACGCGCTGCGCGACGGCATCACCTATGCCATCGAGCGTCGGAGCTGAGCGTGGCCATCGGACCCCGCCGTCCGCTCTTCTACCTCACCGTCCTGACGATCGGCTTCGTGCTGGGCGGCTTCCTATCGGCGCTGCTGCGCCGCTTCCTGCCGGCGGGACCCGCCAAGGAGTTCTTTACCTGGACCGTCACCCCTTCCGTCGGGCCCCTACACCTGGATCTGATTATCTTTAGTGTGACGGTGGGGCCCTTGGCGGTGCAGGTGTCACTCTTGGGCATCGTGGGCATCGTTCTCGCGTACCTGCTCGCCCGATCACTCTTCTAAGCGAGGGTGCCGATGCCACTCATGGTGCTTCCGTTGATCGGCAATATCGGGATGCCAGAGCTCCTGGTCATCATGGCGGTCGTGCTGCTGGTTTTTGGGGCGAAGCGACTGCCGGAGATCGGAGCGTCGATGGGCAAGGGAATTCGGGAGTTCAAGAAGAGCATCCGGGATGTGCGGGAGAGCATTGAAGACAGCGATACCGAGACCACGGCACCCCCGCGCCAGATCGACCGCCCGGCGGCCCGGCCGACGGACGGGGATCCGAAGAAGCTGAGCGAGTAGCCCTACCGCCTTCCGCCGAACCCCAGCGGATTGGTCGCCCCGGGCGGGAGCCCGGGTTGGTCGGCCGCTTCCCGCTCCAGCCGCGCCAAGTCGCTGCGCCGATCCACCACGTTGGCCCGCTCACGCAGCGATGCCATGATGGCGTTGACCCGGGCCTGCCGCGCCTGCTGTAACACCTGTTGGCGAAACGCCTCGAGGTCGGCCACGAACGCCGCGCTGTCGGCCGGCACCTGGGCGATCGGCTCGACAAAGAAGATCGCCCGCTCCCCTTCGTAGGGACCTCCGGCCGTACCGACGGGGAGCCCGAAGGCCGCCCCGATGGCCTGCGGGGCGTCCTGCAGCACGGGCTGGAGCGGCACACGGGCGAATGGGCCGATCGTTCGCCCCTGCTGGCCTTCCGCCCGGGCGGCGTCGGCGAGACTCCTGCCGCGCCTCAGGTGGTCGGCAATCCGTGCGGCGCGTTCCCGGGTCAGCTCCCACCTGCGGGCGCGGCTCGCCGCCGCTACGACCTCGTCGCGGATGGCGCTGAGGGGCGGGACGGTCGCGGGCGCGATGCTGTCGAGCCGGAAGACGTAGTAGGCCCACGGGGCTTCGATCACGGGTGAGGTCTCCCCCGGCAGCGACTCGAACGCCCACAGGCCGACGTCCGGCACCGGGCGCGTCCCGAGCCGCAGCTGATCCCCCTGAAACAAGGCCGCCCGGTCGATCGGCAGCCGCATCCGGGCGGCCACCGTGTCGAGCGCCGAGGGCACGGTCTGTTCGGCCGCCAGGATGTCCAGCGAGTCGGCCCGGGCGTCTACTTCCTCGAGGTGTGGCGCGCCGAGGCGGATGGGGATGAGGATGTGCCGGGGGTGATAGCCGTCGGCGCTCTTCGACTCGAGCTTGATGAGGTGATAGCCGAATTGGGTGAGCACCGGATCGGACAGCTGTCCGGGGCGCAGCGCCAGCGCCGCGTCCTCGAACGCGGGCACGAAGTCGCCCCGGCGCGCCGGGCCCAGGTCGCCGCCGTTCGGTCGCGTGACCGAGTCACCCGATTCGCGCTGCGCCACCTCGGCGAAATCGGCGCCGCGCCGCAGCTCCTGCCGGATCGCCTCGACCCGCTCACGCGCTGCGGCCGAATCGGCCGCGTTGGGCACGCGGGAGAGCGAGACGAAGCTGAGGAATACCCGCTGCGGTCGGCGGAACGCGTCCTGGTTGGCGCGATAATACGCGGCCACCTCCTGATCGCTGAGCCTCACCGAGTCGTCGGGCACCACGACGGCGGGGACCAGCGTCACCACGCGGGCGGTCACCGAGTCGGCGCGGTCGCGGTAGATCCGCCACAGCTCGGCGTCGGAGACGTAGACCTCGGCCGTCACGCGTTCGAGGAAGCGGAACCGGGGAAGCTCCTCGCGGTAGCGGGCCTCGAGCGCGAACACGAGTTGGGGATCGGCGCCGGAGCGGAGATAGCGTTGATACTTCGCGAGGTCGAACCGGCCCTCGGTCTGGAACTCGGGTACCTGCGTGATCTCGGGCGGCGGCGCGTTGAGCATCGCGTCGCTCACCTCGTCGTCCGTCACGCGGATCCGGCGCCGCTTGTACTCCTCCTGGAGGAGCATCTCTTGCACGAGCTGCTCGAGCACGGCGTCCTCGAGCTGACGCTGCTCGTCCAGCGACAGGGCGGGGCCGCCCGCCTGCCGCTGCTGTTCCTGGGCCCGCTGCACAGCGGCGTAGAAGCGCTGCCGGTCGATCTTCTGGCCGTTGACACGCGCGATTTCGTCGGCGAACTGGCTGCCCTGGCCCGAGATGTCCATCCCGAACTCGAACACCATCCAGGCGACGAACGACACGGCCACGATCAGCATGATCCAAGGCGCGATGCCGCGCATGGTGCGCATCATAGATCTGCGTTCCTCACGGGCGGGATTCCTGTCCGGTCGAGGCCGCTAAGTCTAAGCGTGACAAGGCGGAATCTCAAGTCGGTAGCGGCTGCAATCTGTTGACAGGCGTCATTCTGGCACACTACTTTCGTGACGCTCACAGCCTCGTCCTCTCGTCACCGCCTTATGGCTTACCAGAGCGAAATCGAGAAGCTCGAGCAGCGTTTCCGGGAGAAGCCGGAACAGTGGTTCGCGGCCCTGGCGGACGCCTACCGCAAGGCTGGCGACCTCGAGCTCGCGCTCGATCTGGTGCGAACCTGGGCCGAGAAGCGGCCGAACTACTCGAGCGGGCTGATCGTCCTGGGCCGCTGCTTGGTGGATCGCAAAGACGACGCCGAAGCGGCTGAGGCGTTCGAGCGGGTGCTGGCGATCGACGCCGAGAACATCATCGCCCTCAAGTCGTTGAGTGACATAGCGATACGCCGCAGTGACCCCGGCACCGCTCGTCACTGGCTCCAGCGCCTCATGGAAGTGGACCCCATGAACGACGAGGCGCGAGCGACCCTCGAGGAGCTGGCGCTCCTACCGGCGTCCTCTGCCCCAGCTGCCCCCGCCCCCTCTCGCGCGGCCCCGCCCTCGGCACAACCGGGCGAGGAGAAGGCAGAGGCGGAGGACGATCCTGACGACGTGCTGGGTGGGATTGCGATCGAACGGCCTGGGCAGGAGGCCAGGGAGTCGGCACCCGCGATGCCGCCGGAGGAGTTCGAGCTGGAAAAGTCCGACGCCGCGGACCTGCCCGAGACCGGGATCGCCAGCGAGGCCGCCGCACTCGCCGCGATGGAGCCAGGGGTCGGGGGCGCCGGCGCGCGTAAAGCGGGCGAGGGGGACGCCGGCGAGCCGGCCGAGGCGGGGGGCGAGGGAGGCGACGAGGTGATCGGCGGGGAGCTCGAGTTCATGGCGTTCGACGAGCGGCTGGACTGGGACGCCGGGGAGACCATGTCCCATCAGATCACCGAGGAAGTGTTGGACCAGATCGCCGACGTCCACGAAAAGACCCTCGACCCGCCGGTGCATGCGCTGCCCGGGCTCGAGACGACGGAGGTGCCGGATATCGGTCGGCGCGCCGATGAGGACGTGGCGGCCGAAGCGCCTCCCGAGCCGGAGGAGGAGGCTGCGGCGCCCGAGCCCGAGGAGGAGGCGGCAGAGCCCGAGCCGGTGAGCGCTGCGGCGCCCGAGCCGGAGGAGCCGGAGGTCGAGCTTCCGCTCATCCTGCCCGAGGAGCTCGGTGCGGCGACCGACGCCGCCGAGCCCGAAGTGGACCCGGTCGTCACCGAGACGATGGCACAGCTCTATGCCAGGCAGGGTCACTATGCCGAGGCGGGCGACATCTATCGCCAGCTCGCGGAGCGGCGGCCCGACGATCCGGCGCTCGTGCGGCGCGCTGCCGAGATGGAGGCGGCGGCTCGCTCGTCGGGCGAGCACCGTGCCCCGGCGCGCGCCAAGCGGTCGTCGCTCGGGGTCACGCGGGGCGAATCGGCGCGGGCCTTGCTGCGCGGCATCTTGTCCGCTCGGCCGTCGGGAGACACGGCAGCGACGCGGCGGGCGACGCCCGCGCCGGCACCTCCACCTTCCGGAGGAGCAGGACTGCTGGACGACATCTTCGCCGATGACGCGGCGGGCGCGGTACCGGGTGGTGAGCCGGCGCGAGAGGCCGAGGAGGAGCTGTCGTTGGAGTCGGTCTTTGGGGACGACGAAGGGGATCTCGATGCCCCCAGCGCCCACCGCGACGTAGACGTCCCGCCGCGGTCCTCGGGGCGCACGGGGGGCCCGCCGGAGGCGGCGTTCTCGTTCGATCAGTTCTTCGGCGCGGCGGAGGAATCCGCGGGTGGTGCGGAGGGCGGGCAGGGGGGCGGTGAGGACGAGGACGATTTCAAAGACTGGCTCAAGGGCCTCAAGTCCTAGGTGCGCGTCGCCGTCCTCAACGGGCCCAACCTGAACCTCCTCGGGACCCGCGAGCCGTCGGTGTACGGTACCGCGTCGCTCGCGGATGTCGAGCGCTCGGTGCGGGAGCGGGCGCGGACCCATGGCGTCGAGCTCGACTGGCATCAGACGAACCACGAGGGCGAGTTCGTGGAGCTGGTCCAGGCGCTCGCCGGCCGGGTTGACGGGGCGCTGGTGAACGCCGCGGCGCTGACCCATACCTCGCTCGCGGTGCGAGATGCGTTGCTCGCGGTGCGGGTCCCGTTCATCGAAGTGCACCTCAGCAACATCTACGCTCGGGAACCCGAGCGGCGCCGGTCCCTCATCGCGGACGTGGCGGTAGGCGTCGTCGTCGGCTTCGGCGGCCTCAGCTACGTCCTGGGGCTGGATGCCCTGGTCGCGCACCTGACGCGTGAGCGCGCCTGACCGCCGCGCCGCGCGCCGAGCGGCGCTCGTCGCGGCGCTCGCGGCGGAGGGGTTGGACGGGCTCGTCGTGACCCACCTGCCGAACGTCCGTTACCTGACGGGGTTCACCGGGACGGCGGGCGTGGCTGTGGTGCTGCGCGACGAGACGATCTTCCTGTCCGACTTCCGCTATCGCACGCAGGCGGAGAGCGAGGTGGCGGCGCTCGCCCGGGTGGAAATCGCGCCGGACGATGTGTGGGGACGCCTCTGGCAAGTCCTGGCGGAGTATCCTGGGATCGAGACGATCGGCTACGAGGCGCAGGCGGTCACCGTGCGGGACGCGGGCCGGTTCGCCCGCGCCGACCCGCCGCTGCGCTTTCGTTCGGTCGCGGACGTCGTCGAGCGGCTTCGCGTGCGGAAGGACGCCGAGGAGGTGGAGGCGATCCGGCGGGCCGCGGCGCTGGCCCAGGACGCGCTCGCCCAGACGCTGGGCACGGTGCGCGCCGGGCAGCGTGAGCTCGACGTGGCGGCGCGGCTCGAACACGAGCTACGCTGCCGCGGGAGCGAATGGCATCCGTTCCGCACGATTGTCGCGTCGGGACCCCGGACGGCGCTCCCACACGCCCGCACAGGGACGCGCGTACTCGAGCCGGGGGACTGGCTGCTCCTTGACTTTGGGGCGGAACTGGATGGATACTGCGCGGATATCACTCGCACCGTGGTCGTGGGGCGCCGGGCCGACGAGCGCCAGCGGGCCGTGTATGAGCTTGTGCGCGATGCGCAGCTCGCGGCGCGGCGGTCGGTTCGCGCGTGCATGACCGGGCGTGACGCCGACGCGAGTGCACGCCACGTGATCGACGCCCGCGGCTTCGGGGACGCGTTTGGGCATTCCCTCGGTCACGGACTTGGCTTGGAGGTGCACGAGGCGCCGCGGTTGAGCCGCACGAATACCGACCCGCTGCCAGAGGGCGCCGTGGTCACGCTCGAACCGGGTGTCTACCTGCCGGGGTGGGGTGGGGTGCGGATCGAAGACGACGTGTGCCTGCGGACCGACAGTGCGGAGTTGCTGTCGGATGGGCGGACGGAACTCCTGGAGTTGACGTAAGAGGGCATGGCGACGACGGCGGACTTTCGCAACGGACTGGTGCTCGAGATCGATGGGCAGCTCTTTCAGATCGCCTATTTCCAGCATGTGAAGCCCGGGAAGGGCGGCGCGTTCGTGCGCAGCAAGCTGAAGAACGTGAAGACCGGTGCGGTGATCGACCGAACCTGGACCGCGGGCGAGCGGGTGAACGACGTTCGGCTGGAACGGCGCCCCGTGCAGTACGCGTACCACGACGGGCATCTGTACCACTTCATGGACATGCAGAGCTTCGAGGACATCCCGATCAACGACGACGTGATCGGTCACGACCAGCTCAAGTACCTGAAGGAAGGGATGGAGTGCACGGGACTCGTGCATGACGGAACGGTGATCATGGTCGAGCTGCCGTACTTCATCGAGCTGGAGGTGGTGGAGACCGACCCCGGTGTCCGTGGTGACACGGCGCAGGGGGGCACGAAGCCGGCGAAGCTCGAGACGGGCGCCGTGGTCCAGGTGCCGCTCTTCGTCGAGCAGGGCCAGCGGATCCGCGTGGACCGGCGGGACGACAAGTACCTCGAGCGCGTATGATCGACCTCAAGTTTCTCGAGACGCTCCTGGAGCTCTTGAACTCCTCCAAGGCCGGCACCATCGAGGTGCGCAAGAACCTGTGGAGCACGACGATCCGGGTGTCGAAAGACGTGGGCTTTCGTGACAGCGGGCCGGTGGCGTACCACGTGGCCGCCGCTCCTGCCGCCGCTGCCCCTTTAGCCTCCGGGGCCGGGACGGCCGCAGCGGGAGAGGCGGGGACCCCGAAAACGCCGCTGGTCGAGATCAAGTCCCCCATGGTCGGGACGTTCTTCGCCCAGCCCGAGCCCGGTGCGGACCCGTACGTGCGCGTGGGCAGCCGCGTCGTGCCCGGCCAGCCGCTCTGTATCATCGAGGCGATGAAGATCATGAATCCCATCGACGCCGAGGTGTCCGGCGTGATCCGGGAGATCGCGGTGCAGGACGCCCAACCCGTGGAGTTCGGCCAGGTCCTGTTCCGGGTGGATCCTCATGGCTGATCCCAAGGCCGGCGCCCCGTTCAACTTCAAGGCCGCGATCACCGAGATGGTGAAGCATGGGGGGTCGGACCTGCACCTCAAGGTCGGCCGGCCCCCGACAGTCCGCGTGGCGGGCGAGCTGATCCAGCTCAAGCAGAGCCCGCTCAAGCCCGAGGAGCTCAAGTCGCTGGCGGAGCAGATCATGACGCCCCGCCAGGTGAAGGAGTTCGCCGAGCACAAGGAGTCGGACTTCGCGATCGGCGTGCCCGGCGTGGGCCGGTTTCGGACCAACGTGTTCCAGCAGCGGGGGACGCTCGCGTTCGTGTTCCGGGCGATCCCCTACGAAGTGAAGACGATGAAGGATCTCAACCTGCCCCCCGTCCTCGAAAAGATCTGCCTCAAGCCCCGCGGCCTCGTGCTGGTCACGGGCGTCACCGGCGCCGGCAAGTCCACGGCGCTCGCGGCGATGATCAACCACATCAATCAGCACCGCCGCTGCAACATCATCACGATCGAAGACCCGATCGAGTTCCTCCACCGGGACGGGATGGCGAACCTCTCCCAGCGGGAAGTGGGCGTGGACACGGTGTCGTTCGAGTCGGCGTTGCGACACGTCCTCCGGCAGGACCCCGACGTGATCCTGATCGGAGAGATCCGTGACCGGATCACGTTGGACACGGCGATGAAAGCCGCCGACACCGGCCACCTCGTGTTCTCGACGCTGCACACCGTGGACGCGACGCAAACGATCAACCGGGTCATCTCGTTCTTCCCGCCGCATGAGCACGACGCCGTCCGGAACCTCCTCTCCACGGCGCTGGAAGCGGTGGTGAGCCTGCGGTTGGTGCCGACGAAGGACAACCGGAACCGCGTGCCGGCGTGCGAGGTGCTCGTGAATACGGCCGCGGTGCGCGATCACCTGCGGGACCAGGAAAAGGCCCTGAGCGTGCCGGACCTCATCAAAGAGGGGACCGTGCAGTACGGCATGCAGTCCTTCGACCAGTCGCTGATGCAGTGGTACCGCAAGGGGGCGATCAGCTACGAGAGCGCGCTGTTCTACTCCAGCAATCCGAGCGAGTTCGCATTGCGCCTGAGCGGCATCGAGGCCTCGTCCGACCGCACCTTCGCCGAAGAACTGATGGAAGGCGGCGGCCTCGAAGGACAGACGCCCTAGCGGCATGTTCAAGAAGGTCCTGATCGCGAACCGCGGGGAGATCGCCCTGCGGGTGATCCGGGCGTGTCGAGAACTCGGCATCGAGACGGTCGCCGTGTACAGCGAGGCCGACCGGGACTGCCTGCACGTGCGGTTCGCCGACGACGACGTGTGCATCGGCCCCCCACCGGGCCGCCTCTCCTACCTGCGGATCCCCAATCTCATCGCCGCGGCCGAGATCACGGGCGCCGACGCCATCCACCCGGGCTACGGCTTCCTCGCCGAGAGCGCCGAGTTCGCCGAGACGTGCGCGGCGTCGAACATCACGTTCATCGGGCCGACCCCGGAGCAAATCCGCCTGATGGGGGACAAAGCGGCCGCGCGCAAGCTGGCGCAGGAATTGAAGATCCCGGTCGTGCCCGGCTCGCCGGGGGCGATCGACGATCAGGACACGGCCCTGGAGATCGCCGGCGAGATCGGGTTTCCCGTGATTATCAAAGCGGCCGCTGGCGGCGGCGGCAAAGGGATGCGCGTCGCCCGCGATGCCGAGGGCTTCACCCGCGCCTTCCAGCTCGCGCGCAACGAGTCGCTCGCCGCGTTCGGGTCGGCAGAAGTGTACGTCGAGAAGTACCTGGACCGGCCGCGCCACGTCGAGATCCAGATCATGGGCGATCGGCACGGCAAGGTGATGCACCTGTGCGAGCGGGACTGTTCGATTCAGCGGCGCCACCAGAAGCTGATCGAGGAGGCACCGAGCCCGGCGCTCACGCACGAGCTGCGCACCGCCATGGGTGACGCGGCCGTGCGGGCGTCCGCACACATCGGGTACGTCGGCGCCGGCACGGTGGAGTTCCTGCTAAATTCGGACGGCAGCTTCTACTTCATGGAGATGAACACCCGGATCCAGGTCGAGCACCCCGTCACCGAGATGGTCACCAACTTCGACCTGGTCAAAGAGCAGATCCGCGTCGCGGCCGACGAGCCGCTGAGCTTCACCTTTCACGGCAATCGCCTGCGGGGCCATGCCATCGAGTGCCGGGTGAACGCCGAAGACCCGTTTCGCAACTTCCAGCCGTCCCCGGGCACCATCACGGTGTTCCATCCGCCCGGCGGACCGGGCGTGCGCGTGGACACCCACATCTACGCGGGCTACACGGTGCCCCCGTACTACGATTCGCTCATCGCCAAGCTGATCGTGCACGGTAACTGCCGTGAGGAAGCGCTGGCCCGTCTGAGCCAGGCGCTGGACTCGTTCATCGTGGAGGGGGTCACCACGACCATTCCGTTCCTGCAGCGTGTCGTGCACCACGCGGCGTTCCAGTCCGGGAACGTGGACACCAAGTTTCTCGAGCGCGAGACGGCGCTGTTCGCCGCCGAGTCATGAAGCTCTCGATATATTTCACGCCGCTGGGCCTCGCCCCGGGCGACATCGCCGGCAAGCCGATCCTCGTGATCGACGTGCTGCGGACGACCACCACGATCGTGGCCGCCTTGGCGAACGGGGCGAAGGCCGTCATCCCGGCGCCAAGCGCCGAAGAGGTGTCGCGCCTCGCGCAGAACCTGGAACGCGGGTCGGTGGTGCTGGCCGGTGAGCGGCGGCTGGAGCGGATGGAGGGATTCGACGTCGGGAACTCGCCGCTCGAGATGACACGCGAGGCGGTGGAGGGGAAGACGATCGTCATGTCCACGACCAACGGGACCCCGGCCATCGTGGCGGCCGAAGCGGGCCGGCCCGTGGTCCTGGGGGCGGCGACCAACTTCACCGCCGCCGCCGAGCGCGCGCGGGCCGTGTTCGGCGCCGACGGCGAGATCGTGATCCTCTGCAGCGGGCGCAGCCGGATGTTCGCGATCGAAGACGCCTACGCCGCGGGGCGGTTCGCCCAGGCGTTGATCCCGGGTCGCCAGCGCCGCTCGGCGGACCTCAACGATGCCGCGATCGCCGCGCTGGAGCTGGTGCGCCGCTACGGCGACAAGTGGAAGACCGCGATTGCGGCGAGTGCCGCGGCCCGCGAGCTCAAGAGACTGGGCTTCAAGAACGACGTCGCCGCCGCCGCAGAGGTGGACGCGCACGCCATCGTCCCGGTCTACGCCGGCCGGTTGGTCACCGTGCCCGACCGAGGATAGCATGCGCCTCGACCCGCGCCACCGCCAGGAACTCATCGCCATCGTGTCCCTGCTGGTCGGCGTCTTCATCGGGTTGACGCTCCTTCCCTGGGATGTCACCGGTCCCGCGGGCCGCTTCGGCGGCCGCCTCCTGTGGACGTACCTGGGCCTCGGCGCCCCCCTCATTCCCGTGGCCGGGGTGGGGCTCGCCCTCGCCGGCTTCGGCCGCCTGGGCGGCCTTGATTTGCGGCGGGCCGGGGTGTTTGCCGGGGCGATGCTCGTGCTCGCTCCGTTTGCCGTCGCCCTCGTCACGGGTGCCCGGTCGGTGGCCGACTTCCCGCCCGACTACGACGCCTGGAGCCTTGCCCAACGGCTCGCCGGCCTCGGTCCCGCGGCCATCGCCGTCGGCACGACCGCCGTCGTGGGCACCGCCGGCGCCGTGATTCTCGGTGTGCTCGCCCTCTCGGCCCTCACCATCTACACGTTCGGCTGGCACCCCTTCCGACGTCTCGCGGCGGGCGCGGGCGGCCGGCGCGACACGGCCGGCGACGCCTGGGCCGTGCCCGCCGCTGGCGCGGACGAGGACGATCTCGACGTGCTCGGCGAAGCCGACCGGGCGGATGGCCCGGCGGGCGGGACGCGCCGGGGCCGGTCCACCCGACCGTCCGACCGCCCGACCGCCGGCGGCGGGGTGGAGGACGAAGGGTTCCACGAGCTGCCGCCGCTCGATCTCCTGAGCGCCCCGCCCCCGGAGTCGCTCAACGGCGGCGACGAGGAGATCGAACGCCTCGGGCGCGTGCTGATCGACACCCTGGGCACGTTTCGCGTGGAGGGGCGCATCGTCGGGCGGACCATCGGGCCCGTCGTCACCCAGTACGAGGTGGCCCCGGCACCGGGGGTGAAGGTGGGCCGGATCGCGTCCCTGGCGGACGATCTGGCGCTCGCGATGCGCGCGCCTTCCATTCGGATCGTGGCGCCCATTCCCGGCAAGGCCGCCGTGGGCGTCGAGGTCCCCAACCCGCAGCCGCGCATCGTCACCCTCCGCGAGCTACTCGGGAGTCCCGAGTGGGACCGCAGCCGGGCGATCCTCCCGCTCGCGCTCGGCCGCAACCTGGAGGGCCGCCCCATCGTCGCCGACCTCGCCAAGATGCCGCATCTCCTGATCGCGGGCGCGACCGGCTCCGGCAAATCGGTCTGCATCAACGGCATCATCACGAGCCTGGTCTACCGGTACACGCCGCGCGAGCTCCGGATGCTCCTGATCGACCCCAAGATGGTGGAGCTCTCGACGTACGATGCGCTGCCCCACCTCCGCCATCCGGTGGTCACGAACAATCGCCAGGCGGCGCAGGCCCTGCGGTGGACCATCCTCGAGATGGAGCGGCGCTACGCCCTGTTCCACGCGAACGGCGCGCGCAACATCGGGGACTTCAACCGGCGGGTCCTGGACGGGCGGGGGTTGGTTGAGGTTGTGAGCAGTGAGCTGGGAGCGGGGCTGGACGCTGGTCGCTCAGGTTCCGAACGGTTGGCAACGCCTCCAGAGATTGGCCGGGCGACGGCCGCCCCAGCGCACCGCTCACCGCGCACTCGTCCGTACGACGACGGCCCGCTTCCCTTCATCGTCATCGTCGTGGACGAGCTGGCCGACCTCATGATGACCGTCCAGGCGGAGGTGGAGAAGCCGCTGGCGATCCTGGCGCAGAAGGCGCGGGCCACCGGAATCCATCTCCTCCTCGCGACCCAACGCCCCAGCGTGAACGTCATTACCGGGCTCATCAAGGCGAACTTCCCGAGCCGGATCGCGTTCCGCGTCGCCTCCAAGGTGGACAGCCGGACGATCCTGGACCAGAACGGCGCGGAGACGCTGCTCGGCAACGGCGACATGTTGTTCCTGCCGCCTGGGCGCAGCGAGCCGATCCGGATTCAAGGAGCGTTCATCGGCACGGAAGAAACCGAGGGCGTGACCGCTTGGTACGGCGCGCGCATCGCAGCGCGCGAGGCTGAGCTCGCGCGGCGCGGCCTCGTGGGCGCGCGCCGGACCGAAGACGACATCCTGGCGATCGTGGAGGCGCTCGAGGCAGAGGAGCACAAGGCCGGTGGTGCGGGCCCCGCGCCCGGCGAACGGGACGCCCTGTTCCGCGACGCCGCGGAGACGTGCATCAGCAACCAGCTCGGGTCCACATCGCTGCTCCAGCGCAAGCTCCGCATCGGGTACGGCCGGGCGGCGCGGATCATCGACCAGCTGCACGACGCCGGCATCCTCGGCCCTCCCGACGGCTCGAAGCCACGCGAGGTGCTGATCGGTATAGGGCAGTTGGACGAGTACTGCGACGGGTGAAGTGAGAAGTTAAGAGTGAAAGGTGAAAAGTGAAAAGTGAAAGGCGAAAAGTGAACGCTTCACTCTTCACCGTTGTCTACTCACTTTTCACTTTTCACTTTTCACTCTTGTCACGCACTGAGCTATTGGGGGGAGAGAACTTTCGCGACGTCAAGCAATCATTTGGTGATGGAGCCGGTGGGTGGCGGGGTTAGCTTTTCGGGTGCCAATCAAGTCCGATCCGAATGACTGGAAAGACCCGCGGCATCGGCTGGGGGTGGAGGGCGAGGAAGCCGCGATCGCTCACCTGCGGGAGCGGGGCTGGCAAGTACTCGACCACCGCTTCCGCATGGGGCGCCTGGAGATCGACCTCGTGGCGCGGCGCGAGGGCATCGTCGCCTTCGTCGAGGTCAAGACCCGCATCGGATCGGGGTTCGGCAGCCCCCTCGAGGCGGTCACCTGGCGGAAGCAGCGGGAGATCGGGCGGGTGGCGCAGGCGTGGGTGGATCGCCGCGGGGTGGGCGGCGAGACCTATCGCTTTGACGTAATTGGAGTTACGCTCTCGCGCGGCGGCCGGCGCGTGATCCAGCACGTGGAAGATGCTTTCCGGCTCGGGTGGCGGTAGATGTTTTTCGGTATATATTCGGGTGTGCGAGCGACGATGTCATCTTTTCGCTTTTCACCTTTCCCGCTCCATCACACAACGCACTCTCGTCAGCTCTGAGGATGCCATGGCCGTCAAACAGCAGCAGGATGCGACGCCGGAGATCGGGAGCCAGCTCTCCGATGAGCGCCGGAAGGCCCTGAACCTGGCCATCTCGCAGATCGAGAAGGCGATCGGCAAGGGCTCGATCATGCGGATGGGGCAGGAGGAGGCGCGCGTGCGGGTGCCGGCCATCTCTACCGGCGCGCTCAATCTCGACGCCGCCATCGGGATCGGCGGGATTCCGCGGGGGCGGATCACCGAGATCTACGGTCCGGAGTCGAGCGGCAAAACGACGATCGCCCTCCACGTGGCCGCGAACGCGCAAAAGGCGGGCGGGGTGGCGGCGTTCATCGATGCCGAGCACGCGCTCGACGTCGAGTACGCGCGGAAGCTCGGCGTGGATCTCGAGAACCTCCTGGTCTCGCAGCCCGATACGGGCGAGGAGGCGCTGGAGATCGCCGAGATCCTGGTGCGCTCGGGTGCCGTGGATGTGATCATCGTGGACTCGGTGGCGGCGCTCGTGCCGAAGGCCGAGATCGAAGGCGACATGGGCGACGCGCACGTCGGGCTCCAGGCGCGGCTCATGTCCCAGGCGCTTCGCAAGCTCGCCGGGAGCATCAACCGGTCGCGCACGTCGGTCGTGTTCATCAATCAGCTGCGCGAGAAGATCGGGGTGATGTTCGGGAATCCCGAGACGACGACCGGCGGCCGTGCACTCAAGTTCTACTCGTCGGTGCGGCTCGACGTGCGGCGCATCGGCCCCGTGAAGGAGCGCGACGAGATCATCGGCAGCAAGGTCCGCGTGAAGGTGGTGAAGAACAAGGTCGCCCCACCGTTCCGGCAGGCGGAATTCCACATCATGTTCAGCGAAG
>JBFJHJ010000020.1:0-54044 GCA_041613315.1 Gemmatimonadales bacterium
GCTCGAGGGCGTGGCCTCCCGCGTACGCTGTGCCGGGTCGGGGTCGAGTGAGCGGCGGCGCACGTCCCCCGGCGGGACCGGGCGCCGGCCGGCGCCTCAGCGGGTCGTCAAGGCGATCGTACGCCGCGCGGTGACGGGACGGGTGCGGCGCGGCAGCTTCCTGCCGATCCACAGATCCCCGAGATCCGCCAGCCAGCGCAGATACGTCTCGCTATCCAAGTGCACGGTCACCACTGTGCCTCTCCGCGTGAGCCCGATCCACCTGCGTTTCGGGCGTCGTTCACGGCCTGCCGGTGTGTCCGGCCAAGGGCAGACCAGCCGTGGGCGCATCCACTATCGCAACAAGATGCGTGCCAGGCGTGGAAGCGGAGCGAAAACGCGATGTAAGTAATTGTCCACAATTATCTTACATGCAATCGCCGAGGAAGGCTGGATCGTGAGGTTCGGCACGAGCCGCGACGCATTCAGCGGACATTTGCCGTCCTTTTGCGTGGACACCCGCAAGAACTGGCAGGAACCGGTGAGCGCCATCACCGTCCGGAGTCGGGTCTGGCCCGAGGGGTGTCGCGGGACGCCGTCTTAATCGCTTGGCGTCAGCGCACTTCGAACGTCAGCGTCGCCCACTTGGACTCGTAGTCGAGTCCCTCCTCTTCGACGGGCGCCATGTGGATGAACTTGACGTACCACCGGCCGGCCGCGGTCAACGGGAACATGGCCACCCCGTTGCCGTCGGTCCGCACCGATCGCTCAGCGATCGGCTGGCCGTCGCTGGCCTCGCCGCCGGCGATCGCGAGCTGGTGCCGGGCGGGGAGACCATCCACCAGGCAGCGGACCCGCAGCGTGTCGCCGACTCGCAGGTGAGAGGGGTTGGCGAGCGGTACGATCTCGGCGGGGTAGCCGAGGACGGCGGCGTATCCCTCGCTCCGGGTTGCGCCAACTTGAAATACGGCCTTCACGTGTTTGCCATACCGCTCGCGAGCGGGCCGGTCCAGCTCGCCGTCGCGTGTGCGCGCTTCCAGGATGTCGGGAATCCCGTCGTGTTCGAGGTACGCGTTGAAGTCCTCGGCCGAGAGCTCGAGGGCTCTCGGGTGCGTCGAGGCTCCCAGGACGTAGGTCCCCGCCGCCCCAGCGCGGATCGTCACGAACGTGGTGTCACCTCGCGCGGCCCACTGACCGGCGTCGAGCCGGGCGCGCCCGGTCGGCGCCACGAGACTCAAGTCGGCGACCCGGTCCCAGGTGATGGCGTTCTCACTTTGGGCGAAGGTACCGTTCAGGATCGGCACGACGGCCGTGGCGCCGGGCTCGATGGAATAGCGGTCGAGCTTGATGAATAGATCGTGCGCCTGGAGTAGCGACACGAGGCCGACGAGCAGAATGACCAGTGCGGCGAGACGTCTGCGCATGCAGCCTCCGAGGCCGGGTGAGTCCGAGAGTTGGGAAGGGCGGCCGGCGCAATAGACGGCTTGGGCGCGTGGGTGGCAAGGCCAACACGCTCGCCCCCGCGCGGAGGGGACTCTGCACGGGGTCCCGCGTGAGCGCGTTCAGGACTTGCTGCGCGGTATCTTCGGCGTACCTTCGGTGGCATGCGCATCTTCCCCCGGTACACCTTACCTGCTGCGGCCCTCGCGCTCGTTGTCCTGGCGTGCCGCGCGGACGTCGCTCGAGACGGTCCCATGAAGAAGCTCACCCCTGTCATCTTCGTCGAGGAGATCGAGCCGTGCCTGGCGTTTTGGGAAGACCGGCTCGGGTTCCAGCGAACTATCGAGGTGCCCGACGGTGGTCGGCTCGGCTTTGCCGCGGTGGCCAACGGGAACGTCGAGGTGATGTATCAGAGCCGCGCCAGCATCGCGGCCGACGTTCCTGCGCTGGCCGAGGGACCCTTCGCCAAGTCCGGCGCGTTGTTCATCGAGGTGCAGAGCCTCGACGCCCTCAAGCCGAAGCTGGAGGGGGTCGAGGTGGTGGTGCCGGAACGGACGACCTTCTACGGCGCGCGCGAGATTTTCGTGCGGGCGCCCTGCGGCACCGTGGTGGGCTTCGCGGAGATGACGGGGAGCTGAGCCGGCGCACCTTCCCGGGGGGGCAGCCGACCTAGGTGGAGAGAGTGACGCAGGGCTGGATGTGATGCGGTCGTCGATGGCGGAAACCTCGCGCGCGGCCGGACGCGCGCCCCCGCCCCTCGTGTGGGCGGTCGCATTGCTGGTGGCGACGGTGTTGGCGCCGTGCGCGCTCGGCGCTCAAGCCGCCGGCCCCGGGCCGCCACAAACAGTGACCGTGGTTCCCGGGCCGCAGTACCGTGCGGGATGGCCGCACCGGCTCTTCCTCGGCGCCCACTATCGCGATCTCTGGACCATCCCGATCGACGTTCCCGTCCTCGACGTGGAGCGCTTCGCCGGTGGCCTCACGCCGGTCCGGCGTGGCGGCGGGCGTCAGACGAAGTCGCTGCACTTCGATGGCGATGACGGCCGCCGGTACGCGTTCCGCTCCCTCGACAAGGATCCGACGCTGGCGCTTCCGAAGGAGCTGCGGGAGTCGCTGGTGGACAATGTGTTGCAGGATCAGATCAGTGCGCAGCACCCCGCGGCAGCTCTCGTGGTGGCGCCGCTCCTCGACGCCGCCGGCGTCCTGCACACCCAGCCGCAGCTCTTCGTGCTCCCCGACGATCCCCGACTCGGCGAGTTTCGCGCCGAGTTCGCCGGCATGCTCGGTACGATTGAGCCGCGGGCCGACGAGGCGGAGGGTGGTGAGCCCGGCTTCGCCGGCTCGAGCGACGTGGTCGGGACGCTCAAGATGTTCGAGCGGCGCGAGGCGGACCCGCGGCATCGCGTGCAGGCGCGCGCGTACCTGCTGGCGCGTCTCATGGACATCTTCGTCGGCGACTGGGATCGGCACCTCGACCAGTGGCGGTGGGCCGGCTTCGCCCGCGACGGCGGGGTCGCCTGGTACCCCGTGCCCGAAGATCGCGATCAGGCGTTCGCGCGAATGGATGGCGTCCTGCTGTGGGTGGCGCGCTGGTTCCTGCCCCAGTTGGTGGGGTTCGGCCCCGACTACCCGAGCCTGCTCGGCCTGACCTGGAGCGCGAAGGAACTCGACCGGCGCCTGCTCGCGGAGCTCGAGTGGCCCGCGTGGGACTCGGTCGCCGCGTCGCTCGAGGCGCGGCTCACGGACTCGGTCATCGAGGCCGCGGTGCGACGCATGCCAGCCGAGATGTATCCGGCGAACGGCGCTGAGCTGACCTTCCAGCTGAAGCGACGGCGCGACGGGCTGCGCGCTGCCGCCCGATCGGCCTACGCCCTTCTGGCGCATGTGGTGGACATCCATGCCAGCGACGCGGCCGAGCGAGTCGCGGTGCACGCGGTGGATGAGCGGTACGTGGACATCCGGGCCGAGGCCAAGGGAGAGGTCGCGTTTCGCCGCCGGTTCGACCGCCGGGAAACCGCAGAGCTTCGCCTCTACCTCCATGGTGGTGACGATGAGGTGCTCATCACCGGCTCGGCGTCGAATGGTATGGTCGTGCGGGTGGTCGGCGGTGGGGGGGACGATGTGCTCACCGATTCGACACAGGGGCGTTGGGTGGTACGCACGTATCTCTATGACGACCGGGGGGACAACGAGTTCGTGCGGGGTCCGAACACGAAGGTCGATACGCGCTCGCCGCACCCGCGCCCCGAAGCGGAGGCGTTTGCGCCTCCGGGGCGGAGCGACGAAGCGCCGATCGGCCTGGGCCAGCGTGACTGGGGCCATCGCTGGTTGCCGCTGCCGTGGCTCACCTTCGATCCCGATCTCGGGGCCTTTGTGGGCGCTGGGACCATCGGGTACACCTACGGCTTTCGCCGGCTGCCGTACCAGGCGCGGGTGCGCGCGCGGGCCGGCTTCGCCACGGGGCCCCGGCGGATTCGCTTCGAATTCGAGGCCGAGGTTCCGCAGCTCGCGGCAGGTCTGGCGGGGGCTTTGCGGCTCCGGTTCTCCGGGATCGACATCATTCACTTCCATGGGTTCGGTAACGAAACAGCCGCCCCCGGGCCCGCCGAGTTCTACAAAGCGCGGCAACAGGTCTTGGAAGCGGAGCCGTGGCTCACGGCCGCCCCGACGCCGGGGCTCGAGCTGTCCTTCGGCCCGACGCTACGCCTGGGTCACAGCGATCTGCAGGCGGGGACGCTCATCGCGCAAGCACTCCCCTATGGCGTGGACAGCGTGGGAGTGTTCACCCAGGCGGGCGTGCGGGCGCGCCTCGAGCTCGATCTGCGGGACCGGCCGGTGGCGGCGCGCCGGGGCGTGCTGGTGCGCGCGCATGGCCGGTATTTCCCCGGCATGTTCAGCGTGGAGGAGCCGTTCGGCGGCCTGCGGGCGGAGGCCGCCACCTACCTCTCCCCGCGCGTCGGGGGCGATCCAACACTGGCGCTGCGGGTGGGCGGGGAGAAGGTCTGGGGGCGCTTCCCGTTTCACGAGGCGGCGTACCTCGGCGGGGGCGAGGCCTTGCGCGGCTTCCGGAAGCAGCGGTTCGCCGGTGACGCGTCGCTGTACGGAAATGCGGAGTTGCGCGTCACGGTGACGGACATCTACGTGGGTCTCCCCGGAGCGTTCGGCGTCTTTGCGCTGGTGGACGCGGGTCGCGTGTTTCTCAGCGGGGAAACCTCGACCCGGTGGCACGCGGCGGGCGGGGGTGGGATCTGGTTCGCGTTCCTCGACCGCGCCAACACGGTGAGCCTTGGGGCCGTCCGGAGTCGCGAGGGCCTTGGTGTCTATGCGCGGGCGGGGTTCCCGTTCTGACGAGGGCAGCCGTTCTGGCCCGACAGCGGTCGGACAGTGCGCTTGCCGCCCACCACCCCGCGCGCCCGCCGTCCGCGGCTGCTCGGTGTCGGACGGGACGACAGCCCGGTCTGCGCGCCGGTATATTGCTCACGACCGTGTCCCCGACGCCGCTCCGGGTGATTCGCGATGTTCACTGATGCCGCCGTTCGTCTTGACGTTCCCAGCGCGACGCTGCTGACGCAGATCGCGGCGGCGCCCCTTCCGCTGGGCCTCAGGGGCTCCCGCCCGCGCGTCACGTTCCATCGCGACGTGTACCTCGACACGCCCGATGCGATCCTCCAGCAGCGCGGCGTCACGTGCCGGTTCCGCACCAGCATGGACGATCGCCGGTTGCTCACGATTACGATGCGCGTCAGCGTCGGCGACGGGTCGCTCGTCGAGTGGCGGCGGTACGAGGCGGAGGTCCCCGAGCTCGATGCGGCCGACGCGCTCGTCGGCGGGTCGAAACCGGCGCGTCGGCTCCGCGCGTTGATCGATCCCCGCCAACTCGGCGTGCGGGTGGAGCTGCAGACGCAGCGGCGCACGATGACCGTCCGGGCCGGCGTTCTGCCCCTCGACCGCTTCGTGATTCACTTGGATGCCGTGAGCGTGCGGGGCGGGAGTCTGGTGCGCACGTTCCACGAGCTCGTGATCCGCAAGCTCGTGACCGGGGGACGGGAGCTCGAGGCGTTGCGGGACGCTTTTCGCGCGACGTACGGGCTCGACCCGGTCGAGGCCCCGCGCTTCCAGCGCGCCGAGGAGCTGCTGGATGCCATGGAGCGGGCGCCCGCCGCGTCGCCCGGCCCGAGGCCCGCCGAGGCCGTGCTCCTCGCGGTGGCCGACGGTCGCGTGGTGATGCGGCAGACCGACGGCACGCTCCGGCTGCCGGCGGTGACCGGAGGCGGCGAAGCGCCCTGCCGCCGCCTCGCAACGGAGCTGGGACTTCCCGCGGCGACACTCCGCCGCATCGGAGCCGTGCCCGCCCCGCCGGGGGAGCCGCCGCTCGAGGTCTGGCTCGCCGCGGCCGCACCGTCGGAGGCGCCCGCGGGGTTCGTGTGGGTACCGGTGGCCACTGTGATCGGCCTGGCGGGACACCCCGCGCTGCGGGATGCCCAAAGTCTCGCGGCGCTCGCCGTGTTCGCGTCTTCGGGCGAGTTCGATGCGATCGCGCCCGATGGCGCGGCGTCCGCCGCAGCGGACACGGCTCAGTGGGCCCCCCCGTCACCGGCCGGGACGGCGGATCGCTACCTGAATCCCGAGATCAGTTGGCTGGAGTTCAATCGCCGCCTGGTCGAGTTGGCCGACGACCCGGCGACGCCGCTCCTCGCGCGGCTGCGGTACCTGGCGATCCTGAGTGGCAACCTCGACGAGTTCTTCATGGTGCGGGTCGGATCGCTCCGACGCGCCCTGGCTGACGGGGAGGACGAGCGGGGCGACGACGGGCTCAACGTGCGCGAGCAGCTTGACGCCATCGCGATCCAGGTGCGCGGCCTCGTGCGGGCGCAGCGCCGCAGCCTGGAGCGGCTTCGGGAAGCGCTGGTGGAGCACGATGTCCGGATCCGCCGGTGGCACGAGCTCGACGCCGACGAGCAGGCGGAGCTCACGACGTTTTTCCACGACCAGGTGTTGCCACTCCTCACCCCGCACGCGATCACCCGCGCGCCGGGGCACCCGTTCCCCCACATCCCCAACCTTGAGCTCGCGCTCGGTCTCATGGTGCGGGACCCCCAGAGCGGGCGCCTGCGGTTCGGGTCGATTGCGCTCCCCACGGCGTTGCCGCGGCTCGCCCAGCTCCGGGCGCGCCCGCATTTCGTGCCGCTGGAGGATGTAGTGGGCGCTCACCTTCAGGAGCTGTATCCCAGTCGGACAGTGGAGGCGGCGCACTGCTTCCGGGTCACGCGGGCCGGCGATCTCGCGCTGGACGAGCGGGCGACCGACGACTTGCTCGACGCGGTGGAACAGGAGGTCCGGCGACGCCCCTTTGCCGGCGTCGTGCGACTGGAGCTGGAGCGCGAGATGCCCGAAGCACTGCGCGATCTGTTGCTCCGGGAGCTGCGCATGGTGGGTGGCGGCCGGTCCGGTGCGCCGGGACGCTCAGGCCTCTACGAAGTGGAGGGTCTGTTCGATCTTGGTGCCCTGAGGGAGGTCGCGGCGCTCAACAGGCCCGAGCTGGACTATCCGCCGTTCGACGGCGCGCTCCCGCTCGCGCGGAACGAGTCGGTGTTCTCCGTACTCCAGGGGCGCGAGCTGCTCGTCCACCACCCCTACGACGCGTTCGACGGGTCCGTGCTCCGTCTCCTCACCGACGCGGCGGAGGATCCCGATGTCCTGGCCATCAAGATGACGCTGTACCGTGCGGGCGCGCGCTCGCCCGTGGTGGATGCGCTCCTGCGGGCGGCTGGCGCCGGGAAAGAAGTGGATGTCTTCGTCGAGCTCAAGGCCCGCTTCGACGAGGAGCGCAACATCGACTGGGTCCGCAAGCTGGAGCGGGCCGGCGTCCACGTCGTGTACGGGCTGGTCGACCTCAAGATCCACGCCAAGGTGGCCCTGGTGGTGCGGCGCGAAGGCGCGACCATCCGGCGCTACGCGCACGTGGGCACCGGCAACTACCATGCGGCGACCGCGCGGCTGTACACGGATGTCGGACTGATGACGGCGGACGGCGTTCTGGGTGGCGACCTCGCGGCGCTGTTCAACGGGCTGACCGGCTCGTCCGAGCCGCCGGACGGACCGTTCCGCCGGTTACTCGTGGCGCCCCGGTTCATGCTGGAGCGCTTCCTCGCCCTCATTGAACGCGAGACGGAGCACGCGCGGGCGCGCCGAGGTGGCCGGATTCGCGTCAAGATCAACGGCCTCGCGGATCGGGACCTCGTCGAGGCGCTGTACCGCGCGGCGCAGGCCGGCGTAGAGGTGGAGTTGCTGGTGCGAAGCATCTGCACCCTCCGCGCCGGGGTGCCGGGCCTCTCGGAGCGGATCCGCGTGATCTCGGTCATGGGCCGGTTCCTGGAACACGCACGGATCTTCTACTTCGCGAACGGCGGCGAGGACGAGTATTACATCGGGTCGGCCGATTGGCGGCCGCGCAACCTCCGGCGGCGGGTCGAAGTCGTGACCCCCGTCGTCGACCCCGCCGCCTGCGCCCGGCTCGAGGCGATCCTGGAGCGGGAGGTGGCGGACGGGAGCGCATGGGAGTTGCGGCCCGACGGCTCGTACCGTCGCCGCGGCTCAGGCGGGGGGTCGGTGGCGCAAGACGCGTTCATGCACGAGACCCGTCGGGCGCGCGAGCGCGTGTTGTCGGGCTAGGTCAACCCCACGCGCGCCATCACCGCCTGGAAGCTGGGGGCGTCTCGGATCGCGTCCCAGAACGGGTCGACGGCGAGAAAGCACAGCCACGCGGCGTGCTCATCGCACGCCCGCTCCAGCCAGTTGAGGGCGGTGTCGTGGTCGCCAAGCCACGTGTGGACCAGCGCGATGTCGCGCGGGGAGACGTAGCCGCCACCCGGCGCCTGCAGCTCCTCGAGCGCCGAGACAGCGTCCCGCCGCCGTCCGACGGCTGCGTAGGCGCACGCGAGGGCGGCGAGGTAGGTTTGCTGGCGGCCCGTCCCGCGCGCCATCTCCTCGAACTCCTCCAGCGCTGCAGCCGGCCGACCGTCCACGAGATAGGTCCACCCCAGGGTCATCTGCGTCGGTGGGAACGCCGGATCGAGCTCTTTCGTCCGGAGGAGCTGGTCGACGGCCTCGTCGTAGCGGCGGGCCCAGTAATACTGGAGCCCGAGGTTGGCATTGACGATGAGGGAGACGGGGTCCAGCTCGAGCGCCTGGCGGACCGTACGGATGGCTTCCGGATGCCGCCCGCGGGCCGCGAGAAAGAAGCCGTACTTCAGGTGGGGCGCTTCGCACCCCTTCCCCAGCTCGCGGGCGCGCGCGAACTCCCGCTCCGCGGCAACCCAATCCCAATCCGCCCACATGTACGCCACGCCTAGGGTCGCGTGCGCGTCGGCGATCGTGTCGTCCAGCTCCAGTGCTCGCTCGGCCGCCGCTTTCGCGCGCCCGAACGCGTCCGTCGGCGTGAGCGGTCCGTGGCCGACCCCGAACGAGAAGTACACATTGGCGAGCCCCGCGTGGGCCAGTGCGAAGTCGGGGTCGAGCGCGATGGCCTGCTCAAAGCTCGCCAGCCCCTTCTTGCTCGACTCGACGGTGAACTTGTTCCAATGGTGCTGCCCGCGAAGATACAGATGGTACGCCTCGAGATTGTCCGTGGGGTGCCGCCGGATCCGGGCCTCCTCCGACGGCAACAGCGTGGCCTGGAGGGCGTTCGCGATTTGCCGGGCCACGTCGCTCTGGATCTCGAAAATGTCCGTGAGCTCCCGGTCGTAGGTCTCCGCCCACCGGTGGGTGTCGGACTGCACGTCGATGAGCTGCGATGTGATCCGCACGCGTTTGCCGGCGCGGCGAACGCTGCCCTCCAGCACGGCCGCGACGCCCAGTTCCCGGCCGATGTCGACGAGGCTCTTGGTGGCGTGCTTGTACTGCATGACCGACGTGCGCGACGTGACCTTCAGATCACCAATCTTGGACAACTGGGTGATGATGTCGTCCGTAATCCCGTCACTGAAGTACTCGTTGTCCGGATCGGCGCTCACGTTGGCGAAGGGGAGCACCGCAAGGGACTTGGCCGGGGCCGAGACGTCGCCTGACGACGTCACTCGCCACGCCGTGTGCGGCGTCTCCGCGCCGGTCAGGGTCGCCGCGAACTCGGCGCAGGTGGGGAACCGCTCCGCCGGATCCCAGGCGAGCGCGCGCCGCATCGCGGCCCGCACCGGTTCGGGGACGGTCTCCACTGGGCCCGCCGGCGTCCGCATGCCCGCCTGCTGCGCCACGGTCACCGTCGCTAGGGTGTCGCCGGCGAAGGGCCGCCGGCCCGTGAGCATCTCGTACAGCACGCACGCGAGGCTGTAGATGTCGCTCCGCGCGTCCACGATGTCCGCCCCCGTCGCCTGCTCGGGGCTCATGTAGCCGGGCGTGCCGATGGGGATGCCCGCGATCGTCAGGTTGTCGCCGCACGCCTGGCACACCGCCCGGGCGATGCCGAAATCGGCGACGAGGGCGTGGCCGCCCTGGAGGAGGATGTTCTCCGGCTTGATGTCGCGGTGCACGACGTCGGCTTTGTGCGCGTAGTCCAGGGCGTCGGCGACGTCGTGCGCCACGTGGAGGGCGTCGTGAACCGGCAGCGGTCCGTCGGCCACCAGCCTCGACCGGAGCGACGGCGCCGAGATGTACGGCATCACGTAATACAGAAACCCGTCGGCCTCGCCGGCGACGAAGATCGGCACGATGTGCGGGTGCGTGAGCTTCGACGCGATCTCGATCTCGCGGAGGAAGCGCTCGCGCCCCACCTCGTTGGCCAGCGTCGGCTCCAGCACCTTAATGGCGACCTCGCGGTCCGGATGGCGTTCGCGAGCGAGGTACACCGTGGCCATCCCGCCCCGGCCGATAGGGCGCGCGATGGTAAACCTGCTGGCGAGGGCCGTGCGGAGCTCGTCGAGGTACGTTTCCGTGGGTGTCGACATCATCCTGTCAAAAGCTAGAAGCCCCTGAGAGCCAACGCCAGGCGGGGCGGCGGCTCGCGGGTCCGAGGGGGCGGCCTTGCGTTCACGCCCCGGGGGCGTACCTTGAAGGCCGTCCTGCCCGATCCGTTCACTCAACCAAGGAGGTGATCCATTGTCTAATCCAGCCAGTCGCAACCTGGTACGGGCAAGCGATCGCCGTCTCGGTAACTGATCCCGGACCGAATCGCACTCTGCGCCGACTGATCTGATGCCGTCGCGGCATCGTCCCAGGTTGCAGAGGTCCTGAGCGGCGTCGTCGGGCGTTCGGTCCCGACGGCGCCGCTCTTGCATCGGCCGCTTGACACGCCCCTCGCCCCAGGCCTCAATTTCGACATCCCCCACTTGAGGTAACGATCGATGCCGCTCGTGTGTTCGCCTCGTGGCGTCCTGCCCGTGTGCCTTGCCGCCCTCGGGATCGTCCCCGGCACGCTCGCCGGCCAGCACCTGCGGCCGGAGGAGCGGCAGGCTCTCCTCACTCAATTGCACGCGAGCCGCGCCCAGTTCCACAAGGCGGTGGGGGATCTGACCGATGCCCAGTGGACCTTCAAGCCGGCGCCGGACGTCTGGTCGGTGGCGGAGGTCGCCGAGCACATCACGGTCTCGGAAGACGCCCTGCGCCAGCTCGTGCTGGAAGAAGTCCTGACGGCGCCTGCCGAACCCGGGCGGCGGCGGGAGCTGCCGGCCAAGGCCGACGAGGTCGTGCAGTTCATGCACGACCGGAGCCAGCGGTTTCAGGCGCCGGCGTTCGTGGCGCCCGCTGGCCGCTGGCCGTCGCGGGGCGGGCTGCTCGAGGCGTTTGACGGCTCGCGGGCCATGACGATCGCTTTCGTGGACACGACGCGGTCGGAGCTGCACGCTCACTTTCGCGACAATCCCGCCCTCGGGCCGCTCGACGGCTACGAGTGGCTGTGGTGGCTCGCCGCGCACACGGAGCGCCACCTGATGCAGATCGCGGAAGTGAAAACCCATCCCGCGTTCCCCCGACGTCGAGGATAGCCGCCCCGCATGGGTGACTCCCCGGACCGCGAGGCGCCAAGTCCCGGCGCGGCCGAGCGCCGCCGCCTGGGCTTTGTGCTCGGTGCGCTCCTCGTGGCGGTGCTTGGGGAGCTGGCCGTGCTCGTCCTGGTGTCCGCGCCGCTCGCGCGCGCCGTGGGCGGCATGGCGCTGGCCGCGGTGATCGTCTGGCTCGCCATGGGGCTCGGGGCGGCGCGCGTTCTCCAGGCGCGGAGAGCCAGCGGGCCGATTCGGCGGTTCGACGCCCTGCGCGCCACTGTCGAGGAGTTCCTGGCGGAGATCCGGCGCCTCAACTGGGTCGCGGTGATCGGCGAGCGCGGTTTCCGCGATCCCGAGACCGCCGAGCGGGAGCGTGGGGTGATCGAGCGGCGCCTGCACCAGCTGGTGGACGAGATCCGCGATGCCGCGGGCCGAGAGTCGGCCGGCGGGACGCGGGCGAACGACGCCTGACGCCCGTCCCGGACGACCCACGGCGCGCCTGTGGGCAGGCCGAACGCGCCGTGTGCTGGCCCGGCGCCTTCCGCCCCGCCATCTTTCCTCCACGCCTCCCACGCCGAGTGCCCGAATGAACCGGTTCCGCTACTTCTCGGCCGTCCTGCTGACGGCGATCGTCATTTTCTTTGCGCTCCAGAATCTCGACGCGGTCGAAGTGCGGCTGCTGCTCTGGCGGGTCGAAGCCAGCATCTCGCTGATCGCGCTGGGCCCCTTCCTGGTCGGTCTCCTGCTGGGTGGGATCACGGCGCTCTACTACGCCGCACGGCGGGGGCGCCGCGCGGCGGATGCATCACCTCTCCCACCTCTCGCGGCGCCGTCGCCGGACGCCCCGCTCAAGGAATCGCGCGAGCACGAGCGGTCGACGGGGCGCTAGTCGCCTCGCCGGTCGTCGGCCGCACGCCATTGCACGGGCGCGTGCGACTTCTTGCTCACATCTGGACCAGGCCGTATGTTGGGCCTAACCGCATTGGTTGTTCTCTTCCGCCGTCCGCCTCCGGCGCGCGGCGGCTCTGCGCCCTCGTCAGGCTTCGTTTCAGGAGGTGTCCTGTGATACGTGGGCTATTCCCGGTATTGATCAGCGGCATGGTGCTCGGCGGTCTCGCCGCCGTCGGTTCCCAGCCGCTCGCGGCCCAGACCGGCACGATCTCAGGCCGTGTCGTGTCGGCGGAGACCGGACAGGCACTGGCCAGTGCGGACGTGTTCGTCGTCGGCACGGTGCGCCGGTCGCTGACCGACGTGGACGGCGGCTTCAGTCTCGGCATGCCGCCCGGCACCTACACCGTGCGGGCCCGGCTGGTCGGGTACCAGGCGGCGGAACAGCAGGTCAGCGTGAGCGCCGGCGCCACGGCGACCGTGGAGTTCCGGCTCCAGGCCGGCGCGGTCATCATGGACGAGCTCGTGGTGATCGGCTCGCGCACCCAACGCAGTGTGCTCGAGACGCCGGTACCGGTGGACGTGATCCCGGCCTTCGAGCTGCGCGAGGCCGGCCACACCGAGGTCAACCAGATCCTCGCCACGGCCGCACCGTCGTTCAACGCCAGCTACCAGACAATCGCCGACGGATCCGACCACATCAATCCCGCGAGCCTCCGGGGTCTCGGACCCGACCAGGTGCTCGTGCTCGTGAACGGCAAGCGGCGGCACCAGAGCGCGTTGCTGCACGTGAACGGCACGTTCGGGCGCGGGACGGTAGGCGTCGACCTCAACGCCATTCCGCCGGCCGCCATCGAGCGGATCGAGGTGCTGCGGGACGGCGCCTCGGCGCAGTACGGGTCCGACGCCATCGCCGGGGTGATCAACATCGTCCTCAAGGACCAGACGCAGCACATCGAAGCCAACGGCATGGCCGGCGTGAGCGGCGGGTACGCACCGATGTTGAGTACCGAGGGCCGACGGCGGGACGGTGAACAGGTCCGCACCGACGTCAACTTCGGCTTTCCCTTCGGCGACCGCGGATATGTCAACGTCACGGGCGAGTACTTCAACATCGAGCGGACGAACCGCTCCGATCCGTGGCAAGGCGACATCTTTCCCGGTATCAGCGGTACCGCCGCGACCGACGCGGAGCTGACGCGGCTCGGGCTCACGCGCGACGACTTTTCGATGAAGACGGGACAGGGCGCGGCGACGGGCGGCATGATCTTTTACAACGCCGCCGCGCCGCTGGGCGAGTCCGCCGAGTTCTACAGCTTCGGCGGCGTCTCGCACCGCAATGGCGCCGCCACGGGCTTCTACCGGCTGCCCAACCAGGAGGCCCGGGTGGTCCCGGAGATCCACCCGAACGGCTTCCTGCCCGAGATCCACACCGAACTGCAGGACCGCTCCTTCACGGCCGGGATGCGCGGGGCGACGGCCGGCTGGGACCTCGATCTGAGCGTCACACATGGCGGGAACTCGCTGCAGTTCAATATCGAGAACTCGGACAACGGGTCCATGGGCACGTCGAGCCCAACGACGTTCGACGCCGGGCGACTGCACTTCACGCAGACGACCGGCAACTTCGATGCCGTCCGGCTCCTCAACACCGGCGGGGCCCTCCGGTCGCTCTCGCTGGTCTTGGGCGGGGAGTTCCGCGTTGAGAACTACCGGATCGATGCCGGCGAAGACGCGTCGTGGCAGCTCGGAAACGGCGGCAGTCGTCCCGGGATCGACTTCGACACAACCGCATCGGGCGCGCCCAAAGAGCCGGGGTCGCAGGTGTTCCCCGGGTTCCAGCCCTCCAACGAGGTGGATCGGTTCCGCAACAGCATCAGCGCCTACGCCGGCCTCGAGATCCAGGCGACGGACAAGTTCCTCGTGGACGTGGGTGGCCGGTTCGAGAACTATGAGGACTTCGGGAACCGCTTGACCGGCAAGGTCGCGACTCGCCTCGAGGTGTCGCCCGAGTTCGCGATCCGCGGCGCGCTAAGCACCGGGTTCCGGGCTCCCTCGCTGCATCAGATCTGGTTCAACAACGTGAGCATCCAGTTCCTGCTCGTCGGCGGCAGCCTCGAGCCCGTGCGCGTGCTCACCAGCAACAACCAGAGCCGCGTCACCAAGGCGTTCGGCATCCCCGACCTCAAGGAAGAGACGTCGGTCAACGTGAGCGCCGGCTTCACCGCGCGGCCGCTCAACAACCTCTCCCTCACGGCGGACTTCTACCACGTGAGGATCGACGACCGGATCGTGCTCACGAGCCGGTTCGACAACGCCGACCCGATCGTCGCGGGAATCCTCCAGCCGTTCGCCCGGGACGGTGTGGGCGCCGCCCAATTCTTCGCCAACGCGGTGGATACCAGGACCAACGGCGTGGACATCGTGGCGGCGTACGAGACGTCTGCCGGGCCGGGCACGCTTACCCTGCAGGGCGCGGCGAACCTCACCGATACCGAGGTCCTGCGCATCAACATCCCGCAGGCGGTAGCGGACACCTTCGCGGGCGGCGACCTGAACGCCGTCGCCAACACGATCTTCAACCGCGAAGAGCGGAACCGGCTCGAGGACGCGCTGCCGCGCGTGAAGGGCAGTTTCTCCGCGCGCTACGCGGTGGATCGGTTCACGTTCAAGGCACGCGGCACCTACTACGGCTCGATCGAGTACAAGCCGCCCGCGGCGGCCGACGATGAGACCTTCGGCGCGAAGACCCTCTTCGATCTCGACGTGGGCTACGAACTCCGCCAGGGCGTGCGCGTCTCGGTGGGCGGGACCAACATCTTGAACACCTTCCCGGACCGGCACTTGAAGCCGTCGAACTACAGTAACGGCCGGTTCCCGTTCAGCCGCCGCGTCACGCAGTTCGGCATGAACGGGGGGTTCTACTACGCGCGGCTGCAGCTGACCCTGTAACCAGAGTCGCCGCCGCCGTTCCCGGCGACGGACCGCCGGTGAGCACACGACGAGCCCGGTGCCCTGGGGCACCGGGCTCGTTCTGCGTCGGGAGGGGACGGCGCGTCAGGCGGCGCCGGTGTGCTTCTTGCGCGTGGCGGCCGTCTTCTTCTTGGATGCCGACTTCTTGGCGACGCGCTTGTCCGGTTTGCGCGCCGTCGCGTCGGCACCCTCGCCGCCCGCAGCGAGGCTCGCCTTGAGCGCCTCCATGAGGTCGATGATCTGCGTCTTCGGCTCTTCGGCCGGCGCGGTGGTGATCTCTTCGCCCTCGACCTTCCGTTGGATCATCTCAAGAACCCGACGGCGCACCTCGTCGCCGTACTTGCCAGGCTCGAAGCGCTCGGACGCGGCCTGGCGAATCAGTTGCACCGCGAGTTTGAGCTCCTCCGCCTTCACGGCGCCGTCCCCGAGGGGCACCTCGGAAAACGGCCGGATCTCGTCGGCGTAGTGGAGCTGCTCCATAACCAGTCCGTCGTCCATCGGGCGCACGAGCACGAGATACTGCTTGCCCCGCGCCGAGTAGCGGGCCAGTGCCGAGAGCCCCGTTTCCTTCATCGCCGCGCCGAGCAGGCGATACGCCCGCTCGCCGCCCTTGTCCGGGCCGAGGTAATACACCTTGTCGAGGAACAATCGCTCCACCAGCTCCGCCGGCACGAATTCCTCGATGTCGATGGTCTCGCTGGCTTTCTGCTCCAGCGCCTTCAGCTCTTCCGTGGTGAAGGTCACGTATTGGTTCTTGGCGAATTCGTAGCCTTTCACCATCTCGTCGCGCTCCACGACGTTCCCGTCCTGCTTGCAGACGTACTGCTGCTTCAGCCGGGAGCCGCAGTCTCTGTGAAGCCAATTGAACGAGACGCTCGCCGACGACTCGGCCGCGGAATACAGGCTGATCGGGACCGAGACGAGCCCGAAGGAGATGGTGGCGGAACTAATGGGCCGTGCGGGCATGGGAGCGGTATGATATCCTTGTAGGGCCATGTCCGCAACTCGGCCGCCGTCGTCCGATCGTCTAACTGATTACCGGGCAAAGCGTTCCCGTGGCGCGACCCCGGAACCCGCCGGCACCGACGCCGCCGACGAGGGGCGACTCTTCGTCGTGCACAAGCATGCCGCCACGAACCTGCACTACGACCTGCGCCTCGAGATGTCGGGCGTGCTCCAGTCGTGGGCGGTGCCGAAGGGACCGTCCGCCGATCCGCAGGAGAAACGGCTTGCCGTCATGGTCGAGGACCACCCGCTCGAGTACGGTGATTTCGAAGGCATCATCCCGGAGGGCAACTACGGCGCCGGTGCCGTGATCTTGTGGGACCGCGGACAGTGGATCCCCCTCGAGGATCCGGCCGCCGGTCTGGAGACAGGCAAGCTCCTGTTCGAGCTCCAGGGGTACAAGCTGCGCGGGCGCTGGACGCTGGTGAAGCTCAAGAAGGGCGACCGGGAGTGGCTCCTCATCAAGGAGCGCGATGCCCTCGCGGTCACCGACGGGCAGCCCTTCGCGGAAGGCTCGGTGCTGTCGGGGCTCACGGTCGAGGAGTTGCGGGACGGGTGGGCGGGGGCGGAGCGCGTGCGGGAGGCGCTGGCGCGGCTCAAGGCGCCGAAACGGCCGGTGCGCGCGGCCGATGTCGAGATCATGTTAGCCGAGACCCGGGCCCAGCCGTTCACCCGCGCGGGATGGGTGTTCGAGCTCAAGTACGACGGGTACCGGATCGTGGCGGGTCGGGAGGCCGGTGAGGCGCGCCTCATCACCCGTAACGGGCATGACGTCGCCGCGAGCTTCCCGGATATCGCCCGCGCCGTGGGCGCCCTCCCATTCGACGGCGTCCTCGACGGCGAGATCGTCGTGCATGACGACTCCGGGCGTCCCAGCTTCCAGCGGCTGCAGAAGCGGAGCCGGCTCACGCGGGGCACCGACATCCGCCGCGCGACCGTCGAGCTGCCCGCGACGTTCTACGCCTTCGACCTCCTGAGCTTTCAGGAGTTCGACGTGCGCCCACTGCCGTTGCTCGAGCGCAAGGCGCTGCTCCGGCAGCTCCTTCCGGCGGCGGGCGTCCTCAAGTACGCCGATCACATCGAGGAGCGGGGCGAGGATTTCTACGCCCAGGTCGTGAAGCTCGAGCTCGAGGGCATCGTCGGGAAGAGAGCGGACGGACGCTATCGGGGCGGGCGCACCGCGCAGTGGATCAAGGTCCGCGCGGATCTCACGGAGGATTTCGTGGTGGTGGGCTTCACGGAGCCTCGGGGATCGCGCAGCGGGTTCGGCGCCCTGCACCTGGGGGCCTACGACGACGGGCAGCTCGTGTACGCTGGACGCGTCGGAAGCGGCTTCACGGCGGACGACCTGGAGCAGATTCGCGAAGCCCTGGACACCGCGCGCCGCGACGAGCCAGCCTGCTCCGGCGCGCCGGCGGGCAAAGATAGCAGCTGGGTGGCACCGGTCATCGTCTGCGAGGTGCGCTACAAGGAGTGGACGGACGACGGGCTGCTGCGGCAGCCGGTGTTCCTTCGGTTTCGCACCGACAAAGCCCCCGAGGAGTGCGTCAAGCGCGCCGGTGTCGCGGCCCTCGAGCTGGCGCCGGTCGAGCGGACCCCGGTGCGCCGGGTGGATGTCACGAACCTCGACAAGACCTTCTGGCCCGAGGAAGGCTACACCAAGGGCGACTTGATCGAGTACTATCGCAGGATCACGCCCTGGATGGTCCCGTACCTCCGCGACCGCCCGCTCGTCATGACGCGCTTCCCCGACGGCATCCACGGCAAGTCCTTCTTTCAGAAGGACGCGCCGGGGTTCGCCCCGGATTGGATCCGGACCGAAACGATGTGGAGCGATGACTCCGAGCGCGAGCTAAGCTACTTCGTCGCGGATAACGAAGAGTCGCTGCTGTACATCGTGAACTTGGGCACGATCCCGATCCACGTGTGGGCGAGCCGGGTGGCGACGCTGGAGCAGCCCGACTGGTGCATCCTGGATCTCGATCCGGGGGAGGCGCCGCTCACCGACGTCGTCGCCGTGGCCCGGGCCCTCCACCAGTTGTGCGAGGAGATCGAGCTGCCCAACTTCGTGAAGACGAGCGGGTCGTCCGGCCTGCATGTCCTCGTGCCGTTGGGGCGGCAGTGTACGCACGACCAGGCCAAGACACTTGGTGAGTTGTTGGCGCGGACGGTCGCGGCCGAGCTACCGGCGATTGCGACGGTCACACGCGTTCCCTCTCAACGGGAGCGGCGGGTCTACGTGGACTTCCTGCAGAACGGCCGTGGCAAGCTGCTGGTGGCGCCGTTCTGCGTTCGCCCCCTGCCGGGCGCGCCCGTGTCCATGCCGCTGCGGTGGCGTGAGGTGACCGCCACGCTCGACCTCGGGGCGTTCACGATCGCCACCGCGCCGCGCCGGATGCAACAGCTCGGCGAGGACCCGCTGCGGCCTGTGTTGGAGCTCCAACCGGACTTGCCCGGCGCGCTCAAGCGGCTGCACGAGCGCATCGGCTGAGGGATGGGACGGCCGATGTTGCGGACCGTCGCCGCCCGGTACGGATAAGGGTGGAGCTCGACTTCGACATCGGGAGCGGGACGCGCGTGTCGGCGCTCCTCGAGCGTCCGCCCGGCACCCGCGTGCTCTACGTGCTCGCGCACGGCGCCGGCGCCGGCATGCGGCACCCGTTCCTCGAGGCGCTCGTCGGCGCGCTGGCGGCCCGCCGGATCGCGACGTTCCGGTATCACTTCCCGTATATGGAGCAGCGGAAGCGCCGGCCCGATCCGCCGCATATCGCGCAGGCGACGGTGCGGGCGGCGGTGGAGGCCGCCCGGCGCGCCGCGCCGGAGCTGCCGCTCGTCGCGGGCGGCAAGTCATTCGGCGGACGGATGACGTCGGAGGCCCAGAGTCATGAGCCGCTCACGGGAGTCCACGGCCTCGTGTTCGTGGGCTTCCCGCTCCACGCGCCGGGGCGGCCAGGCGCCCGGCGTGGCGACCACCTGGCCGAGGTGCGGATCCCCATGCTGTTTCTCCAGGGCACGCGCGACTCCCTCGCCGACCTCGAGCTCATGCGCGGCCTGTGCGACCGGCTCGGCCCGCGCGCCACGCTCCATGTGGTGGAAGGCGGTGACCACTCGTTCAAGGTGCCGAAGCGATCGGGCCGTGGGACCGACGAGGTGCTGGCGGAGCTCGGCGAGGCCGTCGCGAACTGGACCGGCCACTTGTGAGGCGGTGATGGCGAACTATTGGATCGTGAAGACGGAGCCCTCGACCTATTCCTTCGACGACCTGCTGCAAGAAGGCACGGCGGTCTGGGACGGCGTCAAGAACCCGCTGGCGCTCAAGCACATACGGGCGATGCAGGCGGGGGACGACGTCCTGATCTATCACACCGGGAAGGAGCGGGCCGCGGTCGGCCGCGCGACGGTCGCCTCGGCTCCCTATCCCGATCCGAAGGCGAAGGGCGGGCGTCTCGTGGTGGTGGACCTGCGCGCGGGCGCGCGACTGGCCCGGCCGGTCACGCTCGCGGAGATCAAGCAGGATCCCGCGTTCAAAGACCTGGCGCTGGTCCGGATGCCACGACTCTCCGTGCTGCCGGCGACACCGGCGCAATGGCGACGCCTCGAACAGCTCGCGGCGGGTTAGGCGGCGGCTCCGCCGGGCAGCTGGGCGATGAACTGCCGCGCCAGCCGCGGCCCCGCGCCCTCGTCCTCGTGCTTGAAGAACACGAATGCGTCCTTCCAGGCCTGGCTCGTGACCCGCTCCCCCCACGCGGCGAGGTCCCGTTCCGCGTACGCCACGCGCCGGAGGCGGAGGTAGCCCCAGTCCGCGGTCGCCACCAGGCGGGCGTCCTCCTCGTCGGTGTCCGCGGCGCACAGCGCCACGTTGTGGCGTCGCAGCGCGTCATACACCGCGTCGTCGAACCACGACGCGTGGCGAAACTCCATGGCCGCACGCCAGGCCGGCGGCACCAGCGGGAGAAAGGCGTCCAGACGGGCAAGGTCTTTCTTCAGGTTGGGCGGCAACTGGAAGAGGAGGGGGCCCAACTTCGGGCCGAGCACCGACGCGGTGTTGAGGAGATACGAGAGCGGATCCTCCACGTCCTTGAGCCGCTGGAGGTGGGTGATCCGGCGTGATGCCTTGAGGACGAAGGTGAAGCGGTCGGGGACCTGTGTCGCCCAGTCGAGGAGCACGCGTTCCCGCGGCATCCGATAGAAGGTGTTGTTGATCTCCACGGTGGGGAACCGCTCCGCGTAGTACCGCAGATACGCCTCGGCCTTCAGGTCATCGGGGTAGAACGACCCCTTCCATTCCTTGTAGGCATAGCCGCTCGTCCCGACCAGGACCCGCATGACGCGCGCGTCCGTCTCAGGCCCGCGCGCCGCGTCCGGCGTCGGACACGGGATCGGCGCGCACGAAATCGTAGCCCAGCCGCCGCCGGATGCCGACCAGCCGCGCGTCCAGGGCGTCCCAGCTTTCGGCTCCGACGTTGATCACCGCGTAGCGCGCGCTCTGCCCGTCTTCCACCCGCTCGAACTCGGCGAGGAGCTGGCCCGTGTGGCACTCGTTCCAGACCATCGTACCGGGAAAGAGCGCCTCCGCGGCCGTGATGTCGTCGGCGCTGGGCGCATGCCGGACGCGCACCGGCTCGAACACGCGCTGGGGAGCGCTGGTGGCGACGCGGTAGGTGCCGCCGCCTCGCCGCCGCCGCGGTGGCTCTCCCGTCGCGAGGGCCAGCGCGATTTCGTAGCCGCTGACGCCGTCCACCTTGCGGTAGAGGTCGGCGAATTGGCCGCACAGGCGGGGGTTGATCTCGATGATGTGCAGCCGGTCGGTCGCGGCGTCGTGGATCATCTCGATGTTGACCAGTGTATCGGTGAGCCCCAAGTAGCCGATCACACGTCGCGCGACGTCGGCCATGCGAACCAACACCGGCTCGGGAAGGCGCGAGGGGTAATCGAAGCGGGCGAAGCTGCCGCCGGGATGGGTGATCGAATCGACGATCCCCATGATCTCGATGGCGCCGCCCTGGGCGTACCCCTCGACGGTGGTCAGGACGCCATGCAGCATGGCCTCCGCCAGAAAGTGGGCGCCGTTCACCTCGAACGGCGTGAGGCAGCCCACCAGCTGATTGAAGATCTGAACGTAATCCCTCATGAACTCCTGGGTGGCGGGGCGCGCCAGGAAGGCGCGCAGCTCCTCCCGCGAGTCTACACGCCCCGACATGACGGAGAACGCGCCTTTCACCGGCTTGATGAAACAGGGAAAACCGGTGGAAGGATCAGGGGGATCGGGGTCGAACGGATCGACGAGGTCGAAGGCCGGGACGGCGTCCGGGACGACCTCCCGCTGGGCTAAGCGCGAGTAGTACTTGTGCGAGCACCGGATGACGGTCTCGGGGGGCGACCCCGGCAAGTCGAGGGCCGTCGCGATGGCGCCCGCGACCGTCGCCCCCGGGTAGTCGCTCGAGCTCAGGACTCCATCGATCGCTCCACGGTACTGCTCTGCCGCCCGCTCGATGTACGCCGCGATGTCCAGGTCCCAGGCGCAGTCCTCGTCG
Source organism: Gemmatimonadales bacterium (assembly GCA_041613315.1). Classification (GTDB taxonomy): domain Bacteria; phylum Gemmatimonadota; class Gemmatimonadetes; order Gemmatimonadales; family GWC2-71-9; genus JBFJHJ01. The sequence continues at coordinate 21,791 of JBFJHJ010000020.1, forward strand.
CTCGGGTCGCCGTAGATGATCTCATAGCGGTCCTCCCACGCCCCGCGGCAGCGCTCGAGCTGGCGCGCGTCCCACGCGGTCGGGAACACCATCAAGACCCGCTTCTTCGTCATGGGCCGGAATGTAACACGCGGCGCGGAGGGGGTAGATTCCCGCGATGACCGAGGAGAACGCCGGGTGAAGGTCGTCGAGACGTTTCCGTACGCGGTACGTGAGATCGAGCACTGCTGGATTCCGCTGCCGGACGGCTGCCGGTTGGCGGCGCGCATCTGGCTGCCGGAAGATGCGTGGCGGTCGCCCGTGCCGGCCATCATCGAGTACATCCCCTACCGCAAGCGGGACGGTACGCGGTGGCGGGACGAGCCCATGCACCACTACTTCGCGGGACACGGGTACGCGGCCGTGCGGATCGATCTCCGGGGTTCCGGCGAATCCGACGGGCTCCTCCTCGACGAGTACTTACCCCAGGAGCAGGACGACGCCGAAGCCGCGATCCAGTGGATCGCGGCCCAACCGTGGTGCAGCGGCGCCGTCGGCATGATGGGGAAATCCTGGGGTGGGTTCAGTGCGCTGCAGGTGGCCGCGCGCCGGCCGCCGGCCTTGAAGGCGGTCATCACGGTTTGCTCCACCGACGACCGCTACGCGGACGACGCCCACTACATGGGGGGGTGTCTGCTCGGCGAGAACTTGATCTGGGGCTCTGCCCTCTTCACCCTCTCGGCGCAGCCGCCCGACCCGGCGCTCGTGGGCGACCGCTGGCGGGAGATGTGGCGCGCGCGGCTCGAGCATCTGCCGCTCTACGCCGAGAAGTGGCTGCGGCACCAGCGGCGCGACGAGTACTGGAAGCAGGGTTCGGTGTGCGAGAACTACGCGGACATCGCCTGCCCCGTCTACGCCGTGGGGGGGTGGGCGGACGGGTACACGAACGCCATTCCCCGGCTCCTGGCGGGACTCCAAGTGCCACGCAAGGGATTGGTCGGACCGTGGGCCCATCTCTATCCGCACCGCGGGGTGCCGGGCCCGCCGATCGGGTTCTTGCAGGAAGCGCTGCGCTGGTGGGATCACTGGCTCAAGGGGAACGACACGGGCGTCATGCACGGTCCGATGTATCGGGTGTGGATGCAGGAGAGTGTGCGGCCCCGCCCGTTCTACGCCGAGCGACCCGGTCGGTGGGTGGCGGAGGACGCGTGGCCGTCACCGCGGATCCGGGTCGAGCGGTATCGCATGGCCCCGGGCCGGCTCGTGACCGGTGCGGCCGTGCCGTCGCCCGAGAGACTCACGTGCCGGTCGCCGCAGACGGTGGGGCGCGCCGCGGGGGCCTGGTGCGGGTTCGGCATGGATGGCGACAGCCCCGTAGATCAGCGAGAGGATGACGCCGGGTCCCTGGTGTTCGAGTCCGAGCCGCTCCAGGAGCGGCTCGAGATTCTGGGCGCGCCGGTGGTGACGCTCCGGGTGGCGTCCGACCGTCCGACCGCGCTCCTGGCGGTGCGGTTGAGCGATGTGGCGCCCGAAGGCTGGGTGACGCGGGTAACCTACGGGGTGCTCAACCTGACCCGGCGGGCGAGCCCGGAGCGCGCGGAGCCGCTGGAGCCGGGGCGGCGCTATCTGGTCCAGGTGCGGCTCAACGACGTCGCGCACGCCTTTCCGGCGGGGCACCGTGTGCGGCTCTCGCTTTCGACGAGCTACTGGCCGATGGTCTGGCCTCCCGCCGAGGCGGCGACGGTGGAGGTCTTTTCGCAGGATGGCGCGCTGGAGTTGCCCGTGCGCCCCCCGCGGCCCGAGGACGCCCACCTGCCTCCGTTCCCCCCACCCGAAGCGGCGCCGTCCGCGCCGGCCCGCTCGCTCGATCCCGGCGGCGTGCGGGAGACGGTGGAGCGCACGCCCGCCGGCGAGCTCGTGTCCACGACCTTCATCGATGTTGGGCCGGCTGGCGATGCGGCGCTCTCACGCCTCGAGGCGATCGACCTCGACGTGGGGCACGCCGTGATCGAGCGGTTCCGGATCCACGAGGACGACCCGCTCTCCGCCCAGGGCGAGATCACGCACCGAGCCGTCTTCGAACGCGACGGCTGGGCGGTCACCGTCGTGACCCGCACGTGCCTGACGACGTCGCGGGATGCGTTTCACCTCGAGGCGGAGCTGGCCGCCTTCGAGGGCGCCGAACGGGTGTGCACCCGCAGCTGGAACTGCACGGTGCCGCGGGAGCTGCTGTAGCGTCCATCCGCGCGCCGGCGCCTCAGGCGGCGGGCGTGGCTGTCGGCCGGCGCCGACGCCGCGCCCGATCGACGCTCAGCGACCCGGCTCCATGCGCGGCTATCAGGAGGAAGACGAAACAGTAGAGGACCGCAAGCTCACCGCGGTTCGCCCACCACCACAGACCGCCGCGCCCCACGTGGGACCAGAAGTACGCCACGGCCATCTCGCCGGCGAGAATGAATGCCACGGGACGGGTGAACAGTCCCAGGATGATCGCGAGGCCCCCCACGGTCTCGAGCATCCCGGCGACGCCGAAACGGGACAGGAGCTCCGCGGTCCCGCCATCGGCGCCGAAGCCGCCGAACCATCCCAGGGTCTTCTGAGCGCCGTGCGAAAAGAACATGATGCCGACGACGATGCGCAACGCGTTGAGGGCGGCATCGCGGTACCGGTCTGGGGCGAAAATGGTCATCGCGTCTCCTCGGGTCGTGGTGAGCCATCGTTGCCTTGCGCGCCGGGCCACCATTGGAGCGGTGCACGTCGGCACGAGTCCCGGCCGTCTCGATGGGCGGCGTGCGGTAGCGGCCGTCCGGCGCGTGATTGACATTTCGCCGCGAGCGCTATACCACATTTCATAGACGCTTCATCCTCCGCGCCGTACCGATGAACCACGCAGCCATACGAGGTGGGCAATGACGAGGTTCTCGCCACACAGGGTCGGTCGTCGTCCTGCGTGTTGGCTTTTTGTGACTCTTGTCTTCGCGGCCGCGTGTGGACCGGCGTCGCAGAGCGGCAGCACGCTCGACACCGCCCAGGCGCCCCCGGCCGCCGCGGATCGGCTGTTGCTGGCGTCCGCCAAGGTCGCGCTCCCGCCCCCGGGTGTCTCACCATTGGAACTGCCCGATCCGCTGTCCTCGGGCGCCAAGCACCTGCAGAGCTATTGCACGGCGTGCCATGCGCTGCCGACTCCCTCGTTGCACTCCACCACCGACTGGCCAGGCGTGGTACGACGGATGTGGTTGCGCATGGACTACCTCTCCTCGGAGATCGCGGTGCCGGTTCCCACCACCGCCGAGCGCTACGTGATTCTCCAGTATCTGCTGGACCATGCGTTCAAAGTGACCGCCGCGGCGCTGCCGGCCGGTCCGGGGCGGGACCTGTTCGCCAGTCGCTGCAGCCGGTGTCATGACCTGCCCGATCCCAAGCAACACGCGCCCGAAGACTGGGTCGCGGTGGTCGTCCGCATGTCCCGCCACAGTCAGGACATGCTGGGCGAAACGGTGCCGCGGGACGACGTCCAGCGGATCATCCTCTACCTGGAGAACGCGTCGAGGCGGCGCTCCTGATCACCGCCCCGGCCGCCGGCGCGCTATGAGCGCGCCGGCGGGGGCTTGGGCGTCACGGGCTACGGAAGTTGCGCGCGGCCGATCGTGTTCGCGTCCGTGCCGAACCAGATCGTGCGCGTCGGACGGTGGAGCGTCATGTGGCGCACCGCTCCGGCGCCGCTCTTGATCGGGGTGACGCTGAAGAACTCCTCGGTCGCCGGGTCGAACCCCACGAAGGTGTTCGGCTCGGGGCCGGTCTCGACGAACCAGATCCGGTCGCGGTCGTCCACTTCCATCGCATAGGGACGGGAACCGGCACCCGCGGGGGCCGGCCACTCCTTCACCTGCCCGGAGGCGGGATCGTAGCGGCCCAGGTACCCTCCGGCATAATCCACATACCAGACCTTCCGGTCGGACGTGACGACGAGCCGCCGGGCCCGTGCCTCGGCACGGGGCAAGGCGATCTCCCGCAGCGTCATCGTGGCGGGATCGACGGTGGCCAGCATGTTGGTGCCGAAGAGGGCGATCCACGGATGGCCCTGCCCGTCGACCACGATGCCGTACGGCCGCGCCCCCGCCGCCGGCACGGCGATGAGACGCACGGCGCCGGTCCGCACGGTGAGCTTCCCGACGAAGTTGCTCCCCTGCATGGTGAACCAAATGTCACCGTTGTGATCGAACACGAGCGTGTGGGGATCGCGGGCGGCCGGGTCCGGCATCGCGTACTTCGTGATCTTGCCGGTGGCGGGGTCGAGCTTGCCGATGTGCGCGTTGCGGTTGCCGGCGTACCACACCATGCCGGCGGGGTCCACGATCAGGTTGTGCGGGCCGGTCCCCTCCTCTAACTCGTACCGGCGGAAGTTCCCGGTCGCGGGGTCGAGGAAGGCGAGGTAGTTACCGACCTGCCCGCAGAACCAGACGCGGCCCTGGCCGTCCATGAAGGGGTCGCGGGGACGCGTCCCCTCCCACGGCACCCGCCACTCTGTCAGGCTGATGGGATCGGGCGTGACCGCCGCTGGCGGCGGCACGAGCGCGGCAACGAGCGCGAGGATCAGTGCGTGTATCATCGGGTCTCCTGAGAGGGATGGTCGCGACATTTGAAACGTACGCGCGGGAGCCGCCGCGCGTTGAGCGCTCGGGATCGGGTGCTTGCCGGCGCAGCCGCCGTCGGCTGAGCTGAGCGGGACACACCCGCATGTCGCACCGCCCGCTGCCTTCTCCTACAGCTGAGCGGTCGTCTCTGCGATCAGCATGTCCACCACGGCGCGGAGCGCGGCTTCGTCCGTCGCGCCGTTCGCCCGGGCCGCCCGGTAGGCCGCGACTTGCCGGTGCGCACTCGTGCCCCGCGCCAGGATCGTGCGGGCGTGAGCCACCTCGGCGGTGCACCCGAGGGCCTCGGCGTCTTCGGCGATCAGGTCCAACACCTCCTCCAGCAGCTCCCCGTAGGGCACGATGCGCCGCTTCCCCCAGTCGACGAGCCCCTGCTCGAACCCGTACCGCTGCGCCCGCCAGCGGTTCTCGTTGACCAGCAAGAGGGCATAGCGCCGCCAGCGCTGGTTGCGCTGTCGAATGCGGTACAGCATCCGGAGCCAGCACACATAGAGCGCCGCCACGCACATCGCGTCGTCGAGCAGCGTGCAGACGTCGCTGATCCGCGCCTCCAGCGTGGGGAACCGCGCGCTGGGCCGCACGTCCCACCAGATCTTCGTCGCGTCCTCGATCACCCCGGCGTCGATCAGCGCGTCCAACTGCCGCCGGAACTCACCGAAGCTGTCGAAGTCCTCGGGCAGCCCCGTGCGAGGCATCCCGTCCCACAGCGCTATGCGGTACGACTTGAGGCCGGTGTCCGTCCCCTCCCAGAAGGGCGACGATGTGGAGAGGGCCAGCAGGTGGGGGAGCACGTAGCTGACCTGTCCCATCAGGTCGATACGCAGATCATCATCGTCGATCCCCACGTGGACGTGCATGCCGCAGATCATGATCCGGCGGATCACCGCCTGCATATCCCTGGCCAGGATGAGGTAGCGCTCCTTCTCGGTCAGCTTTTGGCTCGTCCACGTGGCAAACGGATGCGTGGACGCAGCGATGATCGCGAGTCCGTGTTGGCCCGCCACGTCGCTCACGGTGCGGCGCAGGTGCGCGAGGTCGCTTCGGGCGTCCCGCAACGTACGAGACGGGCGGGTGCCCACCTCGATCTGCGACTGCAGGAACTCCGGCGTGACCTGACCCTTGAGCAGATCCTGGCACTCCGGGAGCATCGCCGGCGGCGCCTCGGTGATCAGATCACGCGTCTCCCGGTTCACCAGGAGGTATTCCTCTTCGATCCCGATGGAGAACGTCGGTTCGGTGGACATAGTCGAGGTGGTCGGACCCGTAGCGGTTGAGCCTCCGGCGGCCGCGGGCCGCCGGAAAGCATCGGCATAGACGTAATACGGCCACGACCTCGGGTTGGCAAATCGCTCGGTCTGTTCCCGGTCGCGATCTCGCCGTACCCTTTTCGGGGGGGCACCGGGCAAGGGCACCGCCCGTCCCAGATCCTCACGTCTCGGAGGTTGTGCATGCGCTGCTCCACCCCCGCGGTCGCGCTCCGTGTCATCGGCACGCTCGCCGCCGCCCTGCCGCTCGCCACCTGTACCCGTGCGCCGGACTCCCTGGACGCGCTCGCCCGAGCGTCACTCGCGCAACTCGACGGGACGATCGCGCTCGACGGGCTAGAGCGTCCCGTGGAGGTGCTGCGCGACCCGTGGGGCATCGCCCATATCTACGCCGAGACCGTGGATGATCTGTTCTTCGCGCAGGGCTTTGTCGCGGCGCAGGACCGACTCTGGCAGTTGGAGCTGTGGCGGCGTGTCGGCGAGGGCCGCTTGGCCGAGCTGGTGGGGCCCGACGCCGTGGAGCGAGACCGGCTGGCGCGCCTCCTCCGGTACCGGGGCGACATGGCGGCCGAGTGGTCCAGCTATCACCCCGAAGGGAAGCGGATCATCTCGGCGTTCGTCCGAGGCGTGAATGCCTTCATCCGGCACTCGGCGGATCGGCCGCCGGTGGAGTTCATCCTCACGGGAGTGCGGCCCGAGCCGTGGAGTCCGGAGGTCCCGTTGTCGCGTATGGCCGGGCTGCCGATGACGGACAACGCGCTGGGGGAGATCCGCTTGGCGGAATGGGTGCGGGAGTACGGCACGACGGACGCGAACCGGCGCGACGCACCCGATCCGTGGGAGCCGCTCCGGGTCCCGCGCGGTCTGGACGTCGCCGCGATCGACCCCGCGGTGCGGACGGTGCTCCGAGCTGGGTATGCCCCGCTACCCCGGATCCCGGTGCTTGAGCGGTACCGGAGCCGGGCGGGCCTCGAGGCCGACTCGGCGGTGGCGGGGAGTAACAACTGGGTCGTCGCCGGTGGGCGGACGGCGAGCGGCAAGCCGTTGCTCGCCAACGACCCACACCGGCGCATCTCGCTGCCGTCGCTCCGGTATCTCGTCCACCTCGTGGGGCCGGGCTGGAACGTGATCGGCGCCGGCGAGCCGGCGTTGCCGGGCGTCGCGATCGGCCACAACGAGCGGATCGGCTGGGGCCTCACGATCGTGGGCATTGATCAGCAGGACCTGTTCGTCGAGGAGGTCAATCCGGCGAATCCCGGCGAGGTCCGGTGGAACGGCCGCTGGGAGGCGCTGCGCGTCGAGATCGACACCATTCGCGTGAAGGGGGAGCCGCCGCGCGTGGTAGAGCTCGCGTTCAGCCGCCACGGGCCGATCATCTACCGGGACACGCTGCGCCATCGCGCCTACGCGTTCCGCTCCGTGCTCGCGGAGCCCGGGACCGCCGGATACCTGGGGTCACTGCGCGTGGACCAGGCGCGGAGCTGGGAGGAGTTCCTGGCCGCGATGGACGCGTGGAAGGTGCCGTCGGAGAACATGATCTACGCCGACGTCGATGGCAACATCGGGTGGCAGGCGGCGGGACTCGCTCCGGTTCGGTGTTGCGGCTGGAACGGGCGCCTGCCGGTGCCCGGAACCGGTGGCTACGCGTGGCGCGGCTTTCGGCCTACGGCCGAGCTCCCGCGCGAGCACAACCCCCCGCCGGGATTCATCGCCACCGCCAACCACAACATCATGCCGCGGGGATATTCGCCGCCGTTGGGGTACGACTGGGCGTCGCCCAGGCGGTTTCGGCGGATCGTCGAGGTGCTCGCGGACAGCGGCGGCTTCACCGTGGCGGACTTTCAGCGGTTGCAGCACGACGTGCACTCGTCGCAGGCGGCCAATGCACTGCCGCTGTTCCGCGGCTGGACCGCGGTAGACACTCGGCTCGAGCGGGCACGCGAGATGCTCGCCACGTGGAACGCGGTGCTCGACCGTGACAGTCCGGCTGCCGCGCTCTACGGGCGCTGGCGCGCGGCGGCGGACCCCGCCGTGTTCGCCGACGAGACGGCCTCCGGGCGTCGCGACGCGCTCGTGCGGGTCGCGCTCGACTCGGCCGTGCGGTGGCTCGAGCGGGAACAGGGAAGCGACTGGCCGGCCTGGCGGTGGGGAGCGATCCACCAGACGCGGTTCGAGCACCCCGTCTCGCCGGCGTTCGACCTCCCGGCGGTGGGCCGGCCCGGTGACGGCGCGACCGTGAACGTGACGGGCCAGAGCGGCGCGTCGTTCCGGGAGATCCTCGACTTCGCCGATTGGGACCGCTCGGTGGCCACGAGCGTTCCGGGGCAGTCGGGGCAGCCCGGCAGCCCCTACTATGCCAATCTGCTCGAGCCCTGGGCGCGGGGCGAATACTTCCCGCTGCTCTACACGCGCGCCGCCATCGAAGCCAGTGCCGTGCATCGGCTTGTGCTCCGGCCGGGGGGGCAGTGACCCGACGGTGGCTGGCGTTTCGGCGACCCGCGCGTACTATGAAGGGACGTCCCGAACAAGGAGGACAGGATCATGGTGACCGTCAAGGAGATCCTGGAGACGAAGGGGCGCGAGGTCGTCACAATGGTGGCGGCGGAGTCCGTGCTCAACGCGGCGCGACTGATGAACGAGCGGGGGATCGGGGGCGTCGTCGTGCTGGAGGAGGGCGCGCTAGTGGGGATCTTCACCGAGCGTGACGTCCTGCGGCGCGTGGTCGCGGAGCAGCGCGATCCGGCGAAGACCGCGCTGCGTGACGTGATGTCCGCGCCCGTGATTTCCTGCCGCCCCGAGGCGACCATTGAGCAGTGCGGCGCGCTCATCACCGAGCGGCGCGTGCGCCACCTGCCGGTGGTGGGCGATCACGGCCTGGAGGGCATCGTCACCAGCGGCGACATTCTCGCCCATCGGGTCCGGGACCAGCAGGACACGATTCAGTTCCTGCACAGCTACGTGTTCGACATCCGGTAGCTGTCCCCGCCGCGTTCACCACATGACGAGCAGCGCGCCGGCCGCGACCCGCGCCATCCCGGGTCTGCCGGGCCGATCGGTCATACGCGGAACTGACGGAGATGGTGGTCGGTGTGGCGATACACCACGTCGGCCCACTGCTGGCCGGAGATTCGGCCGAACAACGGATTGCGCGGCCAGTCGGTCCGGTCGCGACGTGCGGCGAAGGCCCGGAGCAGCGTGAGCAGCTCGGCCACGTCCCGCGCGAGCGTGTCGGGCGGTGTGCGCCGCAACTCCGGAAGCGTTCGTGCATTCTTGGGGAACCCCACCCGCAGCCCGAACACGATCCAGCGGGCGAGCGCGGCGGTCACGGCGTTTCCGACCGGCGCCGCCCCCACCTCGCCCGTCGCCATGCGCAGATAATCACCCAGGTGGCACACCATCTCGCCGACGGACATGCGGCCCCAGGCCGGCATGTGGTCGGGCGTGAGGCGAGCGATCCGGCGGATCGTGTCGTCGAGCGTCGCGGGATCGAAGACGGTTTTCATCGCCGAGGCCCCTAGCAGCGTCCACGGCGCTTCCGCGCAACCCTAGTACGCATCGGCAAACCCCTCGCGGCGGCGGTCCGCCCCGGCGCGCTTGGCGCCGTTCGCGGGGTCGATCAGGATCGCCTGGGCGCCGCCGAACTCCGCGGTCCAGCCGTGCCGCACCAGCACCGTGTAGCCGCGGGCCTCGAGCGCGCGACGCACCCGCGCCGGCACCCGGTCCTCAATCGCGATCCGGGTACCCGCGTAGCGTCGGAGTCGCGGTGCGTCGATCGCCGCCTGCGGCGTCATGTCGAACAGCAGCACGTTGTGCAGCACCTGGACGAGCGTGTGCGTCTGCCCATCGCCGCCCGGCGTGCCGAACGCGAGCCACGGGCGGCCCCCGCGGAGCGCCAGGACCGGGGTCAGCGTATGGTACGGCCGCTTCTCGGGCGCCAGCACGTTGGGGTGTGTCGGATCCAGCGTGAACAGCGCCCCGCGGTTGTGCAGCACGATCCCGGTGCCGGGAGCCACGATGCCGGAGCCGAAGGAGTGAAACAGGCTCTGGATGAGGGAGACGACGTTTCCCGCCTCGTCCACGGCGGCGACGTAGACGGTGTTCGGGTGATCATCGCCGTCGGCGTCCTCGGTCGCCGGGGCGCGCCCCGCCGGATCGATGCCGGCGGAGAGAGCGGTCAGCCGCTCCAGGTCCAAGAGGCGCGCCACGGTGGTGCGCATAGCCGCCGGATCCGCCACACTCGTATCGCGATCCCGGGCGGCATACCGGATCGCTTCGGCGAGTGTGTGCACGTAATTCGGCGAGTTATGTCCCATCTGCGCGAGATCGAACCGCTCCAGGAGCCGCAGGATCTCCAGCAGCATCACCCCCTGGCTGTTGGGCGGCGCCGTCGCCACCGTGAGGCCGCGATAGGCGGTCGTGATGGGCTCGACCCACGTGGGGGCGTAGTCCGCGAGGTCCCGCGGCTCGAGAAAGCCGTGCTGTTCCCGCACGGCGCGCACCAAGAGCCGCGCGGTCTCTCCCCGATACAGCTCGTCCGGCCCGTTCGCCTGCAGGCGCGCGAGCGTCGTGGCGAGGTCGTCCTGCCGAAGCACCGATCCCGCCTCGGGTGGCTGGCCCCCCGGAAGGTAGGTTCGGGCGGCCTCGGCGTTCCGCTCCAGCTTGGTCCGCTGCGCGGCGAGGTCCTCCGCCAGCCGCTCGGACACCGGCAGGCCGCGCTGCGCCAGATCCACGGCTGGTGCGAGCGCGCGCTCCCAGCCGACGGTACCGAAGCGCTCGAGGGCGGCTGCCCAGCCGCGAACCGCGCCCGGTACCGTGACGGTCATGCCGCCGGTCTCGGGCATGCGCCCTGTGTCGCCGACCACCGCGCGGACGCGGGCCACGTCGGCGCGGCTTCCCGACCGGCCCGACGCGTTGAGCGCGTACACGCGTGCTGACGCCGCGTCGTAATAGAGGAGGAAGAGATCGCCCCCCAAGCCGTTCATGTGGGGGCGCGCGACCGACAGCACCGCCGCCATCGTGATGGCGGCATCCATGGCGTTCCCGCCGTCCCGCAGGACGGCGAGGCCGGCCTCGGTTGCGAGAGGATGGCCGGAGGTGACGGCACCATTGGGTCCCTGGGCGTCGCGCCCCACTTCCGCGGAGGGGGTCGAGGCACACGCCGCGAGGCCGAGGAGGCTCGAGAGCAGGATGGTGGCTCGCATAGGGGTCCTTTGGGCGGCGCGGCGCGCGGCCCGTTGCTGGTACTACGATCGCGCTGGGGTTAGCTTGTGTCCACCCACGCCCACCCGGTCGCGATCACGATATGTCTCCCGATCCCACGAGACCCCACATCTTGCTGCGTGCCGAGGGAGCGGCGGCCGTGGCGTTGGCGGTGCTGCTCTACGCGGAGATCGGTCAGCGCTGGTCGGTGTTCGCGCTCCTGTTCCTGGCGCCCGATCTGTCACTCGTGGGCTATGCGCTCGGGAAACGTGCGGGCGCCGTCGCGTACAACGTCGTGCACACCTACGCGCTGCCTGCGGCGCTGTTCGCGGGCGGCTTCGTGCTCGAGCGGGGCGTCGTGATGGGTCTCGCCCTGATCTGGGCGGCGCACATCGGCGCCGACCGGCTGCTGGGCTTGGGCCTCAAGTACCGCGCCGCGTTTCGAGACACGCATCTCCAGCGGGTGCGGGAGTCCGTCGCCGCGGAGGCCGGCGAGCCCGAGTCCGGGGTCCGCAGTCCGTGAGCGCCTAGCGGCGCACCCACACGTTGTTCGAGCGGTCGATGTCTGGGAAGCTCCGCTCGGCGTCGATCTCGACGCGCGCGATCGGTGCCGAGGTGGACAGCGTCACGGTCGCGCTCCGGGCCCCGCCCAACCACGTCTCGACCGGCACCTCCTGGAATGCGATATCGCCGTTCGCCAGCGTGATCGTGAGCCGCGCCGGCATCGGGGCGAGCCCACGGTCTTCCACGACGATCCGATTCTCGTTCCCGCGGCGCGTCACAGACCCCACCGCCTGATCGAGCGTCCACGTCTCGTAGTACCACGTCCGCCAGAACCAGCCGAGGTTCCGCCCGCTGACGTGATTGAACGTGTCGAAGAAATCCCACGGCCTGGGGTGCTTGTACGCCCAGGTCCGAAGGTATGTCTGGTACGCCCGCGTGAACGTCTCGTCGCCGAGCAGGGCGCGGAGGGTCGCCAGCAGCGTGGCGGGTTTGCTGTACGAGGCGACGCCGTACGCGGGCCCGGGGTATTGATAGTCCGACCGTCGCATGATCTCCCCTTCGAGGTCTGCGCGCGCCACCTGGAGGTAACTCTGCCGGTCGGGGTCGTCGGCGTCGGACCTGGGGAAGAACTCCTTACGGGCCTGGTTCTCGTTGAAGGAGGTCGTGCCCTCGTCCATCCATGAGTAGCGCCGCTCGTCCGTCCCCACGATCATGGGCACCCACATGTGCGCCAGCTCGTGCGCGGTCACGTAGTAGAGCGCGCTATCGCCGGCGGTGTTGTAGTCGGAGATGAGCGTCATCATGGGATACTCCATGCCGCCGCTCACGATCTCCTCCCCTTCCACCGCGCTCATGTGCGGCCAGGGATAGGGCATCCCGGTCCATCGGGAGAGGAAGTCCACCGCGTGCTGCGCGTAGCGCCACACGTGCCGCCAGCGCGGCGCGGTCGCACGGTAGATTGCGTCCACCCGCGCGTAATCCGGCCGGCCGTCCCCGTCGCGGTCGCCCACGGCCGTGCGGGCGGCGTCCCACATCGAGGCGCGCGTCGCGCTGAACGCCACGTCCCGCACGCTGTCCGCGGTGAACCGCCAGGCGAGGTACCCGCCGGGCGCGCGCCGCGTCGCCGTGCCGGCGCCGACATCGCGCTCCGTGAGGACGTGGACGACGGTGTCGCTCTGCTCTGCGCGGCGGAGCCGCTCGAGCACCGCGTCGGGAAACACGGCGTCGGCGTTCTGGAGCCGGCCGGTGCTCGTCACGACCCATCCTTCGGGCGCTTCGATCGTGACATCGTACGTGCCGAAGCCGACGTAGAACTCCGCGTTCCCGAGGAACTGGTCGAGCTGCCATCCCGCGACGTCATCCAGCACCGCCATCTGCGGATACCAATACGCGATATAGAACAGGTCGTCGCGGCTCCATCCCATGCGACCGGTGGAGCTCTGCGGGATGTCGAAGCCCCACGCGAGCTCCAGCACCAGCGAGTCGCGCGTCGCGACGGGGCGCGGCAGGCGGACTCCGAGCACGGTGCCATTCACCGCCCAGCCGGCACGGGAGCCGGCCTCCGGCAGGTCGATGCCGTTGGCGACAACACGCGTGAGCTCGATTCCGCCGGTGACTTCTTGAGGCTCGTTCCGGACCGCGCCGGGGAGGTGGATGTTCTGCAGCAAGTGCAGGAACACCACGGGAAGCGGGTTGGGCGAGCGGTTGCGGTAGATGAGGCGGGCGCTCCCCTCGAGACGCTTCCGCTCCACATCGAGGCGCGCCCGAAGCGTATAGGTGGTCCACTGCTGCCAGTAGCCGGGCCCGGGCACGCCGGTCAGCGTGCGGGTGCCGCGTTGGACGGCGGCGAGAAAGTCGGCGGGAGGCGTCACCGGGTAGGGGATGGGACGACGCTCGTCGGTTCGCGCCGGGGTCTGCGCCCACAGGGCGGTGGGGGCGAGCAGCAGCCATGCGATCGAGCGCGAGAGCCTGACCGAGTGACGGTGCATCCGGAACACTCCAGGGCGAAACGGGTCGCTCGGAGCGTACCCAGGTCGCCGCGGGCGGGCAAGGCGATCGATGACGGCCGACCACCCGAGATCGCCGGTCCCGGGTTGCGCTCCCCAGCCCGCCACGCGACTAATGCGACATGCTCCGCTCTGCCATGTGGTGCCTCGCGTTCGTCCCGGCCACCGTTGCGGCCCAGGACTCGCCGCGCGACATCGTGGATCGCGTGGATCGGCTGCTGCGAGGCCGGTCCAGCACCGGCAACGTCGTGATGGAGATCGTCACCACTCACTGGAGCCGAACGCTCGAGATGCGGATCTGGTCGCTCGGCACCGACTACGCGATGATCCGGATCGCGGCGCCGCCCAAGGATGCGGGCACGGCCACGCTCAAGGCCGGCAACGAGATCTGGAACTATCTGCCCCGCGTGGACCGAACGATCCGGCTGCCCCCCTCGCTGATGGGCACGTCGTGGATGGGGTCCCACTTCACCAACGACGACCTGGTCAAGGAAAGTCGGATGATCGACGACTACGACATCACGGTCGGGTTCGAGGGTGATCGGGACGGCACGCGGGTATGGGAGTTCGTCCTCACGCCGAAGCCCGAGGCGGCGGTCGTCTGGGGGCGCATCGTCGAGCAGGTGCGCAAAGCAGACCTGATGCCGGTCTGGGCCCGCTACTACGACGACCGCGGCGAGCTCGCGCGCACGGTGACGTTCGACGACGTCCGCACGATGGGTGGGCGGCTCGTGCCCGCGACGATGGTTGTCCGTCCGGCGGACAAGCCGGACGAGCGCACCACGATCCGCTATACGGAACTCCAGTTCGACGTCGGGCTCGACCCGGGCTTCTTTTCGCTGCGGCGGCTCCGGAGCGAGCGCCGGTAGCACGATGCCGGCGAGCCCGTGGTGGGTGATCGGCTGGCGCAACCTCGGCCGAAACCGGCGGCGCACCGCCCTCACGGCGGCCGCCCTCGCCGTCGGCTACTTCGCCGTGGTGGTGCTCGTCGGGTTGATGAAGGGCCTCGTCACCGAGATGATCGGCAACGGGACCGGCATCCTCACGGGGCAGCTCCAGGTGCATGCGGCCGATTACCGTCCCGATCGGAGTGTGTATGCGACGATCGGGGGCGCCGGGGGCGTGGATGTCGATGCGCTGGTGGCCGCCATCGTCGCCGATCCCGCCGTGGCCGCGGCGACGCCGCGCGTGTACGGCGGCGGCCTGATCAGCGCCGGCGCCGCCACCGTGGCGGCGATCTTCGTCGGCGTCGACGTCGAGCGCGAGCCGCAGGTCGCACGGTTGACCCAGGCGCTCACGCGCGGGCGCGCGCTGCGGCCGGGCGTGAACGAACTGCTTGTGGGCACGGAGATGGCGCGCACCTTGGGGGTGGACCCCGGGGACGAGCTCGTCGTGGTGGCGCCCGCCGTGGACGGCTCGCTGGGCAACGACCTCTTCGTCGTCGTCGGCGTGTTCGAGAGCGATCTCGCCGATCTCGATCGCACCTTCGCCCTGCTGCCCGTCGGTGCGCTCCAGGCGCTCATCGCGCTGCCCCCGTCCCGCGTCCACGAGATCGCGGCGCGCGTCCCCGAGCCGTGGCGCGCCCCGGAGGCTGCCGCGCGGGTCGATACGGCACTGGCGGCCCTCAGGACCGGGGCGGTGGCCGAGCCCTGGACCACGCTGCGGCCAGAGCTGGTCGAGTATGCCGAGTTGAGCGGCGCCTTCTCGTGGATCCTGCTGGTCGTGGTGTTTGCCATGGCCATTTTCGGCGTCGCGAACACCATGCTCATGGCGACCTTCGAGCGGCGCCGCGAGTTCGCCGTGCTTCGCGCGCTCGGGACCACTCCCGGTGGCATCGTGCGATCGGTGCTCTATGAAGCCCTCGTGCTGGGCGCGCTGAGCCTGGCGGTGGGCGCCGCGCTCACCGTCCCGGTCCTCGTCTGGTGGCATAACGTGCCGCCCGACCTGAGCTGGCTGTTCGGCGACTTCGAGATGGCCGGAGCGCTCGTACGCCCGGTCCTCCGGGTCGAATACCCGCGCGACATGCTGGTGGGGACGGCCCTCGCCCTGTTTGCGACGGCCTGCCTGGCAGCGCTGTATCCGGCGATCCGCGCGGCGCGCCTGCCGCCGGCGGACACCTTGGCGGGACGGTGACCGGCCGCCTGCGCCTGCTCCCGCGGCTCGCGCTGCGCAACGTCCGACGGCAGGCCCGGCGCAGCCTGCTCACCGCCGCCGCCATGGTGATCGGGGTCGCGCTGTTGGTCTTTTCCCGCGCCCTCGGTGATGGTGCCCACCAAGAGTGGATCGACGCCGCCGTGCGACTCGGGGCGGGACACGTCGCGCTGCAGGCGCCGGGCTTCGCCGCGAGCCGCACGCTGGAGGACCGGCTCTCGCCGGACGCGGTGCGGCGGGCGCGGGCCCTCATCGAGGCGCCCGACGTCGCGGCCGCCGTGGCCCACGTCGCCCCACGCCTCGAGGTCCAAGCACTCGCCAGCGCTGCGTCCGGCGCCGTCCCGGTGATGATCGTCGGCGTGGACCCGGCGGTGGAGCGGGAGTTCTCCCGTCTCGACGGGCGACTGATCGCCGGCCGGTACCTGCAGGCCGGAGACCGGCTGCACGCCTATGTCGGCGAACGCCTCATGGACCGGCTCCATCTCGAGCTGGGGTCGCGGGTGGTGCTCACGGCGCAGGACGCGGCCGGCGACATCGCCGGCCAGCTCGTCCGCGTGGTCGGGGTCTTCCGTACGGGCTTGCCGGAAGCCGATGAGGGGCTGGTGCAGATTCCGCTGGTCACCGTGCAGCAGTGGCTCGGCAGCGACGGGGCCGTCACGACGCTGGCGGTGCTGCTCCGCTCATCGTGGGATGTGCCGCGGATCCTGCGGCGCCTCGAGGCGTCGCGGACGCCCGCGGATTCCGCGCTCGTCGCCCTCGGATGGCGCCGCACCATGCCCGAGCTCGACGCGGCGATCCGGGTGGACGACTACGGGGACTACGTCTTCCACATCGTGTTGTTCGCGATCATCGTGCTGGCCATCGTGAACACGGTCCTCATGTCCGTGCTCTATCGCACGCGCGAGTTCGGCGTGCTGCGGGCCCTGGGACTCACGAGCCGGGAGACCGCCGCGTTGGTGTTCACCGAGGGCATGATGCTGACGATCGCGAGCGGCTTCCTCGGGATGATCCTGGGGTTCGCCGTCACGTGGGTCTTCTTCCGGCACGGGCTCGACTACTCGGGGCTCCTGGAAAACGAGTTCACGTTCTCGGGAGTGGTGCTCGAGCCGGTTATCATACCGGTGTTCCGCGTGGTGCAGCTGGTGCAGAGCATGGGCTCCATTCTCGCGGTGGGCACCCTGGCGTCCCTCTATCCGGCGTTCCGGGCGACGCGCATCGACGTTGCCGAGGCCATGAAATTCGAAGCATGACGCATCCACCGACGCCGGCCGTCGCGGCCGAGGGAGTCTGGAAGGTCTTCGAGCACGACGGCATCGTCGTGGACGCCGTGCGCGACGTGACCATGGACATCGCTGCGGGAGAGTTCGTCGTCCTGGCCGGGCCGTCGGGCTCGGGAAAGACCACGCTGCTCAATCTCCTTGGCGGGCTGACGGCGGTCACGCGAGGGCGGATCCGGATCGAGGGCGCGGAGCTGGGCGCGATGTCCGAGCGCGAGCGCGCTCGACTCCGCCTCGACCGGCTCGGGTTCGTGTTCCAGGCGTACAATCTCTTGCCCGTCCTCACCGCCTACGAGAACGCGGAGTTCTCCTTGCTCCTGCGAGGGGTGCCGGCCGACGAGCGGCGGCGGCTCGTCGTGGAGCTGTTTGCCCGCATCGGGATCGCAGGCCTGGAAGATCGCCGGCCGTCGAAGTTGTCCGGCGGCCAGCAGCAGCGGGTCGCGGTGGCCCGGGCCGTCGTGGGACGCCCCGCCCTGGTGCTGGCCGACGAACCGACGGCGAACCTCGACTCCGCGACGAGCGCTTCCCTGGTGGACATGATGGCGGAGCTCAACCGGGAGATGGGCACGACGTTCGTGTTCGCCACGCACGACCAGGATCTCATGCGTCGGGCGCGGCGGCTGGTGCGGCTGGTGGATGGGGCGATCGTGTCCGACCAGCGTCAGACATCTGAGACCTGAGTCGGTGCGCGGCCTGGGAGTGGCGCTGCTCTTCGGCGTCGTCGCCGCACCCGCGGCGGCGCAAGCGCCATCGTTGCGGGGCTATGTGCTCGTCGTGGGAGTTGGGGCGACGTCGGGCCCGTTCACCGCGTCAGGGATCGTGGATCTCCAGCGTGCGCGCGCAATGCTCGCGCCTACGTTCGGCCTCGTGGCGCTGGACGCGGCGTACGAGCAGCAGCTGGCCTACCGGAGCGCGGCGGACGCCGCGGGCATCGCCGGGGGACTCGGCCAGGCGGGCAGTGCCACGTGGCTGCCGTTGCAGGGCTCGGCGGAGCTGTCGGAGCACTGGACGTGGGCGCACCGGGTTGATCGGCTCGCGCTGACCGTCTCGGCGCCGTGGGCCGAGATCACGGTGGGGCGCCAGACGATCTCCTGGGCGACCACGCTGCTGCTCACCCCCGCCGACCCGTTCGCCCCGTTCGAGCCGTCGCAGCCGTTCCGCGAGTACCGTGCGGGGATTGACGCGGCCCGCGTCCAGGTGTTTCCCGGACCGTTCACCGAGGTGGACCTCGTGCTGCGACCTGCCGATACGCCGGCGGGCCGGACGATCACCGCGCTCGCTCGCGCCGCGTCGCACGTCGGCACATGGGAGCTCTCCGCTTGGGCCGGCGTCGTCCACGACGATCCCGCGGCCGCCACCGCGGCCACCGTCACCGTGGGCGGGGCGGTCGTGCGGTTCGAAGCGACGCTGCGGCGCGCCGCGGGCACGTGGGTGTCACGCGCGACCCTCGGCGTGGATCGTAGCGTCACGATCTCCCGGCGTACCCTGTACGTGGCGGTCGAGTACCAGCACGACGGATTCGGCGCCGCGGACGGCGACGACCTGGCTCGCGTCGTGGCGTCCGCGCCCGCGCGCCGCGGCGAGCTGCAAACGTTCGGCCGCGACGCCGCCGCCGTACAGGCGCGATTCGATCTGCATCCCCTCGTGGCGGCCCATGTGCTCGGCCTGTGGAACCTCGGTGACGGCAGTCTGCTCGTTGCCCCCGCGGCCAGCTACGGGGTGGCCGCCAGTCTGAGTCTCCGGGCCGGGCTCTTCCTCGGCGCCGGGCGCGATCGCGCCACCGCCGGCCTCCCGGGATCGGAGTACGGTCCAGTGCCTGCCGTCGGCTACCTGTCCCTCAGCGCCTTTTTTTGACCGGCCGGCCGCGCCGCCACGGCTTGCGCGCCGCGCGCCGCGAGGGCCATGTTCTTCCGCAGTCCACGACTAGGGGGACCGGTGAGAGGGTATCGGCTGGTGGGGCTGGTGGCGGCACTGCTCACGGCCGCGGCGTGTTCCGGCGCGACGCAGGGCGGCAGCACAACCCGTCGCGCCAACTTGATCACGGCGCAGGAAATCGCGTCGGTGGAGGTATCCACGGCCTATGATCTCGTGCGTCGGCTGCGACCCCGGTGGCTACAGGCGCGCGGCAGCGGGACGCCGGTCGTGTACATCGACCAGCAGCGGCGTGGGGGACTCCAGGAGCTCGAACAGCTGCAGCCGATCGACGTGGCCGAGATGCGCTATCTGAACGCCAGCGACGCCACGCTCCGCTACGGGACCAACCACCCCGGCGGCGCCATCCTCGTCACGACGAAGCGCTGAGCTGAGGTTCTTCACCGCGGCGGGACGGCCGGCCAGGCGGTGCGCGCCCACGCCGCCCGCTCGCGCATGGCTGACCGGTGCGCGGGCCGCCGGGGTGTTGGTCGCCGCCGCCGCGCTCGCCGTCGGCTGCGGCGCCCGGGGCGCGACCGGCCGGCTCGCGCCGACCGTCGTGCTCATTTCGCTGGACGGCTTCGCCTCACGGTTTCTCGATTCCGCCGTCACCCCGACGCTCGCCCGGCTCGCCGCCGAGGGGGTCTCCGCCTCCGACGGGATGGTGCCGGTGTTTCCGACCAAGACCTTCCCGAATCATTACACGATCGTCACCGGCCTCTATGCCGAACACCACGGCATCGTGGCGAATGCGATGTACGATCCCGTCTTCGATGCGACGTTTTCACTGAGCGACCGGCACGCGGTGGCGGACGGCCGGTGGTGGGGCGGCGAGCCCCTCTGGGTGACGGCGGAGTCGCAGGGACAGCGGACGGCGCCGTTGTTCTGGCCGGGCAGCGAGGCGGAGATCAAGGGTGTGCGGCCCACGTACTGGAAGCCCTACGAGGGCAGCCTGGCCGACCACGACCGCGTGGCGACCGTCTTGTCGTGGCTCGATCTCCCGCCTGCCCGCCGGCCGACGTTTGTCACCTTGTACTTCAGCGACGTGGACTCGGAAGTCCACCGGCATGGACCGGATGGCTCCGAGGCGCGGGGGGCGTTGCGACGCGTTGACGCGGCACTGGGGCAGCTGGTCGAGGGGCTCGAGGACCGGGGGATCGCCGACCAGGTCAACCTGGTCGTCGTCGCCGATCACGGAATGGCCACCACCGCACCCGACCGCGTGATCTTCCTCGATGACTACCTGGACCTCGCGACCGTGCGGGTGAGCGACTGGAGTCCGGCGGCGGCGATCTGGCCGGCCGCGGGCGCCGAGGAGGCGGTCGTGCGGGCGCTACGGGCGGCGCCGGTGCCGTGGGCGGTGTACCGCCGCGGGGAGATCCCCGCGCGATTCCATTATCGACACCATCGGCGCATCGCGCCGGTGCTCGTGGTGGCCTCCGAGGGCTGGTCCATCACCCGCCGGGCGGGTTTCCGGCCCGCCCGCTACGCGGGGGCGGACCACGGATACGACAACGCCTTGCCGTCGATGCGCGCGCTGTTCGTCGCCCGCGGGCCGGCCTTCGCGTCTGGCGTGACCGTGCCGCCCTTCCAAAACATCCATCTGTATGAGCTCATGGCGGCGGTGCTCAACCTCTCGCCGGCGCCCAACGACGGGAGTCTCGATTCGGTCCGGGTCATGCTCAGAAAGTGAGCGACCCCCACGCTCCGGGTGGTCGCTCAGGGCGGGCTCACGCCGTGCCCTCCACGATCGACCGGATCGTCGTGATCAACATGTCGACGGCCACCTCGTTGTGCCCGCCCTCCGGGATGATCACGTGGGCGTAGCGCTTGCTCGGCTCCACGAACTCGAGGTGCATCGGCCGCACGGTTTGGAGGTACTGCCGCACGACCGAGTCGAAGCTGCGGCCACGCTCGTGGATGTCGCGCCGAGTTCGCCGGATGATCCGCAGATCGGCGTCCGTATCCACGAACACCTTGATGTCCATCAGAGTGCGCAGCGCCGGATCCGCCAGGATCAGAATCCCCTCGACGATCACCACTTTCCGCGGGGAGACGGCCTCGGTCTCGCCGCTCCGGGCGTGTCGCGTGAAGTCATACACCGGGACGGCGACACTCCGCCCGGCCTTGAGGGCTTTGAGGTGCTCCACCATGAGCGGGGTCTCGAGCGCGTCCGGATGATCGTAGTTGATGTTGACGCGTTCGTCTGGCGGGACGTCGCTGCGGTCATAGTAGTAGGAATCGTGGTGCACCAGGCTCACGGCGTCGGGGTCCAGCCGATTGGTGATGGCGCGGACCACCGTGGTCTTGCCCGAGCCGGAGCCGCCGGCGACACCGATGACGATGGGGGGCACGGTGGGAATGCTGTCGCGACGCCCGGAGGGCGTCAAGCGAACGGCGGCGCGGGCTCAGGGGCCGCGTGCGCCTAGCGTGTCCAGATCACGAGGGACCCGCACGGCTTGTTGAAACGCCGGAACTGCATCGGCACCTCGGCCGGACCGCGGTAAATCTCGACGGCTTCGATGTGGGTCCATGGGATCACGACGTCGATATCCACGTCGCGCGCGTCGCCCAGGTACATCCCGTCGAGGAAGATGAGCGGGTCACACCGATCGCCCCGCAACGAGATGATGTACGCGCGCGTGTCCATGCCGAGGCGCGGGTGCCGCCGCCCACGGTTCGCGTTGGGCAAGATGGCGACACCCGGCGTGCGGCGCAGGATGTCGGTCGTGCCCGTGGGCGTCCACCGCTCGATCTGCGCGCGCTCGATGAACGCTCCCAGCCCCATCCGCTGACGGTCGTAGAAGCCGGCGAGCTCCAAGTGGTGGTGGCGTCCGGCCTCACCGGTGACCGAGACACCGGGGAGTGTGACGGGCGCGACCGTCAGGACCAGCGCGCCCGCCGCGAGCGTGCGCGTCGTGCCGGCATCGAGATCCAACTGCACCTCGAGCGGCGTATACCCGATGGCGCGAACCTGCACCGTCACCGGCCCGGGCGCGATGCCCGAGACGAAGAAGCCACCGTCGCGATCGGAGAACACCGGCGCCGCGCCGGCGACCTGGATGATCGCGCCCGCGACCGGACCGCCGTCGGGGTCGGTGACGGTGCCGGCAAGCGCGCCGGTTTGCGCGTGAGTCGTCGACGCGGCGAGGCACAGCAGGGCGCCGACGACGAGACCCGGGTTCGCGTAGGGACGTGATCGCATGTCGTCTCCGGCCGATCCGGCGAGCCGGGTGGATCGTCGGGCCGCGGCGGAAGGGAATTCTATAGAAACAAAGGTCGACATCCGTGGCGAGCGTGCCCGCCGGGCCTACGCCGACGGGCCGCCGTCCGGTTCGCGCCGCCGGCTGACGACCAGGCGGGTGCCGTCCGCGCGGATCTTCCGATAGCCCAGAAGATGGAAGATCTGCAGGGCGCGCCACCGTGCGACCCGGCGATCGACCACGAAGACATCGCGCCGTCTCGCGTCGCGCCGTACTCCCGGGAGCCAATGGACGATGCGGTCGGCGCCGACCCGCCGCAGCACCGCCGACACCGTGAGCCAGAACGGTCGGAACTCCCGGATGATGAAGAAGCCGTCGTCCCCCAGCTGCTGGTACAGCGGCATGAGAATCCGGCCCCCTTGCCGCGCGCGGACCACCCCCGCGCGGTCGCGCGCCAGGGTCTCCCCGGCGCGGATGGGCCGGAAGCTCGCGAACCCATCCAGCATCGCGAACCCGTCACCGGGCGTCACGGCGTGCCGGTGGCGCACCTCGACGACGCGCGGGAGCCCGTCGGCGGCCGCGGCGAGGTAGCGACGCGCGGCCTGAATCTCGTCGAGCGCGTCCGCGGCCACAATTCCGGTCGCTCCGAGCGTCACCCAAAGCGCCGCCGCCAGGCGGTCTGCGGACGCGGGATGTTCGTGGCGACCGCCCTCGACGCCGAGCGTCGTGCACCCCTCGCCGCTCAGGTATTCGACAAGCGTCCCGTCGATCTGTTCCTCGATTCCCAGAATGATCGGCACGGGCAGCGCGAGCGCCAAAGCGCGGTTCCGCAGCGTGTCGCCGATGGTGACGAACGGGGGACTCTCGCCGGACGTCGTATGGAGGTCCACGACGATTACGGCCCCCCGAGCAGCGGTCCGCGCCTCCGTGATGACCTGCCAGAGCTCCACCAGCTCGCGGTCTTCCGCGGACGCCGGGGGGAGCGCCGCGTGCGCCGCGTCGGGGTGGGGGCGGGCGGTGAGGGCCGCGATGCGCTCCGGCGCCCAGTGCCGGTTGAGGTCGTGGTCGAGAAAGCGCCGGCCGGCGGCGAGCGCCGCCCGATTGCCGACCAGCCCCACCACCTCACCGTGAATCGGCAGCGCCGTCTCCGCGAGACGATCGAGCACCCGCCGGAGCGCGTCCACGCCGGCAGGCTCGTTGCCGTGCACCGCCGCCACGGCGATCAGCGTCGGGCCGGGCGCGATACCACGCACCCGCCCGAGGATCCTGGGCACCTCGCTGGGGCGGGGCCCGGGCGCCGTCATGGAGGCAGAGCGCGCGCTCAGTCGTCGTCCAGCTTGTGTGCGAGGAGGCGCTCGGCGATCGGCACGAGGTCGCCAACGCTGACGATCCCGACCAGTGTCCCATCCTGCACCACGGGGAGACAACTCACGCAGTGGTCACGCATGAGCCGGATCGCCTCTAGGGTGGTGGTCTCTGGACGGACGGTGATCGGATTGGGATCCATGATCTCCGTGACCGGGACCGTCACCGCTCCATCCCGGCCAGGGGACTCGGCGAGGAGTCGCAGCACCGCACCGTAGGAGACGAGCCCCACGAGCCGGCGGGCGTCGTCTTCCACGGGGACCTGGCGCACGTGCTTCCAATCCATGAGAAACGCCGCCAGATCCACCAACTCGCCCTCCTTCACGGTGTAGAGATCGGTAGTCATGTACTGCTCGACGCGCAAGTAATTGTGCCGCCACCCGCCCCCTTCGTCGATTGCGGCCGGCGCCCACTCGTGTCCGGGCGTGCCGTTCGCCTGGCGCGCCGCCGTCGCCGCTGTGAGGGCCGCGAGCCGCTCCGCCCGCGTCCCAGCGCGTCCCATCCCGGCGAGCGACTGGAGGAGCCACCGCGCCCCGGTGCGTCCGGTCTCCACCCGATGCGCGATAATCCCCAGATACCGCTCGCGGGCGTCGCGATCGATCCCGGCATCCGTGAGGCCGCGATCGGCGATTGGCACCAGCTCCCCGAGAATCAGCTCGCGCGCGGAGATCGACGCACCGCCCAGCCACGTGAAGCCGGCGTTGAGCCCCCGTCGGGCGGCCGCCAGTAAGTTGGCCCGCGCATCGTCAAAGTCCAGCCGGTCGGCAACATCGCCATAGGTCGCCGAGCCCCCCAACATCAGTCCGGCCCAGAACGCGGCGTTCGCGACTTCGTCCGCCACGGACGGGCCGGCCGGCAGCGTGCGGCATTCGATCCTGAGATGCGGGCGGCCGTCCAGCACCCCGTAACACGGCCGGTTCCAGCGGTACACGGTGCTGTTGAACAGCTGCAGCGCATGAAGCTTCGGGATCCCGCCGCGCTCGAGGACGTCGAAGGCATGCTCGGTGGAGGGGGACACGAAGAGGGCGGGGATCCGCGCCACATCCTCCTGAAACAGCTCGAGGATCGAGTCGCGGACCCAGCGTTCCCCGAAACGGACCCTCGGGGTCAAGTCCCGCACGTGCGGTGTCGCGCCTCGCGTATCGATCGACTGCTGAAACAGGGCGATGCGCGTCTCCGCCCAGAGCCGCTTGCCGAACAGCAGCGGTGAGTTGACCGCCGCGGCGAGCACCGGCCCCGCAATGGCCTGCGCCATGTTGTACATGGCCGGAAACTCGTCCGCGCCGACCTGCAGGTGCACCTGAAAGCTGCTGTTGCAGGCCTCGAGCATGACGCTGTCGTGTTCAATGTGCAGCTCATCGGTGCCTTGGATGTGCAGCCGGTAACTGCCCCCCGACATCCTGGTAAGGGCGTCGTTCAAGGCCAGATACCGCTCGCGCGGCGTGATGTTGGCGAGCGTGAGATCCGACTTGTTGATCGTCGGCAGGATCCCTGTGAGCACCACGCCAGCGCCGTGACGTGCGGCTTCGGTGCCGAGCCCGCCGAGCAGGATCGTGAGGCGCCGTTCCAACGCGGTGAAACAGTCGCCGGCGAGCTCGAGCGGGGGCAGGTTGAGCTCGAGGTTGAATTTCGCGATCTCGGTCGTGAACTCGGGAGCACGAAGCGCTTCGAGGATCGGGAGGGCCACCGGGTGGGGACGCCATCCGCGGTCCACGAGAAAGACCTCTTGCTCCGCGCCGATCCGCCGGGGAGCCGACTCGATGGCCCCCTCGGTGATGAGGTGCTCGAGTGCCCGGAGATCCTCGAGGATGTGCTTCGTGAACGCGCGAACCGCCGCGGCATCCAGATCAGCACGCACGTCCTGTCTGCCCATGCCGGCCTCCCCCCCGCACAGGGCGCCGCGCCCGCGGCGCGTCGTTTTCAGCATGGGGGCCGGCGATGCGCCTGCCCGTGAAGGGCGTCGCAAGACTTCCTTACGACGAACGCCACTCTAGGCAGGAGCGGACTTTGGCGGCCCAGGTGGTCAATTTACCTTTACATATAGTAAAGTGACATTGACATAATGTCGAGCATGGTTTACATTGCCGGCCTGATCCTGATGTACCTTCCGGCGTACTTGGTGGCGCGCCGCCTACCGGTGAGAGAGCGGCCGATGACCACGCACGACGGTTCGGCGACCGGCGGGTCGGCGTCGAGCCTGCGGCTCACGCCGGCGATTCTCGGGTGGTCTCTGGTGAGTGCCGCTCTGATGGTGGCCGTGTCCGCCTTGCCGCGGTACCGGTGAAGAACCGGCTCCGGGTCTTACGGGCGGAGCGCTCCTGGTCCCAGGCCGACCTGGCCGGGGCACTTGGCGTGTCGCGGCAGACCGTGAACGCGATCGAGACCGAGAAATATGATCCGAGCCTGCCGCTGGCGTTCAGGATCGCCCACGTGTTCGGCCGATCCATTGAGGAGATCTTCGAGCCGAACGCCGATTTGCGGGAGGGACGATGAGTGGCGCTCGGCTGGACACGACCGAGGTCCGCTCCTGCGCGCGATGGTCGGGGCGCTGCCGGCCGCAGCCGTCGCGCTGTGGATGATCGTCGTGCTGCTCGTCCGGTTCCTGCGGGCCGAGGGCTCCTCACCCGGTGGCACTTGGGCGACGTGTGGCCGCTATTAGTATTCCTCTACTCCGTCGGACTGGTCCTAGCGAGGCTTCGGTATCAGTGACGCGCAACATCGTGGTACCTCGGCGGCGGCACGCACCGGGCCGGCTCGCGCTGGCTGCGGCGCTCCTGTGGGGCGCGCCCCTGGCCGCGCAACAGACGACCCCGCCGGGGCTGGCCGTCGAGACGTTTGAGACGGCGTGGCGTCTGGTGTACGAGACCCACTTCGACACCACGTTCAACGGCGTCGACTGGGTCGCACTGCGCGGCGAGTTGCGGCCGCGGGCGGAGGCGGCGGAGAGCCGGGAAGCGCTCCGCGCCGTCATCCGCGACATGTTGGAGCGGTTGGCGCAGTCGCATTTCAGTCTCATCCCCGAGGAGCTGGTGGACACGCTCGAGACACCGTCCGCCGACACGCTCGCGCGGCCTGGCGAGTCGGGGCTCACGGTATGGCTGCTGGGAGACGCTGTCGTGGTGACCGCTGTCGACAGCGGCGGCCCGGCCTGGGTGGCCGGCGTGCGCCCCGGCTGGATGCTCACGGCGATCGGTGACGAAACGATGGCCGATCTCGTCGCGGCGGTCCGGGAGAGCGAAGGCCGGTACTCGGATGGCGCGCGCGTGGCGGGGCGGGTGATGCGGCGGCTGCAGGGCGCGCCGGGCGCGCAGCATCGCCTCGCCCTGCAGGATGGGCGGGACGCGGCGCAGGAGGTGATCCTGACGCTGCGGCACAACCCGGCGGAGCCGGTCAAGTTCGGCAACCTCCCCACGTTCTACCCGCAGTTTGCGCGACGGCGGGTGACCGAGCCCGGGTCCCAGGTGACCGCCGGCGTGATCTGGTTCAATATCTGGATGGTGCCGATCATGCGGCAGCTCGATCGGGCCGTGGACGAGTTCCGTGACCTCGACGGCATCGTGATCGATCTGCGCGGCAACGGCGGCGGCGTCGGCGCGATGGTCATGGGCGTGGCCGGCCACTTCGTCGATGACCGCGTCTCGCTCGGCGCGATGCGCGGGCGTACGACGACGCTCCGGTTCGCGGCCAACCCACGCCGGGTGGACGCGGCCGGTCGTCCGGTGTCCCCGTTCCCCGGGCCTGTGGCGGTCCTGATCGACGGCGCGACGGGCAGCGCGTCGGAGGTGTTCGCCGGCGGCTTGCAGGCGATCGGCCGCGTTCGCGTGTTCGGCGACACGAGCGCGGGTGCCGTCCTTCCGGCCCTCATGGACCGGCTGCCGAACGGCGACGTCCTCTATCATGCGTTCGCGGACTTTGTCACGGCCACCGGCGAGCTGCTCGAAGGCCGCGGCGTGTTGCCCGACGAGCCGGTCGCCGTGACCCGTGACGACCTCCTCGCGGGACGCGATCCGGTATTGGAGGCGGCCATGCGATGGATCGTCGCGCAGGTGCAGCACTCACGCAGGTAATACGGACCCTCAGTGGAGGACAAGATGCGACATGTGACTCTGACCGTGTTGGCGGCGTCGACTCTCATGGTGGCGCCCGTGCTGGCGCAGCAACCGGCGGGCGAGGCGCTGCCGGCCGCCCGCGCGCTCGTCGCCAAATACGTCACGGCGATCGGCGGCGAAGCCGTGCTCAAGCGCCACCAGTCGCGGCACGCCAAGGGGCGGATCGAGGTGCCGGCTCAGGGGATCGGTGGCACCATCGAGGTCTACAGTGCGGCGCCCAACAAGCTCTTCGTGCGGACGGACATCCCCGGTATGGGACTGATCCGCGCTGGCTTCAACGGAGACGTGGCGTGGACCGTGCACCCGGCCATGGGCCCGATGGTGCTCGACGGCCGCATGCGGGACCAGATGCGCCAACAAGCGGACGTGCTGGCCCCGCTGCACGGCGAGGCATACGTCAAGTCGGTGGAGACGGTCGGCAAGACCGTCTTCGAGGGGCGCCCCAGTTATAAGATCAAAGTCGTGACGCAATGGGGCGAGGAGTACCACGAGTTCTTCGACGCCGACACCGGCCTGCTCTTGGGGTATATCCGGCACCAGGCCACGCCGATGGGCGACATCGAGACGACCACCGTGTTGTCCGACTATCGGGACATGGACGGTCTGCAGGTCCCAATGAAGTCGGTGCAGCGGATGATGGGCATGGAGCAGGTCCTCACCGTGTCGACCCTGCAGCTGGAGGCCGTGGACCCATCCGTCTTCACCCTGCCGGCGGAGATCCAAGCGCTGGTCGTGCGCTGATCAGGACCCGGGTGGCGCGCGGCGCCGGCCGGGATGACCACGCGTGGCCGGGGCGGCGAGTGCGGCGCCGGCACGCGCGTATATTGGGGATCATGCCGGGAGCTGACCCGATCCCGATCGAGCCGGCCCGTCCCGACGACCTCGCGGGGGTGGCCGACCTGCTGCGCCGGGTCCGCCTACCCACCGACGGCCTCGCCGAGCACCGCGCGACGCTGCTCGTCGCCCGGGATGCGCGGGGGATCGTGGGCTCGGCGGCGCTGGAGGTGTACCAGGACGGGGCGCTCCTGCGATCGGTCGCCGTGGCCCCCGAGCACCGGGGGAGCGGCCTGGGCGAGCGCCTGACCCGGGCGGCGCTGGATCTCGCCCGTCGCCGCCGCGTCGCCGACGTGTACCTGCTCACCGAAACCGCGACCGGTTTCTTTCCGCGCTTCGGGTTCCGGTCGATCGACCGTGCTACGGTGGCCCGCGGCGTCCAGCGGTCCGTCGAGTTTGCGTCCGTGTGTCCGGTGAGCGCGCAGGCGATGGTGCTGCACCTGAGCTCGGGCGGTGCTTGAGCGCGACGTCGTGCTCTGGACCGTCGGGCACTCGACCCGCTCGGCGGACGATCTCCTCGCTCTGCTGCACGAGCACGACATCGCCCTGCTCGTCGACGTGCGCCGCTTCCCCGGGTCGCGCCGCCATCCCCAATTCGGTGCGGAGGCGCTGGCGGCCTCGCTCCGGGCCGAGGGCGTCGCGTATCTTCACGCGCCCGACCTAGGAGGCCGGCGGCCGCCGCGGCGCGACTCCCCCAATGTCGCCTGGCGCGAGCCGGGGTTCCGCGGCTACGCCGACTACAGCGTCACGGCGCGGTTTCGCGCCGCACTCGACGACCTGATGGAACACGCCCGCGCGACGCGAGTCGCCATCCTGTGCGCCGAGGCGCTGCCGTGGCGCTGCCACCGGCGGCTCATCGCCGATCAGCTCGTGCTCGGCGGGTGGGAGGTCCGCCACATTCTCGCGCCCGGGCGCTCGGAGCGGCACGAGCTCCACCCGGCGGCGCGGCGCACGGCGGACGGCCACGTCGTCTATGGGTCTGGCGGGGGGCAGCTCGGACTCTTCTCGGAGCCGTGATCGGGTGGGCGCGGCCCGCGGGCCGCGCGGGTCCGGTACAAACGACGAGCCCCGACGCCTGGGCCCCGGGGCTCGAAGACGGGGTGCGGTGCCCCCTTAGCCGGCGCGCCCCTTCGCGACTTCGCGTTCCGCGCCGTCCGCAAAGTAGTCGTAGTTCTTCGGGATGTAGCTCTTCCACTCTTCGGGTACGTCCTCCTCGGGGAAGATCGCGGTCACCGGACACTCCGGCTCGCACGCGCCGCAATCGATACACTCCTCGGGATGGATGAAAAGCTGGTCCTCACCCTCATAGATGCAATCGACGGGGCAGACGTCCACGCACCCGCGGTCTTTCACGTCGATACATGGTTCGGCGATGATGTAGGTCATGCGGTCTCCCGGCGGTCAATCACGCCTGTTCCGGCGGAATGTTGTCAGGCCCGGAAAGCCTGTCAAGTGATGCCGTTGCCTCGTGTCGAGCGCACCTCCATCTTGCAAGGATGCGAATCGCATCGCTACTGGCCAGCGCCACCGAGATCGCCTACGGGCTCGGGTTGGGTGACGCCGTTGTGGCCATCTCCCACGAGTGTGACTACCCGCCGGAGGCGCTCACCAAGCCCCGGATCAGCCGTCCGCGCGTCGAGCTCGATGGACTCGACAGCGGGGCGATCGATGCGGCCGTGCGGGACGCCATGAGCCGCTACGGCGGCGTATACGAGGTGGACGAGGATCGGCTCCGGGAAGCCGATCCCGACCTGATCTTGACGCAGGCCGTGTGTGAGGTGTGCGCCGTGCCCACCTCGCTGGCGGAGCAGGCGGCCGCGGTGCTCGCGGGCCGGCCGCGCATCCTCTCGCTGGACTCCCATACGATCGCGGAGATTCTGGAGAGCGTTCGCGCGGTGGGGGAAGCTGCGGGGGTTTTGCGGCGGGCGGAGGTCCTGATCGCGTCACTGCGGGCCCGGATCGCGCGCGTCGCCGCACAGGTGGCGGGCGCGACCCGGCCACGCGTCCTGGCCCTCGAGTGGCTCGATCCGCCCTTCGTGCCGGGGCACTGGACGCCCGAGATGATCACGGCGGCGGGCGGCGTTACGCTCGCGGCGTCGGCGCAGGCACCGTCGCGGCAGGTCACGTGGAACGCGCTCGCCACCCTCGATCCGGACGTGCTCCTCGTGATGCCGTGCGGGTACCGCCTGCCGGCCGCCGGTCGCGACGCCGCGCGCCATGCGGCTCGCCTCCTCGCAGTCGCCGGCCGCGCGGTGGCCGCCGGCCGTGGCTACGTGTTGAACGGCTCCGACTACTTCAATCGTTCCGGGCCGCGCATGGTGGACGGCATCGAGCTGCTGGCGGCCCTGCTGCATCCGGACCGGGTGCGCGGCGTGGCGCTCGCCGGCAAGGCCGAGGTGTGGAGGCCCAACGACGGGGCGCCGAGCCCCGGGGAGACGTCCAGCTCCCCGAACGACACAGAACGGATCACGGACAGCGGATAACCCTCAGGGAGAACGCAACGTGCGCTACAACCCCTTGCTCGTGCAGCCGATGCGCGAGGATCTGACCCGTATCGGGTTTCAGGAGATGATGACGCCGGAGGACGTGGACGACGTCGTCGGCCGGCGCGACGGCACGCTGTTGGTCGTGGTGAATTCGGTGTGTGGATGCGCAGCGGGCAAGGCTCGGCCGGGCGTGGCGCTCGCGCTCCGGCACCGTGCCGTCCCCGACCGGCTGGCCACGGTGTTTGCGGGGATGGAGCTCGACGCGACCGACCGGGTGCGCTCGCACTTTCATGGCTATCCACCGTCGTCGCCCCAGATCGCCTTGTTCAAGGACGGCGCGCTGGTGCAGATGCTCGAGCGCAAAGACATCGAGGGTCGCGACGCCGACGCGATCGCCGCCGAGCTCACGGCGGCGTTCGACCGCTACTGCAACGCCGCTGGCTGAGCGCTTCAGCCGGCGTCCGGCGGTGTTGCTCCTCGATCCCACGTCGCGCCCCCTCATCGGACACCGCGGCGCGTCCGGGGAATATCCGGAGAACACGCTCCTCGCGTTCGACCAGGCCCTGGCGCAGGGCGCCGACGCGCTCGAGCTCGACGTGCGGGTGAGCGCCGACGGGATCCCGGTGGTGATCCACGATGCGACGGTGGACCGGACGACGGACGGCGCCGGCCCGGTCGCCGGCTACTCGGCGGACGCGCTTGGCCGGCTCGATGCGGGCGCGGGTGAATCGGTGCCGCTTCTGGCGGAGGTCCTCGACCGATATGCCGACACGCCGCTCGTCGTGGAGCTCAAGGAACGTGCGGCGGGGCCCGCCGTGGCGGGGTTGCTGCGACGGCACGGGGCGGCGAACCGCGTGCTGGTGGGCGCCTTCGACGGCGGCGCGCTCCGACCGTTCGCGCGGGCGCCGTTCGCGCGCGCCGCCTCGCGCGCGGAGACCGCGCTGTGCTGGGCGGCGTCCCGTCTCGGGCTCGTCCCGCCGGGCCGCTTCGCGGCCTTTACCGTGCCCGAGCGTCACGGCCTCGTGACGGTGGTGGACCGGGCCTTCGTGCGTGCCGCCCGGCGGCGCGGCCGGCCCGTGCACGTGTGG
The DNA here is from genome assembly GCA_041613315.1 of Gemmatimonadales bacterium. GTDB lineage: Bacteria > Gemmatimonadota > Gemmatimonadetes > Gemmatimonadales > GWC2-71-9 > JBFJHJ01. The sequence continues at coordinate 53,820 of JBFJHJ010000020.1, forward strand.
ACGGTGGACGACCCTGTCGAGGCGGCACGGCTGCGGGGGCTGGGCGTCGCGGGTATCATTACGAACTTCCCGGCGCGCCTGCGCGCCGCTCAATCCAGTCAGGGAGCGAACCCATGGGTCAATTGAGTTGTCGTGTCGCGCTGGCCGCCCTGCTCGCCGTCGGCCTGGGTCCCGGTGCGGCGGACCTCGGCGCCCAGCGCCGCGGCCCGGCGTGCGCTCCGGACC
>JBFJHJ010000021.1:0-52078 GCA_041613315.1 Gemmatimonadales bacterium
CACCATGCACGCCGGGCGCGTCGCAGATCACCAATGTCGCAACGACGCCCGCCGGCCCGACCACCACGAACGTGGTGACCTTCACGACGGTGCCGCACGTGGATCAATACGAGGTGTTCACGGCATCCGGCCCTCCCCTGCCGCCCGGCACCCCGCCGGTGTGGTCCGGGACCGCGCCGCCCACGACGGGCATCGCGTTGCAGCCGTGTCAGACGCATCTGCTGTGGGTCCGCACGGTCAACAACTTCGGCACGACGCCCAGCGATCCGTTCGAGACCACCCCGCTCAACGCGGCCGGATGCCTCCCCGGGGTGTCGAGCGTCATTTCCGTGGCACCGCAGCCGCTGGCGATCATGTGCACGACGCTCGAACGGGTGGAAAGGATAGACGAACGAGCTCCACTGCAACCGGGCGACGAGCGCGAGCAGCCGGAGAGGGATATGCCGGGGGTCCATCGGCCCGGAGACGCGGAGCCGGACAACCAAGTGCCATCGCTCCTGTCGGTGCTGGAAGACATCACCGAGCTGAGCTGGTATCGGGTCGAGTACACTACAGACCCCGATGCGCGGTCGTACCAGGTCCTCTACTCCACGCAGTCCGGTGACCCGACACCGAGCGCCACGAGCTGGTGGAACTCGAACGCACGAGTCCTATCGCTCGAGCCGGGAAACACGTATTTCCTTCGGATCCGGTCTCGGAACGACTTCGGTAACGTGACCGGGCCTGAGTTCGCGTATGGTGTACCGACTGGAACGAGTGGGTGCTTCGATTCCGGAACCGCCTCGTTCCGAGCGTACCGGCGGATTCCGCTGCCGCCGCCGTGACGGTGACCGGCGTCGCTGAGAGTGGCGGCGGCGCGCCGCGTCGCCGCCCCGAGGCCAGTCACGGTGGTCACCGGGGCCTCCAGCCCGGCGCCCCATGCGCGAGGCACCCATACCGGGAAGGGAGGCAGGTATGGCCGAGGCGTGTTATACCTACGCGGCGAGGGCGTTCCGTATTCCATCCCAGATCCGCGCCATCATCGACAGCGGAACGGTCTTCGATGGCGGGCACAGCATCTCGCCTTGGTTCACGCAGGACTCAACCAACACGGGGGCACGAGCCGCCGCCCAGGGCGCGCGGACCCCGTACGCAGCTTCCGGCGTCTCGAGACGGGCTTGGCCCGGTGCGACGATGGGGCTCCACCTCGGAGACCTCATCGTGTTCAAGCCGCCGCAGCATATCGCCGTGGCAACGGGAGCGGCCGATCAGGTCGTGCAGTCCGGCTACCCGGTCCAGACGACGAAGGAAGCGGAGCGACTCCACGATCTGCTTGTGAAGCGGCGCACGGGGCAGCTGACCAAGGCCGTACCGCGGTTGGGGGGCGGATTCAAGGAGAATCCTGAGAAGCTCGAATACGACAAGTGGCTGCTGCGCATGGGGCCCAGCACCGTCTCCTTGCACCACCTCGGCATCATCTATTCGGCCTCCAACGCCGTGGTGCACGTCTATCACCTGAAGGACGAGTTCCGCGATCTGCTCGATCCGAGCGGCCCGCTGGGTCGGTTCATACGCCGGAAACCGTGAGCCACCGTGCAGCCGGCTCGGTCTCTCCTGCGTTGGCGGCCTGCTCCGACATCGCCGCAGCAGCCGCCAAACCGGTTTCGCTGAGCGCCGGCGGCTTGCTCACTCGACGTCCAACAGCACCTTGAGCACCCCCCTCCGTTGCGCGTGCTCGAACGCCTCGAGCCCGCGCGCCAGGGGATAGCGGGCGTGAATCAGGGACTCCACGTCCACGAGCCCCTCCGCCAGGAGCCGAAGGGCCGGGGCGAAGGGGCCGCAGCGCGAGCCCACGAGCGTGAGCTCATTCACCACGACGGCGGCCGCGTCCAGCGTGAGCGCCCCTGCGTAGGTGCTCTTCATCACCAGCGTCCCCCGTGGCCGAACGGCACGCTGCGCCAGTGCGAAGCCGTCGGCATTGCCCGTGCACTCGACGGCGAGATCAAACCGCCGCGGCTCGACCTCGGCTTCGTGGGCGGTGCGGATCCCACGGGCCGCCAGCAGCTGGAGCTTGGCGTGGTGGCGACCCACAACGGTCAGGTCGCAATCGATGAGCGCCAGCGTCTGCGCAATCAGGAGCCCCAGCTTGCCGTCGCCCACCACCAGCGCCCGATCCCCCAGGCCCACCGACACCTGCTCCTGTACCTCGAGCGCCGCCGCGAGCGGCTCGGTGAACGCCGCGGCGTCGGTGGAGACGCCCTCGGGCACCCGGTGCAGGTTCTCCAACGGCAACGTCAGGTACTGCGCGAACGCACCGTGTCGGCGCACGATGCCCAAGACCGTGCGGCGGTCGCAGTGCGTGGACCGACCGGCGCGACACGCGGCGCAGTCGTGGCACACTGCGTTGATCTCCCCGACGACGCGCGCACCGGCAAGCGCCGGGGGGCCCCGCTCAACCACGCCCACGAACTCGTGACCGGGGATGCCCGCGTACGGGTAGTAGCCGCGGGTGAGCTCGACGTCGGTGCTGCAGATGCCGGCCCGCAGCACGCGCACCAGCGCCTCACCCGCCGGCGGGTCGGGTAGAGGGACGTCGTCGCGCAGCGTCAGGACACGGTTCTCGAGCCACAGCGCTTTCATCGAACCGCAGTGTGCTGTGAGCCGCGCGCCGGAGCAGACGCGGCGCAGCGCTTCCTCCGAACGCTGCCCGACGGCCCCTGGGCAACGCCGTCACGCGCGTCCCGGCTCACGATTCACCGCTCACGCGTTCCGACGCCTCTGAAGGATCTTCAGGAATGACCTCGTCCGCAGCTCCTCGATGGTCAGTCCCGTGGCCAGCGCTTCGTCCTCGGTGATCGCACCGCAGTTGAGTCCCCGCAAGAAGAAGTTGAGCAGCCCCTGGCCCGTCGCGGCGTCGTCGAACACACCACCCACGAGGGTCGCCTGGGCCGCGCGAGCCACGAAGCTGCGCAGCCGCTCGGACGCGGAGGCGAAGCTCTCGAGGAAGAACGCATACAGCGCAGCGTAACGGGTCGGCAGGTGCGCCGGGTGCAGATCCCATCCCTGGTAGAACGCATTGGCCAGGGAGTGGCGCACGTCGGCGTAGTGCAGCCGCCAGGCGGTGAAGACGGCCTCGCGGTTCTCGGCGCGCTGCGAAACCGTGAGCGTCCGGCCCTTCGCCGGCCGATGAGGTGGCACGGGCACGATGTTGGTGGCGCCGTCCGACAGCATGACACCGGAGCCCGCCAACGCGGTCTGCATGACCTGGCGGGCATAGTCGCACACGGGATGCTGCATCAATTGATACTGCGCCGTGATGTTCGTGCTGGCCGTGTAGTCGTAGACGCCGAAATGCGCCCCGGTGCAGCGCCCTCCGGCAGCCGCCACCAGATCCGGCAAGGGCGTGCGCCCGTCGAGACCGAGGACCGCCTGCGGCGTCTCGATCATCAACTCGACTTTCAATCTCCCTGCCGGCAAGCCAAGCGCCACTTCGAGCGCCTCGAACACCTCGACCAGCGCCCGCACCTGCGTCTCCATCACGACCTTGGGCAAGGTGATCACGAAATTGGCGGGGAGCGCGCCGCCGGTCCGCTCCAGCAACGCGGTCAGAAAGAGATCGAGCGTGCGGACCGCCCGGCGCTGGTGGTCGGGGTTGAGCGGCTTGATCCGAATCCCAAGGAACGGCGGCAGGGTGCGGCGGTCCATACCCGCCGCCACCTCGCCGGCGGCGGCCACCGCCGTCGCGTCCTCCTCGTCGTCGGAGCGGTTGCCGTAGCCATCCTCGAAATCGATGCGGAAGTCCTCGACCGGCTCCCGACGGAGCTTCTCCCGCACGCGATCGTACACCGTAAAGGCGAACCACGCGGCGGGCGTGCGGCCGCGCACGGCGTCGGCATCCCGTTGCAGCGCGCGTGTGAGCGCCTTCACCCGCGCCGCGGTGGCGGGCAGGGCGTCGGCACCCTGCAGCCGGAGCCCCCGGGCGAACGTGACGGCGTCCGGCGCGTACTCGTCCATGACGCGGAGCGCCAACTCACCCAGCTTAGGGGCGGAGTCGGCCCTGAACAAATCGGCGCCCCCGTAGACCGTGTGCACGGGTTGCCGTGTTGAGGACTCGCCGGGGACGCGTGCCACGAACCCGGCGTTTACTTCCGTCAGGCGGGCGAGCACGGGCGCGACCGCCGCCGGCGACAGCGACGTCTTCAACCGCTCACCGCTCACGTGAAGGACTCACAGACCTCGCGAAGGTCGTGGTACAACAGATTCGCCATCACGCGCTCCCGATAGGCCGCGGTCGAGCGAATGTCATCAATGGGCGCGACGTCCTGGCGGATGGCCGGGAGCAGATCGTCGGGGCCGTGCACCGGGACGCGTGCGTCCAACAGCTGCTCCACGGCGAGACACCGCCGCACGGTCGGCGCCACGCTGTTCGCGACGACGCGCCAACCGGCGACGGACCGTGTGATGGCGAGACCCACTTTGGTGATCGCCTGCGCCCGCCGCGACCCCACCTTCTCGAACACCTGCACGCTGTACGCGCGCCGCGGAAGCCGGATGGCCGTGATCAGCTGATGCGGTTGGCGCCGCATCTGTTTGTAGCCGAGGTAGAAGTCGGCCAGCGCCACCTCCTCCCGGCCATCGCGAGACTCGAGCATGACCATGGCGTCGTACGCCATGAGCACCGGCACGCCGTCCGCCGCCGGCGAGGCATTGACGATGTTGCCCGCCCAGGTGCCGCGCGCCTGGATCTGAATCGCCCCGACCTGGCGGCCCGCATCCGCGAGCAGCGGGAACTCCGCGCGCGCACGCGCGTCCCGCACCACGTCCCAGTACGTCGTGAGACCGCCGAGCATCAGCGCGTCGTCGGTCCAGCGCACCGGCTTCAGCTCCTCGAGCCCGGAGAGGTCGAGGTAGGTCCGGCTGCGCTCCTCGTGCCGTTGCGGCCAGTGCACGAGGAGGTCCGTCCCCCCGGCCATCGGGATCGCCGCGCCGGTCACCGCGAGGAGATCGAACGCCTCGCGAAGGCTCGTCGGCAGGAGGATCGTCACGGCGCGTTCCGCCGGTCGAGCGCCCGCCGCACACCGTCCACGATGCCGTCGTATCCCGTGCACCGGCAGAGGTTGCCCGCCATGAGCTCCCGAAGGGTGTGCGTCTCGAGCAACTCCGGGTGCTCCTCGATCCAGCGGGCCGTCATCACGACGCCCGGCGTGCAAGCGCCGCACTGCGTGGCGCCCTCGGTCAGCAGCGTGTCGAGCGTGGCCGGGTCCAGCGCCTCGATCGTCGTCACGCCGCGCTGCCGCACCTGATACGCCGGCACGAGGCACGCGTCCACCGGGAGGCCGTCCAGGTAGACCGTGCAGGCGCCGCACTCCCCCTCCGCGCAGCCTTCCTTGGTGCCGGTCAGTCCCAGCCGATAGCGCAGCACGTCCAGCAGCCGCTCCGTCACGTCCACGGTGACCGTGACCGGCGTGCCGTTCAGCGTGAACGAGAGCAAGAGCGTCTCGGTGCCGCCGCTCATCGAGTCACGCCGCACCCCGGCCGGCGGCCCGGGCCGGCGCCGCCTCGATTTCGCTCTCCAGGAGCGCCATCAGCCGTTCCGGGGTGAGCGGAATGACGCGGGGGTCCGCCCCCGTGGCGGCGGCGACGGCGTTGAGCACGGCGGGCGCCGGACCGTCGATGGGCAGCTCGCCCAGCCCCTTGGCGCCCTGGGCACCGTGGCGGTACGGATTCTCGAGAAACTCCACCGTAATGGGTGGGACGTCGTCGCTCGTCGGAATCACGTAGTTGGTGAGTTGGGGGTTGGACATCGCGCCCTGCTCGAACCGACATTCCTCCATCAGCGCCCACCCGATGCCCTGCACCACCCCACCTTGGACCTGGCCTCGGGCGAGGGTCGGGTGCAGCACCTTCCCGATCTCCTGCACCGCCGTGAAGTCGACCACCCGCGTCGCGTACGTGCGGAGATCCACCTCCACATCGGCCACATACGCGGCCCAGGCGAACGTGCCATAGGCGTCACCGCGGTAGGTCTGCTCGTCCCAACTGACGTCCTGCGGCGTCTCGTATTGGCTCCGTCCCATGAGCGACTCGCCCGGATGCTCCCGGTGCCAGCGCACAATCGCCGCTCGAACGGTGGCGCCCCGCGCGTCCGGATCGAGGCCCACCTGCCGACGGAGATCGTCGCACGCACGCTCGATGAGCCGCCCGACAATCATCGCGGTGCGCGACGCCACGGTCGGACCGCTGTCGGGCACCCGCGCGGTATCGGCTTCGGCCACGACGATGTCGTCGGGAACGTAGCCCAGTCGAGCCGCCGCGATCTGCGTGAACACCGTCAGCGTGCCCTGGCCCATCTCGATGTTGGCGCTCAGGATCTCGACGCGCCCGTCCGGCCACCCGGCAACGTGCACGACCGAACGGAGCGTGACCTCACCACTCCCCGTGAAGCCCGCGCCGTGATAGAACGTCGCGAGACCCACCCCGCGCCGCCTGGTGCGATGCGTGGCGTTGAAGGCGGCATGCGCGGCCTGCCGTTCCCGATAGCGGGAGCGCACCAGCGCCCGCTCCATGACGGCGACCCGGTCGGTGCCGTCCCGGATGATCTGACCGGTCGACGTCGTCTGACCGTCCCGCAGCAGGTTCCGGCGCCGCAGGTCCACCGGGTCCATGTCCAGCGCCCGGGCGATCACGTCCATATGCCGCTCCGTGGCGAACTGCGTCTGTGGCGCGCCGAAGCCGCGAAAGGCGCCGAACGGCACCGCGTTGGTGAGCATCGCGCGACCTGCGATGCGCACGTTGGCGCAGTCATACGGCCCGCCGGCGTGGATCACGGCTCGGGAGAGCACCACGGGCGACAGCGTCACGTACGCGCCGCCGTCGATCACGACCTCGATGTCCTGCGCCAGCAGGCCGCCATCGTCATCCACGCCCGTGCGGTGCCGGATCCACGCCGGATGGCGCTTGGTCGTCGCCGCCATGTCCTCGCCCCGATCGTAGATCATTTTCACCGGCCGCCCGGCCTTGAGCGCGAGCAGCGCGGTGTGGAGCGCGATCGTCGAGGGGTATTCCTCTTTGCCGCCGAACCCGCCCCCCGTGGGCGCCTGGATGACCCGCACCCGCCGCTCGTCGCGCGCGAGCGCGTGGGTGAGGGCCCGCAGCACATAGTAGGGACACTGCATCGAACCCTTCACGACGAGGACGTCGCCGTCAAACCACGCGAGCATCCCCTGAGTCTCCAGGTAGACGTGTTCCTGGGCCCCGGTCTCGTACACGCCCTCGATGACGTGCGGTGCGTCCGCGAGCGCGCGGTCGACGTCGCCCTTCTCGATGTGCAAGTGCTTGAGCACGTTGTCGGCGCCGTACTGCACCTGCTCCGGCCGCGGTGGTACCCGGAAGTCGAGCACCGCGGGCTCAGCGTCGACCACCACCTGTACCGCCCGGGCGGCTCGCCGCACCGTGTCGCGCGACGGATGGGCGAGTAGCAGAACCGCTTCGTGCACGTGGCGCACGTCGCGCGCCGCGAGGACCGGCTGGTCGCGCTCGATGAGTGCGATCACGTTGGGTCCGGGAATGTCGCGATGGTCTACCGCGACAAACGCCGACCAGTCGAAGCCCTCGCCGAAGCGGATCTCCTCGATCCTCCCCCGGGGGACCGTTGCGCGAACCGTGGCACCCCAGAGACATCCCTCGACGACGAGATCGTCCACGTACCGCTCGCGGCCGGTAAGCTTGGCGAGACCTTCGCGACGCTGCACGGCGGACCCTCAGGAGGACGGTGAGATGAAAGACTACACGGCGGGGAAACGCGATAGAAGGGGGAGCGGGGGGCGGGGGGGGCGCTCGGCATGACGCACGAGGGGACCGCCCTCGACCGGGATCCCGACCTGCCGTCATCCCGTCATGCCATGACACCGCCCATCGCTCACCGCTTCGCCACCGCCGATGCGGCGAGGCGCAGGATCGCGACCACGCCGGCGTGGTCCGAGGGCCACAGCCCCCCAGACGTGCGATCCCCACGCTCCTCGCCGACGACGTCGGCGTGCACGCCGCCGGTGATCTTCCCGCGCGGATGGTTGAACCCGTCACGCACGAGCACGAGGTCGATTCGCTCGCGCAGGCGGGACGCGGGGTTCCGCAGGTCGGAGGCCTGACAGCACGTGACACCGGGGGTTCCGGGGCGCGCCTGGCTCCAGGCGTCGGCGAAGCCCGCGTCCCGCAGCAGCCCGTAGGTGGGCGTCGTGCTGCCGTCCGCCGCCGAATTGAAGTCACCGACGAACAGCAGCGGCAGCGGGTCGTCGGCGAAGCGCGCGATCAGTTCCAGCCCCTGGGCCACCTGCACCGGCACGATCGCCGGAATCGGTGCGGGCTCGAGGTGTGCGGAGACGAACCGGTAGGGACGGCGGTCCACGACCGCCGTCACCGCGGCCCAGCCGCGCAGGATCGTGACGTCCACGGCGCCGCCGACCGGCACGGTCAGATTCACCAGGAAGTTGCCCGTCTGGACGTCGGAAATCTCGACGTCGCCCCGCGCCAGGATCACTTCGTGATCGATGAGCCGCAGATCCTGGCCCGTGGCGCTCGGCAGCTCGAAGTCAATGTCCTGGGTGATGGCGGCGGCCCGGTAGTCGAGACCACGGGCCTCAAGGGCCGCCATGAGGGTCGCCAAGAAATCGATCTCGAGCGTGGCCGCGGCCTCGGGATTGCCGATCAGGAAATCGCCCGGCGTTTGACTGAAGATGGTGGATACCTCCTGGAGACCCACGAGGTGGGGGCGGGTCGCCGCGATCTCATCGGCCAGCGCTTCGGCGCGCGCGGCGAAGTCGGTGGACTGGATCTCGGCGAACGTAACCGCCACCGCCTCCAAGACCGCCGCGAGGTCCGGCGCCGCGATGACCCGATCGACGTCGCCGCCGACGTAGAGGTTGCGGGTCATCACGGTGAGCTGGCCGTGCCCGCCAATGGGGAAGGACTTGCCGAACTCCGGCGCCGCGACCGTGTCGTCCGCCGGTCCGGCAATCCGATCGTCTGCGCAGGCCGCCACCAGCACGGCCGCGGCAAGAGGGATCCACCGCTTCATGGGCACCTCCAGGGCGCGTCACGTACCGCACGGGAACCGCGCAAACGTGCACCGCGCCCCGGAAGGTGTCAAAGGGGGGGCAGCGTCATCCTCCCTGCCGAGGAAGGCGAAGCGTGATGTTGGGCTGCTCGACCGTCATCGCCGTGGCCCGCCGGCCGTCCAGCTCGAACTCCACGAAATAGCCCTCGGGCGCACCGCCGATTCGGAAGCGCCGCTCCGCGAGGGGGATCAGCGTGTAGGTCGGTTGCCCCGGAACGGTCAGCTTGAGGGAACCCCCCACCAGCTCCACGCGCATCGCGACGGGCGGCGCCTCACTGGCGAACCGGCCGACGTAGCGCCGCAGCTGCTCCTCGCTCATGGCCACGGCGGCGGTGTCGGCGGCCGGGGCGCGGGTGAAGTCCCCGACGTTCTCCATGGCCAGCTCGGCCGCCCTGCCGCGCTCGTCGAGGACGAACCGGGCCAACGCCTTGCCGAAGTGCCGCTGTCGCCAGATCGCCCGGAACGTGTCGTAGTGCCAGTGCTCGAGATCACCGACGAAGAAGGTGCCGTAGCGCAACACCAGCCCGCCCCCTTCGTACTCGACGCGCACGTCCCCATACATGCTGTCGGCATACGTGCCGGCGTACGCCTCCAGAGGCAACGACGGCGCGGTGCCGCTCACCCTGGCGTCCTCGATCTTCTTTCTCGCTTCCTCCTGCTGTTGTTCGAGGGCCGCCGCCGTTTTGCGGAAGTCCGCGCTCCAGTCCTGGGACGGCCGCCCCAGCATCATGTCGAACACCCGGTAGAGGACGGCCGTGGGCAGCAGCGAGCCGTTCATGTTGGTCAGGATGACGACGCCGAGGCGCTGGTCGGGGATCATCGCCACCAGCGCGCTCATCCCGTCGATGTTGCCGCCGTGCTGCACGACCTTGTGCCCCGCGTAGTCCATGAGGAACCAGCCGAGGCCATAGGTCAGGAAGTTCGACACCGGGTTGAGCGCCTGCCAAATGCCTTCGGTGCGGATCACCGTGTGCGGCACCTTGGTCTCTCGAATCGCTCCCGTGCTGACGAGCCGTTGGCCCGCGACCTCGCCGTCTCCCAGTTGGAGCCGCACCCACTGGGCCATCTCCAACACGTTCGAGTTGATGGAGCCCGCAGGCGCGATGTTGTCGATGTTGTGCCACGGGACGGTCTCCGCCGTACCCTCGATTTGGGCGTGCGGGGTGGCCACGTTGGGCTGGCCGCTGAGCGCCGTGACCGACGTATTGCTCCGCGTCATCCCGAGCGGGCGGAAGATCCGTTGAGCCACGAAGTCGTCCCACGACAGCCCGCTCGCCGCTTCCACGATGCGACCCGCGGCGAGGTACATGAGGTTCTGGTAGCCGAAGCGGGACCGGAAGCTCCAGCTCGGTTCGAGGAAGCGGACTCGCCGCAGGATGTCGTCGCGGGAGAAGCCGCCGCTGTACCACAGGAGGTCCCCGCGGGCGAGCCCGCTACGGTGCGACAGCAGGTCACGCACGCTCAGCTCGCGCGTCACGTAGGGGTCGAACAGCTCGAACCACGGGAGGTGGGTGGACGCGCGGTCGTCCCACGAGACCTTCCCCTCGTCCACCAGCATCGCCAGGGCGGCGGCGGTGAACGCCTTGGACGCGGAGCCGATCGCGAAGAGCGTCCGCGCGTCTACGCGTTCGGGCTCCCCGAGCTCGCGGACGCCGTAACCGCTCGCGTGAATGACCGAGTCGTTCTTGATGATCGCGATGGCGAGGCCGGGCACTTTCCAGGATGGGAGCGCGTCTTCGATGTAGCGGTCGAGGCCGCGCAGCGCGCCCCGCTGCGCGGCGAGGGGGTGCGCCAACCCGACCAGCAGCAGGCAGGCGAGCGCCCATGAGCGCCCGCGGGATAACCGTCTCACGGGAACCGCCTCCAGGAAGATCCGATGACTGCGCTGACGCCGGTGCCGCAGGGGCCTACGGCCAGATGCCCCGCTCGAGCGTCACCTTCGCGACCCGGCTGATCGCGAGAATGTAGGCCGCCGTCCGCAAGTCCACGAGGTCCAGTGGGTCCCCGTTCAATCCGCGCTTGCGCCGCTTCGCGTCGAGGCGCTCGCGCGAGGCGTTGATGCGGGTCTGCGTGTCGATCACGGCGTCGGTGGCCCGCTGCATCTTGACGAGCAGTTTGCGGTTCACCTCGTCCAAATCCCACTGTTCGTTCTCGATATTCTGCACCCACTCAAAGTAGCTGACCGTCACGCCGCCGGCGTTCGCCAGGATGTCCGGCAGCACCGGGATGTCCCGGTCGAACAGGATACGGTCGGCGCTGGGCGTCGTGGGCCCGTTCGCCGCCTCGACGACGAGGCGCGTCTGGAGCTGGGCGGCGTTGTCTCCCCGGATCTGATTCTCCAGCGCCGCCGGGATGAGGATGTCGCACGGAACCGCCAGCAGCCCCTCGTTGTCGACGGGCTGGGTGCCCGGGAGATTGACGACCGATCCCGTCTTCTGCTTGTGTGCGATCGCGGCGGCGGGATCGATCCCGTCGGGACGGTACACACCGCCCCGGGTGTCGCTCACCGCCGCCACGATGGCACCGGCCTCGGTGAACAGCTGAGCGGCGACCGAGCCGGCGTTTCCGAATCCCTGAATGGCCACCCTCGCCCCCTTGACCGACGAGAGACCGGGGACGATCCCCGCGGCGAGGGCCCGCTCCGTGGCGAAGAGACACCCGCGGGCAGTGGCCTCGCGCCGCCCCAGCGACCCGCCGAGTTCCACCGGCTTGCCCGTCACGACCCCCAGGTTGTTCTCCCCCGGGTGCATCATGTGGTAGGTGTCGTAGATCCGGGCCATGGTGCCGGCGTTGGTGTTCACGTCCGGCGCGGGAATGTCGGTGTTCGGCCCGATGGCGTCGCCCAGTTCGGCGATGAAGCGGCGGGTGATCTTGCGGATGTCGCTGGGCGTCAGCTCCTTGGGGTTGCAGGTGACTCCCCCCTTGGCGCCACCGAACGGGACGTCCACAACAGCACACTTCCACGTCATCCAGAACGCCAGCGCCTTGACCTCGTCGGCCGTCACGTCGGGGTGGTAGCGAATCCCGCCCTTGCCCGGGCCGCGGACCCGGCTGTGGAGCGCCCGGTACCCCACGAACGTCCGGACGGTGCCGTCGTGCGTCTCGATGGGGAACTCCACGGTGAGCAAACGCTGGCAGCGCCGGAGGTACTCCGCCAAGCCGTTGTGGATGTTCGGGAGATACCGCGCCGCCCGATCAAACTGCTGTTGGGCGATGTGGAACGGGTTCAGGTCCTCGGCGGGTGGCGCGGCACGGCTCGGCCGCTTCGGAGCCGGGCGCGGTGGCGCTTGAGCGGGGCGGCCCGCAACGGCCTTTTTTCGTGTCATGAGGTGTGTTACGCGTTCTGTGGGCTCTGGGTTTAATGCTAGCAGCTTCCGGGGGCGCCGTCCATACCGCTTCGTGAAGGCAACCCCCACCCCACCATGAAGACTCGGACAGCGGGTCGGGGGTCACGGCGCGATCGTGCCACGGACGACCAGCGCCACGAGCGACGCGAGGACCACTGGGATCGCCGCCGCGGCCACCGCCGCCGCGCGATCGGCCGCCGTGACCGGGAACCGCCCGGTCCCCGCGCGCCGCCGGATGCGCTCCCGCCACGCCACCGCCCCGGCGACGCCGGCCACGGTGGCCGAGAGATGGAACACATTTCCGAACGCCACGGCAGTGAGGATCGCCGTGCCGCGCACGGCCAGGATCCCCACCATGAACACGGGCACGACTACCCACATGATCACCAGGAACCCCTTCGCTCGCTGATAGGCGTCGGTCAGCGGCCGACCGGAGCGCACGACGTGGCGCATGGCGACGAAGAGGATCGGTGCGTAGGCCCAAAGAAACACCGACGCGCCGTTCGCCTCGATGCCGGTGAGCCGTCGGGCGAGCCAGTAGAGCCCCAGCGCCAGCGCCGTGACGGCGAGATAGCGGGCCGCCCCCAGGAGCTTTTCGGCCGCCACGCCGACGAAGCCGATGAGCACGAGGTTGACGAACAGATGGACGAGGAGGGGGAACCCCGGCCAGCCGTGCATGAACGCCGATGTCCAGACCTGCCAGGGGTAGTGGAGCCGCCCCACCCCGCCCAGCAGGTCGCCGACCTCGGGCCAGGCGAGCGCCGACAGCGAGGTTACCACCATGCCAGCCGCGAGGGACGCGGTGACGAGCGCACGCCCCGAACGGTCGCGGTCGTAGAGGTCGTCGAGCACGGGATCTACGCGGCGCGCGCTTCTCCACGCAGCAGCGCCAGCGCTGTCATCAGCCGCCCGAGGATCCAGAAACCGTAGTTCAGGATCGTCCAGAGGACCAACAGGGCGCCGAGAACCAGGACGACCCGCACCACCGCGGCGAGCGTCCCCAGCATGACATCCAGCTCGGACCGAAGCGTCTCGTACTGGCGGACGGCCCCGGCGAGATACTCCCGAAGCGCCGAGAGGCGTTTGATCTCGCCCATCACGGCGGCCATCTCGGCTTGGATGGCGCGCAGGTCGCGGCCGATCGCCCGAAACTGACCGCGTACCCGGTCGAACGGCCGCGAGAACACGCTGAAGGCGGCCTTGAGATCGGCCTTCCACGGCAGGCGCCGTGTCTCTGGGACCGGAATCGCATCCACCGCCGCATTCACCGAGCCTCGCACGTCACTCACTGCCCTGCTCACCGCGGCCGAGGCGGCGTTGGCGCGGGCCACCATGGCTTCGCCGGCAGCTTTGATATCCGGCGCCCGTGCGGCAACACTATCGATGACGACCGCAATCGAGTCCCGCGCGGTCGTGGCGCTCTGCACGATGGAATCCACTGCGGCCCGGTAGCGCGCGAGCGGCCGACGCACCTGGTGCGCCGTCCACGCCGTCCCCACGACCAGCGTGACGACCACCACCCCCGGCAGCAACGTGTTCACGATCAGGACGAGCCCCCGCAACCGCCGCTGGCGTTTCGTCATCGCGTTCGTCATGGGATCCCTCCGGGCATGAGATAATGAGCGGCGGTCGGCGCGCTCGCCGGAAGAGAGCACCCACGATCGCGCCACGCCAGCGCCGGCGCGTTGCCGGCTCGGCTCCGGCGGCGTTGATTGGTGCGCATGGCCGGTCACGTCGCGCTGACGGAGTCCTACGCCCCGCGCCCCATTCGTTTTCTGGACCTGTGGGAGGAGGGCGGGTGGCGCCTCAAGGTCTACGGCATCGCCTACCGGGGCGACACCCCGCGTGCCCCGCTGATCGCGGCCGCGAAGCGCGCGGCGCGCGAACGGCTCCCACTTCCCGCCGTCGCCGCCGACCGATATGGAGTGGGGTTTCTCGGGATCCACGACGGACGGGGCGCCAACTTCGTCTTCGTGGATTGGTGGACTCACGAGAACGAGCTGGTCCACCACCTCTACCAGTCCAATGGCGACCGACCGGCCAACCTCGAATACGCCACGCCGCGCGCCGTGATTGCCTGCGTCTGGGATCTCGAGCTCATGGCCTTCGAGCGCGCGGCGTGGGTCCGCACGGTGCTCGCGAACCCGCGCGGACCCGATCTCGACGCCTACCTCGCGGCGCGGCTCGACACACGCGTCTAGCCGGCCGACGCACCGATTCGGCACACCCTGGCACGACCCGGTGCACGTTCTGCCGGCCCTGCGATCCGCACAACGCGATGTCCCACAATCGCTTACGACGTTGCCGCCGGGTGGCCCGCGGGTTGCACGGGTTCGCTCCCACTCCGACGCCATCACCCCCCAAGGGAGGATCCGGCTGTGCTCACGAGCGCGCTCCCGACCACCGTGGAAGCGATCCTCTGCCCCCGCGACGCGCTGTTCGCGAACGCGATCTACCTGCTGACTGAGATCCTCCAAGCCAAGGATCCTGAAGCCAAGAGCCACGCCGCCCGCGTGACGGCGTACGCGAGCGCGATCGCCCGCGAGCTGGGGTTCTCGGCGGCGGAACTGGAGGCGTTACGCGTGGGGGCGGAGCTGCACGACATCGGGAAGGTGGGGGTCCCCGAGGAGCTGCTCCGTCGGCCGGGGCCGCTCGCCCCGGCGGAGTACCGCCGCGTCCTGGAACACACCGTGATCGGCGAAGCGATGCTGCGGCCCGTCCTGCGCGATCATCCGACCGCGCTCGCCGTGGTACGCTGGCACCACGAGCGGCTGGACGGGGGGGGCTTCCCCGACGGGCTCCGCGGCGACGCGATCCCGCTTGCGGCGCGGATCGTCTGCGCGGCCGACGCCTTTGACGCGATGACGTGCGAGCGTCCGTATCGTGCGCCGCTCAGTTGGGCGGGCGCGATGCGCGAGCTCGAGCGTGCCGCCGGGTCGCAATTCGACGCGGACTGCGTCGAAGCGCTGCTCAACTGGAACCTGCGGGCGGACCCGACTCGCCAGCGCGGGCTCAGGATCCACCGCGCCTGCGACGGCTAGCGACCCGAGAGGTCGACCTCTCGCATGAGCAGCCCCGTCGTGCTCACCCGCACTTCGAAGCGTGCCGGCCGGTTCGCCAGGATGAACGTGGCCGACCCGTACTCCGCGTCCACCAGCGGCCGGAAGATTGCGAATCGGCGGCGCAGATCGAACATGTCCACCGGTTTGGGCTCGGCGACGGAGAACACCGTGCGTGGGCGGCCCTGTTCGTCCTGGAGCCGCGCGTAGCGGCCCCCGACGCGATCCAGCTCGTAGGCGGTGTGCAGGCCCAGCACGTTGGCGATGGGTTTCCACTTGAGGATGTGGGCGTCCACGTAGAGCTCGTCACCGGCCAGGTCGAAGGTGCGCTCCTGCCCATCGTCGAACCGGAACGTCGCCGTGAACGCCTGCACGCCCGCCGGCTGGGTTTCCACGACCGCCGCCACGATCTCCCGCGTCAGGGCCTGGTACCCCTGGGTGGCGACGGCGATCGTGGCGCACAGCGCCCCGGCGGTGAGCAGCAGCACGGCAAGGGTGAGGCTGGCGAGCACGCCGAACAGGCGTTTCCGCTTGAGAGCAACGAAGCCGGCGACGAAGAAGCCGACGGCCAGGAGCGCGAACAGCAGCGCGATCCACACGAGAGGTCCGGGCATGGACACAAAGTAGACGGTGGGCCGCGGACGCGAAACTGCAGCGAGCGAGGCGAGGGATGGCCCGCGTCGCCTTACGGAGCGTCCGGGAGGTCGGGCCCCTCGGCGCGCGACGGGACCCCGCGCGGCTCGCCGTCGCCGACGCCACGGATGCGGGCGAAGCGGTCGCGGATGCCCCCGAGCTGCCGGCCGGACTCCTCGTACTGTTTGACGGCATTGTCCAGGTGGCGGCCCACGAGATCATGCGCCCGCTCGAACCGGGCGAACTGCTGCCTGAGCCCACCGAGGGCGTCCAGAATCTCCCGGGCACGCTCCTCGACCTCAAGGCCGCGGAGCCCGTGCAGGAGGGCGGCGAGATAGGCGTAGAATGTATGGGGTGAGACGGCGATCACCCGCCGCGACAGTGCGTACGCGGCGACGCTGGCGCCGTCCTCCAGGTCTTCCCCCCGAACGAGTCCCTCGTAGTACACGTTCTCCGCGGGCACATACATCAACGCGAAGTCGTAGGTGCCCTCATCGGGGCGGATGTACTTCTCGGCGATCTCATCGATCCGCTCTCGCAGGGTTCGCCGGAACGCGCGGCGCTCCCGCTCGCACTCGTCGCCCGTGGCCGCCAGCATCCGCTGGCACGCCTCCAGCGGGAACTTGGCGTCTACGGGCACGAGCCGCCCCCCGACCTTGAGCACGGCGTCCACGGTCTCCCCGGAGCGAAAGGCGTGCTGCGTCTCGTACAGGGCGGCCGGGAATACCTGGCGGAGCAGCTCCTCGAGCCACAGCTCGCCCAGTGTTCCCCGGAGCCGCGGGACGCGCAGGAGCTCGCGTACCTCGGCGACCGACCGCCCCACGTGCTCCAACCGCCGCGTGGCTTCGGCCAGCCGGCCCAGCTTCTCGCGCACATCGGCCAGGGCATGGGCCTGCTCCGCGGACCCCTCGGCCAGGGTTTGAGGCAGCGCCCGCTGGCTCGCCAGCAGGGCATCGAGCCGGCCACGCAGTTCGATGAGCTGCTGTTGGAACACCGTCGCGCTTCCGCCCCGGCGACCCCAGACGACCAGGGCGATGAGGACGAGGAGCAGCGCGACCGCGGCGGCCGACAGCGTAGTGGCCATGGGACAAAGATAGGGAGGTCGGGCGAGCGCGGGGCCGACCGGGGGCGAGAGGTCGGCGCGGCCGTGGCGCGGCCTCGCCCGACTTGACACCGCGGCGCCACCTGGGCAGCGTCAGAGGGACCCACCGTGGAGCAACTCCCGATGCCCGCGTATACGCTCTCCGTCAACGGCCGGCGCCAGAGGGTGACCGCGCCGGCCGACATGCCGCTGCTCTGGGTCGTGCGCGACCTCTTGGGGCTCACCGGCACCAAGTTCGGGTGCGGCATCGGCCAGTGCCGGTCCTGCACCGTCCATATGAACGGCAGCGCCGTCTTCTCCTGCCAGATCCCGGTCGCATCGGCCGAAGGTCAAGAGATCACGACGATCGAGGGGCTGTCGCCCGACAGCTCGCACCCGTTGCAGCGGGCGTGGATCGGCGAGGACGTGCCGCAGTGCGGATACTGCCAGTCGGGGCAGCTGATGTCGGCCGCCTCGCTCCTCGCGCAGAACCCGACGCCGAGCGACGCGGACATCGACCGCGCGATGGCGAACAACATCTGCCGCTGTGGCACCTACAACCGCATCCGGCGGGCAATCCACCGGGCGGCGAAGGAGATGGCCGGATGAGCGCACCGACGAGCACCCTGAGCCGGCGGCAGTTCCTGGAGATTTCCTCCGCGGCGGGAGCCGGGCTCCTCATCGGGTTCCATCTCGAAGGACGGACCGCGGCCGCGGCAACACTCGCCGCCGACATCAACGCGTGGGTCCGCATCGGGACCGACGACATTGTCACGCTTCTGGTCAGCGAGTCAGAGATGGGCCAGGGCGTGCTCACCTCCCTGCCGATGATCCTCGCTGAGGAGCTCGAGGCGGATTGGAGCAAGGTGCGCTCCGAGCATGCCCCGACCGATGCGACGAAGTACGGTCGGCAGAGCACAGGCGGGAGCACCAGCATTCGCACGAACTACGACAAGCTGCGCCAGGTCGGCGCGGCCGCCCGGGAGATGCTGATCGACGCCGCCGCGCAGACCTGGCGCGTGGACCGCCGCACCTGCCGGGCGCAGAACGGTGCGGTGCGGCACGAGCCCACGGGCCGGCGGCTGCGCTACGGCCAGCTCGCCGAGCGGGCCGCCAGCGTGACGCCGCCGGAGAACCCGCCGCTCAAGGACCGCAAAGACTTTCGACTGATCGGCAAGGCGGTCAAGCGGCTCGACACGCCGTCCAAGGTGAACGGTTCGGCGATCTTCGGGATCGACGTGACGGTGCCGGGGATGCTCGTGGCGCAGGTGGCGCACCCGCCGGCATTCGGCGGACGGGTTGAACGCTTCGACGCCAGCGCCGCGCTTGCCGTGCCGGGGGTACGGCACGTCGTGGAAATCCCGACTGGCATCGCGGTGGTGGCCGAGCACTTCTGGGCGGCCAAGCAGGGGCGGGACGCGCTCCGGGTGACGTGGAACGACGGCGGCCACGGCGGGCTCAGCAGCGCGCGCATCGCCGCGATGCTGCGGGAGATCGTGGACCGTGGCGTCGAGGCGCGAAACGACGGCGACGTGGCGGCCGCAGTCGCCGGCGCCGCCAACACGGTGGAGGCGGTCTACGAGCTGCCGTATCTCGCGCATGCGACGATGGAACCAATGAACTGCACCGCGGACGTCCGCGCCGACCGCTGCGAGATCTGGGCGCCGACCCAGGCGCCAAGCGGCACGCAGCAGGTGGGGGCGGGCATCACCGGGCTCCCACCCGAGCGGGTCACGGTCCACACGACGTTGCTGGGCGGCGGGTTTGGCCGCCGCTCGCAGACCGACTTCGTGGCGGACGCGGTGCACACCTCCAAGGCGGTCGGCGCCCCAGTCAAAGTGATCTGGACCCGGGAAGACGACACCCGCGGCGGCCATTACCGGCCGCCGGCCTACAACCGGCTGGTCGGCGCGCTGAGTCGCGACGGCCGGCCGGTCGCGTGGGAGCACCGGATCGCGAGCCCGTCCATCCTCGAGGCCTTCGGTCCGCTGCGGGACGCCGTCGACCGCTCGTCGGTGGAGGGGGCGGCGAACATGCCGTACGCGATCCCGAACGTGCGGGTGACCTATGCCAAAGCCGACCTGCCGATCACCCTCTGGTTCTGGCGCTCGGTGGGCAGCTCGCTCAACGCGTTCGTCGTCGAGTCGTTCGTGGACGAGCTCGCGGCGGCGGCGGGCGCCGATCCCGTGGAGTTCCGCTTGCGGCTGCTCGCCGAGCATCCGCGACACCGCCGTGTGCTCACGGTGGCGGCGGAGAAGGCCGGCTGGACCACGCCACCGCCCGCCGGGCGGGCACGCGGCGTGGCGGTGCACGAGGCGTTCGGCAGCATCGTCGCCGAGGTGGCGGAGGTGTCGCTCCGCCCGGATCGTACGGTGCGGGTGCACCGGGTGGTGTGTGCGGTAGACTGCGGCGACGTCGTGAACCCCGACACGATCGTCGCGCAGATGGAGAGCGGGATCGCCTACGGGCTCTCCGCCGCTCTGTACGGCGAGATCCACATCGCGGGCGGCGGTGCGGTCGAGGGGAACTTCGACACCTACCCCGTCCTCCGAATCGACGAGATGCCCGCGGTCGAGACCCACATCGTGACGAGCGGCGATCCACTCGGTGGGATCGGGGAGCCCGGCACACCGCCGATCGCGCCCGCCGTCACGAACGCGCTCTACGCGCTGACCGGCACGCGCATCCGCAAGCTGCCCATCGGCACGGTGGCCTAGCGCTCGTGCGGGAGGCGGCTGACGCCGCCTCCCGCCAGCGTGCTCCGCCTGTCCCACCTTCCTCGACTCGTACCACGTTCGGAAGTTGGCTTAAGTCAGCGCGACGCCTGCCGGGACCCTTCGAGCCCGGTGGGCGGGTGGACGCAGCGTCTCGTGCCTGACAGTGTTGAGAGACGTCGACCGCCGGCAACGCCACCGAGACCGCCCACCCTCGCGTTGCGCTCTGCGGACCCCGGCGGCGTCGCTGATCCTTACCAGCATTTCCGAAACGCGATACTCGCTCCGTGGCGCCAACCTTGACGTGCGACGGAACGCGATATATATGTAACCATATGGTTACCGTTTCGCGCCGTCTCGACGCCGTGTTCGCGGCTCTGGCCGATCCGACCCGGCGGGCCATCCTCGAGCGACTCGCCCGCGGCGATGCGGCCGTCGGCGAGCTCGCCCGGCCGTTTCGCGTGTCGCGGCCCGCGATCTCCAAGCACCTGCGGGTGCTGGAGCGCGCGGGACTGGTGCGCCGCACGCGGCACGGCCGCATGAGCCGCTGCCGCCTCGACGCCGGGCGGATGCACGACGCCGCCCACTGGCTCGAGCGGTACCGGATCTTCTGGGAAGGCCGTTTCGACCGGCTCGCCCGTCATCTGCGAAAGTCGCCTGACTGAGGAGAACTCGTATGCCGAAGACCACGAGCACCCCCGGGCTCACGCTGACCCTGCGGCGCACGTTCACCGCGCCGCGGGAGCGAGTGTTCCGGGCCTGGACCGATCCCGCGGAGTTGAAGCAGTGGTTCGCGCCCGGCGAGCTGACGACGCCCACGGCCGTCGTCGATCTCCGGGTCGGCGGCCGCTACCGCATCGCGATGGCGGAGCCGGGCGGCGAGCCCTTCTACCTGAACGGCGTCTACAAGGAGGTCCGCGCGCCGGAGCGGCTGGTGTACACCTTCCGGTGGGAAGATCCCGGCGAGCTGGATCCCGGCGAGACGCTGGTGACGGTCGAGTTCCACGAGCGGGGCGGGAAGACGGAGGTCGTGATCACGCACGAGCAGCTGGCGAATGCCGAGGACCGCCGCAAGCACGAGGAGGGCTGGACGGGTTGCCTCGAGAAGCTCACCGCGGTGCTGGCATGATCCACAAGCTCGCGAGCTTCACCGTGAAGCCGGACAAGGTCCGGGACGCGACCCGGACGATCGCCGCGTTTGTGGACGCCATCAAGCGGGACGAGCCCGGCGTGGCCAGCTACGAGTCGTTTCAGATCGCCGGGACGACGGCGTTTCGGCACACGATGACGTTCCGGGACGCCAAGGCGGAACAGCGCCACCGCACGGCCGCGCACACGACGGCGTTCGTCGAGGCGCTCTACCCGCTGTGCGAGGAGGAGCCCGACTTCGTCGACGCCACGCTGGTGCGGTCGACCATACGGTAATCCGGGCTCGGGCGCAGCGGGCGCGGCGGGATGGCGGTAGGTTGCAGCGCTACCTAAACTTACCGCCGTACCGCCGTCCGTTCTCGCGTCTCGGAGGTCTCCATGCGCCGTTCGATCGTCCTCGCCTGCGGTCTCCTGTTCCTGCTCGCCCCGGCGGGGACCGCCCAGCAGTCCATCCGCGACTACACGAAGGCGATGGAAAAGCGGGACGGCTATGTCCCGCTCTATTGGGACGCCGCCAGGGGTCGGCTCTTTCTCGAGGTCGGCCGTCTAGGTGAGGAGTTCCTCTACCTCACGTCGCTCGCGACCGGGGTCGGGGCCACGGCGCTGGGGCTCGATCGCGGCGAGATTGCCGATGAGTTCATCGCTCGCTTCGAGCGCGTGGGACCCAAGGTGCAGCTGGTCTTCACCAACCCGCGGTTCCGCGCCGTGGACAGCGACAATCCCGCCCTGACCCGATCGGTCCAGGAATCCTTCCCGACCTCCACGGTCGCCGCCTTTGAGGTGGTCGCCGAGGGGGATGGCGGGCGGGTGCTGATCGACGCCACCGCTCACTTCCTGGCGGACCACGTGGGGGTGATCGAGCAGCTCAAGGACGCCGGTCAGGGCACCTTCACGCTGAACGCCGAGCGGAGCGCCGTCTACCTGTCACGCACCAAGGCGTTTCCGCGCAACACCGAGGTGGAAGTCACGCTCACCTTCACGAGCCGCGAGCCTGGTCCGCTCGTGCGCCGGCATGCGCCGGATGGCCGCGCGCTGACACTGCGCCAACATCACTCGCTGGTGCAGCTGCCGCCCGAGGGATATCAGTCCCGAGAGGCGGACCCGCGGATCGGGAACTTCGGCGTGGCCTTCCTCGATTTCGCGCAGCCGTTCGATCGGCGATACGAACGCCGCTATCTCGTGCGCCATCGCCTCACGAAGAAGAACCCGCGGGCGGCGCGGAGCGAGCCCGAGGAGCCGATCGTCTACTACCTGGACACCGGAATCCCCGAGCCGTACCGGACCGCCTTCCGTGAAGGAGCCATGTGGTGGAACCGGGTGTTCGAGGCGGCGGGGTTCGTCAACGCGTTCCGCGTGGACGACATGCCCGACGACATGGATCCGATGGACGCGCGGTATCACGTGATCCAGTGGGTGCACCGCAGCGATCCGGGCTTCTCGATCGGCCCCGAGTTCGTGGACCCGCGGAGCGGCGAGATCATCAAGGCCGCCGTCCGGATGGACTCCTACCGCTCGCTCACGGACTTCAACATCTACGCCGGCACGATTCCGGCCGCCGAACCGGTGGACGACGCCCTGGCGACATGGCTCGCCGCGCTCGACCCCAACGTGAGCGCCGAGGCCTTCACGATGGCGCGGCGCCGCCAGCACTCGGCGCACGAGGTGGGCCACACCCTGGGCCTGGCCCACAACTTCGTGGCGGCCAGCTACGGACGTGCCTCGGTGATGGACTATCCCGCGCCATTGATCCGGCTCGTGAACGGCCAGCTCGACCTGTCCGACGCCTACCGCAACGGGCCGGGCGCCTACGACTCGATCGCCATCCGCTACGGCTACACCGAGTTTCCCGCCGATCAGGAGGAGGCGGGGCTCCAAGCGATCGTCTCCGAGGCCATGGCGCGCGGGCTCCGGTTCAACACCGACGGCGACAACCCGACGTGGAGCTCCTACCCGGAGGCGACGCAGTGGATCAACGGCGCCGACGCCGTGGAAGAGCTGCCGCGGGTGGTGGAGGTGCGGCGCTACCTCCTGCAGCGCTTCGATGCGTCGGCGATCCGCGAAGGAGAGCCCATGGTGTGGCTCAACTACCGGTTCGCGCCGGTCTACCTCCACCATCGCTACACGCTGGAAGCGGCCGTCAAGGCCGTCGCCGGAATGGAGTTTCGCTACGGCGTGCGGGGCGACCCGCTTCCGCCAACGCAACTGGTCCCGCCGGCGCGCCAGCGCCGGGCGTTGGAGTTGGTGCTGGACGCGCTGGAGCCGGCCGAGCTGGCCATCCCGGAGCGGGTGCTCCAGCTCATGGCGCCGCGGGCGTATGGGGTCAACACCGACGAATGGTACCTGCCGTCCGACGCGTATCCGGCGTTCGATCAGATCGGCGCGGCGCGGATGCTCGCCGACATGGTGATCGGGAACCTCCTGTCACCCCGGCGCGCCGCGCGGCTGGTGGCGTTCCACGCACGCCAGGAGGACGCCCCGTCGCTCGAGGAAGTGATCGGCCGGATGGTGGAACGCACCTGGGTCGTGCCGCAGGGACACCCGCTGCGCCGCGCGGTGCAGCGGGTCGTGGTGGACCGGCTGATCGCGCTCGCCGCGACGCCCGACGCGACCGTCGAGGCCCGGGCCGCGGCCGAATGGGGGCTGCGCCGCATCCTCGACATCGTGCAGAACCAAGATCGCGTGCTCCCCGACGAAGAGGCGCACCGCGCGCTCGCGTGGGCGGACATCGACCGCTTCCTGAACCGGCGCGATCCGGGGACCGCCCGTAGCGCGCCGCGGCCAGCGCCGCCCGGCACCCCGATCGGGAAGCCGTAAGGGCGGGAAGCGGGGCGGAAAGGAAGGCGGGAAAGCTCAGGCGGTGCCGGGCGCTCGTCCGCGCTCAGCCTAGCACCTCAGCACGAGCTACGGCATGAACAGCTCGGCGATTCGTTCGGGGACGTCGCCGTATCGGAGATCGGTCATGTTCGCGGCCATCGCGATGACGACTCCCTGATCCGGATAGATGAGGAGCAGCGACCGCCCGCCCACGGAGCCGCCGCTGTGGCTCACGACTCGCCGCTCGTGTGCGTCGGTCCCGACACGCCACCCGATGCCGTAGCCGGTTTGCTCGCCGTCCTCGAGGCGCTGTGACGTCCAAAGGATCCGCACGGTCTCGGGTCGGAGGAATGTCGGCGTCAGGTGCGCCGCGCCGAACCGCACGAGATCCTCCGGTGTCGCCAGGAAACCGCCACCGGCCCACTTGTGGCTGTTGTCGACGTACGGCGCGTTCAGCGGCGTACCGTCGCGGTCGCGCATATAGAAGCGCGTCCGGAACGGGATGATGCTGTCCGTGTGGTCGGCGACCGTGTTCCGCATGCCCAGCGGCTCGAAGACCCGCGTTCGCATGTAGGTCAGGAACGGCTGGCGCGCCGCGCCTTCGATCACGGCGGCGATCAGGTTCCAGCCGTAGCTGGAATACGCATACCGGGTGCCGGGCTCGAACAAGAGCGTGTCGCCCTCGAAGATGGCGAGCCCATCGCGGACGGTGTCGTACCGGCGGCTGCTCAAGAACTCGTCGCCCCGATAATGCCGGATGCCGGCGATGTGGCCGCCGAGCTGCCTGGTGGTGATGGGCCGTTGCTTGCGAGGGAAATACGGTACGTAACGGTGCACGGGAGCATCGAGATCGAGTTGCCGCTGTTCGACGAGCAACCCGACGGCCGCCGCCGTGAGCGACTTGGAGACGCTGCCGATCCGAAACTTGGTCTCCGGGGTCACGGGCGAGCGGTTCTCCGCGTCGGCGAACCCGAACCCCTGGGACCACACCAGCTCCCCTCCGACGCCGACCGCGACCGACACCCCGATGATGCCTTCGCGCTGCACCAAGGCGGCGACGATGGCGCGCGCCGAATCGATGGCCGCCGCGTGCCGGAGGGCCGTCGCGGGGGCCGGCGTCTGCGCAACGAGCAGCCCCGGTACCGCGAGCCACAGAAAGCCAGCCCGCCGGAGCACCCGAGACCACTCGATCGTCGAGATCATCGTTCCGTCCTTCCTGCGCTCTGCGCCGGGGCGGCGACTCATCGGCCGCCCGCGCCCGACATCGCCGGGCGGCGCGCGCCGGGCACGAGCACCGTCCCGGGCAGGGCTCCCGTGAGCTGGCCGCGATCCACCACGAAGGTACCGTCTACTAAGACGTAGTCCACGCCGCTGGCATACCGGTGGGGGTCGAAAAACGTCGCGTTGTCCACCAGCCGCTCCAGATCGAGCACGACAACATCGGCGGCTGCCCCTTCCTGGATCCGCCCGCGGTCGGCGAGGCTCAAGATCTGCGCCGGCAGCGCCGTGCTCGAACGAATCGCGTCCTCGACCGACAGGACGCCCCGCTCCATCGCATAATGCCGGATCTTGCGCGGGAACGAGCCGTACACGCGGACATGCGTGAGTCCGTCCTCGGGCAGCGAGATCCAGCCGTCGGTGGCCGTGGCCGTCCACGGCGCCGCGGCATACGGCTCGATGTCGGACTCCGACAACGAGAACCCACGGAGTCCCGCCCCGCCCTCGCGGGCGGCGTCGCCTTCCAGCTGGAGGGCGATCGCCATCTCAACGGGCGACGCGCCGCGTGCCGCGGCCAGCTGGGCGAGCGTCATCCCGACGAGGCCGGCGTCGGGATGCTCCATCACGAGGACGTTCTGCGCCCCGCCGCGCCGCGCGATCTCATGAGCGATATCGGCGCGGACGAGCGCCGCCACGGAGTCCTGCGCGACGGCGTCGCGCAGCGCCGCGGCGAAGTCTCGCGCGTGCCGGCCGGCCTGCCGCGGCCCGCGGTCATACACCCAGTCGGGAATGAGGACCGTCCGTCCGTCGCTGCCCGTCGTGTTATAGGGGTACTGGTCGGCGTAGATCGAGACGCCCCGCGTCCGGGCCTCGGTGATCAAGCGGATGGCGACGGCGCTCGCGCCCCAGTAATCGGCGCCTTTCGCCTTGATGTGGGACGCTACGACCGTCGCACCGGTACGCTCGCCGATCGCGATCGTTTCACGAATCGCGTCGATGAGGCTGGGCGGACGACCTTGAAACTGGCTCGGCCAGTACCACATCGGGTCCGCGCCCTCGCTGCGCTGGTGGGCGATGTACACTCCGTTGTAGGGCACGATCTCCTCGACGAGGGCCGCGACCTCGTCGGTCTCGCTCCACCGCCCCGGAGCGTACTCGAGTCCGGCGGAGAGCCCGTGCGCGCCCTCCTCCATGCCCTGTCGGACCAGCGCCCGCATCCGCCGCACCTCGTCGGGCGTTGCCGGCCGACGGACATCGTCGCCCAACACGCGCCCCCGCACGGTGCCGTGGCCGATCAAGAGGATCGCGTGGGGACCGATCCGCAGCCGCTCGAGCTCCCGACGCTGCTCGGCGATGGGCCAGGGAGAGCGCCCGTCGGCGTTGACGACCACGGTCGTGATCCCCTGCGAGACGAGGTTCGGGGCGGCACGCCGGCGCGCGTCGCCTGAGCGCAAGCCCCGGGGGCCGTAGTTGGGGTCGTCGGCGTGCGAATGGAGGTCGATGAACCCGGGGGCCACGACCTTGCCCCGGGCGTCTACCGTGCGGGCGGCGGCCACGCCCGCCAGGCGACCGACGGCGACGATCCGGCCGCCGCGGATACCGACGTCGGCGTAACGCCACGGATTGCCGGTGCCGTCCATCACCCGGCCGCCGGTAATGAGGATGTCGTACGCCGGGGTCTGCGCCGGCAGCGGTGCCGTGAGCCCCAGCAGGAGGGTGAGGCCGGCGAAGGCGATCCGCGGCGCCGTCATGGCTGCTGCACGATCGGGTAGACGACGCCGAGCTGCTCGAGATACGTGTCGTAGCGCGAGGGGTCGTAGCGCAGCGGCTCCAGCAGCGGCCGAAACCGCTGCATCTTTTCGGCGTTCAGGAACGTGGGCGGCGGCGTCCCCTCGGGAATCAGGGACTGCCATTGTAGGTCTTTCGTCTGGACGTCCCGATGGTAGCGCTGGGCGTCGTCGAGGACTTTGGGATCCGCAAACAGCTCGATGGCCAGCATGGCGAGGGCCCGGCTACCGTAGTTCGCTCCCTTGTGCGCGATCGGCGTGGCCATCGCGATGGCACTGGACCAGTGATGCCCGGTCATCCCCGGAATGTTCGCCGGATAGCGGAGCCGCACGGTCGGGATGTTCCAGGACACCTCCGCGATATCGTCGCTCCCGCCCCCCATCCCTTGATCGGATTGCTTGAGCGTGTCGATCGCGGTCGGGAGACCGACGGTGTCCACCTCGAGCATCCGCTGCGCCGCCTTCGCCAGCGTCACGTCCGCATCGCTCCAGGCCGGCATCCCCACCGCTTTGATGTGCGCGTGCAGGCGCTCCGCCAGGGGTTTGTTGTAGGTCGCGGGCCAGGTGGCGCCGAAGATCCGTTCCGTCACCGTGGTCCCCGTCATCATGGTGGCGGCCTGGGCCATCGTCCTGCCCAGCGCGTGCAACTCCTGGATGCGCGGATAGTCGAGCTCCCGGAAGTAGTACCAGACGGTCGCCTCGGAGGGCACCACGTTGGGTTGGTTGCCGCCGTTCAGGATGATGGAGTGGGAGCGCTGTTGGAGCCGCAGGTGCTCGCGGCGGAAGTTCCAGCCCACGTCCATCAGCTCCGCGGCGTCGAGGGCGCTCCGGCCCCGCCAGGGCGAGCCCGCGCCGTGGGCGGAGGTGCCGTGGAAGGTGAAGGTCGTGGACACGAGCCCGGAGCCGCTGATCCCCCACGCGGTCGTGAACTCCCGGCTCACGTGGGTCGAAAGCATCGCATCCATGTCCTCGAACAGCCCGGCCATCACCATGTAGGTGCGGCTCGCGACGAGCTCCTCGGCGACGCCGGGGATCACCCGGATCTCGCCGGGGAGGTTGTATTTCTCCATGATGCGCTTGACGGCGATGGCGGCGACGACGTCCACCGCGGGCGCGCTGTTGTGCCCCTCGCCGTGTCCGGGTCCCCCGGGGATCAGGGGCGCGTGGAACGCCACGCCGGGCTTCTGCGACGTCTCCGGCAAGCCGTCGATGTCCCCCATGATGCCGATCACCGGACGGCCGCGGCCCCAGCTCGCCACGTAGCAGGTGGGCATCTCGGCGCACCCCATCTCGATGCGGAACCCCTCGTCCCGGAGGATCCCGGTCACGTAGGCCACGGTCTCGTGCTCCTGGAAGCCCAGCTCCGACAAGCTGAACACCATGTCCACGATCTCCTGTGAGCGTTTCTGCATCGCCGCCACTTCCTGGGCGACCTCGCGCGTGAGCCGCGCGGCGGACGGGCGGCGCTGGCCGGCAGCGGGAGCGGCGAGCAGCGCGAGGGCGCACGGGACCATGACGAGGCTGCGGAACCGGATCGGGGGCATGGACATCTCCTTCGGGGGATGCGGACGGGTCACCGAAGAAGATGCGGCCACGGCAGGGCGGTGTCGAGCGATGGCCGGGGCGGCCGCGGACGGTTCCGAACCACATTGACGTCCTCGACCGAAGCGAACTAATTACGCAAACGTTTCACCGCGCCCGGAGTTCCCCTATGCCCGCACCCCGCCTCGCGATGGCCCTCGCGGCAGCCTCGGTCGGCGCCTACGCGGCCGGTCCCACGGCACAGCTTCGGGTCCTTCGGGTCTCGCCGGCCGGCGAACTCGTGTCGCCGGCGGCGATCGTGACCGTCACGTTCGACCGGCCGGTCGCCGGGCGCCTCGATCGCACGATCGACCCGGCCTCGATCGTCGGGATCGAGCCCGCCGTGGTCGGCCGCTTCGATTGGCGTGACCCGGTCACGATACGCTTCACGCCGGCGTCCTCGTTTCGGCAGGACACGCCGTACACTCTTACGGTGGCCAACACGTTCGAGGCGATGGACGGCACCCGCCTGCCGGAGCCCTATCGCCATCGCTTCCGCGTTCCCGGCCCACGCGTTCTCGCGGGGCTTCCGGTCAGCGCGGTCATCGAGCCCAAGCATCTCGCGCCGGACGAGCCGTTCGCGCTCGTCCTGAGCGCGCCCGTCGATCCGGACGTGTTCCGCACGATGGCGCGCCTCGAGTTGGACCGGACGTGCCCGGGGGGGCCGCGCGTTGTACGGATCCGGGTCCGGCGACAGCGAGAGGTCACCGATGACGACCCGTACATCCTGCGGTACGCGGGCCCGTGGCAGCGATCCCGCGAAGCGCGCCTACGCCGCGTCGTCGAATTCGAACCGGCCCAACCCCTCCCCCGAGCGTGCGCCGGCAACCTCGTCCTCCCGTCACGCTTCGATCGGGAGGGAGCGGCCGCGCTCACGCGATGGTCCTTCCACACGTACGGCGATTTTCGGATCGTAAAGACCTGGTGCGGCCCCCCGTACCGGCAACCCGACGTGTGCCCCACGGGACCGATCACCGTCGAATTCTCGACGCCGGTCCGCGGCGCGGAGCTGGCACGCGGCCTCAGGATGTTACCCGAGCTCCCCGTCCACCTCTCGGACACGACCGACGAACGGGACCGCTGGCGCCTCGATGTGGCGCTCGACCCGCGTCGGACGTATGGCCTGGTCGTGGATCTCGCGCTCACCGACGTCTTCGGGCAGCGGTTCACCGGAAACCCCGCTGCCGCCATCACGACCACCGGCTACGCGCCGGCGCTCTCGCATCCCTACGGGCGCCTGCTCGTCGAGCGGGAGGGCTACCGCACGCTCGCGGTCAGTCACGTGAACGTCGACACGCTGTTGGTGGCGATCGCCGGCGTCCCGCGCGCGATGGAGCCACTCGTCCTGATGCGGCCATGGGGCTGGGGCGACATCTGGGACGACCTGCCCGCCCCGACCGTTCGCCGGCTGGCCGTGGATGCGCCGCTCGATCAGCCGGTCGTGACCGGCGTTCGCCTCCCCGGGTTCAATGCGCGCCGCGCCGACAACCCGACACTCCTCGCCGTCAAGATCTCGAGCCCCCGGCTCGACACGCGTGAGGAGCTCGGACGGTTCATCGCGCTGGCGCAAGTCACGGATCTCGCGGTTCACGCGAAGATCGGCGCCACGACCGGCGCCGTGTGGGTCACGGGCGCCGGCGACGGCCTCCCCCGGCCGGGCACTCTCGTGACGCTGCACGACCGGACGGGGAGCGGGCGGGCATCCGCGACCACCGGTGGCGACGGCCTCGCCGCCCTCACGGGGTTCGCCGTGGACACCTCGGAGCGCAGCGGCTTTGAAGGCTATGTGACGGCCACGCTGGGATCCGATCGCGCGGTCGTCGCGATCAACCAGTACGACGCCGACCTGGGGCCGTGGCGGTTCGGCGCCTACGGCGCGTTCGACCATGACCGCTACCCGGCCGCCGCCGCCGTCTTCACCGAGCGCGACATCTACCGGCCGGGCGAACGGGTCTTCGCGAAGGCGATCGTGCGGTCCGGGCCGCTTGGCGCCCTGGGAGCGGTTCCGGGCGACTCGGTGCGCTGGCGGTTCTCCGACCGTGAGCAGGGGACGCTGCGGGATACCGTCACCACGCTGTCGTCCTTTGGCACCGCTGCCGAGGCGCTGGAGCTTCCCGTCGATCTGCCGTTGGGCACGTATGCCGTCGCAGTCGAGGCGGTGCAGGACGGCCACTGGCGCCCCCTCGCCTCGGCCCGCTACCGCATCGCGGAGTACCGGCCACCGGAGTTCCTCGTGCAGGTGGCCGCCGACACCGCGGCCAAGTTTCCCCAGGATGTCCTGCGGGCGGACATCGAAGCGCGGTATCTCTTTGGAGCGCCCATGGGTCGCGCCGCCGTCACCTGGGTGGCGCAGCTGGCCGGCCTCGGGACCGGACCGGACCTCCCGGGAACAGCGGGCTATTACGTGGGCAAAGCCGCCGGCTGGTGGGACGAGGAAGACGTCCCGGCCGTCACGACGTTGGGCAGTGGGACGGACACACTGGACCTCGGGGGCCGCGGGCACGTCGCGGTGACGCTGTCCGCGCCGTCGGCCGGAAAGCCGGCGCGCGCGATCGTCCAGGCGACCGTCACCGACGTCAACCGGCAGAGCGTGTCGGCGACGGCGGCGGTCACCGTGCACCCGGCGGCGTTCTACGTTGCCGCGAAGCCCGCGAGCGACCGCTACTTCTGGCGCGCGGGCACCCCGGAGACGGTGCACGCCTTCACCGTCCGCCCGAACGGCGAGCGGGTCACCGGCGTTCGAGTGGACGCGGCGATCGTGCGCCGTGAGTGGCACCGCGTACGCCGCACGCGGGGGGGCATCTCACAGACGGTCGGCGAATGGGTGACCGACACGGTATCCACGTGCCGGCTCACGACCGCCCCCGACCCCGTGGCCTGCACGTTCACCCCGCCGGGCGGGGGGACGTACGTGGTGCACCTCACCGCCCGCGACGGGGCCGGCCGGGAGGCCCGGACGAGCTTCTATCGGTGGGCCACGGGACCGGACTGGGTCCCGTGGTTCGACGAAGACGAATTCAAGATGGATGTGGTCACCGATCGCGAGCGGTACACGATTGGCGACACGGCCACCGTGCTGTTCGCCTCGCCGTTTACCGACGCCGAGGCCTGGGTGACGGTGGAGCGCGAAGGCGTGATCGCCCAACGCCGCCTCCGGATCACGAACGGCTCGTTCACCTTGACGTTCCCGATCACGGAGGCATACGCGCCAAACGCCTTCGTCTCGATCGTGGTGGTGCGCGGGCGGAGCGCGCCTCCAGGCGAGCTGGACGACCCCGGTCGGCCCACGCTCCGGGTCGGGTACGTCGAGCTCACGGTGAGCCCGGAGGACAAGCGCCTGGCGGTGACGCTCAACGCGCGTCGCCCCGAATACCGACCGGGCGACACGGCACAGGTGGACATCCGAGTGCGAGACGCGCGCGGCGTCGGCCGGTATAGCGAGGTCACGCTCTGGGCGGTGGACGAGGGCGTGTTGGCGCTGACCGGGTACCGCACGCCGGATCCCATCGCGCTGCTCTATCGGGCTCGTGGGCTCGGCATGCGGCTCGCCAGCAATCTGGTGGCGGTGGCGGAGCAAGTAGTCCAGGATTCGGCGGCGCGCGAGCGAACCAAGGGACGGCTCGATCTCGGGGGCGGGGGTGGCGGCGATCTCTCCGACATCCTGAGGTCTCGCTTCCAGACTACGGCATTCTTCCTCGCGTCGGTCGTGACCGACAGCGCCGGGCGGGCCACGGCATCGGCCCCGCTTCCGGACAACCTCACGACGTTTCGGCTCATGGCGGTCGCCGTGACACCGGGCGATCGATACGGGAGCGGCGAATCCTCGCTGCTGGTGACGCGCCCGCTCGTGGCCCGCCCGGCCCTGCCGCGGTTCGTGCGACCGGGGGACGCCTTCGAGGCGGGCGTCGTCGTCAACCATCGGCTGGGCGGGACGCCCACCGTCGCGGTGCAGGCCCGCGCGGCCGGAGCGACGCTGGAAGGCGCCCGCGACAAGACCGCGACGCTCGATCCGGGACGCGGAACCGAGGTCCGGTTCCGGTTCCGCGGGCGCCCGACGCCAGGCGATACGGCGGTGTTCCGCTTTGCGGTCCGGGGCGGCGGCGAGGCGGATGCCGTGCAGCGGACGGTGCCGTTGCAGCCCGATTTCTATCCGCGCGCGTTTACGGTTGCCGGGATGCTGCGCGACACGGCGACCGCGCGATTCCTACTGCCGGCCACCATCGATCCGGAGCGTTCCCGCCTCCACGTGCGGCTCGGCACCTCACCGTTGAGCGTCGTCGCGGCGCTGGGGCGTCGCCTGCGCGTCTACCCGTATTGGTGTTCCGAGCAGATCGCGAGCGCCGCCCTCCCCCTGGTCGCGCTCTACCGAGCGCATCAACGGGCACCCGACGCGGTCCCGCTGGAACCGGGCAGCGAGCCGGCCATTCGAGAGGCGGTCCGGATTCTGGCGCGCCGGCAGAGCCCCGACGGCGGCATTGGGCTGTGGTCAGCCGGCGATTGGAGCACGCCGTGGCTCAGCGCCTACGCGGGCCTGCTCCTCCTCGAAGCGCGGGACGCCGGATTCGTGGTCGACGATTCCGTGTTGGTCCGGCTGGCCGGGTTCCTGCGGCAGGCCTTGAATCGGGACGCGCCGCTGGCCACGCCCGTTGCGGGCTGGTGGCAGACGGGTGGCGCGTGGGACGGTGAGCGGATTGCGGCCCTCGATTACCTGAGCCGCTACGGACGACGCGACCGGGCGGCCGAGAACCGGATGCTGCAGCGGGCGGCGCAGCTCCCGTGGGAAGACCGGGTGCGCCTCGCCGAGATCCTCGCGCGCGGTGGGTCCCGCCGGGAGGCCCGCAATCTGCTCGAGCCCGTCTGGGCGTCCCTCACCGTGGATGGCACCAAGGCTCTGCCGCCGGACCAAGCGTGGCACCCCTTCTATTTCTCGTCCCGCGTCCGACCCATCGCACGCCTCGTCACGGCGACCCTCGTCGTGGACTCCACCCACGCGATGTTGGGGCCGTTGGTCGAGACCCTGGTCGATCAAGTTCGGACCCACCGCGAGCGGTGGCTGACGACGCAAGATCTGGCCTCGGCGGCGCTCGCGCTCGTGGCATTCGATCGGCACCTCGCGGGCACTCCGCCCCGCGGCTTCCGGGTCCGCGTCGGCAATCGCACGCTCTTCGAGATTGCGGCAGACGCGGCTCCCGAACTCGACTCCTCCCGCACACTGGCGGGTCTGCTGCGGGACGGGCCCCGTGAGCAGCTGGCGCTCGACGTGGGTCTCGAGGCACGGGGCACGGGCGGCCCGATCTACTACTATCTGACGGTCCACGAAATCCCCACCTCCCAGCCCGTGCGGCCCGCCGATGAAGGCATCGCGGTCGAGCGCTGGTACGAGCGCTACACGGACGGCCGCCCGGCGACCGGTGTGGCCGCCGGCGACCTGGTGCGCGTGCGCCTGCGCATCACCGTGCCGCGCGAGCGGCACTTCGTCGTGCTCGACGACCCGCTTCCGGCCGGACTGGAAGCGGTGGATCTGAGCCTCCGGACGACCGGAGCGCTTCCGGATCCCGGTCCGGAGGTTGAAGAGCGCGAGGCCGAGACGCAGTGGCAGTACGGCAGCTGGGAGGCGGGCCAGTGGTCCCCGTTCGACCACCGGGAGCTGCGCGACGACCGGGTGGTGTACGCCGCGACCGTGCTGTGGGCCGGCGTCTGGGACGTGAGCTACGTCGCACGGGCCACGACGCCGGGGACGTTCGTCCGGCCACCCGCCCAGGCGGAGGAGATGTACAACCCCGCCGTCCATGGCCGGAGCGACGGCGGTAGCTTCACGGTGACGGGGCCGACCGGTGGGCGGTAGCGCGCGGCGGTGGTGCTGGGCGACCGCGGCCGCTGCCCCAGCGCTGTGCCTCGGGGCGGTGGTCCTGTGGATCTCGCGGCCGCTCCCCGCCGGCATGGCGCTCCCCAGCCCCGCTCCCGCGCTCCTCATCGAAGATCGCCACGGCATCGCGCTGCGATCGACGCGCGCGGCCGACGGCAGCCGATTCCAGTGGCTTCCGCTGGCGGAGATGGACCCGGATCTCCTCGTCGCGTTCGTGGCTCTGGAGGACCACCGGTACTTCCGTCACCACGGCGTCGATGTCCGGGCCGTGGCGCGAGCGTTCCGCGACAATGTGCACGCGGGCCGCGTCGTATCCGGCGCGTCCACGATCTCAATGCAGACGGCCCGTCTGCTGCGCCCCGCCCCGCGAAGCTGGGTGGGCAAGCTGCACCAGGCGCTGTGGGCCCTCCGGCTGGAGCGGCACCTCTCGAAACAGCAGATCCTGGAGCAGTACCTCAATCGGATCCCGCTCGGCCAGGGGACAATCGGGGTCGCCGCCGCCGCCGCGTTGTATTTCGACGGCTCCGCGCGCGATCTGAGCCTCGGACAAGCCGCCCTTCTCGCCGGGCTGGCGCACGCGCCGTCCGCCGACAACCCGCTCGTGTCGCAACAGCGGACGCGCGAACGCCGCGCGGCCGCCATGCGCCGACTCCAGGCGCTGGGGCACGCCACCGCTGCCGATGTCGCGGCCGTCCGGGATGAGCCGCTCCTCGCTCCACCTCGCTCGGCGCCGTTCTTCGCTCCGCATTTCACCACCGGGCTGCTGCTGCTGGCGGGCGGCCCCCATGGGCCGGTCGACGACGCCATCTGGCGTACCTCGCTCGATCTCGAGCTGCAGCACACGCTCGAGGCTGAAGTGCGACATACGGTGCACCTCCTACGGGCGCGATCGGCGCGGCACGCGGCCGCCGTCGTGCTGGATAACCCGACCGGTGACGTCCTCGCGTGGGTGGGCTCGCCCGATTTCTGGGAGGACGCCGCGGGCCAGGTCGACATGGTGACCTCCGCCCGACAGCCCGGGTCGGCCTTGAAGCCGTTCCTCTACGCGCTGGCACTCGACCGCGGCGAGACGGCGGCGTCGATTCTCCCCGACATCGGTCGCACCTACGAGACACCCACGGGCCCGTACCGCCCGCGTAATTACGATCGACTGTTCCACGGTCCCGTGCGGCTCCGCGAAGCGCTCGGCAGCTCGTTCAACGTACCGGCGGTCGAGCTCGCCTCTCGTTTGCGGCCCCCCAGCGCGCTGGGGGTCCTTCACCGCGCCGGGTTCGCCTCGCTGCGTGCCGACCCGGAGCACTACGGGCTCGGCATCGCTTTGGGCAACGGCGACGTCACACTCCTCGAGTTGGCGAATGGGTACCGCGGCCTCGCCAACGGCGGGGCCTGGAGCCCGGTGCGCCGGCGAATCGATGTGCCGCCGGACGACACCGCACGCCGGATCGTCTCGGCGCAGAGCGCGGTCCTGGTGCTGGATATGCTCGCGGACCCGACGGCTCGCGTCCCCGGCTTCGGACTCCGGACGCCCTTTGAATTTCCGTTTCCTGTCGCCGTCAAGACCGGCACGAGCCGCCACTTCACGGATAACTGGGCGGTGGCGGTGACGGGACGGTTCACGATCGCCGTCTGGGTCGGGAATTTCGGCGGCCAGCCGATGCAGGGGGTGAGTGGCGTCAGCGGCGCGGGCCCGCTGCTGCAGCGGGCAGTCTTGGCCACCGTGCGGCGCTACCCGCCGGGCAGGCTCCCGGACCCGAGCTCCATCGGCGCGATCCAGGCCGACATCTGCCCGTTATCGGGGCGCCGGCCTGGCGCCTACTGCCCGCGCGTCGCGGAGTGGTTTGTGCCCGGCTCGGTCCCCGCGGATACCTGCCGCTGGCACCGTGCCGACCGGATCGTGCTGCCGGCCGAATACACGGAATGGACCGACCGGTACCATACGGATCCGGCGTGGGACGCCGCGCGGGTCGCACACGTCACCGCCACAGCCGACGCGCCCGCCCGATTCCGGATTGTCGCCCCGATGGATGGCGACCGATACACGGTCCCGCCCGGCGTCGATCCCCGGTTCGCGACGCTTGCGCTGCGTGTCATCGGCACGGGAGCGGGTAGCACCACTCGCTGGTACGTGGACGGTGTACGGCTGAGCGCGCCGCGGTGGCGGCTCCAGGAAGGCGTGCACGTCGTGCGGGCCGAGGCGCCGGTCGGGCACGCCGACGAGGTCAGGATCGTCGTCGGCCGCCCGTAGCGTCCGCTACAGCCCCAGCCAGTAGGCGATCTTCATCGCGAAGACGTTCGTCCCCTCGGCGCTGAAGCCGTCGCCGATGGCGCCGAAGGGCGAGCCGGTCGCGAGCGTCGTTTCGTCCCGGCGGTCCTGTTGCCACACGAGAAACAGGGTCGAGCCCGGCCGGAACTCCCAGCGCAACACGGCGCTCGTCCGGAGCGACGCGAGCCGGAAGTCGGGCTCGTCGAAGGTGAAGTCCGTGCGCCCGTCCCGGTCGACGTCCAGCGACACGTCGGCATCCCCGCCCGGGCGCGTCGCGCGGTCGACGTCGAGCCCGTCGAAGCGGTCGGCATAACGCTGGGCCTTGGGGTCCGCGGCCAGCTTCAGAGGCGCGTAGCGGCCCACGGAGGCGAACGGCTGGGCATAGAACTCGAACGAGAGTTTCGGGCTGAGCGCCAGGTCCGCCCGCAACGTGACGGACAGTTCACGACGCTCCAGTCGGCCGAACACATAGTACGTCGAGTCGCCCACCGTCTCCTGCGTGATGTACTGGCGGTCGTTCGTCTCCCATGTCGCGCGCCCGTCGAGGCTCAGCGACACACTGCCCGGCGGCCGCAACCGCACGCCGGCGTTGGCCCGCCACTGACCGGCCCCGGTCCCGTCCTCCCACTCACGGGTCACTCCGCCATTTATCGAGACCGGGCGCCGAAAATCGGTACGCCCGCCCAGCCGCCACTCCCACGCACCCGGCTCGCGCAGCGCCGGCCCACCGCGCAAGAGCCGCGTGGCGAGCGCGGGAAACGCGCGCTCGACATTGAGATTCAGATTCCAGTAGTTCAGGAAATCGCCTGAGAGCCGCGTTTCCAACGTCGTCCGGGTCCGCTCCCCACCGTAGGTGAACTCGGCGCGCTCCTCCACGCGCCACTCGAACTCGCGGAACACGGAGCCGGGCGTCAGCCAGCGAAGCTCGGCCTCCACCGCCTGGACGTGCAGGTCGGTCTGGCGGAGAAAGCCCAGGTCGTTGATGTCGAAGCCGGGGCTGCGCGTCCCGTAGAACAGATTCCAGGTCGCGAAGCCCACCGCTTTGGCGAGGTGGGCGTACGCGGCGAACCCGTCCAGCGCGGTCCGGCTCGAGTCGAGCCGCGCGTGGGTCTGGTCGGGGCGCTGAAAATACCGCGCGGACCGCCGCTGCGTGCGGATCAGCGCGTCGACGGGCCCCTCGACCCGGGAGCCCAGCAGCGCCACGTCGTAGACGAACCGATCGCCGCCGAACCGCCCGTGCACATCCACGCCACCGGAAAAGGCCCGCGTGTGCAACTCGTCGAACGCGGGGTCGTTCAGGTCCCGCACGACACCAGCGAGCATCGCGCCATAGGTGAGCCGTCCACGGCGCAGCGTCCGCTGGGCGCGGATCGCCGTATAACTGGTGAGGGGCTCCACCGGCGCGCGACCGTCCGCCCCGAGCGAGTCCACGATACGGACAGTCTCCCGTGCCGTGAGCGCCTGCGCGAGCCCCAAGGCCCAGCCCTTCCCCGCCTGGCCGGTGAGCTTGGCCGCGCCCAGGATGGTCGTCTGCCGCAGATCCTCCGCGTACCCGCCGCCGTCGTCGGCATCGGTCTGCGGGGCCCGTCCGATCCGCCGGGTATACACGAGCCCCTCCTCATCACCGCGTCCGCCACCGAACTCGTTGCGCTCCGGGGGCGTCATGCCGAACTGGAAGAGGTTGGTTCCCTCGATGAAAAAGGGGCGCTTCTCCGGAAAGAACGTCTCGAATGCCGACAGGTTGACCACCGCCGGATCCGCCTCGACCTGCCCGAAGTCCGGGTTGGCGGTGAGGTCGAGCGTGAGTCCGCTCCCCACCCCGAGCTTGAGATCTCCTCCCATCCGCACCGAGGCCTCCTCGCCGGTCGCGAAGGGGTCCCCCAAGACGGCGGGACTGAAGGCGGCGCTGCCGGCCGTGTAGGGGAGCAGCTCCATGCGTCGCGGCGTTGGGACATCGCTGAGGCCCACCAACTCTCCGTAGCGCGAGACCTCGCCGGCCTGGTCCCGAGGGAAGAACGGCCAGTTCTGCTCCTCGTTGCGGCGATTGATCGAGCGCCGGATGCGTACGCCGAACACCACCGACTCCGTCCCGGAGAAGCGCAGTTGGGAGAACGGGATCCGCAGCTCGACGGTCCAGCCCAGGGAATCGGTGCGGGTGGCCCAGTCGTAGACGGGATCCCACGAGTCGTCCCGGCCGCCGCCATCGTCATAGATGAACACGTCGCGTCGCGCGCCGGAGGGGTTGATGGAGAACTCGAACGCGGTTCGGCGGTCGTGAAACGAGTCGATGAAGAGGGTGAAGTAATCGGCCGCCGTCCGCTGGTCGCGCCGGACCAAGCGTCCGTATACCCGCCCCGGCTCACGATCGTAGCCGCGGAAGGCCACGTAGAGATCGCGATCGGAATAGACGAACCGGACCTCGGTGGACTCGCTGGGGGCCGCTCCCTCCACGGGGTTCCGCTGGAGGAAGTCTTTGACGGGCGGCGCGTATCGCCAGGCGTCGTCATCCAGGACGCCGTCGATGGTCGGCGGCGTGCCCTGCACGCGGACGGCACGTGCCGCATCCTGAGCACCGGCGGCCAGTGGGGCGAGCGTGGTGAGTGCGATCAGCAACGTGGCCGCGCGCATCGAGCCTCGTCCCGACCGGCCCGGCGGACGTTAGCGCCCACCGACCAACCGGGGAAGGAAAAAGGAGCGTGGAGTCGGAGTCAGCAAAGGTAACAGGATCGGGCGTCGTCTTCACGCCTCCGTGTGCGCTACGCACGAGCGGGACCCTGCGTTGAGCGTCCTGCCGCTCCCGCCACGCCGGGCCTGTATATTCCGCCCATGCCGGCCGATCGCCTCGACACCTACCTGTTCGACCTCGATGGGACGCTGATCGATTCGATCGAGCTCATCATGAGCTCGTATCGCCACACGCTGCTCACGCACCGGGGGAGCGCGCCGGACGACGACGTGTGGCTGGCCGGGTTGGGCACACCGCTCTGGGTGCAATTCCGGCGCTTCACGGACGACCCTGCCGAGATCGCGGCCATGGTGGACACCTACCGGGAGCACAACCTGCGGCATCACGACGAGATGGTACGACCCTATCCGGGGGTTCACGAGGCCCTGGAGGCGCTGGCGGCCCGCGGGGTGCGCCTCGCGATTGTCACGAGCAAGCTGCGCGCGGGCACCCTGCGGGGACTCGCCCGGTGTGGCTTCGAGGACCTGTTCGAACTCCTGGTATGCGCCGACGACGTGGAACGACACAAGCCGGACCCGGAGCCCGTGCTCACCGCCCTCGAGCGGTTGGCCGCGGACGCCCGCCGGAGCGTGTTCATCGGAGACTCCCCGCACGACCTCGCCGCGGGCCGCGCCGCCGGCGTCCGCACCGGTGCGGCGCTCTGGGGACCGTTCCCGCGACGGGATCTCGAGCCCCACGAGCCCGACCACTGGCTCGCGGCGCCGTCGGCCATCGCGACGCTGGACGGCAGGTGGGCGTGACGGGTGGCACGGCGGCCCGCCGCACCGCACCTTAGCGTGGCGGGGACGGAGCGGAGCACGGCATGAATCAGGTCAACCAGTGGATCCAGCAGACGCTGGGCATGAGCCAGGCGACGCAGGGTCGCATCTTCGACTCGGTCGTCGCGATCCTGCTCCTCTGGGCCATCCGCCGTACCGTCCTCTGGTTCGCGTTCCGCCGCAGCGACGACGTCCGGGCACGCTACCGCTGGAAGAAGACCTCGCTGTACATCACCGTCCCGATCGGCATCCTCATCGTGGGGCGGATCTGGTTTGAGGGCTTCACCTCCCTCGCGACGTTCCTGGGCCTCGTCTCCGCCGGTCTCGCCATCGCGCTCAAGGACCTGCTCATCAACCTGGCCGGCTGGGGATTCATCCTGTGGCGCCGGCCCTTCGAGGTCGGTGACCGGATCGAGATCGGCAGCAACGCCGGCGACGTCATCGACCTCCGGATCTTCCAGTTCAGCCTGCTCGAGATCGGCAACTGGGTGCATGCCGACCAGAGCACCGGCCGGATCATCCACGTCCCCAACGGGAAGGTGTTCGTCGAGTCGCTGGCCAACTACACGCGGGGCTTCCAGTACATCTGGAACGAGATTCCGGTGCTCTTGACGTTCGAGAGCAACTGGCGCAAGGCGAAAGAACTGCTGCAGGCGATCGCTGAAAAGCACGCCGCCCATCTGACCGAAGACGCCGCGCGGCGCGTGCGGGAAGTCTCGCGGCGATTCATGATCTTCTACTCGCGGCTGACGCCGATCGTGTACACGACCGTCGCCGACAGCGGCGTCCTGCTCACGGTCCGCTATCTCTGTGAAGCCCGGCAGCGCCGCGGCACCACCCAGGCCGTCTGGGAAGACATCCTGGACGCCTTCGCCGCCTGCGAGGATATCGATTACGCCTACCCCACCCAGCGGTTCTACGACAACCGGCTGGAGGGCAAAGCCGGGGCCCGGGCGCCCACCGAGGTGCTGCGACGGATCGACGGGGAGCGAGGGTAGCGGGCACCGGCCGCACCCCGGCGCCGGCGCGCCCCGGCGATCTCCCCGCGTGAACCCTTCCCAACGTTCTCGCCGTACGGCCTATCTAAGGAAAGACCCTCACTACCAGCCACCGTTCGCCTTGGGAGGCGATCTCATGACTGTGTCGGCCACATCGCCGCGTGCGCGGCGCGTGACGGCGATTGGGCTTCTGACGGCGGGCCTCGCGGCGCTCGCGACGGGCCCGGTCGCCGGACAGGAGCGGTTCGAGTTGTCGAGCGACCATGTCGCCGTGTACAACCTCGTCGGCGAGGTCAACGTGGAGCCCACGTCGGGATCGGCTGTGATCGTGGAGGTCCGCCGGGGCGGTCGCGACGCCGGCCAGCTGCGCATCGAGCGCGGCCCGCTCGAGGGGCGCGAGACCCTTCGCATCCTCTACCCGGGAGACGCGATCCGCTACCGAGAGCTGTCCGGGGGGGGCCACACGACCCTTCGCGTCCGCGATGACGGGACGTTCGGCGACCACCACGGCGGCCGGCGTGACCGGTGGCGCGACGGGCGGCGTGTCGAGATTCGCGGGGACGGGCCGGGGCTCGAGGCCTACGCGAACCTCACGATCCGCGTCCCCGCCGGGCAGCGGATCGCCGTCAATCTCGGCGTCGGTGCCGCGTCACTCCGCAACGTGCACGGGCAGATCACGGTGGACGCCGCGAGCGCGCCCGTCACCGCCACGGGCTCCCGCGGCACCCTCTCGATCGACGTCGGGTCGGGCACCGTGAGCGTCACCGATGCCGAGGGCGACGTGGACCTCGACACCGGTTCCGGGAGCGTGAACGTGAACGGCGTCCGGGGGGACATCCTCCGCGTGGACACGGGCTCCGGCAGCGTGATCGCGTCACGCGTGGCCGTCGCCACCCTGGACATCGATACCGGCTCCGGCGACATCGAGGTCGGCGCCAGCACCGCGGACCGCATCCGGCTGGACACGGGCAGCGGATCGGTCGTCATGGACGTCGCCTCGGCGCCCCGGTCGATCGAGATCGACACCGGGTCCGGCGGCGTGACGCTGACGATTCCTGCGTCGTTCGGCGCGCGTGTCGAGATCGAGACGGGATCCGGCGACATTGATGTCGGGTTCCCGGTGACGGTGACGCGCTGGGAGCGCGACCACCTCGTGGGCACGATTGGCGACGGGAGCGGCCGCCTCGTGATCGATACGGGATCGGGCTCCGTGAGGTTGAAGAAGCGTTCGTAGGCGCGCGACCGGCAGACCCCGTGCGAGGGGCGGGGCGGCGGTGCCCCGCCCCTTCTGCCCCCTCTCCGTTCCCGCTACCTTCCGAGTCGTGCCTCCGCGGGAGCGTGCCTTGCCTTTCGTGACCTTCGACCTCGAGCGCTGGCAGAGCACCTGGGAGAACCAGGTGCGCTACAACCTCTCGGAAAGCGGCGTCCACCCCCTCTCCATCGCCGAACTGCTGGACTTGAGCGGCGGCTCGGTGGACGCGTTCACGGCCCTCCGCATGGTCTACAGCCAGTCCGACGGCACCGAGGAGTTGAGAGCCGCCATCGCGGCGCTGTATCCGGGCGCGACGCCGAACCACGTGACGGTGACCGTAGGAAGCTCGGAAGCGAACTTCATCGCGTGCTGGACGTTGATCGAGCGCGGCGACCGGGTGGTCGTGGTGACGCCGACCTACATGCAGACCCACGGTCTGGCGCGGAACTTCGGCGCGGAGGTCGTGGAGCTTCCGCTTCGGCCCGAGCGGCGGTGGCAGCCCGACCCGGCGGAGATCGCGCGCGCCATCACGCCGGGCACGAAGCTCGTGGTGGTGACCAACCCCAACAATCCGACCGGCCAGATCCTCGCGGACGACGCGAGCGCGGTCCTGCTTGATCGGGTACGCGCGACCGGGGCCTGGCTGCTCGCCGATGAGGTCTACCGGGGCGCGGAGCGTCAGGGCGCCATCACCCCGTCCTTCTGGGGCGGCGCCGAGCGCGTCCTCGCCGTGAATGGGCTGTCGAAGGCCTACGGGCTCCCCGGGCTGCGCATCGGCTGGATCGTCA
Source organism: Gemmatimonadales bacterium (assembly GCA_041613315.1). GTDB lineage: Bacteria > Gemmatimonadota > Gemmatimonadetes > Gemmatimonadales > GWC2-71-9 > JBFJHJ01. The sequence continues at coordinate 43,146 of JBFJHJ010000021.1, forward strand.
GCTCACCCGAGTTCAAGCAGTCGGTCGTCCGGCGGCACGACTATACCGTGATCGGTCCAAGTCCCGCCAGCGATTACCTGGCGCGGCGCGCGCTCGGCGCGCGCGAGCGGATTCAGGCACGCACGCGCCGCATCCTCAACACCAACTGGCCGACCCTGGAGCGGTGGCTCACCGGGTTCGATGGGTTGTTCGACTGGATCGAGCCCGCGGCCGGGGCAATCTGCATGGTGCGCTACCGGACGGAGCTCGGCGCCCTCGATCTCGTGGAGCAGATTCGAGCGCGGCACGGCATCCTGCTCGTCCCCGGGGATCACTTCGACCTGCCGCGACACCTGCGACTGGGTTACGGGAACGAACCCGACGAGTTCGCACCCGCGCTGCGGGACCTCGCGACCGGCGTGCGGTCCGTCTTGATGGACTAGGCCGACGCCGAAGCGCGGCGCACGGTGGGAGGCGCCTACCGGCTCACCACGTGCCGCGCACCGCGTACGGAACGAGCTTGTTCTTCAGCCAGCCCGTGATGTACCCGAACACGTTCACGCGCGCCGTGCCGCCGGAAATGCCGTGGGCTTTGTTCGGGTACAGTCGCATGTCGAACTGCTTCCCCGCCTCTTCCAGCTTCTGCACGAGCTGAGTCGTGTTCTGGGAATGCACGTTGTCGTCGCCGGTGCCATGGATCACCAGCAGGTCGCCCTGTAGCTGGTCGACATACGCGAGGGGCGCGCCCTGCCGATACCCGGCCGCGTTTTCCTGCGGCGTGCGCATATAGCGCTCGGTGTAGATCGTGTCGTACAGACGCCAGTCCGTGACGGGAGCCACGGAGACCGCCGCCGCAAACACGTCGCCTCCGGTGAACAGGGACATCAGCGACATGTAGCCGCCGTAGCTCCATCCCCAGATGGCCATCCGTCGGGCGTCAACGAACGGCAGCGAGCCGAGATACCGCGCCGCGGCAACCTGGTCGGCAGCCTCGATCTGGCCCAATCGGAGATAGGTGAGCTTCTTGAAGTCCCGGCCTCGAGCGCCCGTGCCGCGGTTGTCCACGCTGGCGATCACGATCCCCTCGCGGGCCAGCAGCTGGTGCCAGAGCGACCGGGAGCCACCCCACGCGTTCGTCACCGTCTGCGATCCCGGCCCGCCGTAGACATACAGCAGCAGGGGATACTGGCGTGACGGGTCGAAGCCCGGCGGCTTGATCAGATAGGCGTTGAGCTCCACCCCGTCCGCCACGGGAATTCTCAGATACTCCGGTGGCACGAGCCCCAGCGCCTCCACATTGGCGTGGGCCGTGCCGCTTGGCGTGATGTCTCGGACCCGGCGCCCGTCCGCACTCCGCAGCACCTGAACCGGCGGCCGCGCCGCCGTGGAATAGGTGTTGACGTACAGGGTATAGGTCGGATTGAACTGGGCGCGATGCGTGCCGCCCTCGGCGGACACGCGCGTGAGACGACCGCCGTTGAGGCCGACCCGATACACCGGTCGGACGAGGGCGCCGTCTCCCGCCCCCGTGAAGTACACGACGGACCCGCGCTCGTCGACCCCGAACACATCCGTCACATCCCACTGCCCCTGCGTGATCTTGCGGATCAGCCGGCCGTCGCGCCGAAACAGGAAGAGCTGGCGGTAGCCGTCCCGCTCGCTAGGGTACACGAACTGCCGCCCGCCGTCCAACCAGATCGGCTCCTCGGCGTCCACCCACGCGGGGTCGGCATCGGTCATGATGACTTGCGACACGCCGGTCCGCACGTTGGCGAGGAGCAGGTCGAGCCGGTTCTGATGCCGATTCAGTCGCGTGAGCCATACCTCCTCGGCCGAATCGGCGAAATCCATGGCCGCGACGTAGATGTCGCGCTCGGCCCCGAGGTCGATCCACGTGACGGCGCCGGTGGCGATCTCCACCACCCCGATGCGGACGTCGGAGTTCGCGGTGCCGGCCTTGGGATACCGGACCGGTGTCAGCGCCGGGTACAGCGCCGTCTCGTCCAGCAGATAGAAGGGGCGGATCGCCGACTGGTCGAGACGCCAGAACGCTATCCGGCCCCCGTCCGGGCTGAACCGGAACGCGTCCCACAGGGACAGCTCTTCCTCGTATACCCAGTCGGTGGTGCCGTTGATCACGTCCTCGCTGCCGTCGGAAGTGAGACGGCGCTCCTCGCCGCTTGTGAGATCGCGGACGAAGAGATCATGATCGCGGACGAAGCCCACGTACCGGCCATCCGGCGAGAACTTCGCCGCCAGCTGCGGACCATCGCTCGCCGACACCGGCGTGAGCGTCCGGCTGCGGACATCCCACACGTAGAACGTGCCCATGGCGCTGCGGCGCCACCCGCGAATGGTATTCGTCCGGAGGAGAATCTTCGAGCGGTCGCGGGAGAAGGTGAACTCGTCGATCGTCACCGGCGTCGCCCCGCCCACCGGCACGAGATCCGCGCCGCCCACGACGAGCTCCCGCCGCCCGCTCGCGGCCTCGACACGGTAGAGATCCGTCCGATCCCCGTTCTGCTCCACGACCGCGTAGTACGCCTCGTCGATCCAGGTGAGATCCGCCAAGGTCGGGGAGAGCTCGGACGAGGCGAAGATGCGCTCGAGGGTGAGGTCAGCATCCTGCGCCGCGAGAGGCGAAGCCAGCGCGAGGCCGAGGCCGGCGAGATACCACAGAGTACGATTCATGGCTCGTGGGATACAGGGTGTGCGTTGATGTGAGTCACGGCAGCGAAATGTACACCGTTGACCGGCCGATGCCGATGGGACGACCGCCGGCCTTAGAACATGAAGCCGGAGCGGACGAACACACCGAGCCGCTCGGCGCTCCTGGCCACCGCGAGGGTCAGTGTGTTTGCGCGGTGGATCGGCGCGAACCAGAGCCCGCCGCCGACCGCGCCGTGCCACTCTCCGGGGGACGCGCCCGCCACGTAGACGCGCCCGACGTCCCCGAGCGCGAAGACCCCGAACTCGCCGTTCACGATCCAGCGCACTGGGGAAACGAACACGCGCAACTCTGCGTTGCCGTAGAGCGCGGCGTCACCGGCGAAGCGGTACTCGCGGAAGCCACGGACCGTGGCGCCCCCGCCCAGAAACGCCGCGGCGAAGAACGGGAAGTTCCCCAGCGCCTTCTCAGCACCCACACGAACGGCCAGGGTGGGACGCGCCGGTACGCCCGACGCCGTCACGTACGCCGCGATGTCTCCCCCCACGCTCCCGAACGCGGCGTCCGCGCTCAGGATCGGCGGCGCGTAGCGCCCGTACGCCCGCAGCACCGCACCACGGCGCGCTGCCACCGAGTCGTCGCGGGCGTCGAGAGTGAGTCCCGCCTCCACGCCCAGATAGCCGAAGGTCCCAATCCCGCGCGGCCCGAGGTTCCCCAACAGCGTGCCCGGATCGTCCGCCGTATGTCGGAGCGTCCCGAGGACCGCCAGGGTCGCCTGCACGCCGGAGGCCACGCGAACCCCCAACGTCGGCCGCAGCTCGTACACCTGTTGCCGCACATTGAAGACGTCGTCCGGCTGGTCGGCGGGGGCCGCGTTGCCGAATCCGTAGAACCGGGTGAGGCCGATGCCCGACACGCGCAGCCTGAGCGCGCCACTCACCCGCGGAGCCAGCACCGGGAACTCGAGGTCCACGCGTGCCCGCGGCCGGTGGCGTGCCGTCGCGTACGCGAGCCGCGCGTCGAGCCGGTAGACATACGGCTCCCGACGAAACCCGTATTGGTAGACGATGACGCCGCCGCCCACGGTGAGCCCGAGGTCCGGATCGAATCCCAACCACGTTGCCGGCAGGCGGAAGCTCCCCCAATTGTCGGCAGGGCGTGCGAACGCGTTGGGGGGCGGGGGTGGGGCGAAGCGCTCCTCCATGGGCAATGAGTCGAGTCGGTCGCGAGCGACTCGCGTCGACGGGCCCACCACGAAGCGGTTCTCCCCACGTCCGTCATAGAAGTGGGTCCGAGCGTTGCCACGCACCCTCGAAGAGTCCACCAGCTCGTCGTCCCCACCGCCGCCCATCACCCGCACCGTTATACTCCGCCCCACGTCGCCCTGGACGACCACGCGATCATCACCACCCTGGAGATAGAGGCGGATCTCCCGCGTCTCGGAGGACAGAAAGCGTCGGCGGAGGTACGGCGGTCGCGCGTCCCCACGCTGCCGGCGCACGGCGAACCTCACCTCCACCGACCCGTCGTCTCGCCGCTCCACCTCGGCGACTTCGTCGCGGCCGGTGCCGTGGAGGTCCACGTACTGGGCGAGGATCGCATAGTATCGGGCGGCCTGGGCCGGCAACTCGCCGCGGCGCCGGCGCAGCGCGCGTTCGAGTTCGGCGCCGTTCCGGGCGTACACCGCGGGTGGCAGCTCGCGAACCGCCGCCGCGATGACCGAGTCGGTGAGGCGCGCCGCGACGGCTGCGGCCACCGAATCCCACACCGAGCGCTCCACTGCACCGAGGATGCGGCGGTCGAGCTGGTAGCCGTTGTACATGGCCCCGAACACGTTGCCGTAGGACGGGCCGTAGCTCACGAACTGCGGCCGGTACACACGGATCACGGTCATGATGAGCCCGTCGAGCGCCACGAACGCCTGATCGCGGTCCCGGGGGATGGGGAGCCAACGGCGGCGCCCCCGGTCCTCCACCCGTGCCCAGCGCCACTGGTCGGTGTGCCGATCTCGGTCGCCCAGGTACAGGTCCATGAGGCGCGCGGCGAGATAGCTCGTCGCGTCCACGCGGTCGTCCGGGTCTTCCTCCAGCCGCTCGAAGAGGCCGGCCGTGCTCACGATGCGTGTGAAGCCGCGCCAGCCCGGCGACCCGCCGGGACCCTCATCAGGACGTTCCTCGAACGTGCCGAGCCTCCCGGCGAACTCCTCGCGATACTCGCCCAACCGCGGATCGTCCGGCATCACCGCGAGGCGCGGGTCGACGTGCAACACGCCGGCGGCCTCGAGCAGGGGTGCCACCACGAGCGCCGCGTAGGGATGCTGGGCGCTGATCATGTCCTGCACCACGGTCTCCACGAGCGTCCCGCGGAGATCGGCCGGCAGCCCCTGGCTGGGATCTTTGTCCACCGAGCGGAAGAGGTAACGGCGTCCGTCGCCGCCGCGGAAATGGAGTGAGCGGGTCTGGCCGAACCCGCCCCGTCGGAGGACCGTGAGGCCCACGGCCGTAGACGCCAGATCGAGCACGGCCACCTCGATCGGCATCGCCCAGAGATCGCGATACTTGCTGCCGAAGACGGTGCGGTGCAATCCGCCGGCGCGGTAGTGGGCGCCCGGGGCCACCGTCACCGTGCGGGCGCTCAGCGAATCGACCGGACCTTGCGCGGCGAGGCCGACGGGGACGACCGCCCCGCCCACGACCGTCAGTGCGAGGACCGCCAGCCTGCACGGCCAGAGCGGCGAGCCCCGCGCTCGAGGACCAGTCGGGGGCTCAGCCCCCCACGAGCCACGTCGCATACGCCTCGGTGCCTCGACCGTTCGCATCGACCATGACGACGGCCAAGCGGACGCGCTGATCGGACAGGATGTCGAGCCGCATGTATCCGCTGCGGGCCGCAGCGAACCGCGTGCCGCTGATCGCGAACACCGGCGAAACGTGCCCATAGATGCCCGTTCCGCTCACAAGGAGGTAGGGCGGCGTCCCCGGGTCGATGACCTGGAGGTTGTGTTCGTGACCGGAGGCGAACACGAGCGGCGGCTCGTCGGCGAACACGCTCCGGAGCGAGTCTCGGAGCGCGCGGTAGGGCGGGGACCTGAGATCTTGCGAGGCGACGCCGGCCTGTCGGAGCAGCGGATAGAGCGACCCCACGAGCGGGAGGGGGACCCAGAGCCAGCTACGGATATTGCGCAGCGGGAACACGTGGTCCTTCCATCCGAAATGGCCGCCGTGCAGCCCACCGGATTCGACGGGATGGTGCGCCGCCACCACCACGATCCGGCCGGCCGCGTTGCGGATCGCGCCGCGCAAGGTGGCCGTGATCTCGCCCTTGGTGTCGGCGACGCACAGGGACGTCGGATGCGTCGGCTTGGGACCCGTTCCCAACCACCACTGCGTATCCAACAGCACCAGCCGCACGACGTCGTCCACGTCGTATGTGTCGGGCCCTGGGCAGCCGTCAGACGGGCGGAGTGCGGCGCGCCCGTCGCCGACGCGCGCGATGAACCGGTCCTGTCGCCGTATCCCCTCCCACCCCTCGCGCCAGCCGTGGTTGCCGGGCACGAAGACGCCGCGGGCGCCGCTGTCGCGCAACACGGCGACCTGGGCGTCCAACCGGCGTTCGGCCTCGGGACGCCATGGATCCGTCGAATCGGGCATCCCGTCCGGGTACAGGTTGTCCCCCAGGTAGATGACCACCGTCCGATCGGGATGGAAGGCCGCGTCGGCGGTGAGCGCGGCCAGGACGGGCTCGAAACGCGGATGCGGCGCACCGGCGTCGCCGACGAGGAAGAGGGTCACACGGATCGAGTCGGCGGGAGCGGATGGGACGGGCACGGGAGAGGGAAGCTGGGCCTGGCCCGCGCACCCCCCAAGGCCCATCCAGAGGACTGCCGCCACGCGGACCGGCAGGCGGCCGACCCTCACGTGACGAGGTCGCGCAGGCCCTGAATGGATGTCAGCTCCGCGCCGCGCACCACCGGCGAGTCCGCCAGTAGCTCCACGAGGTCCGTGACGTTGGCCTTCTTCTTGAAGCGGACGAGATACTCGAGCGCCCAGGTCCCGGAGCGGCCGGGGAACACGTCCGCCAAGCGCCACCGCTTGGCATAGTCCTCGAGCAGGTCGTCGAGCGCTTCTTCGGCCGCCTGCCGGTCGGCGGCATGGATGAGCAGCAGGTGCTTGAACCGGCGCGTGCCGGCCATCGCGTCGGCACGGACCAGATGGTGAAGTCGCGCCGCACGCTCCTCCACTCGCAACCGCTCGTCGGCCGTGAGCGGCGCCACCATCGCCGGTTCGCCGACCGTGACGGCGCGCGCGCCCCGGTCCGGCGCCAACGCTTCCGCCAGCGTCACCGGTCCCGCCGGCAGGGCGAAGGCGCGACGCTTCGCGCTCGTTTCGAATCGCCACAGCTCCGCGATCACCAGGCAAAAGACGAGCGACAGCACGCCGGCGATGATCCAGGACTGTACCCCCGCGGCCAAGCCGATGCCGATCGCCACGAACGCGAAGACGGCGTCCTTCACGTCCTTGAGCGTGGTGCGGAACCGGACGGCCGCCACGATGCCGGCCAGCGCGAACGCGAGCGCGACGCTGCCGCGCACGATGAGCACGACGCCCGCAACGGCGATGGGCAGGACCACGATCATCTGGACGACGGACGTGTCGTAGCCTTCGTGTCCCTTCGTCGCGGTGTACGTCCACGCCACCGGCAGCGCAAAGACCAAGCTGCCGGCCATCGCGAACAGGACGAGGAGCGCGGTGTTGATGAGCGGCCCGAGCGCGGGCACCGGCATATCCGGACGCTCGACCGCTCCGCGGAACTGCTCGGCTGCAGGCAGGGCCTCGCTGAAGTCGAGGGCGAGCATGTGGCTCAGCCACGGGAAGGCCCGCGCCAAGATGACCAGCACAACGCCGACCGCGGCATAATACGCGAGGATGCCGGCTACGGGGGACGTGCGCAGTCGTGCCTGTATCGTCATCACCACCCTCCGAATTCGACCACCGGCCACTAGCCGGGCTCCGGCTCCGCACCACCGGACACACGTCAGCGGCGTGGAGGCCGGTTCCCGCGGCGACGCGCGCTACCGGGCTGGACCGCGATAGATGATGCGGTAGATGCGTCCCCCGGAGTCATCGCTCACGTAGAGTGACCCGTCGGGCCCCTGCGCCAACCCCACCGGCCGGTGCGCCGCCTCGCGGGGCGACGTGGTCGCGCCGGCGAACCCGTCGGCGAAGACCTCCCACTCACCGGTCGGATGATCGCCCTCGAACGGGGCGAACACGATGTTGTACCCGCCCTGCGGCAAGGGGGCGCGGTTCCACGAGCCGTGGAACGCGATGAAGGCGCCGCCACGGTAGCGCGCCGGGTACTGGGCCCCCGTGTAGAACAGCAATCCATTGGGCGCCCAGTGTCCCGGGAAGCCGATCAACGGGTCCTTCTTATCGGCGCAGCGGCCGATCTGAGCGCCGTCACCGCCGTATTCGGGCGCCAGCACCTTGCGCTGTACCTCTGGGTCATAAAAGCAGTAGGGCCAGCCGTAGTCGTCCCCCGCCTCGATCCGTAGGAACTCCTCCGCGGGCTTCTCCGCACTCGCCTCGACGGTGAACAACTCACCCCAGTTCTGGTTGAGCTGGTCGCGTCCATGCACGGCGCCGTAGAGTCGTCCGTCCTGTGGACGCACCGCGAGCGCCACCGTGTTGCGCAGGCCGGTCGCGAAGCGCCGTCCGTCCTGGTGCCGCTGGTTGCGCCGGTTGGCGGTGAACCGCCAGATGCCGGCACGGGTGTCCAGCTGAGGACACGGGTCCAACCCCGGGGAGCCCGCCGCGCGATCCTGCTGCTGACAGCTGTTGGACGGCGACCCGACGTTCACGTAGAGCGCATTGCCCCGACCGAGCGCGATGCTCTTGGCGCGATGCGACCGATCGGCGGGGAGGTCACGAACGATCGTGTCGGGCGCACCCGCGGGCTCCAGGGCGCCCGGCCGCCACCGGTAGCGCATGACGGCGTCGTTGGTCGAGTAATACAGGAACCCTCCATCCAGTTCGACGTCGTCACCGGTACCGCTCCCAAACCGCCGCTCGAGGTCAGCCACGCCATCGCCGGTCGTGTCGCGGAGGACCAGAATGCCGCCGTCGCCGTCACGCGTGCGGCCGAGCGCCACCAGGACGTCCCCGTTGCGCGCCACGGTGAGATGCCGCGCGGGGCCGACCCTATCCGCCACGATGACGGCGCAGAACCCCTCGGGCAGGGTGAGACCGGCGTGGTCCGGAGCGCACGCCGGGCCGCGGCGCTGGGC
>JBFJHJ010000022.1:0-51324 GCA_041613315.1 Gemmatimonadales bacterium
CCGCGATCCCGCTCCGCGATTTCTTCAGCGCTCTCGTGTTCGCCGGAGCGGGTGGCACCGCCAACCTCTTCTATGCCTTCTATCTCCGAGACAAGGGGATCGGAATGGGCGCCCGCGTCCCGATGCTGATCAATCCCTTCCGCAAGCGGGAAGAGGCGGTGAGCCAAACGGGGTTCCACTTTCCAGCAACCGAGGAGAACCGGCGGCGCTTCCGCGATTGGTTTCGGTTCGTCGTGCTGGACCAGACGCTCTTCTTCTGGCTGCTGAACAGCTTTACCATCCTGCTCTTCATCTTTGGCGCGCTCGCCGTGCTGCACCCGCTGGGCATCGTGCCCCAGGCCGGCCGCGTCATCTGGGACGAAGCCGAGATCCTGGCGCAGAGCATGGGGCCCTCAGGTCGCTTCCTGTTCCTGCTCATCGGCTTCGCCACGCTGTTCAGCACCCAGGTGGCCATCACCGACGGCCTCTCCCGGAGTATCGCCGACATCGCTTCTACGAGCTTTCGATTCGCGCGCCGCGCCTCGCACGCGACATGGTACGCCCGCATCGCGGTCTTCGTGATCCTCTTCGGGACGGCGCTCACCGCCATTATGGAGGCATTCGGCATCACCGACCTGGGGTTCATCTTCAATGCCGCGTACATGGGGGGGTTCGCGATGGCGGTCTACACGCCTCTCGTCCTGTGGATGAACCTCCGGCACCTTCCGGAAGCGGCCAGACCGAGAGCGCTCAACGTCGTGATGGTCGGGACGGCCGCCGCGGTATACGTGGGATTTGCGCTGGCGAGCCTGGCGGGCGAAGTGGGGCTGCTGGGAGACTGAACGGCCCGCCGCACCCGGCGGGCCGTGTGCCCGTTTTCCCACTTTCGTGGCGCTGCGACGCCTGCCCCGATCGCCACCCGCGTGCTGCTCCCCACGAGCACCGGGCGCCGGAGGACGTTGCGACGCGCATGGACGCGTCGGTCAGAGGGCCCCACGCTCCCATGGCCCCCAAATCGCGAACGTCATCCCGCGGTGACCCGGGCCCCCGGCCCGAGTGTCCCCCTGGATGTTCACGAACAGCGTCCGCCCATTCGGGCTGAAGCACGCGCCCGCGAATTCACGATCGTTCATCGCATTGCGGGCGACATCGAACAGCATGCCGTCACGGGTGAGCCCACGCACATATTGTTCACCGCCGCCGTCCTCGCAGATGACGATGCCTCCTCGCGGGCTCACAGTGATGTTGTCCGGTCCGTCCAGCACGTCCGGCCCCGGCGACTCGAAGACGAGCACGAGGACGCCGGTCGCGGAAGTGGTCGGCCGATAGTGCCACACCTGCCCGGCGCTCGCATCGCCGCCGTTGGTCGCATGAAAGTAGACACCGCCGTCACCCGTGAAGCAGCCCTCGAGGCGCGGAAAGACCGCCCCGCCTTTCGCCTGGCCCTGCTCGAACACCGCGAGGTCGTTCGACTCGGCCGCGGCCGGGTCGGGATCGTCTATGTCGACCCAGGTCGCGTTGTACGCCGTCCCCGCGCGTTGGCCCCGAGCCAGGTTCAGATTCGGTTCACCGGCCACGGCGAGCATCTGCAGCCGTCCGCCGGCCTGGAGGTCGCTGGGCCGATCGGGGAGGAACCGATAGAAGCCCGCCGTACCGCGGTCCTCGGTCTCGTACACGATGCCCGAGGCCGGCTCCACCGCGACGGCCTCGTGCACGAATCGCCCCATGGCAGTGAGAGGGACCGCCGCGACCTGGCGCTCGGCGACGGCCGGAACCTCGAAGACATACCCATGGCGTCGGCTCCAGCCCTGGGTTGTGCCCCCGGTTGTCTCCTCACACGACAGCCAGGTCCCCCACGGCGTCGGGCCGCCGGCGCAGTTGACGATGGTGCCGCCGAGGCTCTGGAAGTCGCGTACCAGCTCTGCCGCGCCATCCGGGGCGAGTCGCACCTCGAGGGACGTCGTGCCGCCGCCGCCCGCCGTGTCATAGGCGAGCCCGGGGTCGCCCTGGAGGGCGGCGACGCCGGGATCGTCGCGGTCTTCATGGTTGCGGATCAGGCGCACGTGTCCGTTGGCAAGCGGGAGGGCGCACATTCCATCGTGCGCCTTGGGGGTCGCGCTGCCGTCGGACCGCAACGCGCCCTCAGCACCGATTACCGCGAACGTGAAGTCGGCGGGAAGCGCCAACTCGCGCCCGGTATCCGTGAGAAGTCCGTAGCCGCCGTGGTCCGGGCCGGCCGGGGGCCGGGCGCCGTTGGTGCAAGCGCTCAGAAGTCCGGCCAGTGAGGGAACGGTCAGGATACCCCCTCCCACGACGGCGCTTCGCAGGAAATGGCGGCGATCGATCGACGGCATGTCGTGGTCCAGTTTCGAAGAACCCGTAACCTGTTGGGGTCGCCCGTCCTGCGGTCCGTGACACGAGTCACTTCGCAAAACGGGCCGAGTCGGCATCAACATCTGGCGCAGCATCCGGAAGTCAGGTCACCCGAGATCCGAGGACGCGCAATGGCTCGCGGCGCTCACACGATCGCTAGATTCCTCAGCAGCCTGTGCGGCGTTGACCTGACCCACGGCGCGCGCGGCCCGGTGCGCGTCTGAGGAGCGGCGATGACGCGATCGTTGTCTGACGAAGGGGTGCCGGAGAAAGCTCCGGCCGAGCCCCCGGTGGCGCCTCCGGCGCCCTCCGGACCGTCGCCGAGCGCGCCCGACGCCGCCAGCGAGCACGTGGCGGCCGCGGAGGCGGCGGGGCTCGTGTACGTGACCGACGCCGCGCCCGGCATCCGACGCAAAGGCGCTGGCCGGGGCTTCGCCTACTACGGTCCGGACGCCGCGCTTATCCGAGACCGGGCCATCCTCAAGCGCATCCGGGCGCTCGTCATCCCCCCCGCATGGACCGACGTCTGGATCTGCCCCGATCCGTTGGGCCACATCCAGGTGACCGGCCGTGACGCGAAGGACCGCAAGCAGTACCGGTACCACCCCCGGTTCCGGGAAATCCGAGACGAGACGAAGTTCGGCCGCATGCTCCGGTTCAGCGAGGTGCTGCCGCACATCCGGGAGCATATTGAGCGAGACTTGTCGCGGCCAGGACTCCCCCGCCGGCGCGTGCTCGCCACGGTCGTGCGGCTACTGGAGAAGACGCTGATCCGCGTGGGTAACGACGAATACGCACGCGCGAATCGCTCGTACGGCCTCACCACACTGCGTCGGCGCCACGTGGCGGTCGACGGCGCCAAGCTCCGCTTCGAGTTTCGCGGCAAGCGCGGCATCATGCATTCGGTCTCAGTCACCGACCGACGGGTGGCGAAGATCGTCCAGCGGTGTCAGGAACTGCCGGGGCAGGAGCTGTTTCAATACCTCGACGGTGACGAGCGGCGGCAGAGCGTCGACTCCGGCGACATCAACGCGTATCTACGGGAGATCACCGGCCGGGACGTCACCGCCAAAGACTTCCGAACCTGGGCCGGCACGATCCTCGCGGCGACGGCGTTGCGCGAACTTGGAACGGACGGGTCGGACCGGGAACGGAAGAGAAAGGTGGTACTGGCGATCGACCAGGTGGCGGAGCGGTTGGGCAACACGCGTGCGGTCTGCCGGAAGTACTATGTGCACCCCGCCGTCCTGGACGCGTATCTGGAGGGCCGGGTCGTGCGCGCGGTGCCGCCCGAGCCTCCGCGCGAGCAAGATCGCCGCACCGGCGGCGCCGCCCTCCGGCGGGAAGAGGCGGCGGTGCTTCAGTTCCTACAGCACGAGCTCGCGAGGGGCAGGCGCCGCGGCGCCTGACCTCGTCTCGGGGCTCACGGAAAGATCCCCAACTCCTCGTACGCCACCGCGATCTTGTCGATCGCGTTGATAAACGCGGCCGTCCGCAGGTCCACTTTGCAGTCGTGTCGCGCCCGGATCTCGAGCATCTGCTGGTACGCGTTCACCATTGTTTCCTCGAGTCCGGAGTTCACCAGGTCCACCTCAGTGGAGCCTCGGGTGACGTCCTTCAGCTCGCCTTCCGAGAATCGCTTGTCGGTCATGTGCTCCACGGCGTGGAGCAGGCGCCGGTACGCTCCCTGCTCCGCGCGCCGCTGCATCCGCCCGAACCGGATGTGAGAGATATTCTTGATCCACTCGAAGTAGGACACGGTGACGCCGCCAGCGTTCAGGTAGATATCCGGGATCACCATCGTCCCTCGCTGCCGGAGGACATCCTCGGCTTCGACGGTCGTCGGGCCGTTCGCCGCCTCCGCCACGATCTTGGCTCGGACCCGGGGGGCGTTCTCCCCCTTGATCTGCTTCTCGAGCGCGGCCGGGATGAGGATGTCGCAGTCGAGCTCCAACGCCTCGACACTGTTCGGGATGTTGATGGCGCCGGGGAAATCCATGATCGAGCCGGTCTCCTTCCGGTGGGCCATCACCGCCTCGATATCCAACCCCTTCTCGCTGGTGATCGCTCCTTCGTACTCGGCCAGCCCGGTGAGAACGCCGCCCCCCTCCTGTATGAACTTGGCGGCGTGGTAGCCCACGTTCCCGAGACCCTGAATGACGACGCGCTTGCCGGCAAGGCCCGGCGAGAGCTTGAGCGCCTTCATGTCGTCCCCGACAGCGCACGCCTCGCGCACGCCGAAGTACACCCCCCGGCCCGTCGCCTCCATCCGCCCCCGGATGCCGCCCTGGCTCACCGGTTTGCCCGTGACGCAGGCGAGCGCGTTCAACTCGCCGCCGGACAGCGAGACGTACGTGTCCGCGATCCACGCCATCTCCCGGGGGCCCGTCCCGAAATCCGGCGCCGGCACATCGAGGCCCGGCCCGATGAAGTTCTTCTTCACCAGCTCGTACGTGTACCGCCGCGTGATCTTCTCCAGCTCCCGGTCCGAGTACTTGTGTCGGGCGATCTTGACGCCTCCCTTCGCCCCGCCGAACGGGACGTCCATGAGCGCGCACTTGTACGACATCAGCGCCGCGAGCGCGATCACCTCATCCTCATCCACCATGAGGCTGTACCGGATCCCGCCCTTGGTCGGCTGCCGGTGATGGCTGTGCTCGGCGCGCCAGGCGTGGATTACCTCGATCGTTCCATCGTCCCGCTTGATCGGGAACGAGATGTGATAGACCGAATTGCATGCCTTCAGTTGGTCCAGGAGGGCCGGGTCGTGCCCGGTGAACTTCGCCGCACGATCGAATCCGCTGTTGACCTGTTCGACGAAACTGAAACCAGTTGCCATCCACCACCTCGCTCAGAAGCCGCGCCGGCATCGACGCCCTCAATACTGCATCGGGAAACGCACGGGGGGTAGCGGGAACATGCGGCAGGGAGCCCGCCCTCCCCAGCCCCCTTTCCAATCACCGCGGCGGCAACACCGGGAGCAGGAGGTGCGAGGGGCGCGCCGTATCGTGAAAGACGGTCTGACGGGCGGGTACCAGTCGCGTTTCCGTGGCGATCGGCGCGCCAGTGTTGGGATTGGGATCGAAGTGGGGAGCGCGGCTGCTGGTCAGATGCACGCGAATACGGTGACCCTGGAGAAAGCGGTTCGCCGTCATCATGTGGCGAATCGTCACCTGATAGACGCGCCCCGGTTCCAGCAACGCCTGTCGGTCGTTCCCGTCGCGATAGCGCATGCGGAGATAGCCGGCCTCGGGGCCAAGGACGTTGTACGATCGGCCGTCGGGGTGCACGTCGCAGAGCATCACGGCAAAGTCGGTGTCGCGAGCGTCCGACGATACGTACAGCACGGCCGCGATCTCGCCCGCGACGTCCACGTCGTTCTGCAGCGGAAGGCTCGTGTACACTAGGACGTCCGCGCGTGTCTCGATATCCGCGCGATCGTACGGCCCCCCGGCTTCGAAGTGGACGTCCCAGACGGGGTCTTGCGGGTCGTAGACGTACCGATCGGGAGGGGCCGCGCCCGGAGGGGCCCACGTCAATGCGCCGTTCCCGCGTGCCGTGCGAGCGTCCCCGGCGCTCGTGAGGTACAGGGGAGTGAGGCGGGCGTCGGGCGGAGGCCAGTCGGCGGCGGTGTGCCAGCGGTTCGCTCCCATGAGGAAGAACGCGACCGGCGGGTCGCGGTCGACGCCGTTCCGGATGCCCCGGAGCCGGCGGTCGAACCACCGCAGCAGCAGGGCGTCGAAGTCGAGCCCCGCGCTGGGACCGAAGTCCAGCTCGCCGACCCGGGTCGTGTGCACCGTGATCGAGCTGTGGCTCCACGGACCCAGGATCAGCCGCGTGTGCGCCCGGGCCTCCACCGTCGCCGCCTCCCGGCGCACACCCCGGAACCCGCGCACGGCGCCTTCCGTCCCGTACGTGTTGTCGAACCATCCGCTCACGAGGAGCAGCGGGGCGCGGATCGTCCCGAAGGCATCCTCGACGTTGGCGAACGCCCACCAGGCACTCGAGTCGGGATGGGTGAGCCAGTCGTAGTAGTACGGGGCGTACCGCCGCAGCAGCGGCACACCGGCCAGCGGGCGATACCGGTACCACTCGTGGCGCACGCGAACCCATTCCGTGTACGCTGAGTCGCCGTTCCACGGGCCGGAGACGTCATTCGCCCGCCGCCGCAGGTCAGGGAGAATCAGCGGCATGAACCACTCGAACCACGTGTAACTCGTGGCGCCCCCCAGGTGGAAAAAGTGATGGCTTCCCACGGGCGTCATGTCGGGCGCCGCCGTCGTGAGGTGGGGCGGACCCTCGGCGAGCGCGAGCCACTGCACGAACCCCGGGTACGATCCGCCGTAGGTACCGACTTTCCCCGACGACCGCGGGTGGCGGGCCGCCCATTCGATCGTGTCGAACCCGTCCTGCCGCTCCTGCCGATACGCATCGAACTCACCATCGGACGCGTGGCGGCCCCGCACGTCGACCAGGACGACCAGAAACCCGCGGTGGGCGGCGGCAAGCGGGAAGGCGGATCGCGCGAGATGCGCCTCTGCGTCGTACGGCGTGCGATAGACCACGGCGGGGAATGTCCCCTCGGTATCGGGACGCACGACGAGCGCGCGAAGCCTGACACCGTCCCGCATCGGGATCTCCACGTTGCGCTCCACCACGACGTTGGCGTAGCCGGCGCCGATCGCCCCGCCCGTGGCGCCACCACACGCCATCGCTCCCGCCGCAGCGAACGCGGTGAGCGTCGACCAGAGTGCCGACGGCGCCGTCATCGCCGTCCCTCCTCGCCGACCGTGAGGATCGCGGCGACCGAGTCACGCAGCGCCGCCCTGGCACCGTTGGCCCCGTCGAGCACGGCCAGGAGCGCGGCGTAGGTCGCGCGGCTCGCGTTCCGCTCACCGAGCGCCGCGAGGGCCTCCGCGCGAAGCGCCAGCGCGTCGGGCCAGGCCACTTGATCGTTGAATCCCGCCATCAGTTGGAAGCTATTGGTCTCCGCCACGACGCCGTCGACGTCGCCGCGGCGTGCGGCCACCTGCGCCACGGCGAGGCGGAGTGGCCACAGCGATCCCACGGGCCCGAACAAGACGTCCTTGATGCTGTAGCGCGCAGTGGCGACGCGCCACCGTTCGAGCGCCCCGGCGGTATCGCCCGCAGCGAGCCGGTCGAGCGCGTCGAGGTCGAGACGGAGACTTCGCGCCAGGGGCGCGTGCGCCCCGTTCCGACGCAACGCGTCGAGCCGCCGCACCGCACCCGCGACCGCTGAACGGTCCCGCCCGCGGAACCACCGTGCGGCAAGCCATGCGGTGGTCGGATCGTCGCCGGTATCGGCGAGGAGCCGTCGCGCGGCTTCCTGTCGCGCGGCGAGGTCGCCCAGGCTCGCCGTGCCGGTCACCGCGGTCAGGAGCAGCCACTGATCTACTTCCTCCTGCGGCGCCCCAATGCGCCGCGCCGCTCGCAGGAGCGAGTCGGCCGTGGCCTCGCGCCCGGTCCCGAGCATGCTCGCCATGCGCAACCGAAACGCGATCGCCCGGTCCTCGCGCGTCGCGGCGCGGTTCCACAGCGCGGCGATCGCGTCGTGCGCGATCCCCCGAGCAGTGGGCCGTACCGACAACTCGCCGGCCGCCATGGCGATGGTCTCGAGCGCCGCGGACGGCCGCTGCTCGAACGAGGCGAGCACGGCGAGCGGCGCCCGGCCGCCCACATAGAGCAACGAGTCCACCATGCCCGTGAGCTCCGCCCATACCGACACGCTGTCGATCTGCCGGTACGCTGCCATGTAGCGGCGCGCGAGCCCCTCGTTCTCCTGGATCACGGCGATGCGGGCGAGCTGGACGATGGGTGCGGCGAAATTGGGGTCCAACGCGTGCGCCCGCTCGAAGGCGTAGCGCGCCGCCGTCCGGGACTGGCCCAGGAGCGGCGCGAACGCGAAACGGAGATAGCCCAGCACGAACCAGGCGTCGACGGCATTGGGATGGCGCTCCACGATCCGCTGAAACGCCTCCTGCGCCCCGTGGAGATCCCCTTCCGTCACGAGCAGCTCGTAGCCCTCGAGGAGCGCCCGCGTCGTCGGGTCCAGCCGATCACGGAACCGACGCACCGATTCGAGCGCGGTCCGGACACTGGTCGTCGCCTGTGTCGGCCGGAGACGCAGGACTTCGCAGAGCATCCGCTTGAACTCGGCCATCGCAAAGGTGGAGTCGAGCGCCAACACCCGTCCATAGCGGTCCGCGGCCTGCTCGTACGCCCCACTCCGAAACGCGGCCTCGGCGGCGACGTATTCCCGGAACGCGTTCAAGCCGTAGGGCAGCGCTGCGCTCCACCCCGTGAGCTCACGGGCCACGTTCATCGCGAATGACTCGAGGACCAGTCCCGACACCAAGGCGGACAGGCTGTCCAGCGAACCCGTCGCGTCGGCGCTTCGGACGGTCTGCCCGGCCGCGCCCGCGCGGACGTCGACCCGAATGCGCACACGGTCCTGTGGGAGAAACTCCACGACCGCCGACAGCACTTCGGACGCTCCGAACGCGCGGCCGACGAAGCGCGCCAGGCTGTCGAACGGGGTGCCGACCGAAAACCGCTCGGAGAGTACCCGTTGCAGCTGACTGCTGGACACGATCCGGTACTCGGGCAGCCAGCGGAGCTGATCTTCAAACGCGCGAGTGAGCGCGTGGCTCAGCTCCAGGTCGCGAACGTCGCCCTGGACGGCAAGCGGCAGAATGGCCACGGTGCGCGATGCGGCGACGAGTTCGGGCGTGCGCGCCAGCCACCATCCTCCAATCGCCAGGAGGGCGGTGGCCGCCCCCGCGGCCCACCACCAGCGGCCGGCCCGCCGCCCCTCCGCCGCGGCGAGCATGTCGAGCCACCGCGCGACCGACGCGGGGCGGCGTTCCCGGTCGAGCGCGAGCGGCGTTGTGAGCGCCTTCACAACACGATGTGGCACATCGGGCCGTGCCGATCCAAGGGCGCGCGCCGCTTCGTCCGCGTCCTGCAGGATCTCGATCGGCTCGCCCGCGAGCGCCTCGTACGCCACCGCGGCGAGCGCGTAGAGATCCGCCCGAGCGTCCACGTTCACCATCCCGGTCGCCTGTTCCGGCGCCATGTACGCCGGCGTCCCCACCACCTCACCGGCGCGGGTGATCTTGGTGTCGCCGGGGCGCGCCGCCTGGGCGATGCCGAAGTCGGTGACGAGCCAGCGGCCGGTCGCGCTCTCGAGCAAGATGTTGGACGGCTTGACATCCCGGTGCACGATGCCGCGCTGATGCGCGAACCCGAGCGCTGCGGCGACCTGCGCGAGGAGTTCCCGCACCTCGTGATAGTCCAGCCGGCCACGCTCTCTGAGATGCGCCGCAAGCGTTTGGCCTTCGACGAACGGCATGACCAGATAGGCCAGATCGCTCGCCAGTTCGAACTCGAAGACCGGAACGATATTGGGATGGGAGAGATTGGCGGCGAGCGTCGCTTCCCGCTGGAACCGGACGAGGTCGGCGCCCTCTTCGCCGATCAGCGCGTGGAGCACCTTGATGGCGACGGCGGAGCCCAGGGTCCGGTGGCGACCGAGGAACACCGACCCCATGCCACCCCGCTGAAAGAAACGCTCGACCTCGTAGCGATGGCCGAGCCGCTCCCTGACGTGTTCGAGATCCGGTAGCTCCACGCTGAGACCGTCCGTGCGTGGATGGTGTAGTGCCATCGCGGGTCGCGCAGAATGCGCGGTGTTCGCAAGCGAGCACCGGAATATCCGTGATCCACCACTCGGCCACCAGGGGCCGCGCCACGGGGCAGGGCCGCCGGCTTCCTGAGCAACCGCTGACGAGGCTCCCATCCCTCGCCGCAGCGCCGACGTTACCTTTGCGGCACACTCCTCAGGAGATAGCACGTGCGGCCACGATATCACCCCGGGCGGGCCAGCCCCGCGCTCGTCGCCGGATTGATGCTCGCCACGATCGCGCCGGCGGCCGCCCAGTTTCCGCCGGACTCGCTCACAAACCTCGAGTTCTTCCCGAAGGACACGCAGGTCCGAGCCCACATCGGGACCATGCGGGCGTTCTCCTTCGCCCTCGGCGTTCGATGCGAACACTGCCACGTGGGTGAGCCGGGCCAACCCCTCGAGACGTTCGACTTCCCCTCAGACGAAAAGCGCACCAAACGCACCGCGCGGGTCATGCTCCGCATGGTGCAGGAGATCAACCGGAAGCACCTGCCGGACGTGGTGGCGCGCCCCCCGGACACGGTGGCGGTAGAGTGCGTGACGTGCCATCGGGGGCTCGCCCGACCGAAGACGATCCAGCAGGTGCTAGGGGAGGCGATCGCCGCGGGAGGACTCGACTCGGCGGTCGTCACGTATCGCCGCCTGCGCCAGCAGTACTACGGCGGCGCCGAGTACGACTTCGCGCGGGGGGCGCTCAACGAGTTCGCGATGGGTCGCGCCCGGCGCGGCGACGCCGAAACCGCCCTCGGCCTTCTCGAACTGAACGCGGATCTCAACCCGACCTCCGAGATGGTCCAACTCTACCTTGGGGAGGTTCACCTGTCTCGCGGCGACACCACGCGCGCGCTGGCGAGCTACCACAAGGCGCTCGAGATCAACCCGGACCTCCTATTTGCACAGCGCCGCATCGACGACGTGACGAAGCCCTGAGCGGCCGGCCACGGCCCGCCCACGCCCCCGGCGCTATAGTATTGGGCAGGGCAAGCCAGGCGGACGTGTGACCGACCCTCTCAAGCTCGAACGGCTCGCCGCATGGGAAGAGCGCGGCGTCGCCTATTACATGTACGCCTCCCCGGAATCCCCAGGGGGTCGGGTCATCGTGCTCACCTCCGTCGGACCCGAGGGGGAACATCGCTGGGTCGTTCTGCCGCGGGGCGGCCCGGCCGCCGCGGACCTATCCACCCGCTGGAAAGCCGCATCCGACGAGGAGCGCACCAAGCTGGCGGAGGCGCTGCTCCGAGGGACCCGGTCCGCATGATTCGCGACGGTGGCTCGACCCACGCGCAGGTCGAGGCGATTTACGTCGCCTCGACCGGTGGGGCCGGAATGCAGCAGGTCGAGACGATCGAGGCGGTCGCCGGACGCGGCCTCGCCGGCGACCGCTACCTGGAACGCACCGGCTACTGGTCCGGTACGGACGAGTGCCAGGTGACCCTGATCGAAGGCGAAGGCCTCGACCGGATCGCGGCAGAGACCGGCATCCAGGTGGCACACGGCGAGCACCGGCGCAACATCGTGACGCGGGGAGCGCGGCTGGACGGACTCGCCGGCAAGCGGTTTCGTGTCGGCAGGGCGGTGCTCGAATACGACCGCCCCCGACCGCCATGCTCCTACATCCAGTCCATCACGCAGCCGGGGATGACGCGGGCCCTCGCCGCGGACAGGCGCGGCGGCATCTGCGCCCGGGTCGTTCGAGCGGGCGCCATCCGCACCGGCGACCGCATTGAAATCATCGAAGGCGCAGTGACCCCGGCCGAGCGCTAGCCGTCCGCCTCGAACAGAAGCGGCAGGGGTGTGCCCCCTGCCGCTTGGCATTCGCGCGCCGTCGACCGCCCGAGATTACCGGCGCGGGTGGCGGTGCTCACCGCCTTCCTGGTGGGGCGCCTCGGGTCGCCGCATCCGCCGCTCCATCCGCTGGCGCATCATATCCTGCGCGTCCAGCCAACCGGCCACCCGGCCGCGCTGCTCCGCCGTCAGAACGCCTTTCGCTTCCGCGGCGGCGCCGAGCATGGCGAGCTGGGCCTCCTGCTGAGCGCGCATCATCGCTTGGGCGTGCGTCCGCACGGCCCTCGCATCGGGGCGGTCGGCCTGAAACGCCTGTAGGAGCTGCTCACGATGGGCCGTCGCGTCCGCCTCGACCTTCTCGTGCGCCTGCTGGAGCTGCTGCCCCAGCGCTTCCAACCGCGTCACCTGCTCCGCCGTGAGCCCCAAGGCCTCACGGTGCTCCAACAGCCGCGGCGGCGCGTACGCACCGACCCGACGCATCGGATCCATCATCTCGCGCATGTGCTGCATGTGTTCCATCCCGGGCTGTGCCCGCTCGGGCATTCGCTCGCGTTCCTGGGCACGGGCCGGATGGCTGACCACTCCGCCCACGGCGAGGGCGGTCGCCAGCAGCGCTACTCGGTATTGCATGGCTCGACACTCCTGTTGGTGATGGTTCCCTGCACCGTCCTGTCTTAGACGACATGGCCGACGCCCCGTTAAGGGGGCCGGCCGAGTCATGATGGCCCCACGCCCCACAGCCGGGAGTGAAGGGCGCATGAAGGCGTGAGGACCGTTCAGTTGCCCAGTACCTGGCGCAAGAACGAGATCGTTCGCGGCCACGCTTGCCTCGTGGCCCTGAGATTGGCGCCATCCCGACCCTCCTGGGCCCGCAGGAAGCCGTGCCCGGCGCCATCGTAGATCTCCACTTCGTAGGTCTTCCCGAGGCGGGCCATCTCCCGCTGCGCCGGCTCGATGGTGGCGTTCACCCGGGCGTCGTCACCGCCGTACAGGCCAAGGATCTTTGCCGTCGCGGATCCCAGCGCTTCCGTGGGCGGTGAGCTGCCGTAGTAGACCACGGCCGCCTGGAGGCCGGCCCACATCGTGGCGTACCGGAAACTCGTGCTTCCGCCCCAGCAGAACCCGATGCTGGCCACGGCGTTGCGGGCGGCGGGGCGGGAGACGCCGTAGCGAGCTGCGGCATTCAGTCGGCGAGTCACCTCTCCCGGGTCCAACGCACGAATCAGCCGAACGGCGCCTTGCTGGTCGACCGACGCAGTGCCACCACCCCCGGGTCCCTTGCCGCTCAGCAGGTCGGGGGCGACCGCGATGAACCCATCGGCCGCCAGCTGGTCCGCCACCGCTCGGATCCAATCGGTGAGCCCGTAGATCTCATGTATCACGATGACCACCGGCGCGGGGTCGCGACGCTCGGGATAGACGACCCACGCTGTGACGCTATCGCCACCGCCGACATCGTAGCGCACCCACTCGCCATGGCGCGGCGACGCCTCGAGGCGCTGGACGGCCGCGGCGCCGGACGCGGGCACCGCCTGGGCCCTCAGCGGCGCGGAGCCACCGGCAATCAGGAGCGCCACGAGCAGCGGCGCCATCTTCCTCCGACACTGGATCGAGATCGACATGAACCCCCCTTTGGGATACACCCCGGCGCCGTCGTGGGAGCGTCCCCGCCGACCCGACGCCACTTCCTCAACTTCCGAACGTTACGCGCGATGACCGGACACATCCAGGCGGGATCGAGACCAGCCAGCCGTTCGCAACGCGAGGCACGGGCCGGCCACCGCCTTCGCGCCGGGGGCACCATTTGGAACCGGCAGCGAAAACGCGAGGTTTCCGTGGCGAGTGGCGCCTCAGTCGCGGACGGTCGGCGCCCGTAGTATCGTTGCCTCGTGACCGGCCGCCTTCAAGTTCCTCATAAACTAGCTCGTGCCAACCGCCAATCCCGAGTGGAGTTACGAACACATGCTCACGCGAAATCTCGGACCTGGGGCGACGGTCGTGTCGTGCATCGGTTTCGGCGGCATGCCCCTTTCGATCACCGACCGACCGCCTGAGGATCAGGCGATACGCGTGATCCACGCCGTGCTTGACGCGGGTGTGACGCTGATCGACACCGCCGACGTTTACTGCCTGGACGACAACGACATCGGCCATAACGAACGGCTGATCGGGGCGGCCCTGCGATCCTGGTCGGGCGATCGTCACGCCGTTGTCGTCGCCACGAAAGGTGGGCTCACCCGGCCGCAGGGGCGCTGGGAACGTGATGCCCGGCCCGATCGCCTGAAACGTGCATGCGAGCGGTCACTTGCCGCCCTGGGCATCGAGCGGATCGACCTCTATCAGCTCCACGCCCCGGATCCGGCCGTGCCGTTTGCCGACAGCGTCGGAGCACTGTCCGATCTGCGATCCCAGGGCCGTATCCGCTGGGTCGGACTGTCGAACGTGTCGGTCCGCGAGATCGAGATCGCCCGCGCGATCGTTCCCGTCGTCAGCGTGCAGAACCGGCTCAACCCGTTCTTCCGGGAAGCGCTGGAGACCGGCGTCGTGCGACACTGCGCCACGCACGGCATCGCCTTCATCGCCTACAGTCCGCTGGGCGGCGGACGTCTCAACAGGAAGCTACCTGACCATCCCGTCCTGCGAGACCTCGGAAAGCGGCACGGAGCCTCGGCGCACGCCGTGGCAGTCGCGTGGGTCCTCGCCACGGGTCCCACCGTGCTCCCGATACCGGGTGCCCGATCGGTGGACCACGCTCTGGATTCGGTTGGCGCCGCCGAGCTCGAGCTGACGGCGGAGGAGCGGATGGCGATCGACGACGCGCCGTTCTCGCGCGTGTGATGGCTCGCGGCGCGTTACTTATCCGCGCCAAGAATGTCTCAATTACGACACCCTACGCCCCACATCGGGCCTTGTAACACGTCCCAGTATCTCGCAAGCTGGCTCTTGGCGTCGCGAACGACAACGCAAGCGCCGGATCCTGCGCGGACTGCAGTCGGTGGCGCCGGCTGCTCGCGCCCCCGGTTCATCCGGCGCGGTCGAGAGGAGATCTCATGCGTCTTTTCACACCACTCCACTGCCTGCTGCCGACGGTGGCAGCCGTCGGCCTGGCGCTTGGCGGCACGGCGCGCCCGGCGGCGGCGGCCGGCGATGCGCTCGAGCCCAGATCGCAGGTGGCCGACACCCTCACGGGCACGTGCCTTTCCATCGACGCCGCAGCCGGTACGTTCCGCCTGATCACCGGTGTGTCGCACGCGCTCAAGGTCGTGACACTGCGCGTCGACCAGCAGAGCCGCATCACGATGGAGGGTCGGCCCGCACGGCTGGACGAGTTGGGCGCGGGCCTCGTGCTCCACATCGAGTATCAACGGACGCCCGCCGGCAATCGTGTCCAGCGCCTGGAGGCGCGACGGATGTCTGAAGGTGGTGGAACATGAGCGCGGTGAGAGATGTCCGCTCGGCGGCACTGCTCACCGCGGGCCTGCTGATCTTCGTCGCCTGCCCCAAACCGCCGCAGCTCGGCGACCCGATTCGCGGCCTCACCGCAGCGCAGCGTACGCAGTTCGACGCGGGACGCCCGATCTTCGATAGTGTGTTCACGGCGGCGACCGGATTGGGCCCCCTCTTCAACGGCACGGGATGCGCAACCTGCCACGCGCAGCCCGTCTCGGGCGGTGGCGGCGTCATCACCGAAATCCACGCGAGCGCCGTCTTGCCGAACGGGTTCTGCGACCCCCTCGCCGATCGCGGCGGCCCGGTCTTTCAGCAGCAGTTCACCGCGGCACTCCGCGACGCCCTCGGCATCGACTCCGAGCCGATTCCCGCGGGAGCCGACCGGGCGACCCGTACGACGCCGGACGTGTTCGGGTTCGGATTCCTGGACGCAGTGCCGGAGGAGACGATCCTCGCGCTGGCCGATCCGGATGACCGCGATGGCGACGGCATCTCCGGCCGCGTGAACCGGTTCTTCGACGGGCGGGTGGGGCGATTCGGCCGCAAAGCGCTCGTCCCAACGCTCGCCGAGTTCAACGAAGGCGCCTTTCAGATCGAACAGGGCGTCACGGTACCCAACATCCCGGACGAGGGAACCGTCGCCGGACAGCCGATCCCGCCGGGCGTGGACCCGCTGCCGGAGCCGGAGCTCGACGCCGAACGGGTCGCGCTCACCGACGCCTTCACACGGTTCCTGGCACCGCCGGCCCCGATGAAGCTGAGCAGGCAAGCGCGGGAGGGCCGGGCGCACTTCGCGGAGATCGGATGTGCGAAGTGCCACACACCGACGCTACGGACGGGCGATCACCCGATCAGGGCGTTCGCGAACCGCGAGGTCACGGCGTACACCGACCTGTTGCTCCACGACATGGGCGCCGAGCTGGCGGATATCTGCCTCGGATTGGTGGCCGGACGGTCCGAGTTCCGTACGGAGCCATTGATGGGGCTGCGGCACGCGGCCCGGTTCCTGCACGATGGGCGTGCGCCGACCATCGAAGCCGCGATCCTGCTGCATGGCGGCGAGGCGTCGTCGTCGCGCGATGCGTTTCAGGCGCTGACGCCCGCCCAGCGCGAGGCGATTCTCGCGTTCTTGAATTCGCTGTAGCGTGCTACTAGGCGAGCGGCCTGGTGCCTCGCGTTCCGCGGCGCTGGACCGATACCCCGCCGGCCTCGTCGAAGTAACGGGAACACGCTGAGCGCAGCACCGCGGCGATCTCCGCGACGGTGGCCGGCCGCTCCTCGGGGCGTTTGGCCAGCGCGCGGCGCAGCGCGTCCTCGATATCGGGCGGCACGTCGGCCCTGACCCCCCGCAGTCCGGGGGGCGGAGCATTCCAGTGCTGGTAGGCAACCCGCTCCACCGAGTCCCCGCTGAACGGCGGGCTCCCCACGAGCATCTCGTAGAGTACGCAGGCCAGGCTGTAGATGTCGCTCCGGGCATCCAGGGCGGTGGCGCCTTCCGCCTGCTCCGGACTCATGTACTCGGGCGTCCCGACGATGAGACTCGGCGGCGTCCAAGATGTCTCCCGGCATCCGTCGCACACCGCTCGTGCGATTCCGAAGTCCGCGATCACCGCATGTCCATCCGACAACAGAATGTTTTCCGGCTTGATGTCGAGATGGACGACGCCGTGCCGATGGGCGTAGGCGAGCGCATCGGCCACTTCACGCCCGATCCGCATCACCTCCTCGAGTGGGAACCGACCGGAGGCGACGAGCCGCGCGCGCAGCGTCGGCCCATCGACGTAGGGAGTCACGAAATAGAGGATTTCGTCCTCGGAGCCCGAATCCAGCAGCGGCAGGATGTGGGGATGCTGGAGAGCGGCGGTGATCCGGATCTCGCGGAGAAACCGCTCCGTCCCCACCGCGGTCGCGAAACCGGGGCCCAGGACTTTGACCGCCACCCGCCGGTCGTGCTTCAAGTCCCAGCCGAGATACACCGTCGCGCTCCCGCCTCGGCCGATGGGCCGGCGGATCGCGTAGCGATCGGCCACGGCCGACCGGAGCCGCTCGAGATGGGCGGCGGCCTCAACCCGAGGCGCTGCGGCGCGCCGCGGGCCGGAAATCGAGTACCGCTCGGAAAGAATCCCCATTTGCCAGGAAAACCCTCCTATGACCACCAGGTTCCCCGCTCGCCCGCCCGACTCCACCCGTTCCCGTGGGCGCCGCGCCGCAGGGCCACCGCGCCCGGCCCCAGGGGTGGTAACCCATATATCAACTGATCGCCGGTTAGAATATGGGTTGCTTGACATAACCTGTCAAGTGGTGCATGATGGTTATATGGTGACTCGATGACACCCCTGTCGCAAACCACGAACCCCGGATCGCCGGACGCGCCGAAACTCATCGGCGGCCGCCTGAGCCTGGACTTCACCAATACGGTGAGCGGACGGCACGCCGGAGCGCGCAAGGACTACCTCACGACCTACGAGGATCTCGTGCGCTGGAGCGTCCACGCCGGCGCCCTCGAACGAGCCGCCACCCGCGCCCTGCACGGCGCGGCACGGCGGCGTCCGGACGAAGCGGCGGCGGTGCTGCGGCGCGCGGTGGAGCTGCGTGAGGCACTGTTCCGGATCTTCACCAGTGCGAGCGCGGGACAGCAGCCGTCCGCCGCCGATCTAGCCATGTTGAACCGGGAGTGGGGGGAGGCGTTACGGCACCTCGAGCTCGCCGGCGGTGAGCCGTGCTGCACGGTGCGGTACGCGGCACCGCACCAGGCGCTCGACAGCATGCTCTGGGCGATCGCACGATCCGCCACCGAGTTGTTGACCTCGGACGACGTGCGCCGAGTCAAGGCGTGCGGCGACGACAGCTGCGCCTGGCTGTTCTGCGATGAGAGCCGTAACCGGAGCCGCCGGTGGTGCGACATGCGCGACTGCGGCAATCGCGCGAAGGCGAGACGCCACTACGCTCGTCGCCGAGCCTCCGAACGCCGACGACGCGGCGCAAGCTCCCGCGAGCGCTAGGACGCGGCAACGCCGCGAACCTCGGTGGTCTCCGGATCGAGCGGGCGACAGGCGCTGAGGCGCCCCCGAGCCCCCCGCTAGAAGCGCGACCCCGTGAGCGTGACGTCGGCCCCCGCCCACGCGCGACGCAGCCGCTGCGCCGCCGCGTCGGCCTCCGGGGCTTTGCCTTGTGCGCGCAACGCCTCCGTCAGGCCGTAGAGCGACCACCCGTTCTCGGGAAATCGCTCGAGGTCTTCGCGATACACGGTTTCCGCCTCGGCGGGCCGACCGGCCGCCAGCAACGCCTTTCCGAGCGAATGACGCATGGGGTAATACCACGTGGGCGGCTCGTTGTAGGTGAGCCCGTCTTCCAGGTCGACGGCGAGCCGGAAGTGATCGATCGCGTCGGCTACGTCGCCGCGCCGCGCGGCCATCTCCCCCATCAACGCATGCGCCGCGATCTGGGTCGCAACCTGGTTATCGCCCGGCGGTAATACCTGCGCGACGGCGGCCAACGTATCGAGCGTCGCCCGCGCCTCCTCATCTCGCCCGGCGGCAGCAAGCGCCACACCCCTGGCGTAGTAAGCCATCGCGGTCGCAAAGCGAAACTCCGGCGGTGGGAGCGGCTCACGTAGAATCTCGTCCCACCGTCCAAAGGTCGTGAGCGTCCAATAGGTGACGGGCGTGATCGCCTCGAGCCAGCCTACCTCCCGCACGATGTCCGGCCCGATCGTCGCCACAACCGCGCGGGCGGCGGAAATGGCGATGGCACTCCGCCCCGCCATGCTCGCGGCGAAGCTCATGAAGTGATAGTTGTGCGGGTAATAGCCCTGCGCGTAGATGCCGTGCTTGAGGGCCGACGGACCCTCGAGGTACGACTCGTCGGCGTGCACCGCGTGCCGGTTCGCCTCAATGGCGTCCGCGTACCGCCCGACTCGCACGTAGATATGCCCCGGCATGTGCACGATGTGGCCCGCGCCCGGCATCAGACCTGCCAGCCGCTCAGCACATGGGACCGCCCGCTCCGGCGTGGTCGCTTCGACCGCATGGATGAAGAGATGGCATGCACCGGGGTTGTCGGGGTCTCGCTGCATCACGGTTTCGAGACGTCTCAAGACCTCCGGCGTGTCCGGTCGGGGGCTACCGTCGCGCGTCCAGTAGTTCCACGGGCTCAAGTTCATCAAGGCGTCGGCGTAGAGCACCTGGACGTCGCCGTCCGCAGGATAGGCATCCGCGACCCGTGCCATGGCGCGCGCGTAGGCGGAGTCGAGCGGCGGACGGTCCGCGATGGGGGCCGCGGCATAGCGCTGCGACAAGGCGGTAATCAGCGCGCGTTCCTTCGAGGTCCCGGCGGAACTCCGCGCCACCGCCCGCTGGATCGCGGCGTACGCCGCGACCGCCGCGGCAGAGTCCATCGGCGCGTTGATATTCGGACCGTACGCCAGCGCGATGCCCCAGGGGCACATGGCGCACCGCGGATCGCGGCGCTCGGCTTCCTGGAAGGCCCTGACGGCCTCGGCGTGATTGAACGCGTACACGAGGCGCAACCCCTGATCGAAGTAGCGTTGGGTCTGCGGGTTGGCCGCGGTGATGGCATGGTGGTGACTTCCGAGATCGTCGTACAGTGGAACGGACGCTTGCGGAAGCGACGCAACCGCTGCCGCGGCGAGCATCGCCGTACCGAGGATTGTCATGATCGCGCTTCCTCCCCCTGAGAGCGACACGGCAGGCGCGGTGGTGCTCCACGCCAGCGACGTGCCACAATGTCTCGGCGACACGGCCGGCCCGCCAGGGGGGCGGCGACCTCGTCCCGGTCGCCGAGGGCGTCTGACGCCGCTCCCGACGCACGCACGCCGTTGCGCTCGCCGCAACACCGTCGGCGCAGCGGTGGCCAGGCTTGCGAGCCAGCCCGCAGGTCGCTATGTCACAGGTACACCGACGAAAGCGGGGCACGCCATGCCGGGTGGTAAGGAGATGATGCAGCAGCTGCAGGGAGCCCTTGGGAAGTTCGAAGAGGCGATCAAGCGCCGCGAGCACGCCAACCTCCTCGACAGCAAGGTCACGATGCAGCAGGAAGTGGACCACGCCCGGGAACGGGTCGTCGAGGTGGTCGTGGATCTCGTCCGCGGCGCCCGTCAAGGCGCGGCGGCGAGAAAGTAGACGGCCGCTCGTCCAAGTCCCGGGGCACGGCGGCCGTGACGCGAGGGAGGAGGCTCGGCAGCACTGATGACGCAGATCGCAGAGTTCCAGGTTCGGCGCGGCCAGCGCCGC
Source organism: Gemmatimonadales bacterium (assembly GCA_041613315.1). Classification (GTDB taxonomy): domain Bacteria; phylum Gemmatimonadota; class Gemmatimonadetes; order Gemmatimonadales; family GWC2-71-9; genus JBFJHJ01. The sequence goes on from JBFJHJ010000022.1 coordinate 20,545, forward strand.
TCGGGCGCCGACCGCCGTTCCGGTGAGGAGCGCCGCCACGGCGAGCGGCGCGGCGGCTCCCAGGTCGTGGCGGAGGAGCGGCGGCGCGGCGGGGACCGGCGCGGGCAGGTGCGCCGCGGCGGGTTGCTGCGGCGACGTATCGCAGATCGCCGTGGTGAGTACGGGCGCCGCGCCCGCCGAGAGCTCTCCGATGACGATCGCCAACAGGCCCGGCGCCTGCCCGAAGAGTTCCTCGCGAGGTCGGGCACGCCCGCCGAACGGATAGCTGACGTAGTCCACCGCCTCTGGACCGACTGCCCGGCCGCGGTGCGCACCGGCATCGCCGAAGGTGTCCTCCCGCTTCTCAAGCCGCTCGCCCAGGATCGCGGCGCAGTCACCGAGCAGTTGCGTGAGCGCTGCGCGGAGGTCGTGGCACGCTGGCTCGCCCGCGTGGCCTGATCCCGCGCAGTTCGGGAACCCTCCAAGACATCGAGCCACGACCGAGCGGCGCCGTCAGCCGGCGCGGCATCCGCCTTCTCGCGGCCCGGCCGCCGTGGACTTCTGCACCTGCGGTGGCGAGATTGCCCACAGACGCACGGGGCGGTTCGTTTTCGATGCCGCTGAACTCGCCGGACGTGGCACATGGAGCGCGCACGTGAAGGTCGGATGCGGCAGGGGCCGGTCGCTCCTGCCGCTTCTCCGTGCCGCGACGGTCCGCATGAACGGGAAGGCCACCGCATGATTCAGCGCGACGACGACGACGGGATCGCCGTGCTGCGGTTGGCGCACGGCAAGGCGAGTGCGCTCGATACCGAGCTGCTGGCGGCGCTCGCCGCCGAGCTCGACGCGGTCGAGAAGTCGGGGACGCTCGACGGTATCGTGTTGACGGGGACGGGAGCCATCTTCTCCGCCGGCGTCGACCTGTTTCGGGTGCTCGAGGGCGGGCCGGCCTATCTGGATGCGTTCCTTCCGACGCTGGACCGCTCGCTCCGCCGTCTCTTTACGTTCCCGCGGCCCGTGGTGGCGGCACTCAATGGGCACGCGGTGGCCGGCGGATGCGTGCTCGCATTCGCGTGCGACTACCGGCTCATGGTTGAGGGGAACAGCACGATCGGCGTCCCCGAACTTCCGGTCGGCGTGCCGTTTCCCGCGATCGCCCTCGAAATCCTGCGGTTCGGAGCGCCGGCCGACCGGCTCCAGGAGATCGTGTACCTTGGCAAGACCTACGCCGTGCGGGACGCGCTGAAGCGCGGGCTGATCGACGAGACCGCGACACCGGACGCGTTGGTCCCCCGGGCCACGGAGGTGGTTCGACAGCTCGCCGCGATCCCGAAAGCGACATTCGCGCTCACCAAACGCCAGTTGCGGCAACCCGTCCTGGAACGCATCGACCGCCAAGCGCGGGCGGCGGATGCCGAGGTGGCGCGGGCGTGGGCCAGCCCGGAGATCCACACGGCGATCCGATCCTACGTCCAACGCCGTATCAAAGGGCGTGATCGGGGATAGCGTGCGGCGGTGCTTGCCTCCCGACGGGCAGCCGTCCATACATCAAGGGGTAAACGGCAAAGCCCGACACCTACCGGGAGGCGGCCATGGCCGACACCATCCGAAAGATCGACTACTTCTATACCACCATCCCCAACAAGCCCGGCGAGGGCGCGCGCGTGCTCAACGCGCTCAAGGGCGCAGGCGTCAATCTGCTCGCGTTCCACGCGTTCCCCGGAGAGAAAGCCTCACAGCTCGATTTCTTCCCCCAGGACGCCGCGGCCTTCACGAAGGCAGCGAAGCAGGCTAACGTCACGCTGAGCCCGAAGAAGACGGCGTTTCTCGCCGAAGGCGACGACCGCGTCGGGGCCGCCGCCGACATTCTCGGTAAGTTGGGCGCCGCGAAGATCAACGTGACGGCAATGGATGCGGTGCGCGTTGGCGGCCGGTTCGGCGCGATCGTCTGGGTGGCGCCCGGAGACGTCGACAAGGCCGCCAAGGCACTGGGCGCCAAGTAACGGTCGCGGGCCGGTCCAGGCACTTACGTCCGGCCGTCGGCGGGGGTAGCCTATCCGTCCCCTCCTGGGCGAGCGGAAGACGTGTGACACGGTTCACGAGCCTCTCACGGTGGCCGCGGTTCCAGCGGTGCCGGCATTCCTCGATCGCGACTCGGCGGCATCGCACCCTCCCCTGGCCCCGCGACCGGCGGACCGTCATCGCCGAGCGTGATGGCGCCACCGACACTGGGTAAGGAGTCACCATGGCACTCGACCGACGGCAGTTCATCAGGATGGCCGGGCTCGGCGCCGGGAGCGCGTTGGTGCTTGGCCCGCGTGAGGCATGGCCCGACGAACGCGCGATGTCGCGTGCGGAGTCGTCCGACAGTTTCGTGCTGTTGCGCAAGGAGCAACGGAAGCGCCGCAGCGCGCTACCGGCGGCGGCGGAGGGACACCGGCTGCCGCTGGCGTGGTACAAGGCGAAAGCCAAGGCGCTCAAAGCGGAGGCACGTCGGCGCGGGGTGGACGGCGGTCTGCTTCTCACCCAGCGGTGGAACATCATCTACGCTACGGGACTACTCCACTCGACCACGGAGCGTCCCTTCGCCTGTTTCCTGCCCATGGACGACGACGAAGGGTGTATCTGGCTGCACCCGTACCTCGACCACTCGCTCGTAGAAGGGTGGTGGAACACCGCGGCGCATTCCTACTTCGATTATCACCATGCCGCCGGCGGGCGCCCCGATCAGCAACAAGTGCAGCAGGGCGACACGGTCAACATCTACCGGTGGTGGGGCGAGACGCTGGACCGCCTGGGGTATGGCAGTCGGACCATCGGGATCGACAGCGGCGCGGCGGCGGAGATCGGGGTGCTGCCGGGCCAAGACGACGCGAAACGCCTCAGCGTCTTCGGCGAGATCGAGGTGCCGAAGAAGCACCGACCGGACAGCGGGAAGTTCGGCTTCGTCGCGAAAGCGATCCCCACCGCGCAATTCGTCGACGTCTACGACATTCTCATGCGCCACCGGATGGTGAAGGACGACGCGGAGAACCGGCTGACCCAGCGGGCGATGGACTATTTCTCGGAGCTCCATGCCTTCGTGCGCAACTACCTCATCGAGCGCGGCAGCGGCACCCTTGACTGGGAAGTGGAAAACGCCGCACGCCAATGGGGGATGCACCGTCTCATGGAAGACATTCCTCAGGATGGCGAGCCGCACAACGCGGTGGGAATCGATGTGGGAGTGGGATGCCGCACGGGCCGCAAGACGGCGTACCCGCACCCCAACCAGGTCTCCTGGGCCCGTATCGAGCCCGGCCACGCCCTCCAGTTCGCCGGCGTGGTCCGCCTCGGCGGGTATGGCGGCGAGCAATACCGCTCGTTCCTGTTCGCCCCGTGGACGGAGTGGCAGCAGCACGTGTGGGAAGTGCACACCGCGTCGTACTTCATCCAGGCGGAGCAGTCGCGGGAGGGCAACACGTGCTCGAGCGTGGCCAAGGCCGTGCACGAGTATCAGGTCAAGAACCGGTGCGCGAAGCTCGTCTATCATCGGCCCGGCCACGGTGAGGGCATGGAGGGACATCAGCCGCCCTACCACGCGCTTGGAGACTACACTGTGTTGCGGGCGGGCATGCACTTTTCCAACGAGCCGGGGCTCTATGATCCCGACAACGCCTTCGGTTTCAATCACTCCAACAACATTCTGGTCGCGCGGGACACGGGGCTTCAGATGGGAACGGCGCCGTGTGACAAGGAATGGTGTCTGCTGACGCTGTGACGCTCTTGACCGCCCCCGCGGGCGCCGATACGCTACCCGTCCTCATGCGAGCGTCAGACCGGCGGCCGCCCACGAGCGCGGGCGCACCCCGGTCAGCCGCCCGCATCTCGTGGGAGTGCCACTCATGACCCAATCGCTCACCATCACCGTCAACGGCTCGGCGCACACCCTGGAGGTCGAGCCGCGGGCGCTCCTCGTGCACGTGTTGCGCGAGGACCTCAATCTGACCGGGACGCACGTGGGATGCGACACGTCGCAGTGCGGCGCGTGCACCGTGCTGCTCGACGGCCGTGCCGTGAAGAGCTGCGCGGTGCTCGCCGTCCAAACCGATGGACGGGAGATTACCACCATTGAGGGCCTCGCGCCGAACGGGGATCTCCACCCGCTCCAGCGAGCGTTCTGGGAGCATCACGGACTGCAGTGCGGCTTCTGCACGCCGGGCATGATCCTGACCGCAGTCGACCTGCTCGACGAGCACGCCGACCCGTCCGACGAGGAGATCCGTCGCGGCATCGAGGGCAACTACTGTCGCTGCACCGGCTACCAGAACATCGTGGCCGCCATCAAGGCGGCGGCCGCGGAGCTGCGGGCCGGCGCGACCGCCGGCGCCACGCGCTGAAGGAGGCCCGATGGCCACACTGTTCGGCTCAGGCATCAAGCGCCGAGAGGACCCTCGCCTCATCACGGGCGCGGCCACCTACACCGACGACGTCAAGCTGCCGGGGTTGCTGTTCGCCGCCATTCACCGGAGCCCCTATGCGCACGCCCGTCTTCGCTCGGTAGACGTCCGCAAGGCGCGGAGTGCGCCGGGTGTCGTCGCGGTGTACACCGGCGCGGACATCAAAGACCGGGTCACGCCCGTCCCGTGCGCCTGGAACATCCCCGACTCCGACCTCAAGGTCCCACCGCACCCGCTCCTGGCGCACGACAAGGTGCGCTACGTCGGCGACGGCGTCGCGTTGGTGGTGGCCCGGTCCCGAGCCGCCGCCCGCGACGCGCTCGACCTGATTGAGGTAGACTACGACCCCCTGGAAGCGATCACCGATCCCGAGCGGGCGACCCAGGCCGGCGCCCCACGGCTCCACGAGGAGGTCCCGAACAACATCGGGTTCACCTGGAAGGTCTCGGGTGGCGACGCGGCGCAGGCGTTCGCCTCGGCCGACGTCAAGGTGGCGCAGAAGATCCTCCAACCACGGCTGCAGCCGACCGCCATCGAGCCCAGGGCGGCGGTCGGCACCTACAACGCGGCCACCGGCCAACTCACGCTGTGGGTCACGAGCCAGAACCCGCACATCCATCGCTTCTTGTGCTCCGTGATGCTCAAGCTGCCCGAGCACAAGGTGCGCGTGATTTCGCCCGAGGTGGGCGGGGGGTTCGGATCGAAGATCCCGGTGTACGCCGACGAGGCGCTGGTGGGCTTCGCCGCCATGGACCTCAAGCGGCCGGTGAAATGGACCGAGGACCGATCGGAAAACTACAAAGCCACGATCCACGGTCGCGACCACATCGAGTACGTAGAACTGTGCGGCACGAAGGACGGGCGAATCACCGGCCTCCGCACGAGGGTGTACGCCGGCCTCGGCGCCTACGCCTCCACCGCTGGGCCCGGCGTTCCGACCATCTTGCACGGCCTCATGTACTCCGGCGCGTACACCATCGCGAATATCGATGGGACGGTGCACGGCGTGTACACCACGACCACGCCGGTAGATGCCTACCGCGGCGCGGGCCGACCCGAGGCGACGTTTCTCGTCGAGCGGCTGGTAGACCTGTACGCGCGTGAGATTGAGATGGATCCGGTCGACGTACGGCGCAAGAACCTGATTCCCAAGGACAAGTTCCCCTACACCGTCGCGACCGGGCTCACCTACGACTCCGGCAACTACGAGGCGGCGCTCGACAAGGCCCTCCGGCTCATCGACTACAAGACGTTCCGTGCGGAACAGGAGCGGGCGCGCCGGGAGAAGCGCTACCTGGGGATCGGTGTGACCACCTACACGGAGATCTGCGGGCTCGGTCCCTCGCAGGTGGCGGGCGCCGTCGGCTTCGGCGGTGGCCTCTACGACAGCGCCATCGTGCGCGTGTACCCCACTGGCGTCGTGCGCGTGTATATCGGCGTCAAGCCGCACGGCCAGGGAGAGGAGACCACCTTCGCGCAGATCGTGGCCGACGAGTTCGGGGTGCCCATCGAGAACGTGGAGATCGTGGCTGGCGACACCGAGACCACGCCCCAGGGGTGGGGCACGTATGGCAGCCGCACCACGGCCGTAGGCGGCGCGGCGGTGAAGCTCGCCGCGCAGCGCGTGAAGGAAAAGAGCAAGAAGATCGCCGCCCACCTCCTCGAAGCGAGCGAGGGCGATCTCGAGTGGAAGGACGGCCGCTTCGTCGTGAAGGGCTCACCTGATCAAGCCAAGAGCTTCGGCGATCTCGCACTGGCCGCGAACGTCGCGTGGAATCTCCCCGAGGGGGTCGAACCGGGCCTCGAGGCCAGCGCTTTCTTCGACCCGAGCAACTTCGTATACCCGTTCGGCACACACATATGCACCGTCGAGGTGGCGGTCGAGACAGGCGAAGTCACGATCCTGCGTTACGTCGCCGTCGACGACTGCGGTCCCCAGATCAATCCGATGATCGTCGAGGGCCAGGTGCAGGGCGGCGTGGTCCAGGGCCTAGGCGAGGCGCTGCAGGAGGTCGCCGTCTACGACGAGGACGGTCAGCTCCTCACGGGCACGCTCATGGACTACGCGGTACCGAAGGCGTCTCAGATGCCGTCGATCGAGGTGGACCACACGGTGACGCCCACGCAGGTGAACCCCCTCGGCGTGAAGGGCGTCGGCGAGACCGGGACGATCGCGTCGGTCCCCACGCTCGTGAACGCGGTGTGCGATGCACTCGCGCCGCTCGGCGTCAGGCATATCGACAAACCGCTCACGCCGGCCAGGGTCTGGGCCGCGATCCAGCAGGCCCAGGGAGGCGCCCGATGATCCCATCCGCCTTTGCCTACACGCGTGCCCGCTCCCTCAACGGCGCCCTCAAGGCGCTCGCCGCGAACGACGGCACGAAGGTGATCGCCGGGGGGCAGACACTGCTACCGCTCCTGCGCTTCCGTCTCGCGCAGGCGCCCCGCCTCGTGGACATCGGCCATCTCGCAAAGCTGCAGGGGATTCAGAAGGCGCGGGGGGGCGTCCGGATCGGCGCCGCAACCTCGTACCGGGCGGTGCTCGAATCGGAACTGATCCACGCACGCTACGCCGTTCTCGCCGAAGTAACGGCCGGCATCGCCGACCGGCAGGTCCGGAACCTCGGCACAGTGGGTGGCAGCCTGGCCCACGCCGACCCAGCCTCGGATCTCCCCGCTGTCATGCTGGCGCTCGGGGCGACCTTCACGCTGCAGTCAGCTCGAGGCAAACGCACTGTGCCGGCCGCCGATTTCTTCACCGGGCCGTTCACCACGGCGCTCAAGGCCGACGAACTTCTGACCGACATCCACTTGCCGACGCTGCCCAAGCACACCGGAACCGCGTACGTCAGCTTCGAACAGAAAGCATCCGGCTACGCCATCGTCGGTGCGGCCGCCGTGGTGAGCCTGTCCCGGCGCACGATCAAGCAGGCGAGCCTGGCCTTCACCGGGCTCGCCGACACACCGTTCGTCGCCGATGCATCACGCCTGACGGACACCAAAGGTGAGGCCGACGTGATCGCCGACGTCGCCACGGCCGCCGTCGCCGGCGTCACGGCCAATGACGACATTCATGCGCCGGCGAACTACCGGCTCCACCTGGGCGAAGTGGCGGGCCGACGGGCGCTCACGGCGGCGCTGCAGCGCGCCGGGTGACCCGTGCGCCTCGACTTCTCCGGCACGCCGGAGATCGCGCTCCCTCGGGATCGCGTGTGGACCCTGCTCCTGGATCCCGACTTCGTGGCATCCGCGGCGCCTGGCGTCGAGTCGGTCGAAAAGATCGATGATACCCACTTCCTCGTAACGGCGGGCTTCGGCGTCGGCGCGATCAAGCTCCGCTTCAAATTCGACGTCGAACTGACCCACCTCGACCGGCCGAGCAGCGCGATCATGAACGCGCGCGGCCAGGCGCCGGGCTCGAACGTGCACGTCGAGACGTCCGTCGCACTCCACGAGCGCGCACCGGACCGCACGCAGCTCGCCTGGAAGGCGGACGCCAACGTTCACGGGACCGTGGCCAGCGTGGGGGCACGACTGCTCAAGGGAACGGCCCGAAAGCTCACCGAAGAGTTCTGGCAGACCTTCGCCGAGCGCGCGTCGGCCGCTGGCGCCTGACATCCGTCTCGAACCGCGTAACCCGTTGACTGCGCGCCCATGACCGTCACGATCGACTCCCTGCAGTCCGCGCTCGCCGCGCAACGCTACGTCGCCGATCGGGACCTGGCCACGGCAGTCTACCTCGCGCTCACGCTCGAGCGTCCGCTCATGCTCGAAGGCGAGGCGGGCGTGGGCAAGACCGAAGTCGCCGTCGCCCTCGCGGCCGCGCTCGGCGCCGAGTTGATCCGGCTCCAGTGCTACGAGGGGATTGACGTCAACACCGCGGTCTACGAGTGGGATTACCCGCGACAGCTATTGCATATTCGTCTTCTCGAAGCGCGCGGCGAGGCCAGGGAGGCCGCGGCCCGGGATATCTTCACCGAAGAGTTCCTCTTGCGGCGGCCGCTCCTTCGCGCTCTCGAGAGCCGAACGGATGAGCCGCCGGTGCTGCTGATTGACGAGATCGACCGGGCGGACGAGGAGTTCGAGGCGTTCTTGCTCGAGCTCCTCGCCGACTTCGCGGTGACGATCCCCGAGATCGGGACGATCCGCGCGACGCACCGCCCGCGTGTGATGGTCACCAGCAACCGCACGCGCGAGGTGCATGACGCCCTGAAGCGGCGGTGCCTCTATCACTGGATCGACTACCCGTCGGCCGAGCGGGAACTTGCCATTCTCGACGCCCGCCTTCCCGGCCTGCCGCGGGCGTTGGCGCGAGACGTGGTGGCCTTCGTACAACGCCTCCGCACCGCCGACTTGACGAAGATCCCCGGCATCGCCGAAACGCTCGACTGGTCAGCAGCGCTGGTGGCGCTCGGCGCGGAGCGACTCGAGACGGAACACGTGCAGCGCACGCTAGGTGCGCTGCTCAAGTACCAGGAGGATCTGGCGATGATGCGTGACGGGGGCGCCCACGAGCTGCTCCGTGAGCTCAAAGCCTCCTGACCCCGACGGCGCCATCCTGATGGCGAACCTCGTCCAGTTCGGGCGGACGCTCCGGCAGGCCGGCCTCAGCGTCGGGATCGACGCGCAACGTGACTTCTTACGGGTCGTCACCCTCCTCGGGGTGGCGCGACGCGCGGATCTCAAGGCGGCCGGCCGTGCGCTCTTCACGCGCCGGCGCGACGAACGGCCGATCTACGACGCCGCGTTCGACCTCTTCTTTCGGCGCGCCCCCCTCGCCGCCGCGCCCGCAACTCGGCTCCCGCGGATCGCCCGACGCCGGCGTGCGGAGCCGACGGACCCGACGGCGGGGAGGGAAGCGGCCGTGACCGCCGACCTGCCGATAGTTCAAGTGGGCGCGAGCGTCGTGGAGCGCCTTCGCACCAAGGACTTCGCCGAGCTCTCGCCCGAGGAAGCCCGCGAGGCGCGGGCCATGATCGCCAGCTTGCAGCCCAGCCTCCCGCGCCGACCCGCCCGGCGGCCCAACGTGCGCCGCAGCGGCCGCCGACTCGCGATGCGGACCATGCTGCGGCGCTCCCTCAGAACCGGCGGCGAGGTGCTCGACTGGCGCTGGCATCGTCGCGCCACCCGCCCGCGACCGATCGTGTTGGTTCTCGACATCAGCGGCTCGATGGAGCGGTACAGCCGTTTCCTCCTGCGATTCGCGCACGCGCTCTCGCGGGTCGCCGCCCCCGTGGAGGTCTTCGTGTTCGGGACGCGGCTCACGCGCGTCACTCGTGAGCTCAGGCGACGCGACGCCGACGTGGCGCTCGATCGGGTCGCTCATACCGTGGTGGATTGGAGCGGCGGCACGCGCATCGGCGCGAGCCTGCGCACCCTCAATCGAAGGTGGGTCCGCCGCACGGTTCGCAGCGGTGCCGTCGTGCTGCTGGTCTCCGATGGCTGGGAGCGCGACGATCCCGGCCTCCTCGCACGGGAGATGGCCACGCTGCGACGCTCGTGCCGCAGACTGATCTGGCTGGACCCCCTGGCCGGGCGGCCGGGGTTCGAGCCGGCGACACAGGGCCTCCGGGCGGCGCTGCCGTACGTTGACGAATTCCTCCCGTGCGGCACGTTGGCATCGCTCGAAGATCTGGCACACCAGCTCGTCGCGACACGCCGGGGAGAGCCGTAGCGGGCCATCTGCCGCCGGTGCGGTCCCCCGGTCTATCTTTGAATCCATGCGGGACCTTCTCGACCACTACGACCGGTTCGTCGCCGGCGGCGAGCCGTTCGGCCGAGCCGTGGTCACGAGCGTCTGGGGCTCCGCCCCACGCCCCGCCGGGGCCTGTCTGTTGGCCACCGCGAGCGGCCGTATCGCCGGCTCCGTGTCCGGTGGCTGCGTCGAAAGCGCCACCGCGTACGAGATCGCCGAAGCCATCGAGCGCGGATCGCCGGAGGTCGTGACCTTCGGCGTGAGCGATGAGACGGCGTGGGAAGTGGGGTTGGCGTGCGGCGGTACCATCCGCGTCTTCGTGGAACCCGCGGTCCGGCCGGAGTTGGTCGAAGCGCTGCGCACGGGAGCCGGCGTCGTCATCGCGACGCTGCTCGACGGGCCGGCCCCCGGCGCCGCGATGGTCGTCGGCGAGGACGGCCGCGTGGCGGGCCCGCTGCCGCCGAGCGGCGCGTCGGGCAGGGCGGCTCGCGACGCTGCCCGCGCCCTCGCGTCGGTCGCGGACCGCGTGAGCGCCGGCGCGCTCGACGCGCTCCAGCACGAGACGAGCCGCACCGAACCGGTGGTCGCCCCGGACGGCACCGAGCTGAGCGTGTTCTTCGAGGTCCATCCGCGCCAGCCTCGACTCGTGATCTTCGGTGGAGTGCATGTGGCTGCCGCGTTGGTCACCCTCGCGCGGACGCTCGGCTACCGAACTATCGTGGCCGACGGCCGCGAGGCGTTCCTGACCCGCGAACGGTTCCCGGACGCCGACGAGCTGATCCACGCCTGGCCGACCGAGGCCTTCGAGCGGGTTGGCCTCGATGGCGCGACCTACGTGTGCGTACTGTCGCACGACCCCAAGTTCGACGAGCCGGCGCTCGACATCGCGTTGCGGTCGCCTGCGGCCTACGTCGGAGCGATCGGATCGCGCAAGACCCAGGCGGCGCGCCGAGATCGCCTCAAGCGGGCGGGGCTCACCGACGCCGAGCTGGCCAAGCTCCGAGGACCGATCGGACTCGACCTTGGCGGTCGGCAGCCGCACGACATCGCGCTCGCGATCCTCGCCGAGATAACTGCAGTCCGCTACGGCGGCAGCCACCAGCCGAAAAGCGATGCCGGCCGGGCGTGACCGGCGGACCGTCGCGGGGATCGTGCTCGCGGCGGGCGCGTCCCGACGCATGGGGCGCAACAAGATGCTGCTGCGACTGGACGGCGAGACCCTCGTGCGGCGGGCGGCGCGGCGTGCGCTGGCGGCCGGGCTGGAACCGGTGATCGCCGTTTTGGGACACGACGCCGAATCAGTTCGGGCAGAGCTCGCCGATCTCCCGATCGACGTTGTGATCAACCCGGCGTTCGCCGGTCCCACCAGCACGTCGCTGCATGCCGGACTCCGGCACATACAGGCCGAGGCCGCCGCCACCGTGGTGCTGCTCGCCGACATGGTGCGCGTCACCGAGGGCATGCTGCGGCAGATCGCGGATGCGTTGATTCGGGGCGACGCCTTAGTCGTCGCCGCCCGCTACGACGGCGTCGTTGCTCCACCGTTCGGATTCCACCGCTCGGTCTTCAGCGACCTACTGTCGGCGACGGGCGACGGGGTGGGGAAATCCCTGGCCACGCGACACGGTTCCCGCACGATATTCCTCGATTGGCAACGCGAGACCCTGGCAGACGTCGATACGCCGGAAGACTATGATCGCTTGACGCTCGCGTGACGGTCGCGACCTGTGCACATCACTCCGTACCAGCGCCCGTGACTCGAAGGGACTCGCCCGCGGCCCATCACGCGTCGGCGTGAGCGAACGCGCGCGGTTCGGGTCGCCGGCCGGCACGCTGCTCACCATGATCGGCGTGGCGGTCGGCCTCGGCAACGTGTGGCGGCTCCCCTACATGGTGGGCCGATTCGGAGGCGCCGCGTTCGTCCTCTGCTACGCCGTCGCGGTCCTGGCTGTCGGCGTCCCCGCACTCGTGACGGAATGGACGCTCGGCCGTCACACCCGCCGGGGCCCGGTCGGCGCGTTTGCCCGCGGGGGCCTCCCCGCCGGGCGGCTCGTTGGGTGGTGCTTCTTCGGCGTCGTGGCTGCGGCGACGGCGTATTACACGAACGTCGTAGGCTGGGTTCTGTACCACGCGCTTGGTGAGATCGCCGCAGCCATCGGTGTCGGGATGAACCCGGCGGCGATCCTACCCCCCACCGACGGTGTCGCACCGCGATCGCTGGTGCTCCAACTGGCCTGCACGTCCGTCGTGATCCTCGCGTGCTGCGCGGTGCTGCTCAAAGGACTACGCCGCGGGATCGAGCGGGCGAGCACGATCATCATCCCCGCGCTCGTGGTGATGCTCTTGATACTCATCGCCCGGTCGCTCACCCTGCCCGGGGCGTGGGAAGGTGTGCGCTGGTACGCGCTGAAAGTCGACCTCGCGGTCCTGGACGGTGGTGTCGTCGCCGCAGCCCTGGGCCAGGCCGTCTTCTCCCTGTCATTGGGCGGGACGTTCATGGTCGTGTACGGATCGTACCTCGCGCCGGCCGCCAGGCTTCCCCGCACCGCCATCTGGACGGCCTCCGGCGACCTCGCCGCCGGAATCCTCGCCGGCTTTGCGATCTTCCCTGCGGTGTTTGCGCTGGGCCTCGAGCCGGCGAGCGGACCCGGCCTGATCTTCTCGACCCTGCCCGGTGTGTTCGAGCACATCCCCGTCGGATGGCTGTTCGGCTTGTTGTTCTTCGTCGGACTCTTCGGCGCGGCCTACCTGTCGGACGTCGCGGCGTTCGAGGTACTCGTGGCGGGACTCACCGACAACACCGGGCTCACGAGAACACGGGCGGTCTGGGTGATGGCCGGCGCCGTGTTGCTCCTGGCGATCCCGCCCATGCTCAATACGGAGATCTTCGTTCGGTGGGATCTGACGTTCGGGTCGGGGATGCAGGTGCTGGGCGCGCTGCTGGCAGTCGTGACCGTGGGATGGGCGATGGACCGCTCCGCCGCGTTACGAGAGCTCGCCGCCGGCCACGACTCGCGCGTCACGTGGGTGCTCTATCTCTGGATCCGCTACGTCGTGCCCGCGGCCCTCGTACTGGTCGGCGCGTGGTGGCTCCTGACGGAGGCGGTCGGCGTGCTCTCCACCGGGTAGGCGGTCGGGCGTCCCGCACGGGCGCCTCCCGGATCGGCGAAGCGACTCAGGCGCGCCGCCCCTCCGCTCTGAGAACCTCCTCCAGCGCCCCGAGCAGCCACTCGATCCGATCGGCTCGCGCGTTGAGACCCATGAGACCGACGCGCCACGTCTTACCCTTCAGCGGCCCGAAGCCGCCCGCGATCTCGATGCCACGCTCGAGAAGCGCCCGCCGCACCCTCGCGTCGTCCAGTCCCTCGGGAATGTTGATCACGTTCAGCATCGGCAACCGGTGCGCCTCAGGCGTGAAGAGCGTGAGTCCCAGCTTGTTCAGTCCTGCGACGAACAGGCTATGCGCCTGCCGGTGTCGCTCCCACCGATCTTCCAACCCCTCCTCGAGCACGAGTCTCAGCGCCTCGTGGAGTGCGTAGATGCTCGATACCGGCGCCGTGTGATGAAACGCCCGCTGCTGCGCCCCACGACGCTCGCGTTCACCCCAGTACTGAAACAGCAGGGTGAGATCGAGATACCACGTCGAAGGTGCCGCCCGCCGACCCCGCACGGCGTCCATCGCCCCCGCCCCAAGCGTGACCGGCCCGAGGCCGGGCGGCGCGCCGAGACATTTTTGGGTGCACGACCCGGCCGCGTCCACGCCCCATGCGTCGATCTCGACCGGCATCCCTCCGAGCGACGTGACGCAGTCGATCGCGATCAGCGCCCCGTACCGTCGCGCGATCTCAGCCACCTCGGCGACGGGCTGGAGCGCCCCGGTGGACGTCTCCGCATGAACCAGGAGCACGAGCTTGGCGGCCTTCCGCCGCAGCTCCCGGTCGAAGCGCGCGGGGTCGATGATGTCCCCGAACGGTGCATCCAGCACGCGGACGTGGGCTCCCGCCCGACCCGCCATCTCGTGCAGCCGCTGGCCGAAGTAGCCGATGACCCCGACGACCACCTCGTCGCCGGGCTCGACCAGGTTGAGCACCACGGTTTCGAGGCCTGCGGTTCCGGTGCCCGACATCGGAATCGTATGGTGGTTCGTCGTACGGAACACGACCCGCAGCATCGCCATGGTCTGATCCATGAGTTCCAAGAAGTGCGGGTCGAGATGGCCTACCATGGGCCGCGCCATGGCCTCCAGGACTCTTGGGTCGGGGTTGGATGGCCCCGGTCCCATGAGTAGTCGGTCCGGCGGGGCCGCAGCCGAGGGGATGGCTCGCGACCGGGGTATCATGGAGATCCTCTGAAACGAGAGCTTGGCGATGCTGGTGAGACGCGAGCCGCGCGTGTCAGGGGCGGGCGGGGGCCGGCGCCCCCAGCACGTCACTGGTAACGAGATCCCAGTACGAGGCGTATCCGTCCGTCTCGACCCGCTGTACCAAGGACTCCATCGCCTGCAACAACTGGGTGCTGTAGTAGCCGGGGACGGCATGCGGGTGGGCGGCGCCGAACGGACCCCGAAAGACGCTCCTGACGATCACGCTGCCCCCGTCCCTGGGCAGCGCCTTCACGTTCGCCACGAAGTTCGGAAAGCTTCCATTTCGAAACAGGTAGAAGTCGACGTTGGAAACATAGAGCGCGGAGACTCGCTCGCCTCGCTGCGCGACGAACCGGGCGATCGCGCGCATCGCATGAGTACCGGCGAGATCGCCCACGACGGGGATGATGAGATCCCGCTGCTGTAAGGAGCGGACGAATCGGTACGACTCCTCGGATGCGACATAGCTCGCCCGCGCCCCGTCGAGATCCCGCTCGAAGAGAAGCTCTCGGTACGAGGGATAGTAAAACCTCGGGGTCCGTCCCGTCGTATGGAATCGTAGGGAGGGCCCGGCACGAATGAAGGCCCTGTGAAACCGATCGATCGTGGCCCGCTCCCCGTCGGTGAGCGGGACGCCGAAGGTCACGATGGCACTGTCCGTGGCGGCCCGGGCTCGGAGCACCGCAGTCGGCGGCAGCGAATCGACGTATGCGACGATCTGTTCGACATCGGCGTCGCCCCACGCCGCCGGCTCCGCCGGAGCCGGGCGCCCGAACAGGAGGCTGAGGTACTCGATGCGGGTGGGGGCGATCTCGAACAGGGCCTTGAACAGCAGGTGCAGCAGCATGTTGTCGCGCCGGATGTCCACAATCATGGCGATGTTTGGGCGGATCGCGGCGATGTACGAGAAGTTCTGATCCGGGCCCACCCCGATGTACGCGCCACCGCGGACCTCTAATTGCCGGAGCGACCCGATCACGTGGAGGTAGGAGGCTTCGTTGGAGACGAGGTTGTCGGTGTCGAAGTACCCGCCCGGCTCCGACAGCCGGGCGATGCGCGCGGCGAACGTTCCCCCGTCCCGCACCTGCTGGGCGGAGGGTCCGGAGCACGCCACCATGCCCACGCCGGTCGCGAGCACGAGGGCGCGGATCAGCGAGCGCGCCGTCGTCATAGCTGCTCGGAAGATACTGCCGGATGGGCCGTGGCGCCTTCACCACCTCCCGCAATGCAGCTGTAGGTTGCGGGGGTACCACCCATCACCCTTGAGGCAGCGAGGAGAGACATGAGCGAGGAGCGCGTGCAAACCGAGGAGCATCGGGTCAGCGGCGAGCGACTGGTGGGCCGCATCAAGGAGCTGGTCCATCAGGGCAACATTCGGCGGATCATCATCAAGAACGACGAGGGACGGGCCTTGGTGGAGATTCCGCTCACGCTCGGCGTGGTGGGCGCGGCACTGGTACCCATCTGGGTGGCCATCGGCGCGATGGCGGCCCTGATTGCCAACTTCACGATCGTCGTCGAGAAGGTCGAGCGTGGCGCCACGCCAGCCAAGTCCGGCGACTGACGCGCGGGCTCGGTTCAGCGCAGATAGATGAGGTTGCTGCCGACGAGCCGGTTGGTGGCGCTGAGTACCGCCCGGGCGGCGGAATCGGCGGGGTCCCCCTTGATGACGCAGGACCCCACCAGCCGCCGCTGCTCGCTGTTGAGCTGACTCGACAGCCCGACAATCACCAGGATCGCCTCGAACGCCTCGACGGTCTCCACCCCGACGACCTCGAGTCGGATCCGGTCGCCGACGGCAGCCTCCAGCGCCCGCGCCGTCGCTTCCGCCGCGCATTGGAGAACCCCCAAATCCGAGTCCCGTCCCTCGGCCGACCCCGTGAAGCTCTCGCCCTCGCGCCACCGGACGGTCGCTTTGGCGGCCGTCCGACCGGGTTCCGGCCGGGCGATCTCCACGCCCTCGAAACGGACTCGAGTCTCGGTATCGTTCACAACAGGCTCCCGTTGCGGCGGCATGTGGCGAGTGGCGCCGCTCGCGTCGTCACAGCTCCAGTTCCAGCGTCACGCTGAGCAATCGATTCGTGGCGTTCAGCACCGCGAGGGCGGCCCCCCGCGGGTGCTCGTCGGGAACGATGCATGACCCCACCAAGCGCTCGCTCTGTGGGCCCGCATGGCCCGAGAGCGACACGACGACCAGAATGCAGTCGAACGTGTGCAACGCCTTCACGCCCAGCAACTCGAGGCCGATTCGACCGCCGGTGGCTCGCTCCACGGCCTGGGCGGTGGCATCGGCGGTGGCCCGTAGTCTGCCACTGTCGGTATCCCGCCCTTCGGCCTGCGCGTCCACGACCCCGGTGACCGGCACGTCGAGCGCAACACGGACGCGACACCGTCCCTCGCTCAAGACGCGCACCTCGACGGCATCGAGCCGGACCCGCGGCTTTCCACTCACAAACGCTAAAGAGGAAGCCTGTGACGCAAGAACGCAAACCCGCGAGCGTCATGGGCACGAGGCGGCATTTGGCCGGCCGTACCGGGTGAGATGGGTGGCGCCCGCGTCACTCCTCCCCGTTATGAGCCTCGTACCACCAGGACGTCCGTGGGTCCACCTCCAAGATCCGGACCTGCGCTCGGGGGTTGATGAGCGCGGCGGGAGGCACCCAGAGGCAGGCGTTCGCCACGACGCCGTCGATCTCGAACGGCTCCAACGCGTCAGGTGGGAGGTCCAACGTCACCTCGAGCACGGCGTCACCGGCGGGTCCCTCGTCCTCCGACAGGGGACGGTCCGCGAGCCACACGCCCACGACCTTCAGGTCCTCGCCCGTCACCACATCGTGCACGCCGAAGTTCCACTTGGCGTCCGAGAACCCGTGCTTCGCGATCTCCCGGGCGATGCCGATGGTGGTTCGGTGGTACGCCAGGATCGTCATGGTCTCCCTCGTCACCCTCCCAGCTCGGGTCCGCGCCGGCCGCGGGGACGATGCGGCACGGCGTAGGACGCTCTCAAAGTACGAGCCCGGGCCACCCGCCGTCGAGGCGCTCGGGCGCCACCCCGGACGCACGGCGTCGGGCCCGCGTTGCCAAGATGGCCGGCCTGCCGCCTTGTGCACAGTGGCGGTTGTCGGCCCCTTGCACGATTGCGCTGGCTTCGTCGTCGCGCTCTCTTTCTTCGATCCCTCTCATACGCGGTCTGGGGAGGTGCGATGCCGACAACCCATGCGGTCGACGCGGACGGCGCGAAGCTCCACGTCGTGGAGAAGGGCGACGGCCCCCCCGTGGTGTTCGGACACGGGTACCTGTTCGATCATCGCATGTACGACAGCCAGCTCGACACCCTGGCGGCCGATCACCGCGTCATCGCCCTCGACTGGCGCGCGCACGGCGCGAGTGGGACGCCGACTACCCGCTGGTCCATGCGGGACCAGGGCATCGACTACGTCCGGGTCATGGATGCCCTCGGCGTGGAGCAGGCCGTGGTGGTGGGGCAGAGCATGGGCGGCATGGCCGCACTGCACTTGGCGCTCGAATACCCGGAGCGCGTCCGCGGCCTGGTCCTGATCGACACCAGCGCCGCCGCGGAGACCCTCGCGCGGCGCCTCAAGTACCTGACCCTCGCCGGACTCGCGCGGACCTTCGGCATGCGCCGCGCACTGCTCGAGCAGGCCGCCGCAGTGGCCTTCGGGCCGACGTTCCGCCGCTCTGAACCGGCGACGGTACGCCTGTGGATGGACCGCTGGGCACGGCTGGACCCGAGGACCCTGCCCCGCTCCGTCCGCGTGCCGGTGTTCCGCCCGTCCGTGCTCGGCCGCGTCGCCACGATCTCGGCGCCGACGCTGGTCATCGTCGGGGCTGAGGACGCGACAACGCCGCCCAGCGAATCACTCCGCCTCGTCCACCGCCTCCCACATGCGCGCCTCGAGATCCTCCCGGAAACCGGCCACATGGCTCCCATCGAGCGGCCGGATGAGATCAGCCGGCTCATCCGCGGGTTCCTCGCGGAACTGGGCTGGTAGGAGCCCATGATCCGACTGCCGTTCGCACGTCTCAGCAAAGAGCTCACCCTGTTCGACGTGTACGTGATCTCGACGGGCGCGATGATCAGCACGGGCTTCTTCCTGCTACCCGGCCTCGCGACCGCATCTACCGGCCCCAGCGTGGTCTTCGCCTACCTGCTGGCGGGCCTCTTGATCATTCCGGCGTTGCTGAGTCAGGCCGAGCTCTCGACGGCGATGCCGAGGGCGGGAGGCGCCTACTACTTCCTCGATCGGACCTTGGGCCCGTTGGTGGGGACGGTTGGCGGCGTCGGGACCTGGTTCGCCCTCGTGCTCAAGAGCGCGTTCGGGTTGATCGGCATGGGTGCCTACCTCGGGCTCGTGCTCGACGTACCCATTGTGCCGACGGCGATCGGCGTGACGGTGCTGCTCGCTGCGCTGAACGTCGCCGGGTCGAAGGAATCGAGCGGATTACTCCGCGTGCTGGTGACGACTCTCCTCATCATCCTCTTTGTCTTCATCCTCAGCGGCGCCGTGCACCTGACGCAGGCAGATGCCACGTCGCCGTGGCGGGGTCCCGAACCGTTCATGCCGGGCGGTATCGACGGGCTGTTGGCGACGGTCGGATTGGTCTTCGTCTCGTTCGGCGGACTGGCGAAGGTGGCGAGCCTCGCCGAAGAGGTCAAACATCCAGACCGTAACATCCCTCTCGGCATGGGCTTGGCGCTCGGGACGGTGACGGTCGTGTATGTAGCGGGGGTGGCTATCATGGTCGCCGCGCTGGGGACGCAGACGTTGAGCAGCAGTCTCACGCCGGTCGCGGCCGCGGCCGGCGCCATCTTCTCCTGGATGCCGGGGCGCAGCGGCACCTGGCTCACCGTAGCGGCGGCTGTCACCGCGTTCGCCGCCATGGCCAACGCCGGCATCATGTCCGCCTCCCGCTACCCCCTGGCGATGGCGCGAGATCGCCTTTTCCCGGACGGGCTCGCGGCAACCGGTCGCCGCGGCACCCCGGTGCGGTCCATCCTGCTCACATGCACCCTGTTGGTGGGCGCGCTGCTCATCCTGGACGTCGAGAGTGTCGCCAAGCTCGCCAGCGCCCTCTTGCTGCTGCTGTTCGGCCTGCTGAACGTCGCCGTGATCGTCATGCGAGAGAGCGGTATCGATTCTTACGATCCGGCCTTCCGCTCGCCGTTCTACCCGTGGGTGCAATTCATCGGAGTGTTCGCGCCACTCGTGCTGATGGCGGAGATGGGATGGCTCCCCGTGCTCTTCACGGTGGGCGTGACGGGGGCGAGCGTCGGTTGGTACACCTACTACGCGCGCGACCGGATTGGCCGGGACGGGGCGATCTTCCACGTGTTCGAGCGCCTCGGTCGCCGGCGGTTCGCGGGGCTCGACCGCGAGCTCCGCGACATCATGAAGGAGAAGGGGCTCCGGGCCGAGGACCCGTTCGACGAAGTCGTGGCACAGGCCTTCGTGCTGGATCTTCCCGATCCGATCGGGCTCGACGAGGCCATTCACGATGCGTCTGAACTCCTGGCCCAGCGGGTCCCAGTGGATGCCGAGGCCTTGATCGAAGAGTTCAGCAGCGGGATCGGCCACGGGGGAACCGCCGTCGCGCACGGCGTAGCGCTCCTGCACGCTCGGCCCCCCAACGTCGAGGGGTCCGAAATGGTCCTGGTGCGCTGCAACCGGGGCGTCGTTCTCGACGTGGGCGAAGAGGACTTCGCCAGGGAGGCAGGCTCAGCCCGGATCCGCGCGGTCTTCTTCCTCGTGAGCGGTGAGCGGGACCCCGGCCGCCACCTGAGGATCCTGGCGCAGCTCGCCGGTCGCGTGGAGGACGAGCAGTTCATGGACGAGTGGCTCGCCGACCGTAACGAACAGGAGCTGAAAGAGACCCTGCTCCGCGACGAGCGATTCCTCTCGCTCACGGTCGCGACGGGAACCCCGACCGAGCAACTCGTCGGACTGGCGCTCCGCGATCTCCCGATGCCCGACGGAAGCCTCGTGGCCCTCATTCGGCGCCGCGGGCGTCAGATCGTCCCACGCGGACGGACGGTTCTGCAGGAGGGTGACCGCCTCACGATCATCGGCGACGCGGTCGGACTCGCGCAGCTGATGGAGCGCTACGGCGACGGCGCCGGCTGACTCAGGTCGCCGCGATCGCGTACAACAGATCGACGTACCCCTTCGTCACCTCCGCCAAGCCGGCGATTCCGGAGCCCGGCTTCGGGCTGATCGCCATGTATTCGTCGGGAGCGCGAGCGCCGAACCTACGACCAGAGAATCACGCCCACCGCGGCGATCACGACCCGGCGACGTCAGCAAGGTCGTCTTCGTTTGCCACGATCGGCCTGACGAGGAGCGCGTGCTTGAGCACGAACGGCCCGCACAGCCATGGGTTGGGCTGCTGGCAGATTCCCATGTGCGATGAGTCGGCTTCCTGCACAAATTACCTTGTTACCCGAGAGGACCAAGCGGCGGCCTCTCCTGGTCTCCGGAAGGCATGGAGTCTATGGCAAACGAAAAGACCTCAGTCGTGGTCTTGTACAACCACGTAGGCGAAGACGAGTACGAGAAGCTCGAGCAGGTCGATCCCAAGACGTTGGGATTCACCCCAGAGTACCCGATCCACGTCGCCACGGTGACGGAAGAGTATCGCGCCATCGCTCGGGCGCTGCGCCGCGAGGGATTCAAGGTCCGACTGGTGAATCTCCAGGAAGACATCCGGCGCTTGGAGCGATTGGTGCGCCGCAACCGGCCCGACGCGATCTTCAATCTGGTCGAGCACTTCCGCGACGACGCCGAGCTGGAGGCCGACGTCGCCGGCTTTTTCGACCTCCATGGCATGCCGTACACGGGCGCGCCCCCCTTCGCGCTCGGGCTGTGCCAGAAAAAAGGCTTGGCGAAGCAGGTCTTGCTGGCGAACGGGGTGCCGACGCCCAAGTTCCGTATCCTGGACCACGCGCGCATCCCCAAGCGCCACGGCCTGCACTACCCGCTCATCGTGAAACCGGCACGCGAGGACGCCAGCACGGGCGTCGAGCCCGGGTCCGTCGTGTACGACTACGCCGAGCTCACGGCGCGGCTCGCCACCGTGTTCGAAGAGTTCGACCCGCCGATTCTCGTGGAAGAGTTCATCGAAGGAAAGGAGCTGCACGTCGGCGTCCTGGGCAACGACCCCCCCAAGATGCTACCGCCGATCGAGTTCGATTTCTCGGACCTGCCGCCGGAGCATCCGTCCATCATCAGCTACGCGGCGAAGTGGGACCCGCTCGACGAGATCTACCACCGGGTCCACACGATCTGCCCGGCGAAGCTCTCGAAACGCGCGTTGAAGAGGGTCGAGGAAGTGTCGCTGCGGGCCTATCGCGTCATGGCCTGCCGCGACTACGCGCGACTCGACATTCGTCTCACCCCCCGCAACCACCCGTACGTGCTGGAGGTGAACCCGAATCCGGACCTCACCGAGGGCGTGTCATTCATGGAGTCCGCCGAGGTGGCCGGCTACGGCTTCGGCGAGACCCTGCGCATGATGGTCGAGTTTGCGCTCGAGCGGCGCCCTGCCGAGGACGATGTGCCGGACCTGGCGCCGCTGAGCCCGACGGAGCCGCCGTCCCCCGCCGAGCGCGCGGGCTAGTTCGCTGCGCCTCAGACCTGCCGGCGGGCAGCTCGCCAGCGAACGACTCCCTCAGCACCCGCTGGCGCGGATGCACTCCAAGATCGCCGAAACCCTTGGCTCGACCACGCGGTAGAAGGCGAAGTTGCCCTCCCGCCGCACGTCCACGATGTCGTGCCCCCTGAGAATCGCCAGCTGCTGAGAGACCTGAGGCTGAGAGGCGGTCGCGTAGCCCTGAAGCTCCGAGACCGTTTTCTCGCCCGTCTCGAGCGCTTCCAGCAGCCGGAGGCGCAGCGGATGGCCAAGGCACTTGATGACAGCGGCGGCGCGGCCCAGCACCTCCGAATGGATTCTGTCCGCCGCCGTCGAACTCTTGGAGTCAACCACCCCAGCCTCCCGGTGCCGAGCCGCGCCCGCCCAGGCCCCGGCGGATAGCAAGCCGGATCACGTGAAGATGATTTCTCCGCCCCCGGCCAACTTGTAGAACTCACCCACCGTGATGACGTCCTCCACCGCATCGATGAAGTCGTCCTTGGTGAGATCGAACATGTCCACCGTCGCCTGACAGGCGTAGAGGCGGCCACCGGAATCGGCGATCATCTGGACGAACTCGGGGATCGGCGGGATGTCCAGTTCCTCCATCTTCTTCTGCATCTGACGCGTGACCATCGCCGACATGCCGGGCACGCCACCCAGCCAGGTCATGAGATGCAGGCCGGGGTTGCCGACGGTGGCCACTTTGATGCGCTCGTTCTTGCCGGTCCGGATGGCGTCGAGCCCAAAGAACGTGAAGAAGACGTTGGCCTCGATGCCCTCCATGCGGGCACCGTTGGCCATGATCAATCCGGGGTAGATGCCCTCCAGCGACCCTCTGGAGATGACGATCGAGACTCTCTCGATCGTGTCGCTCGCGCCCGTCGCCGACTCGCGGGCGGGCAATGTCGCGCTCGTCATCGGTGTCGTTTCTCCTTCCCGCGTCTAGATGCACCCACGCGGCTTGGGAATGCCGCCGATCTTGGCGGCGAGCTTCGCCGGCCCTTTGGGGAACAGCTGGTACAGCTCCTTGATCGCCACGCCTGACTCCTTACCCATCGTCCGGATGGACGGCGCCGTGCCGGTCTCC
This sequence comes from Gemmatimonadales bacterium, assembly GCA_041613315.1. Classification (GTDB taxonomy): domain Bacteria; phylum Gemmatimonadota; class Gemmatimonadetes; order Gemmatimonadales; family GWC2-71-9; genus JBFJHJ01. The sequence goes on from JBFJHJ010000022.1 coordinate 43,758, forward strand.
AGGTAGCGACGGCGCATGAACTCGATCACCAACCAGTGCCGGTCCGTCAGCGGTGCGACGCCTGCTTCCTCGGCGATCGCCTCACCGACGCTCCGGTCCCATTGATCAGGCTGTTGAAGGAAGCCCTCGGCATCGACTTCGAGCTCTCGGCTCGCTAGCGTCACGGTTGCCACGTCATGCTCTCCTTGTTCAAAGCGTCAGATCCTCTCGGCTGTGAGTGCGTTTGCACGTAGCCGCCGCTTGCCGCGCATGGACATCTCCGCGGACACGCCGGGAAGATCGCGGCCGCGCAGTAACAGATGCCAATACACCCACCGGAACCACATCTTGCCGGCGTGGTTCAGACGCGTCTCCTTGAGGAGCGACATCGGTCCCACGACCGGCATGGGGAACTTCCCGGGCAGCGGCTCGACCTCGTAGTTGAAGTCGATCAAGAGCGCCTTCTCGAAACCGGTCTCGATGAAGCAGTTCGCGTGCCCGTCGAACCGCGCCGGCGGAGGGTTGCCCGCCAGGTGAGCGCGGATGTTCTCCACGACGACGTCGGCCTCGAAGTGCGCGACGGAACCCGCCTTGGAGGTCGGCACGTTGGTCGCGTCGCCGATCACATAGATATTGGGCTTGCGCTTCGCTTGGAGCGACGCGGAATCCGTCAGGACAAAGTCCATGTCGTCGCCTAGTCCCGGCGAGCGCCCCACGAATGCCGCCCCCATGTGGAGCGGGACGGTGACCAGCAGTTCGAACGGCTCCACGCGGTCATCCCACGAGATCAGCCGTCCCTCGGCACCGTCGACTTCCCCCGTATTGAACTCGGTGACCAGCCTGATGCGCTTTTCCTCGAGCAGGTGGCCGAGCTGCCGCGCGGCGACGGGCTTCGTAAACGCGCCGTCCAGCGGGGTGACGAGTGCGATGTCCACCCGGTCGCGGATGCCCCGCTCGGTGAAGTACCAGTCGGCGAGGAACACGAACTCGAGGGGAGCGACCGGGCACTTGATCGGCAGGTCCACTATGTTCACCACGAGCCGGCCGCCCTTCCACGTCTCGAGCTCCCGAGCCAGGGCCGTAGCGCCCTCCAGGGTGTAGAAGTCGAAGATCGATTCACGCCACCCGGTGCCGGTCAGGCCTTCGGTCTCTTCCGGCACGACCCGCGTACCCGTCGCCACGACCAGGACGTCGTACGACAGGTGGTCGCCGTTGTTCAGGTATACGCGGTCCTCGTCCGGCTCCACTCGCTCGATTCCGCTCGAAACGTATCGCACGCCCCTCGGCAGATAGCGCCGGCGGGACTTGACGATCTCCTCGGCGGTGTAGATACCGAACGGCACGAAGAGTAGGCCTGGCTGGTAGAGGTGCCGGTCGTCTTGATCCACCACCGTTACTCCTATGTCCCCCGCCTGGATCTCGGACCGCCAGAGGCGCTCGAAACGGTTGGCCGCGATCGTACCGGCGGTGCCGGCTCCTAAGATCAAGATGTGTTTCATCTTGCGGCTTCCTCGTGCGTCGGGGCTTTGTCGGCGAAACGCCGTGGCGCGTCACGTAGCGCCGGAATGCAGGCGCAACATAGAACAAAGGTGATATTGCTATGCTTATCTGCGCATGAACCAAACTTTACGAACGGATCGCGGCCACGCGTAGCAAAGTTGGTGAACGGCTGTCGGGCGTGGAGGTGCTGGCAGGCCTATCGGCTCTTGGTGATCGGCTCGTAACTGAACTTCTGTCCGCCGACCGAGGCTTCGTACATGAGGCCGCCCTTGGCCATGGTGACGATGGCGACACCACCGTTGTACGCGAGGTCGGCCGACGCGCCTTCTTTGATCGCGACGGCGGACGCCTGCGCGCTCAGCTCGAAGTTGCCGCGTCGGAAATCGTCCAGCGCGGTCTTGTCCTTGAAGAGGATCGCTTCACGGTATGCCTGGCCCCCCAGCTGGAACCCGATGGTCACCTGGGTGAGGGTCGAGCGACCCACCAGGGTCCCACGCTCGTAGACGTATCCCTTGCCCCGAGCGCCGCCGATCCCGATCCCGCCTTTGCCAACGGAGGGAAAGACGGCATACCCGTAGGCGCTGCGGAAGAACTTGGCCAGGCCGGGGTCCGCTTTGGTGAACTCGGCGATCGCCTTGGCCACGTCGTCCTGCGCGTGAGAGGGGCCGGGGACGCCGAGGCCTACACCGAGGAATAGCAACACGCCCAAGGTCCTGCCGTTCATTGTCGTCTCACTTCGTCGGCTGAAGCCGAATCTAACCAAGCTCGGGCAGCTCGGTCCAGCGTTGCGATCGCCTGCGGTTGGATCGAGCAGCCGTGCGGGGCGCCTGCGCCCGCCCCCGCATCTTCCCCTCCCGCCGCTCCCCTCCTAAGCTTGGGCGCATGCCGCCTGCCACGCCGGTGAAACACATCTCCGACACCGCCCGCTGGGTGGCCATGTACCGCGCCCAGGAGTCGGAGCGGCCCGATGCGCTGTTCCGCGACCCGTACGCACGGCGGCTTGCGGGCCCGCAGGGCGAAGAGATCCTGCGCGCGATGCCCAAGGCGCAGCAGTTTGGCTGGCCCATGATCGTCCGCACGGCGGTCATGGACGAGTTCATCCTGCAAGCCGTCGGGCGCGACGGCGTGGACACCGTCGTGAACCTCGCGGCCGGCCTCGACGCCAGGCCATACCGACTCCCCCTTGGGCCCGAGTTGCGGTGGATCGACGTCGATCTCCCGGGCATCCTGACGTACAAGCAAGAGCAGCTGGCGAACGAGAGACCGCACTGTACGCTGGAGTTCGCCGGCGTAGACCTCACCGACGCGTCCGCGCGAGGCGCGATCTTCGCCCGCGTGGGGGCAGCCAGCCGGCGCGCGCTGATCGTCACTGAAGGCCTCCTCGTGTACCTGACGCCCGACCAGGTCGCGGAGCTCGCCGCTCAGCTCAACGAGCAGGCGGCGTTTCGCTGGTGGCTGATTGACCTGGCCGCGCCCCGGCTCCTCCAGATGCTGCAGCGCACCTGGGGTAAGACGCTCGGCGCCGGCGGGGCGCCACTGCGCTTCGCCCCCGCTGAGAGCACGGCGTTCTTCGGTCCGCATGGCTGGGAAGAGGCCGAGTTCCGATCCGTGTGGCACGAGTCGTTTCGGCTCGGTCGCACGATGCGCCTCGGGCGCTTCTGGCGCTTCGTCAGCCGCTTCTACCCGAAACGCGTGCGAGACCAGTTTCAGCGGATGTCGGGCATCGTGCTGTTGCGGCGCCGGGACTGAGCACGGCATGACCACACCTCCGCCGGCACCCGATACAGCACCGCGCCTCGCTGCGGCGCTCGGCTCCCAGTATGACGTACGCCGTCTCGTGGGGCACGGCGGCTTCGCGGACGTCTACGAGGTCTGGGATCGCGAGCTCGAGCGGCGGCTCGCGGTCAAGGTGTTGCGGCCCGACATCGCGTGGACGCCGGGAACGCTCGCGCGGTTCAAGGAGGAGACGCGAGCCATCGCCCGCCTCGAGCATTCGAATATCCTAGCGATCCATTTCGTCGGCGAGGCCGAGGGCATCGTGTACTACGCGATGCCGTACATCGAAGGACAGTCGCTGGGCGACCTCCTTCGTCGCTCCGGCCCCCTCCCGGCCGACCGTGCGCTCGACATCGCCATGCCGGTCCTGGATGCGCTCGCTCACGCGCACGAGCAAGGTTTGATTCACCGCGATCTCAAGCCCGACAACATCATGCTGGATCACACGCGGGGCCGGCCACTGCTCGTGGACTTCGGGATCGCCAAGCGGCTCGATGCCGACGGTGGGATCACCCAAACGGGTCTCGTGGTCGGGACCCCGCACTACATGAGTCCCGAGCAGGCGTTGGGCGAGCGCAATCTCGATGCGCGCTCCGACCTCTACTCGATGGGCGCTGTCCTGTTCCAGATGATGACCGGGGCCCCGCCGTTCGACGCGGACTCGTCGCAGGAGATCGTGGGCAAGCACATTACCGAACCTCCCCGCCCGCCGGCCGAGGTGAACGCCGAGGTTCCCGTCTGGCTCTCGGATGCGATTACCCGCTGCCTGGAGAAGAAACCCGCCCGCCGCTTCCAGTCCGCACGGGACCTGCTCGCAGCTCTCGAAGCCGGACGCGGACCGGCCCCCGTGCGCGCCACCGGTCTCCGGTCGGCCGCGGCGGGCGTGGGGACGCCGACGTTGGGCGCCGAAACGGACGTCGTGCCCAGCGGGGAACGGACGCACGCCAGTGCCCCCCGGCGCTCGCGTACCCGTGCCGTCAGACGCTTGGCGCTCGTCGTCCTGCCCGTGCTCTTCTTCGGATCGCTGACGGTGTGGTGGATCTCACGCCCGCGGCTCGTGTTCGCCAATCGGCTGGCGGCGGCCGTCACCGTGACGGCCGGTGAGACCCGACGCGTCGTGGACGCCGGCGCGCGGCTCGCCGTACCGCTCCGCCGGGGTAGACCACTGACGGCGATATGGAGTCTCGTCCGCCCCACCGATACCGAGGGGCGGCCGCTTGGCGTCGCGATCGCGGACACGTTCGATGTCAGGCGTCCCCGCGGCCGCGTGCACCGGGCGGCCGAGGTGAGGGTGGGGAAAGACGCCTACTTCGCGCCGCTCATCACGAACAACACGGGCCGTGCGCTCACGGTCACGATCAACGCCGGACTGGCCGGCGCCACCTCCTGCGGCTGCGCGGTGCCCTCCGGTGCCGTCCGGATGCTTATCGGCTACTACCCGCTGTACGCCAACTCTACGGTGCGGGTCGAAACGCCCGAGGGCCTGACCGCCATGTTTCAGGACCTGGGACCCGAGGTCGATCCGGCGACCGGCGTCGTCGGGCTCCGGTTCGAAGCGGGAGATCTGCGCTAGGCGGTTCGCCCGCCTCGCGCGGCCGTCGCGCCGTTCGGCGACAAGGTCACCGCGGATCGAGCACCCGACCGATGCGCGCCTCGAGATCCACCAGATGTGCCCGCGTGGCCCGGTCGGTCACCTGTGGCAGCGCCGTGCGGATGCGCTGGGCAATCTCCTGCATCTCGAGCCGCGCCACCGCGCGGGCGTCACCTGGCCGCGCGGTCGGCGACTGGCCGAAGAACCCCTGGCCTCCGCGCCGCTGCGGCTCGAGCGGCGTGTTGATCAACCGATCCATCTCCTCGACGAACGTTCGCTGGAGATTGCGCCGGTAGGGATCCACCGCCGGCGCCTGCGCGCCCAGCTCCGCGAAGATCCCCCGCCGCACGTCGCGGAACAGATCGACCAGCACATACGCCTGGCCCGCCGGCAGGGTCGCTTCTTGCTCGACCAGACGCGACAATCGCCCGTCCTGGAACAACGTCCCCAGGATCGCCTCCTGCCGCTGACGAATGCGTTCGACGAAGCCGGTGGGTTCGATGCGCCGCAAGATCTCCGCGTCGAAGAAGAACGCGGGGGTCCGGAAGACGTTCTCATTCAGGAATCGCACGGCTTCGGCCTGTTTGGCACGTGGCACCGGCGTGTGGAGGATGCCGGCTTGGTTGGGGTACTTCTCGTGCCGGTACACCCCGCCCACGACGACGGCCACGTGGCCCATTTCGCGTGCCCACTGCGCGATCAGCTCGCCGTACAGCTCGTCGAGTAACGAATAGTCCTGCAGCGGCCGCGTCGTGGCCGCGGGCATCACCATCGGCACCAGGCGCTTGATGTTGGCGAGCCCGAGCGTCGACGCTTTGACGGGGTCGTCGCCAAGCGCCTCGGTCTGCGTGCGCGGATCGATGCCGTCGGGATTCCCGAAGCGAAGCCAGGGCTTGGTGTCTTGCTCCCGGGCGAGCGAGTCGAGGTACGGTCGCTCGGACTCGGGCCCGCCGCCACCGGGCACTCTCCCGTATCCCCACCGGATCGCGTAGTAGTCCCACGGCCCGATCTTCGGCATGAGCTGCACGTCATCGCCGGGTTGGGCCACGTAGTTGTTCCGCGCGTAATCCATGATGGAATACGACGTGCCATTCGCGCGGGTGTACGCAGGGCTCCGCAGCGAGTCCACCGGATAGTAGCCCGACGAGAGCTGGTTATGCGGCAAGCCCAGGGTATGACCCACCTCGTGCGCCGACACGAACGCGATCAGCTCGCCCAGCACCGAATCCGGCAACGGCAGCGTCCGGGCCCGCGGGTCCACGGCGCCGGCCTGGGTCCAGTACCACGACTCCACCAGCGCCGACACGTTCTGGAACCAGCCGATGTTGGATTGCAGGATCTCGCCGCTCCGCGGGTCGTTCACGTGCGGGCCATAGGCGTTCCGCACCGTCGACGGCAGCCACCGAATGGTCGAGTAGCGCATGTCGTCCAGGTCGAACGTCGGATCGTCCACAGGCGCCGGACGGGCGGTGATGGCGTTGCTGAAGCCCGCGGCACGGAAAACCGGCTCCCACATCTCGACGCCCTTGATGATCCAGGGCACCCACTTGGGAGGTGTCGCCGGATCGACGTAGTAGACGATCGGGTTGACCGGTTCGGAGACTGGCGCATCGGGGTTCTTGGGCTCCAGCCGCCAGCGCGTGATGTAGCAACGCCGCGGCACGCGGGCCTCGTCCTCGCCGTAGTCCTCGAAGCGGACAGCGAAAAAGCCCACACGGTTGTCACACAGCCGGGGCTGCATCGGCGTCTCCGGTAGCAGCAACATGGAGTAGTTCATCAGGATGGTGAGCGACTGCAGCGACCGATCGGGACGATCGCCCGGCGCGCCCGGCGCTGAATCGACTTCGAACGTGTGCAGGGCACTCACCTCGATGTTCCGCGGAAAGGCTTGCGCGCGCTCGAGCAGGGAGCGCGAGGGGTCGAAGCGCCGGACCCGGACGTTGCTCTGTCTGAGGTTCAACTCCGCCACGTCGGTCGTGAACAGGCGGGTCACTTCGATCACCGCGTTGCTGTCCGGCTGGCTCCACGCCGCGATGTCGAAGCTCATGATGATGGGCGCCTGATTCGACAGGTCCACGGCGCGGCGGACGGGCTGGGTGCTGTCGGCCCGCATCTCGTAGTTGACGAGGCGGAGCAGCACCTTGTTCCCCATCCGCTCCCACCGCACCACGCGCGCCGTGATCTGCTCGCCCGCATAGCGGACCCCGCGAGTGGTGCCCCGCTGGTCGGCCACCAGCCGGAACTCGCGGCCCAGGCGGACGCGCGGGATCTCGTAGTACAGCTTCTCGTTGACCCGATGTACGAGGAACACGCCCGTATCGCTCACGGCCTGGGCGGTGATCACTTCCCGGTAGGGCTTCGGACCTTCCTGTTGGCCCCGTTGCTGCTGGCCTTCCTGACCCTGCTGCTGGCCGGGCCGGGGGCGTTGGGCGGACAACGGCGCGTGGACGACCGCGGCCAGCGCGGCGAGCGCGACAAGGGTACGGAGCATGGCATCCTCACGTACGGGGATGTGGGGGGGGGTGAACCGGCCAACGAGGGCGCCGACCGATACGACTCGGTGCGAATCATGCCCTTGGGGACGGTCCGATGCTAGGGCGGCCACCGGGGACGATCCCGGCAGCGCTTGGCGGCCATGCGCTGCCGCCTCACCTGGCCGCCATCGAGACGCTGACGCGCGGGGCCGCGCGTGAGTGATCGGCCGAGCAGCGGCGGGGGGCG
>JBFJHJ010000023.1:0-51145 GCA_041613315.1 Gemmatimonadales bacterium
CGTCACCACCGCGCTCCGCGCCGAGCTCACGCTCTGGCGCCGCAGCGCCTCCCCGATCCGCGGGAAGCCCCAACCCGCAATCGCCCCGATCAAGACGATCACGATCACCAACTCGATCAACGACAATCCACGCTGGTTCATAGAGGGCTCCATTCGGTGTCCTTCATCACCAAGAAGCGTGCCCGGGGATAACCGACGGGGGGGCAGGGACTTCTGAGTTGGACGATGGGGCTGGAGTGCAGGATGCTGCACCTGCAACCGCACAAACCTGCGGCTCAGAAACCGAGCTGCTTCAGCTTGTAGAACAGGGTCCGGGGGCTGATCCCGAGGATCTTGGCGGCGTCCTGCCGGTTCCCGCCGGCCGCTTCGAGTGCCCGCTGGATCGCATGACGCTCGGCGTCGGCCACCGCGTCCTTGAGCGTGGTCAACTCGTCGCCGCCGCCGGCCGGCTCGCCCCCCGCCGCCCGCACCGGCGACGCGACGCCGGCGTCTCGCACCGCGTCCTCGCGGATCACGCCGTCGGCCGAGAGCACGGCCGCCCGCTCCAGGGCGTTCTCCAGCTCGCGCACGTTGCCGCGCCAGGCGTTGCGCCGGATCGCCGCCATCGCGTCGCCCGTGACGGTGAGCTCCCGCCCCAGCCGCTTCGCCGCCCGGGCGACGAGGCGCGCCACGAGGCTGTCCAGGTCCTCCGGGCGCTCGCGCAACGGAGGGATGTGTATGCGCACCACGTTCAACCGATAGAACAGGTCCTCGCGGAACCGCCCCTCGGTCACGTCGGCCTCGAGGTTCCGGGCGGTGGCGGCGAGCAGCCGGACATCCACCTTCCGGGCGTGCGCCTCGCCGACGCGGCGGACCTCGCTCTCCTGGAGCACCCGGAGGAGCTTGACCTGCAGCTCCACCGGCAGCTCGCCCACTTCGTCGAGCAACAGCGTCCCGCCGTCGGCCTCCTCGAACAGCCCCGGCTTGTCGGCGGTGGCGCCGGTGAACGCGCCCCGCTTGTGCCCGAACAGCTCCGACTCCAGCAGGTTGGCCGGGATCGCGCCGCAGTTGACCGCGATGAACGGCGCGGTGCGCCGCGGGCTCATCCGGTGCACCGCCCGGGCCACGACCTCCTTGCCCGTCCCGCTCTCCCCCGTGATCAGGACCGTCGTCGCGTGTGGGGCGACCCGGCTCGCGAGGTCCATCACCTTGCGCATCGCCGACGAGTCGGCCACCACCTCCACGTCCCGCACTCGGGCCAGCTCGGCCTCGAGGCTCGCCACGCGGCCCCGAAGCTGCTCGCGCTCCTCGGCCTTGCGGAGCGTGAGGAGGACCTCGTCGGAACGGAACGGTTTGGGGAGGTAGTCGTACGCGCCGTCCTTCATGGCGGCGATGGCCGCGTCCTCGCCTCCGTAGGCGCTCATCATGATCACGAGCGCCTCGCCTCCCTCTTTCTGGTAGCGGCGCAGGAACTCGATGCCGTCCATGCCGGGCATGCGGACGTCACACAGCAGGATCTCGAACGGCTCCCGCAGAGCCCGGTCGAGCGCCTTGCCGGGCTCCCCCTCCGCCGCGATCTCGTACCCCTCGGCGTCGAGCAGCATCGAGAGCGATTTCCGGAGGCCCGGGTCGTCGTCAACGATCAGGATGCGCATCGCCGCTCACTCCGCTCCCGCCGTCTCATTCCGCCTCCGGCAGGAAGATCTTGAACGCCGCCCCCCCCTCGCGTGCATCGTCCACCCAGACGAGGCCGCCCAGCTCGTACACGATCCGCTGGACGATCGCGAGGCCGAGCCCGGTGCCGCGGCCGGGCTCCTTCGTCGTGTAGAACGGGTCGAAGATCCGCTCCCGGTCCGGCTGGCGCACGCCGGGTCCGGAGTCGGCCACGAACAGGAGGACACCGCGCGTGCCTTCCGCCAACTCGGGCCGCCACGGCCGGGTGGGCGAAAGGCGATCGGGCACGTCCCCCGGCTTGGGATCGGTCCGGCGGCGCTCCCCCTCCGAGCGCTCGCGGTAACGCCAGCGGGCGGCGCCCGCCCCGACGCGACCGCCCTGCGCCGCGTCCACCGCGTTGAGCAGGAGATTGACCACGACCTGCTCCAGGAGGTGGGCCCGGCCCCGCACCGTCGGCAAACCCTCCTCGATCGACACGACGACGTCTACGCCCTTGAGGTTCCCCTGGCGGCTCAGCAACTCGTGCACGTTGCGGATCACGCTCCCCACGTCCACGGCGCCAACGTCGTCGTCGCGCGGCCGGGCGTACGCGAGGAGACCCCGGACGATCCGGTCGATGCGGGCCGTCTCGTCGCCGATCGCCACCAACACCTCGGGATCGGTCCCCCGCTGGCGCAGCACGTCCACGTAGGTCCCGATCGCGGAGAGCGGGTTCCCCACCTCGTGGGCGATGCCGGCCGCCAGATGACCGATGCTCGCCATCTTCTCCGCCCGCACGAGCTGTCCCTGGGCGTCCAGCAGCCGCTCCGTCATCCGGTTGAAACGGTCCGCGAGCTGCGTGAACTCCTCGGTCTCGGCCGGCGGCGCCCGCCGGTGGAGGTTGCCCGCGGCCAGCTCGTCCGCCACGTCGGTGAGCGCGCCCATCGGCTTGAGCACGAGCCGTTCCACCAGATACCGCCCGAAGAGAAAGAGCACCAGGAGGTCGCCCACGATGAGCGCGGTGAGCACGACCACGGCGTAGCGCGGCTGGAGCAGTTGGGCAACGAGCGCGGTGGCCACCGCGAGCGAGAGCGCGGCGGCCGTGAGGAGCGCGAGGTTGAACAGGAGCTCCCGCTTGAGGCTGGGCCGCCGGACGTTGGCGGACGGAGCGGACGGTCCGGACACCCTCCAAGATGCGTACGACAAGGGGCGGCGGGAAACCCCCGCCGCCCCTGAAGGCCGGCCCCGGGCCCTGCCACCTTACTGACAGGCGATCTCGCCCTCCGTCGTGGCGGGCGGCGGCGCCGCCGCCATCCCGTAAAACAGCGCGCAGGTCCGGGCCGAGCCCGTGTGGTTGGCCGTCGCCCCCCAGCCGGCACCGGTCACACCCGAGAGCACGATCGACACGCCTCGGGTCGGCACGAACCTGAGCGCCGCATCCGGAATCGCGCCGTCGTAGTAGGTGTCGTTGTCGTAGAAGTACGATTCCTGGAAGCTGGCCAGGTTGCGCAGGTCGCTCTTCATCGCCGCTTCGTTCGCCCGGTCCTTGCTGTTGGCGAACTTGGGGATGAGAATCGCGAGGATGATCCCCATAATGACGACAACGACGAGCAGTTCGACCAGGGTGAATCCCCGTCGCGACAGCGTCATCGGCTTTCGTCGGTCCATGGCGTCGCTCCCCCCTGGCCCGCGTCGGCTAGTTGCAGGCGATTATGCCCTCGATCGTCGCCGGCGCCACCGGCGGCTGGCTCAGTCCGTAGAATACGGCGCACGTGTGCGCCGTCCCGCCATGCTTCGCCTTCCCCCCCCACCCCGTCCCGCTCACGTCCTGCAGCGTGATCGACACCCCAGGCGACTCGACGACCAGCTGGGTGATGTCGTTCGAGTACGTGGTCCAGATGGTCACGTACGCCTCCTGCGCCGTCACCAGGTTACGCAGGTCGGACTTCATCGTCGCCAGGTACGACTTCTCCTTGGTGTTCGCGAACTTCGGGATGGCGATCGTCGCGAGAATCCCGAGGATCACGAGCACGATGAGAAGCTCGATCAGCGTAAAGCCGGTCCGCGCCGTCCGCGCGCTCCCCCACCTCCACCAGGCGGGCCCGACCCTCCATGCGCACATACCCATATTTGTACGCAAATGGGGCGGTGGGCAACCGCGCCGCACCGCCCCATCTCCCAGAAGGCCCAGGTGAGCCTTACTTACACTTCGGCTCGCCTTCGTTCGCCGTCGCGTCGATCGGGTTGACCTGGGGGTTACCGGCGGCGTCCACGCCGACGGCGATACCGCAAGCCTGCGGGCTCCCCGTGTGGGTCACCTGCGCCGTCCAGCCGAGACCAGCGGCCGGCGTGATCGCCAGACCACCGACGCCCGAGCTCGTCGCATACAGATACGGCGCGCCCGTCATGTTCGCCACGTCGGCGTACAGGTTCTTGTCGGCGAAGTACGCCTCCTCAGCCGTCACGAGGTTGCGCAGGTCCGACTTCATCGCCGCGACGTACGCCTTCTCCTTCGTGTTCGCGAACTTCGGAATCGCGATGGCGGCCAGAATGCCGATGATCACCACCACGATCAGAAGCTCGATCAGGGTAAAACCCTTGCGGTCCAGCATGTGTCTCCCTCCAGCAGTTGATCGAGTCCGACCAATTCGATGCGCCGCACACCACGCGCGGAGCGTCACCGGTCACCTGTAGTGGCAACCTCCGTGCCAACGTGGGGCAAGCTGCCATAACAGCTTGTTGAACAACTACTTACACCGTATTGCACGGTGTGAATCGGCCCCACTCCTGCAGGATCGTGCCCTCAAACTGCAAGGCCTCCCGAAAGTCGCAAGACGCAAGGGCCTGGCACGAAACGGCACAATACTGTCGTCATGATGACGCTATATGGCGACACTTCGAGTGCCCAATCGGGTGATCCATGACGCGGTCCGCATGCGTCACCGATCACATCGGCGGGCGGTCGTCGGTCCGTTCAACGGCACCTCGTGTGCCGGTCCCAGGCCCGTCGGTGACTCGTTGGAGCGTGGGCAACGCATCGGGCTCTCCCCGGGGTGGCGCGAACCGCCAGATCTCCCACCCTGGGTAGTGCGCGAGCAGCTGGTCATCCCGCTCATAGAGATCACGCGCGAACACGATCCCCCTGTCCCGTCCCGGCGCATTGCGCCAGGCGAGGTGGCCGTAGAGCGTGAATCCCGCCAGGTCGCGCGCGAGCTCCCGGGCGCACTCCGCTGGCAGGTCCTCCCGGGGACGGAGGCGGAGCGTGCGGTCGGGCCAGCGCGGCACGCGCCGCGTCGCCTCCGGCGTCGCGGCCAGCATCCGCTCCACCTCGCCGGCCAGGCGCTCCGCCGGCCAGCGGCCGGCCCTGGCGTCTCGCTCCAGGAGCTCGAGGTCGCACGCGTCCAGGCGGCGGTAGGCCCGTTCGGCGAGCGCCGGCCGCACGCCGCCGCTCCACAGCCCGACCACGAGGCGGCTCCCCCAGCTCTCCGGCACGAGCACCAACGCCTGCTGGACGCCCCGCCTGGCCAGGTCCCGGTCGGGCCGGAGGCGGAGGGTGGGAAACCGGTCGCGATACTCCGCCACACGGTTGGGCAACACGCCAACCGCCCCCCATATGACGACGGCCAGTGCGCCGGCCGCGAGTGCCGCGTCCCCTCGGATCAGTCGGGCCGGCGGGCGGCGCGCCTGGTGGCGCAGCCATTCCCACACCTGCGCGGTCCCCAGCACCAGCATGGGCGCGGCCACGTAGTAGAACCGCGGCCCGGGATAGAACCCCGAGTGCCAGTAGAAGAAATAGAGCGCCGGCGCGGCGAGAATGCCCACGGCCACCACGAGGTCGCTCGCCCGCCGCTGCCGCCCCAGGAGCGCCCACGCCGCCAGCGGCAGCAGAGCCGGGATGGGCCACTCATAGAGGTAGATATGGAGTCGGCGGACGGCGACCGCCGCGTTGCTGAGCGCGACGAGCGGCGTGTATCGCTCGCCCCAGGGATCGGCATGGAACCCCAGGGTCTGTTGCTCGCCGAACAACACCGAGTATCCGAGCGTCGCGGGATCGCCGTACAACCTCCAGTTCACGTATCCCCACGCGAGCGCCACCGGAACGGCGCCCAGCGCGAGCCACGGCACCGCGCGCCAGCGGCGCCGGACGATGATCCACGCGAGGATGGGGAGGGAGGCGGCGACCGCGTCCAGCGGCCGCGTGGCGGCGACGCCCGCGAGCGCGGTTCCCGCGAGGAGGTCGTGCCACCACGCGCGGCGGGTGGGTCCCCACACGAGGGCCCACGCCGCGAGCGCCAACGTCGCGGCCCCCACGTGGCTCAGATAGGTCGCGGACATGAACATGACCCACGCCGACAACGCCCAGAGTACGGCCGCGGTGACCCCGGTCCGTCGCCCGTAGAGCCCGCGGCCCACCAGGTAGATGAGCACCGCGCCGAGCCCGCCGAGCAGTGGATTGACGAGCCATTCCGCGTGCACCAGCAACCCCACGGCGAGCAGCGCGGTCTGGCCCGGCGGATACTGCGAGACCCACCCCGCCTGCGTTACCCACGTATTCGCGATCAGGAATGCCTCGAGCGGCTGAGGCGCGGGGGCGGCGAGCCGCCCGGCGGCGAACGCCCGGGCGTGGACCAGGTGCGCCATCTCGTCCACCAGCACCGGATTACCGGCGAACACCGCGTGCACCACGTACGTGGACAGGGCGATCGTGACGGCGGCGGCCGTGCCGACGACGGCCGGTACGGGGAGGCGCGGCAGGCGCGGGATCACGCGTGGCGCATGGGCGAGCAACCGGCCAGCCACGACGGCGAAGGCGACCACCGTCACGAGCCCGATGGCCCACGAGACGAGGTTGGGCACCCAGGGGGGACCGGCGTCCGCCGCCCCACTCCAGCGCGTGAGCGGCAGGAACGGCAGGGCCACCAATGCCACTCCGATCCCGACCCAGAGCCCCCGGGCGACGCGTGCGGTGGCCGTGGGCGCCCGCCCCCGGGGCGACGTCACGGTCCGCACCCCGCCGCCCGCGCGCGCTGACGCACCTCGAGGAGCCCGGGCGCGAGCGGCTGTCGTTCCTCCACCTCGCGGAGTCGCCGTCTGGCTTCCGCGCAGGCTCCGGCATCCACCGCCGCCGCCGCGGTCGCGAGGCGATACTGCCACGCGCGCGGGAAGCGCCAGGCGAGCTGCCGGAACCAGCCCAGCGCCTCGCGTGGCCGGCCCCGGGCTTGTGCCAGGTCCGCCATGACCGCGAGGACGGCCGGATGGTCCGGTGCGGCGCGGTGCACGCGAGCCGCAGCGGTCACGGCGCTGTCCAGCTGGCCGGCCCGCACGAGGTCGGCCACCGCGCGAGCGCCGGCGACGACCTGTGTCGAGTCCACCCGGAAGGCGGCGGCGTGGGCGGTGGCGGCCTCCCCCCAGCGTTGCTGGATCTCGAGCTGTCGCCCGAGGTCGAGCCACGGACCAGGATGCAGCGGATACGTGGCGATCGCCCGGCGCAGCAGCGCCTCGCCGCGGGTGGAATCGCCCGCCGCATACGTGATCCACCCGGCCACCCAGAAGCTTCGGAACGAACCGGGCGCGTCGCGCACGAGTTGGGGCATCAAGGTCGCGTTGTCGCGCCACACGGGTACCCGCGTCATGGTGCGCGCGAGTCCCAAACCGACGACGAGCGCGGCGACGGCAGCCGCCGGCACCGGGCGACCCACCGCCAGCACCTGCCACAGCCCGGCAAGGACGACGACCGCGCCCACCGATGGCAGATACAACGTCCGTTCCGCGAGTAGCACCTCGCTCGGGACCAAGATGTTGGAGACGATCAGCAGGCTCCCGCCCACCCACGCGAGGCCGAACGTGACCGCGGGGATGCGCCGGCGGGCGGCCACGGCGGCGGCGACGAGCGCGAGCAGCACGGCGAGCCCGGCGACACCCCGGAGCGTGAGGTGATCGCTCACCGGCAGGAAGTTGGGCGAGTAGTCCGCCGAGAGGCGGACGGGCACGAGGAGGAGCCGTAGGTACTCGAGGATCACGGGCGCCATCACCACCATGCGCTCGCCGAGGCCGGCCCCGACCAGCCCCGGGGCGATCCCTCCGCCGGAGAGCCGCCCCACGACGCTCACCCACACCCAGAGCCATTCCGCGGTGAGCGCGACCGACGCGGTCCAGAGCACCCAGTGCCGTCGGAGCGCCGTCTCCACCAGCTCGCCACGCCGCCGGGCCGACCACCAGTCGTCGAGCAGCAACAGTCCGGGAAGGACGAAGGCCGTCTCCTTGGACGCCAGTGCGAGAACGAGACAGCCAAGCATCCCCAACGCGCTGGCCCCCCGCCGCCACCCGGTCGCCCCTGCCGCCGCCAAGATTCCATCGGCACGGTAGAGGAGCACGGCGCCGATCGCGAACACGCCGGCCAGCAGCTCGGCCCGGCCGACGACGTTCGCCACCGCCTCCACGTGCACGGGGTGAACGGCGAAGAGCGCGCCCGCCACCACACCGCCCGCCGTCCCCAACATCCCGCGGACGAGCACGAACACGAGGGCCGTCGCGACGGCGTGCAGTACGACGTTCACGCCGTGGAACAGCCACGGCTGCCCGCCGCTCACGGTCCAGTCGAGCGCCAGGGTGAGGGCGGCGAGCGGGCGATACACGGCGTCGTGCCACCAGGTTGAGCGGAGGATCTCCCGCCAGTTGGCGAGATCGTGGAGTGGGGGATTGTTGACCACGATCGCCAGGTCGTCGTAAGCGAAGCCGTGGCGGAAGGTCGCGGCGTAGGCGGCAACGGCGATGAGCACGCACGCCGCGAGCGCGAGACGATCGCGGCCGGGGGGCACGGCCGGCGGACTCACCCGCGTCGGCGGTGTCGGGAAAAGAGGTTGAACCGCAGCACGTGCCACAGCGCCGCCACGCCGTCCCGCCAGCCGATCTTTTTCCCCTCGGCGTACGTGCGGCCGCTGTAGCTGATCGGCACCTCCCAGATGCGGGCGCCGGCCTTCGCGAGCCGGGCCGTGAGCTCGATCTCGAAGCCGAACCGGTTGGAGACGAGGGGAAGCGACTTGATCAGCTCCGCCCGCACCATCTTGTAGCACGTCTCCACGTCGGTGAGGTTGAGGTCGGTGAACATGTTGGAGATGAGGGTGAGAAAGCGGTTTCCCAACGAGTGCCAGAAGTAGAGCACGCGGCGCGGGCCGCTCTGAAACCGGGAGCCGTACACGGCGTCGGCGCGTCCATGGAGGATCGGCTCCAGCAGGTGCGGCAGCTCGCGTGGGTCGTACTCGAGATCGGCGTCCTGCACCACGATCACGTCGCCCGTCGCGGCTTCGAATCCGCGCCGCAACGCCGCCCCTTTGCCCCGGTTTCCCGGCTGATGGATCACCTGCTGAATCAACCCCTCCCGGGCGAGCCGATCGAGGATCTCCCCGGAGCGGTCGGCGGACCCGTCGTTCACCGCGATCACCTCGATATCGAGCGGGACCTCGAGCAGGCGGCGGACGGCCGCCTCCACCGCCGCCTCCTCGTTGTACACGGGCATCACGATGCTGAGGCGGACCTGGTTCCAGCTGGCGGGCGAGCTCACGTGGGCCGCTCGCCAACGGCGATGAGCGACTGCCCGATCCGGCGGGGCAGGAACCGCTCGAGTCGGAACAGCGGCACGAGCGCGTCGTACACCGCGAGGCTACCGGTGGGAATAAGACGGCGACGCAGCACGCGGCCCACGAACCACCAGCCCGGAAGGCCGGCGAAGTTGAAATACTCCATGCGGACCAGCCGGAGGCCGGCGGTGGCCATCCGCTCTTCGAGCAGCGCCGGCGTGTAGCGGCGCACGTGTCCCAGGGCTTCGTCCAGGGTGCCGTAGAGGGCGGGGAGCGCGGGCACCAGCAGCACGACGCGTCCGCCCGGCGCCACGAGGGTCCGCATCGCGGCCAGCGCGGCGCGGTCGTCGGCGATGTGCTCCAACACGTTGAGACACACGACCGTGTCCAACCGCTCGGCGGCGAGCTCCGGGGGCACCGCCGGGAGCGTCAGCCCGGTCACGGTCACGTGCGCCAGCTGTCCGAACCGCCGCGTCAGGTAGTCGCGGTAGGCCGACTCGGTGTCCGTGAGCACCACGCGCTCGCGGTCCATGAAATGCACCGACAGGTTGCCGATGCCCGACCCGATCTCGAGCACCCGCCGGCCGATCCACGGGGCGAGCCGATCGTACATCCATCGGTTGAACGCCGGAGCGCGCGCCATCCGCTCGAGCGTGGCCGCGCCGACCGCATCGGCGGCCGGGAGCGGTCCCGCGTTCCCCGGTGAGACCGTGCGCATGGTCGCGACCTGCGGGCGGGAGACGCCCCGCTCAGCGGTCATCGGCCGCCGCGAACGCCACGAGATACGCGTCCACGAGCTCCGAGCGGAGACTCATCGGCTGCCGCCGGTGCGGCGCGAGGCGCTGGTGAATCCGGACCGCGCCGGTGACGTCACCCACGCGGAGCTTCGCCACCACGGCCCCGACCAGCAGCTCCTCCACGTCGATCCACCCCTCGCCGTTCCGTGCGCCGTCGGCCAACGCGTCCACTGCTCGCGAGGCCTCCGCGAAATCCCATGCGGCGAGACCGTGGTGGAACCGCACGGCGTCGAGCACCTCCTGCGGCGCGCGATGCCGCGCGAGGTACGCCGCTACGGCGCGGTAGAACGTCTCGTCCGCGTACCCGGCGGTGCCGCCGTCCCGGTCGTTTTCCACCAGGCGGAAGTCCTGGAGCCACAAGCGCCAATCCGCCGGCGGCGTGGGGGATCGCATGGTCAGCTCCCACAGGTCCTGACGATACCGCGCGGCGGCGAACTCGCGCGGCGGAGCGAGGGGGCCGACCTCGACGACCGCCTGGTGACGCAGGGCCGCCCCCACCGCGCGCGACATCAGCCGCGGGACGTCCACGATGGGCACGGACGCTTCGGTGCCAGGGAGCCGGCGCCGTCCGAAGAACGGGGCAGTGACATCGAAACGTGCCCCCGCCACCACGGACAACCCCTCGGCGCGCTCCCGCATGAACCGGGCGCGTTCGGCGCCGAGATCCAGCACGGGGTAATAGTCGGAGTTCGGCTGACCCCAGTCGCGCAACAGCGGGGCGAGGGCGGCGCGATGGATCACGCGCGTGGCCTCGAGCGCTTGCGGGGTGAGCGGCATGGCGTGGCACAAATCCCGGGCGATCTCCGGCCACTCGACGATCGACCAATCGGGCGCCCGGAGCGTCTGACCGGTGCCGGCCACGATCAGCAGATCGTTGCCGCCGGTCTGGAAGATCTCATACGCGGGGAAGTTCTCGTGCAGGGCGGCGAGCACCGTCAGCAGGAGGCCGTCGGTGAGCTCCCAGCGGTGGATCCACTGTCCGAACACGGCGTCCGGCGCCAGATAGCGCTTCACGTGTCCGTAGAACTCGGAGGTGAAGAGGCTCGCCACCCCGCTCACCCAGGGGTTGGAGGGCTCGGACAGGATGAGGTCGTAGCGCTCCTGCCCGGCGGCGAGATAGGCCCGCGCGTCCTCGATGACGTGCACCGAGCGGGGATCGTCGAACACGCGCCGATTGGCCGGATAGAACGCACGAGAGCCGCGGATCATCTCCGGCTCGATCTCAATCGTGGTCACCCGCTCGACGACCGGGCTTCCGAGCAGCGTATGGGACGACATGCCCGTGCCGTGGCCGATGACCGCGGCGGAGCGGGCGTCGGGCGCGTGGGCCAGCACCATCAGCGGCAACAAGGTCTGGGTGGCGATGTCGCCGACGATCGGGCGCCGGACGGTGGAGTCGGCGCACGGCTCGAGCCACGCCGCCGGCAGCGAGCCGTCGGTCTTGCCGTTCGTGTCGATCGCGGTATGCCCGGTCGCCTTGTGCCGCGACACGGCCACGGTGGCGGTGCGGCCGTCCTTGTAGAACAGCATGTCCACCGAGCCGGGCGGCATGACCGTGCCGAGGCGGAACACGCCGGACGTGAGGATCCGCTGTTCCACACCGGTGGCACCGGCCACGCCGGCCAGCACGACGGTGCCGACGGCCATCCCGTACGCCAAGCGCGGGAGCGCGGCGCGGCGCCAGGTCGCGGCGGCGATCAACACCACGCCCAACGCCATGTCGAGCGTCGCGCCGGCTACCAGGGTCCACCGCACGCCGATCAAGGGAAGCAGCACCACGCCGGCCAGCCCCACGCCCACGATGGAGCCGACGGTGTTGGCGCCGTACACGGCGCCGATGGCCCGTTCGCCCCGGCCCGCGGCGAGCAGCGTCCGCGTGATGAGCGGCAGGGTGATCCCGGCGCAGAACGTGGACGGCACCATCACGGCGACACAGATGGCGTAGCGGGACAGGGTGAACCCGGTGTAGCCACCGTCGGTCCTGGCAAACGTCTGAATCAGCTCGCGCAGCCAGCCGAACGAGGCCGCGTAGAGTGGCAGCGTGGCGAGGGCGGCGAAGCCCATCACCCACTGCACGACGCCGAGGGCACGGAGCGGATCCGCCCAGCGATCCACCCGGGTGCGCACCCACAGCGAGCCCAGCGCCAGCCCCAGGATGAAGGCCGAGAGCATCAACTCGAACGAGTGAGTGGCGCTTCCCAGCACGAGGGCGAGCATCCGAAGCCAACTGATCTCGTAGATGAACGATGCGACCGCCGTCCCAAAGCTCACCCCGAGCAGGAGGTACCAGAGCCGGTTTCCGGCCGGCGCCGGCACCGGTTCGGACGTCGCCGGTCGCGTGACCGGGGGCGGTGCCTCGTCCGCGGGCGCTCCCGCGGGGGCATATCGCGCCACGGTGAGGGCGACCGCCGCGACGACGAGGTTGAGCATCGCCGCCGTGAGGACCGTGCCGGGAAGCCCGGCGAGCGACAGCAGGTAGAACCCCGCCACGAGCACCCCGAGGGCCGCGCCGATGCTGTTGGCGAAATACAGGAGTGCCAGCGTGCGGCCCATGCGATCCGGCACGCGCCGCAGGGTGCCCGCGCCCATGAGCGGGAACGTGGCGCCAAGCATGACCGATTGCGGGAGGATCAGCGCGCCCGCGATGACCCACTTGGCCACGGCCAGCCACCCGCCGGACAGCACGGGGAAGATGGCGTCGTAGGCGAAGCCGGTCACCCCGAGGTAGAGCTCGTGGAACACCAGTCCGATGAGCCCCACCGCGAGCTCGATGAACGCGTAGGCGCGCAGGGGATCGCGCAGGCGCTTGGAGCGCTCGCCGGCCAGCCAGGCGCCGCCGGCCATCCCGCCCAGGAAGATCGTGAGGACCAGGATCTGTGCGTAGGCGCTGTGGCCCACGAACAGACTCAGGTAGCGGGCCCAGATGGACTCGTAGATCAGCCCGGCGGCGCCGGAGAGCACGAAGATCGTGTAGACGATCGCCTGCATGGTCCGCTGGGACATCGCTATCGGCCTCCCGGGTCGTCGCTGAGCCGGCGTGCGCCGGCGGGCTTACTCGCCCTCGACGCCATACCGCGCGAGCTTGCGGTACAGCGTCGAGGGATCGATGCCGAGGATCTCGGCGGCGCGGCTCTTGTTGCCGCCCTCGGCTTGCAGGATCCACATGATGTACGCCCGCTCGATCACCTCGAGCGTGGGGTTCTCGAACGGCCGGTCGGCGACCAGCGCTTCGGACTTCCGCGCCGTGACCCGCTCGGGCAGCGCTCCGAAACCGACCTCTTTGCCGCCGCTCAGCACGACGGCGTGCTCCAGCGCGTTCTCCAGCTCCCGCACGTTGCCCGGCCAGTCGTAGACCATGATCGCGTCGAGCGCGTCGGAGGTGGGGCGTGCGGGGTCCAGCCCGCGGTCCTCGGCGATGCGCTTGAGGAAGGCGGCGGCGAGCAGCGGGATGTCCTCCCGGCGCTCCCGCAGCGGGGGCAGATGCAGCGAGATCACGTTCAGCCGGTAGTACAGGTCCGAGCGGAACGTGCCGCGGCGCATCTCCTCGTCGAGGTTGCGGTTCGTGGCCGCGATCACGCGGACGTCCACCGGGATCGGCTCGGTACCGCCCACCGGCAGCGCCTCGCGCTCCTGCAGCACGCGCAGCAGCTTCACCTGGGTGGACGGCTTCATCTCCGCGATCTCGTCGAGGAAGAACGTGCCGCCCCGCGCCGCCGCGAACATCCCCTGCTTGTCCCGGACGGCCCCCGTGAACGAGCCTTTCATGTGACCGAACAGCTCCGACTCGAGCAGACTCTCCGGGAGGGCACCGCAGTTGATCGAGAAGAACGGCCCGTCGCTCCGCTCCGACAGCTCGTGGATGTAGCGGGCGATCACTTCCTTGCCCGTCCCGCTCTCCCCGAGGATCAGCACGGTGGATTCCGTCGGCGCCACCTGCCCGGCCAGCTGCAGGACTTCCTCGAACCGCTTCGACTTGCCGACCGGCGTGACCGACCGGGTGCGCTCGCGGCGCCGGATCTCGCGCTTGAGGTGCTTGTTCTCCGAGCGGAGCGCGCGCGACTCCGCCGCCCGCTGGCAAATCGCCACGAGTTCGTCGTTCGAGAACGGCTTCTGGATGTAGTAGTAGGCCCCCTGGTTCACCGCCTGAATGGCCGATTGCAGCGACGCCTGCGCCGTCATGAGGATCACCGGCATCTCGGGATCGTGCTCGCGGGCGGCTTCGAGAATGTCGATCCCCCCCACCTGCGGCATGCGCACGTCGGTGAGTACGAGGTCGGGCGGCGACGACTTCATCGCCTCGAGTCCCGCCTTCCCGCCCTGCGCCGTTTCCACCTGGAACCCGGACTTCTTGAGCAGGATGCGCAGCGTCTCGAGAATCCCCGACTCGTCGTCGACGACCAAGATGTTGGGAGTGGTCTGCGTCACGCGGCGACCTCCGTCTTCCCTTTGGCCGGCAGGATGACCTCGAACCTCGTCTGGCCCGCGCCGGACTCCACCAGCACGACCCCGCGGTGGGCCTGCACGGCGCGTTGCACGATCGCGAGCCCGAGTCCGGAGCCACCCTCGCGGCCCGTGACGAACGGATCGAACAGCCGATCGCGCAGCTCCACTGGCACGCCCGGACCGTGGTCGGTGACCCTCAGCAGTGCCGCCGGCTCCAGCCGCATGCCGACGGGCAAATCGCCGGGATTGGCGCGGCGGACCTCGACACGTACCGCGGCCGAGTCGCCGGACGCCTGGACCGCGTTCAGCACCAGGTTCACCACGACGCGGTGCAATAGGTCCTCGTCGCCTTCGACCAGCGTTTCCTCCACCCGCAGCTCGATACCGGCGTCGTCGGGACAGTCGGGGTGCTTGCGCACGACGTCCACGGCGGCGCTGGCGACGGCCGCGAGATCAAGCGCCCGCGAGCTCGTGACCCGCACGCGTGAGAAGTCCAGAAACTCGGCCAGGAGCCGGCTCAGCCGATCGCTCTCCTGAACCACGAGCTTGGCGAGAACTCGATCGTCGTCGTCGGCCAGCGCCGAGCGCGCGAGCTGCTCTACGGACGACCGGATAGACGCGAGCGGGTTACGGATCTCATGGGCCAGCGACGCCGACAACTCCGCCACCGCTTCCAGTCGCTCCGTCCGCAGGTGCAACGCCTCGATCCGTTTCTGATCCGAGATATCGGTGAAGATGGCGGTGACCGTCGGCGTCCCGTCGTCCACGTCCAAGGCCGTGACCGTCACGCCGATGGGGAACACCCGGTCGCCCGCGCGCACCTGCCCTTCGGCGCGGTAGGTCTTCTGTCCGGTCTCCTGCGCGACGACGATGGCCTGGAGCAGCTCGGGCGAGCGGCGCCGAACGAGTTCCCCGAACGGCCGCCCGACCACTTCTCCTCCCTCGAGCCCGAGGATGTCCCGGGCCGCCGGGTTGGCGTACATGAGAATGCCTTCCCCATCCACGGTGAGCACCCCGCTCCGGATGTTCCGCAGGATGTCCCCCGCCTCGAGCCGGAGCCGCCGCACCTGCTCCCGGAGAGCGGCCCGCTCGGCGCCCAGGAGCCGCATCCGCCCCGCGACGAGCCCGGTCACCAGGAACACGCCGAGGAACACCGCGATCTGGAGCCAGACGGCGAGCTCCAGCTCGACGGGCTGCAGCCAGACGATGTCGGCGAGATACAGCAGGCTGGCCAGGCTCGTGACCAACAGGCCCGCCCGCAGCGGCATGGTGACCGCGCTGAACGCGATGACCAGCACGTACAGCGCGGGGAATTGGCTGTCGGGACCGCCCGTGACGTGGACGACGATCGTGACGAGCCCCAGGTCCACGAGCGCCTGGGCGTAGAGGAACGTGATGCTCGGCTCGACGCCCCGGACGTGGGTGTACCAGCCCGAGAGGGTGCTGGCGAAGACGCTCGTAAGCGCCGCGATCGCCAGCAGCAGGATGGTCTCCGGGGGGAGCGCCTTGAAGTAGAAAGCGGCGGCCGCGAACAGGACGACCGCCACCAGCACGCGCCCCAGGTAGACCCACTGGAGCAGGTTCCGAACCGGCGGCACCCCCCCGGCCATCCGGCCTGTGCGGTACCGCCGCGCCTCACTGATGGCACGCATGGCCAGAAGTTTCTGGGGGGTCTGGCAAAATGCAATGCCGTGGCTCACATCCCTTTGGGAGAGGGCGAGATAGAGACGGGGCGGGGGCAGAGGCGGCAAGAGGGGCGAACGCGGCAGGGGGGGGAACGGCGGGAGGGGGGAGCGGCCAACGGCTCAGACGTTCGGGATCTGTTCCTCCCGGCTCACGCAGACCCCGAGGTCCCGCAGCAAGCCGTCCTGGATCCGGTAAATCCACCCGTGGACGGCCAACTCCTGTCCCCGTTTCCAGGCGGCGTGGACGATCGTCGTGCGGCAGACGTTCGCCACCTGGGCCATCACGTTCAGCTCGCACAACCGATCCACCCGGCGGTCGGGATCGACCTCGGCGTCGACGCGACGGGCATGCCGGCGGTAGAGCTCCTTGATGTTCCGGAGCCAGTTGTCGATGAGGCCCAGATCTCCTTCGGCCATGGCGGCGCGAACGCCGCCGCACGCGTAGTGCCCGCACACGATGACGTGCCGGACTTGGAGCATCTCGACGGCGTATTGGATGACGGCCAGGCAGTTGAGGTCGGTGTGCGACACGATGTTGGCGACGTTGCGGTGCACGAACAGCTCACCGGGAGGGAGCCCGACGATCTCGTTCGCCGGGACCCGGCTGTCGGCACAGCCGATCCACAGATACGACGGCGCCTGCTGCTTCGACAGCTCGGCGAAGAACCCGGGCCGCGCCGCGTTCATCTCTTCCGCCCAGCGCCGGTTGTTGTCGAACAGCTCCTTGAGCAGCCGCATGTCAGATGAACGTCGCGATCTCGTTCAAGGTCTTCTTCGAGATGACCGGCACGCGGGCGTCGTCCGCGGGATAGCCGACCACCAGGAGCAGGAACGGCCGCTCGCTCGCGGGCCGTTCCAGGATGTCGTTGAGGAACTTCATGGGACTCGGCGTGTGTGTCACCGATACGAGTCCCGCCTGGTGGATCGCGGCGATCAAGAACCCGGTGGCCAGCCCGACCGATTCCATCACATAGTAGTTGTGCAGCTTCCGCCCGCGCGGCGCGACCACGTATCGCTGCGCGAAGACGGCGATGAGGTACGGTGCCGTCTCGAGGAAGGGCTTGTTCGCGTCGGTGCCCAGTTGCGCCAACGCTTCGAGCCACTCCGGCGGCGCCCGCTGAGTATAGAACTCGCGCTCCTCCGCCTCGGCCGCTTCCCGGATCTGCCGCTTGACCGCCGGATCGCTCACCACGACGAAGTGCCAGGGCTGGCGGTTGGCGCCGCTCGGCGCGGTTCCGGCCGCCCGCAAGCAGTCTTCGATGATGTCGCGCGGCACCGGCCGCTCGGCGAACTCCCGCACCGTCCGGCGGCGGCGCACCTCCTCGAGGAACGCCTTCGCCCGGCGGCGCATGTCGGGCTCCTCGTACCGCCGGTAGGTGGTGAGCGGCTGGAAGGTCGCCTTGGGCACGGGCCGCGCGCTCCTCAGGTCCGGCGCAATGAGGCGATCAGTACCGGCTCGAGCGGGACGTCACGGTGCCCGCCCCGCTGGCCCGTCTCGACGGCGGCGATCCGGTCCACGACGTCCATGCCCGCGCTGACGCGCCCGAAGACCGCGTACCCGAAGTCGCGCGCGCCGTGATCCAGGAAGCCGTTGTCGCTCAGGTTGATGAAGAACTGCGCCGTCGCGCTATGGACGTCCGTCGTGCGCGCCATGGCCAGGGTACCCCGCTCGTTCTTGAGGCCGTTGTCCGCCTCGTTCTGGATCGGAGGTCCGGTCACCTTCTGCTGCATCTCCGGAGTGAAGCCGCCGCCCTGAATCATGAACCGCGGGATGACACGATGGAAGACGGTCCCGTCGAAGAAGCCTCCGTCCACGTAGCCGAGGAAGTTCTCGACCGTCACCGGCGCCTGGTCGGGGAACAGCTCGACGTGAATGTCGCCGAACGATGTCTGCAGAATGACCATGAGCGTTGCTCCCGGTGCGGCGGGCCGCTACCTCGTGAAGGCGTAGTAGATGACGTACAGCCACGACAGGATCCCGTGGACGATCGCCCACAGGAGCGACTGGTTGGTGTGCCACGAGATCGCGATGGCCAGCGCGGTCCCGAACCCGATGCCCGACTTGGCTACCTCTCGCTTGTTCATCAGCACCTCTCGCGTTCCGGCAGGTGAGGCGCCGCAGGAGGGGCGGCGACACGCGGCCACGTCCGCGTCCGATCCCCAAGCTAGTCGCCGATAGCGTCGAGCGCGCCCCCGTCGGCCGGTGGGAGGGCTTCGGCGCGCTCGCGCATCAGGCGGACGGCCTCCCGGCGCACCCAACCGCTGAACGGTCCCACCACCGCCCAGTACAGCCGGAAGCGCCGCCGACTCGCGGCGTCGAGACAGTGGACCCGGGTCTCGGTGGACAGCCAGGTACGCCCCGATGGGTCGCCGGCGACGGAGAAGTTCCAGACGGCCTTCGCGTAGCCGGGGGTATCGAACGCCCGAAACGCGTCCGCATCCAGCCGGCGGAGGTGTCCCGACGGGGTCCAGAAGCGCCCCACGATGCCGAGCACCAGCTCCGCTCCGGGGACCTCGCCCAGCTCGACGAACCCCGCCTCGGTGAGCGACGCGAGCGTGATGGTAACCGACGGCAACCCGCGCAGCGCGAAGAGCCAGCGGATGGCCCGCGAGCGGGCGAGGTCCACCTCCCGCACGGTGCGGTACACCGCGCCGGGCCGCGCCCGCACCGCCACCTGATGCCGCATGCACAGGTCGTAGTCGGGGAGCAACCGGTCGATCAGCACCGGCTCGCGTCAGTCGAGGTCGGGCATGGCGTGGCGGCCAAGCCAGCGGTGCTCGAAGAGCTCGGACACCCCCCACGCCGTGAAGTAGATGCACCCGAAGGCGATCACCCGTTGGGGCTCGTCCACCCAGAGCCCGCCGCCGGGCAGCTGCTGCGCGCGCACGACGGCCGGGGTGATGCCGAAGGCAGGCATGGGGAAGAGCGTCGTGACGAAGACCCCCATGAGATACAACATCACACCGGCCGCCCAATGCCGCTTGAGCAGCTCGCGTTCCTGTCCCGACGGCGCGTGGCCCACCAGCACGCCCGAGAGCCGGTTGAGCGTGAGGCCCCAGAACGTCCACAGCGGCCACCATGCCCGGAAGCCAAGAGCGAAGCCCCCGATCAGGAGCGTGTAGAACACTCCCACGCCCACCAGCGACCGGACCTTCTCGCGGCGGCTCGCCTTTCCCAGGACCACCGATCCCATGAACGCCGCGGAGTGCACGATGAGGAACTCGACCAGCATGACCAGCATCAAGTAGGCGACCACGCGGCGGCCCAGCGCGTTGGGCACGATCCACGTGACGAGGAACGCGCCGGCCAGCCCAAAGTCGGGGAGGGCGGCGACCACGCCGGACACCGGCAAGCGGCGGGCCGGCGCGGGAGGGGGGCCGTCCACTCGCTCCTTCACCCGGCGACGAGCCGCAGTCCGAGCCGCACGATCAGGACGACGATCGCGCCGGCCGCGAGCGCCAGGAGCACGAGGGCCGCCACGAGCAGCGCGACGAATCGGCGCCCTGCCGCGCGGGCTTCGCCCGGGTCGCGGAGCTGGCGTTCGAGCAGCTCGACGTTCTTCAGGTTCGCCGCCCACGTCACATCGAACAGGTCGCCCACGACGGGCACGCTTCCCACCAGTGTATCGACCGTCACGTTCCAGAGCATGCGGAGGAGCAGGTCGCGGGAGGCTCCGGCGCGCGCCGCCTGGACGATCAGATATCCGGCAAGTCCCATGGTGAGGGCGTCGCCGAGTCCGGGGATCACGCCCAGGATCGGGTCGAGGCCGATGCCGATGTTGGTGCCGGGGATCCGGAGCAGGCGGTCCAGGAGCCGGGCCAGGAGGCGCGCGCGTTCGATCGGCCGGGCCGCGCCGGGGGAGAGTCGGTTCACCGGTGCCGGTGTGGGCCGCGGCGCTCCGGGCCCGGTGGGAAACAAACGAACGGGGCCGCCCGAGCATCGAGCGGCCCCGCGGTGCGGCACCTGCAACCTTGCCGGATCAGTCGGTGATCTTCACGACGTTCTGGGCCGCGGGCCCTTTCTGGCCCTGCACGACTTCGAACTCGACCCGGTCGCCCTCCGCGAGCGACTTGAACCCGCTGCCTTCGATGGCGGAGTAATGGACGAAGCAGTCCTTTTCGCCGTTCTCGGGCGTGATGAAACCGAATCCCTTCGCGTCGTTGAACCACTTCACCTTGCCGGTCGTACGCATTGCCGTACTCCCTCTGCTGTTGGTGTCGTAATCGGAGTCCGGCGCTGCCGACCCTGCCGACTACTCTCGTTCCGCGGACCGGGCGCCCCCGCGTCGGGCTCGCCGCGCCGGCGGGACGGCCGGCTGGCGTCTGTTGGACGTGCCGGTGACCCGCGAGGCTCTTGCGGGTCTCCGGCGGTTGGTGATCAGCGGCCACCCGTCCCGGTGTGCCGCTCGGCGGGCGTAACGATAGCGGCGGCCCGTAACGCTGTCAACGAACCCCCGTTTTACGCCCCCACCGCGTTGATCATGTCGAAGATCGGCAGGTACATGGCGACGATCATGCCGCCGACCACCACGCCGAGGACGACGATCATCACGGGCTCCATGAGGGAGAGGAGCGTGCTCACCGCGGCGTCCACCTCATCGTCGTAGAAGTCGGCGATCTTGGTGAGCATCTCATCCAGGCCGCCGGTGGCCTCGCCGACCGCGATCATGGACGTCACCATCGGCGGGAACACCTTTGATTTCTCCAGCGGCTCGGCGATCGTCTCACCGCCCGCGATCGAGCCGCGGGACTCCATCACGGCGTCGTGGATCACCCGGTTGCCGGCGGTGCGTGCCGTGATCTCGAGACCGTCGAGGATCGACACACCGGAGGCCAGCAGCGTTCCCAGCGTCCGCGTGAACCGCGACACGGCGGATTTCCGCAGCACGTCGCCGAGGACGGGCAGCTTCAGCAAAGTGCGGTCGATCACGAGCTTGCCGCCGTCGGTGGCATAGTACTGTCGCGTGAGCAGGGCGGTGCCGAAGCCGGCCGCGATGAGCGCCCACCAATAGGCCTGGAGGAACACGCTGAGACCGATCACCACGCGCGTGGGGAGCGGCAGCTCCAGATTCACCGACGCGAACATCTGTTCGAAGGTCGGAATCACGAAAATGAGGAGCACGACGATCGCGATGATCGCCACCGAGAAGATGACGGCCGGGTAGACCATCGCGCCTTTCACCTTGCGCACGATGGCGTCGTTCTTCTCCAGGAACACGGCCAGGCGGAGCAGAATCGTATCGAGAATACCGCCCGCCTCACCGGCCGCGACCATGTTGACGTAGAGCGCGGAGAAGGCGTTGCGATGTTTGTCCAGCGCGTCCGCCAGCGTGTTGCCGCTCTCGACGTCGTACACCACCTGCTTGGTCACCTCGGCCAAGATCTGGTTCTCGGTCTGCTTAGCGAGAATGTCCAGGGCCTGCACCAGCGGGAGGCCCGCATTGATCATGGTGGCGAACTGCCGCGTGAACACGACGATGTCCCGCGTCGGGATGCGCCCTCGCTTCTTGGCGCGCCGCTTTTCCCGAACGCGGACGACGACCATCCGGTTCTTGCGGAGGTGATCGCGCACCGCGTCGATGGACGGGAGGTCGAGCGTCCCCGTCGTCTCGTTACCTGTCGCCGTGCGCGCCGTGTATTCGAACGTTGGCATAAAGTCGCTCTCCGTTGCTTACCGCCGGCCGGCCGCCGCGGCCCGCGGGCCGGGGGGCGCGTCTTCCGCCGGGACATCCTCGCCGATCATGCGGAGGAACTCATTCTGATCCGACACCACCCGCAGACACTCCTCGAGCCCGACCTCGCGGGCCATGTACAGCTGATACAACGCGTCCGCCAGCGTCTGCATGCCGTGCTTCTTGCCGGCCTGCATCGCCGAATAGATCTGGTGCACCTTGTCGTCGCGGATGAGCGCGCGGATCGCGGGCGTCGCGACCATGATCTCACAGGCGACGACCCGACCCTTGCCGCCGCTCTTCTGGAGCAGCGTCTGGGTACACACGCCTTCCAGCACGAAGGCGAGCTGCGCACGGACCTGCGACTGCTGGTGCGACGGGAAGACGTCGATGATCCGGTTGATCGCTTCGGCCGCGGAGTTCGTGTGGAGCGTCGCGAACGCCAGATGGCCGGTCTCCGCGATCGTCAGCGCCGCCTGAATCGTCTCCAGATCCCGCATCTCACCGATCAACACGATGTCGGGATCCTGCCGTAACGCGTACTTGAGCGCCGTGGCGAACGACCGCGTGTCGGTCCCCACCTCGCGTTGGTTGACGATGCAGCCCTGGTGCCGGTGGATGAACTCGATGGGATCCTCCACCGTAATGATATGCCCCTTCCGCTCCCGGTTGATCTTGTCGATCATCGCGGCGAGCGTCGTGGACTTCCCGGACCCTGTCGGACCGGTCACGAGGACGAGCCCCCTGGGCCGCTCCGCCATCTTCTTGAGCACCTGCGGGATGCCCAGCTCGTCGAACGTGCGCACGCTGAACGGGATCTGCCGGATCACCATCGACACGCAGCCGCGCTGCTTGAAGCAGTTGCCGCGGAACCGCGCCAGGTTCTGAATCCCGAAGGAGAAGTCCAGCTCGTCCTCCGTCTCGAACCGCTTCTTCTGGTTCTCGGTGAGCACCGAGTAGGCCAGCTGGAGCGTGTCCTTCGGCGAGAGCTCCTGCTCGACGTGCGAATCGACGATGTCACCGTCGACCCGGAGCTTGGGACGCTCGCCCGCGGTCACGTGCAGGTCCGAAGCGTCCCGCTCGATCATCTCCTCGAGCAGGGCACGCAAGTTGACGCCCGTGGGGCGGGTTTTCTGCGTTTGTGGCGCCGGGCCTCCCGTCATGTCGTCATCATCCGGCCGTTTCCTTCACGACCTCTTCGAGGGTGGTGATCCCCTTGCGGATCTTCATCATGCCGTCCATGCGGAGCGTGAGCATACCTTCCTTGACCGCCTGCTCCTGGAGGTCGGCGGCGGACGCGCCGCGCAGGATCATGCGACGCAGCTCCGGCGAGAGCGCCATCACCTCATACAGCCCTTGGCGTCCCTTGTACCCGGTCCCGCTGCACTGATCGCACCCCGCGCCACGGTAGAACGTGATGTCCTTCGCGTCTTGCCCCGAGACGCCGAGCGCGGCGCGCTCCTCCTCGTCGTAGTCGACCTCTTCCTTGCAATTGCTGCAGATGCGCCGCACCAGGCGCTGGGCTGCGATGAGATTCACGGCGCTCGCGACATTGAAAGGCTCGATGCCCATGTCGATCATACGCGTGATCGTGGACGGTGCGTCGTTCGTGTGCAGCGTCGACAGCACGAGGTGGCCGGTGAGCGCCGCCTTGATGGCGATGCCCCCGGTCTCGATGTCTCGGATCTCTCCCACCATGATGATGTTCGGGTCCTGCCGCAGAAACGCTTTCAGCGCCGCGGCGAAGGTCATCCCGATCTCGTTGCGCACGAGGACCTGGTTGATCCCGTGGATGTTGTACTCCACGGGATCCTCGGCCGTCATGATGTTCACTTCCTCGGTGTTGATCCGCGACAACGCCGAATACAGGGTCGTCGTCTTCCCGGAGCCGGTGGGCCCGGTGACCAACACCATCCCATACGGATTCAAGATGGCGCGTAGCAGGTCCTTCTCCGACTTCGGCTCGAATCCGAATTTCTGGAGGTCGAGCGTCAGGTTCCCCTTATCGAGGATTCGGAGCACGATCTTCTCGCCGAAGATCACCGGGAGCGTCGAGACCCGGAAGTCGATCACCTTGCGCCCCATCTTGAGCTTGATCCGCCCGTCCTGCGGCACCCGGCGCTCGGCGATGTTCAGGTTCGACATGATCTTGACCCGGCTCGTGAGCGCCGCCTTCAACTTGATGGGCGGCTTCATGATCTCCAGCAGCGACCCGTCGATCCGGTAGCGTACCCGAATCTCCTTCTCGAACGGCTCGATGTGGATGTCGCTCGCCCCCCGGCGCACCGCGTCGGTCAGCACGCCGTTGATCAGCTTCACCACCGGCGCGTCGTCGACCAGCTGCCCGGCCGCGACCTCATCGTCCTCGTGCTCCTCGAGGACCTCGAGATCCTCCTCTTCCTCGATGTCCCTGAGGATCACCTGTAGCTGGGCGTCGGTCTGCTCGTAGTATCGCTCGATCGCATGGCGCAGCGTGAACTCGCCCGCGATCACCGGAAAGATGTCGTACCGCGTGATGAACTTGAGATCGTCGAGCACCGTGACGTTGGTAGGATCGGCCATCGCCACCGTGAGCGTGCGTCCCTCGCGCTTGAGCGGGAGCACGTGGTGCTTGAGCGCCACATCGGGCGTGATCAGCTTGATGATCTTGGGATCGACCTCGAACCGGGACAGGTCCACGGCCGGCACGCGATACTGCCGGGCCAGCATCTTGGTGATCTCGAGCTCCTGAATGAGCCCCAGCTTCACCAGGGTGTAGCCCAGCCGCATGCCGGACTGCCGCTGTTCCAGGAGCGCCTGCTGCAGCTGCTCCCGGGTGATCAGCCCCTCGCGAACGAGGATGTCGCCGAGCCTATCGGCGCTGGCTGCGGCGGTCGCCATGGTGTTGGAAGAACGGTCGGAAGTCGCTCAAATGCTTGTCTCGCAACGAGTAAAGTTCCGGCACCAGGGGGCGCGTCACGGCACGCGCACGAGATCGCGGAGCCGCTCGACGGTTTCCCGGCCGATCCCGCGCACGCGCATGAGATCGTCCACCCGCCGATACGGTCCACGCCGCTGCCGGTCCTCGACTATCGCGCGAGCCCGACGCGGTCCGAGGCCGGGAAGTTGCTGCAACTCGTTTTCGGTTGCTGTGTTAAGGCTCACAATCGCGGCAAGAGGCGCCGAATGCATCGGCGCGGACGGCCGACTCGAGAACGCCGCGTGCGGCCGCACGGCCTCGAGCACCGCCGGTCCGATGCCGGCGACGCGGTCCAACGCCTCGAGCGAGCCGAACGGGCCGCGGGCGTCGCGATCGGCGACGATCCGCGCCGCCAGAGCCGGCCCGATCCGGGGCAGCCGCAGCAGCTCTTCGGCGGGCGCCCGATCGAGGTCGATGCGCTCCCCCCGCCCCAAGGGACGCGCCAGGCGCGCGGCGCGGGCCGCCACCGAATCGTGGGTCGGTCGCCCGTCGGCCGCGGGGCGATACGCGATCTCGCCCGGCGGCGCCGAAGGGCTGAGCACCACACGCGCGGCCAGGCCCGCGGCCGCAACGAGAACGAGCCAGACCGCCGCCCGGCGGTCGGACGCGGACACCATGCGTCACGGTGACGCGTCGCGCCGGACCGCGCCTAGGCATTCGCGCGCGCACGGGCGTCAGAGATTGCGATGACGGCTCACCGCTCGCCGCCCCCCATCCGCCGGATGAGCGCCATCGCCACGTCGCCCACCCACTGAAGGCTCTCGGCGCTCACCTTGTCGATCGTGTCGTCCGTCGTGTGCCACCAGGCGTTGCTGGGCCCGTAGTCGAAGTCGATCACGTCGATCGCCCGGACACCGACGTCCAGCAGCGGCAGGTGGTCGTCGCTGATCATGTGACGTACGTCGTCGCGGAACGCGCGGCCGTACCCGAGCTCGTCGGCGACGCTCCACACCCGTCGCACCACCTCGGGCGCTCGCGTTACCGAATGCTGTTCCTGGTAGATCTCCAGATCCCGGTCGCCCACCATGTCCCACACGACGCCGAAGAGCGGGAGGCGGGACCGATCGAGCCGGCTCGCGTAGTGGCGCGACCCCAGGAACACGTCGCGATCCGCCCCGAAATCGCCGTAGTCCTCGCCGTCCACGAACAGCAGATCGACGCCCACGCCGGGCGGACGGCGGTGCAGGGCATCCGCCACCCCGAGCAGCAGTGCCACGCCGGACGCGCCGTCGTTCGCACCCGGCACGGGGCGCCGCTGCTGCGCCACATTGCGGCTCTGATCGGCGACGGGACGCGTGTCCCAGTGCGCGACGTAGAGAATGCGTTCCGCCAGCGCCGGCTGGAATCGGCCGATGAAGTTGCGCAGCTGCAGGGTGTCGCCCGCGGCGGCCACATGCGTGAAGGCCTGCACCTCGACCGAGTCGGCCGTCTCGCGCAGCCGGCGAAGGATCCAGTCGCCGGCTGCCCGGTGACCGTCCGTGTTCGGGATACGAGGCCCGAAGTCGAGCTGCGTCCGGACCGATTCGAGCGCCGCCTGCCCGTCGAATTCGCGCTCGATCGGGCCGCCGGCGCCACATGCGAGGACGGCGAGGAGCACGGCGCCCACGAGGGTTCTCATCTCACAACTGTCCCGCGAAGAGGTTGATGTCGGCGAAGATGGTGAACACGATCTGCGACAGTTTTTGCGACGTGTGCCGCTGGTCGGTGAGCACATAGCTGAAGGTGAGCCCCCCGCGCACCGATTCCGAGAACCCCGTGTCGGTGCGGACGTCGAATTGCTGCCGTCGGCTGTCCGATACGGTGCGGCATTCGCCCGACCCGACCCGCACCAGGCAGACGGCGCGCTCCGACGAGCTGAATCCGAGGGTCGTCTGAAGCCGCCCCCGCAGCCGCACCAAACTGGCCGGCGGTCGGAACGCGAAGCTGGCGCTGGCTCCCCAATTCTCCTGCTCGCTCCGCGTCACGTTTCCGGCCGTCACCGCGTCGCTCGTCGCCCGCGAGTATTGCGCCGCGGTCGTGACACCCATCGCCCACGTGAGCGACACCGAGGGCGCGATCAAGACGGCGTCCGTTTCCGTCACGACCGCGGCCCCCGGAGCCGCCGTTCCCGCGGACCCCGGGGTCCGCAGTACGCTCGACGTGGACGACTCGCGGTACTGTGTCTGCGCCGACAACGCCGAGATCACCGAGCGCAGGGCGGACCGCGGCGTGTAGACCCAGGAGAAGGCGAGGGATGGCCACTCCCGGCTCGTCTGGGCGAACTCGATCTGCGCGTCTCCCCGGCGCGCCCACCAGGTGTTGCGGAGATCCCGGTATTGCACCCGGAGTTGCGCCCCCAACGGCAGCCGTGTGCCGCCGGTCGCGAAGATCGTCGAGGACTCGCCCGCCGACGTGGCCGGCACGCCCGCCCGAGCCCGGAAATCGTCGAGGCCGCCCAGACCGAGCTGATACCCGAGGCCCGCGTCGAACGGCGCACGGTCGAACGTCGAGCGCCGCTCGCGGGCCCAGGAGACATCGGCCGGGAGGAAGCCGCGGACGAGGCGGGCCACGAGGCTGGAATCTCCGACGATCCCTCGCACAAGCCGCGACAGATCCACGCCGGTCCCCACCTCCCGGCGCCGGAAGTTGCTCTGCGTCTCCGGCACGCGGAACCCCCCGCCCGCGTCCGGGCCCAGGCGTACGGCATCCCGCGCATTGGGATCGCGGTACAGCGCGAATCGGGTGCTCACCCCGTACCGCGGGCGCAGCCACGCGCTCACCACCGGGCTGACCGTCACCGACGTCGCGAACGTGCGGAGCCGCTCGAATCCGACGTTGACGCCGACCAGGGCCCCCCGCTCGGACTCCAGCAGGCGTCCGATCGTCGTCGAGTCGCCGTAGTCCTGCAGGTCGCGCACGCTCGTATAGTCCGCGCGGACGGCGAGCGTCGCGAACGGGCGGAACTCGACGCCGACGTCATTCACCCAGGTATGGACGACGCTGGGCAGCGGAGGGAGCGCGCTGTCACTCGCGAGCCGGACCGGCACGCGGAACGTGAACCGATCGGTACGGTTGTTGGTGAGCGTGGAGCTCAGGCGGACACGGTAGGGGTTGAGCCGAAGGCGGGCATTCCGCAGCGCCTTGCCGAATTCGCTGTTGCGGATGAACCCGGGGAGCGCGTCCACGAGACCCACGAGAAAGGCGGGCGCCGCCCGGATCGTCGCGGCGCCCGGCGTGAGCCCGTAGTCCGCGCGGACCAGCCGATTGGTCGTCGCGGCTTCGGTGAGCGAGGTGACGCCCTCGGCCGTCTCGCGCCGCACCCGCACCGCCAGCGGGTCCAGCAACGTCCGGGTGAGAAACGTCTCGCCCCGCGTCGCCCGACGCAGCGACACCTCGAACGTCGTGACCCGGCCCCGGGGACGACGCAGCCCCGGCAGCGCATCGGCCCGGACGTCGGTGCGCGCCAGGTAGAACGGATCGCTGCTCGTCCGGCCATGCTGGACGCTGAACGGGACGCTCAGGCCCCACGCCGCCGGCAAGAACTTGTCGAGTCGAATGAGCGCGCCGATCCGCGAGGCACCCTCCTCCACGTAGCTCGGGCGCTCCCCGAGCTGCCGGAAACGGTCGCCGCGGTTCGTGAACGCGAACGTGAATTCGGCCACATCGGCGGCGGCGAGCCGCACATCGAGCGCGGCGGCGACATCGGGATCGTCCACCGCGTCGCTCAACCGAATGTCACCGACCCACAGTTCCGCTTCGGTGATGGCCACCGTCGTCCCGGTCCGCAGGACCCCCGCCGCCACCTCGGAAACGCGCGCGAGGTTCGGCGGCGTCACGCCGGGGTCCCGCACCTGCACCAGGTACGGCCCGTCGCACGCCACGAACGCGGTGGAGTCGCCGCCGCAGGCGGTGGCGCCCGATGGCGACTCGCCCCGCAACCAGGCCGCCTCCACCTGGGCGCGCAACGCGAGCCAGCGACGCAGGTCCACCACGACCTCGGGCTCCCAGCGATCGACCTGGGCAGGCGCGCGATACAGGTAGAAGTTGTGCTGGTCGCGCCCCACCTTGATGAAGAACTCGAGATCGCCCTCGTCCCAGCCGACCCCCCGGCCCCGGGCCCAGGCCCGGAGCTCCCGGTAGGCGAGAAAGTTGCGGTCCGCTTCGTCCGCAAACCGAATGAAGGCTTCGGCGCGCTCGCCGGCCCGCAGATCGCGGGCGAGCACCCGGAGCGAGCGCTCGTTCACTTGCTGCTGGCCGATCTCGAGCCCGACGCCGAAGCGGTCCGCCTGATTGAAGGCGCCCGGCGGTGAGGTGTAGCCGAGATCGGCGTTTTCCGTGCCGACGAACGAGACAACGACCTCGCCGTGGGGCTCGCCGTCGGCGCCGCCCAGGCCGACGATGGGCGTGGCCGCGCGCTTGAGCCAGGGGGCTCCAAGCAGCCGAAGCCGGGCGAGCGCCACGAACAGCTCCTCTTCGACGGGCCCCTGGTCCGGCGCCACGACGCTCAGGCGGAGCGCCTGTACCTGTCGCAGGTTCGGCCGTCCGACTTGGAGCGTGTCCACCCGGAACGGGATACGGTACAGCCGCCACGTCTGCGGGCGCCCCCGCTCGTCCAGCCGGGACACGCCCTCTCGCACCAGAAACCGTGGGTCGCCGACGGGAAACACATACCGGACCAGGTCCTCTTCCGCGCGGCCCACCGTCACGTCGAGCCGGTTGTCCCCGTCCAGGTCCTCGGTGTCGAGCTGGCCGTTGCGGCGCGTGCAGACAGCCTTGAGATCACCCCGCGGGAACACCGAGAGCCGCACGGCTTGCTCGAGATCGCACATCGGAAAGCGACGGAACACGGCTCCGGTGGTCGCTTCGACAAGGGAATCGAGGAGGTCGCCGCGGATCCCGACGTCGTCCACCAGCGCGTTGAAGACGTTGGCGAGCGTGTCCTTCTCCGTATCGAGGCGGCCCGTGCCCACGGGCCGCACCCCCGTGAACGTGGTGTCGTCTCCGAGCGCCCGGAACGCCACCGGCCCAAAGTCCACCGCGTCCTCGAACACGGTGCCGAAATCGAATAGGACAATGGCGTTCTGCCGCCGTGCGGTCTCGTCGGCGTCCTCGAGGACCCAAAACTCGAGGAACTCGATGCGGGAGAGATCCACGCCGACGCCGGAGCCGCCCCCCAGCGGCAGCGTGATGCTGCGCCAACGCGGCCCCGGCGTGTGCGGACGGAACCAGCGTGGGGCGCCGCTCCGCGGGTCCGGGGCGCCGCCGACGGTGTCGGGCTTGAGCGTCAGCCACAACACCGGCTCCACCTGGAAGCCCGCGCCGACGAGCGCGATCGTGGTGTCGATGTCCCGCGGGCCGAACTCGAGGATCCCCGTAGCGGTCTGGATGGCGTTCTGCCAGACGAGGGCGGCGGCGTCCTCCGGCGCCAACCCGCCGGCGGCGTTCACGTGGGTGGGCGGCAGCCCACGGGCCGACGACGGTGCGCTGCCGTACTGGAACCCGTCTTCCAGCAGCCGGATCGGGAACGCGGCTTCCTGCTGGAAGTCCTCGATGTAGGCGATCCCCGCCTGGTTCGGGTTGGGACGCGACACCGCGAACTCGCCGCTGATATCGAGCCGTGAGGGCACCGTCGTCGCGACGAAGGGCAGGCCGTCCAGCAGTCGGGTGAGCGCGTCGGCGCGGAACTGGAGCGTCGTGCTCACGCCGCCAATCAGACTCGACTGCGGCTCGAACCCGAGTTGGGGCCGCGTGAAGCTCGTGCGGTCGCGCTGCAACAGGCCGATCGCGTTGATCTCCCCCTGGTGGCCCAGGCGGTAGGTCGCCGCGAGGCCGAAGATGCTCTTCGGTGCGAGGTCGAACAGCTGGTTCTCTTCGAACTGCACGCGGACGGCCGTGGGTCCGAAAAACAGCGCATCGGGATCGAGGAAGCGGACGCGGCCGAGCTCGTAGTCGATGGTGTAGTCGCGGCCGCGCTCCAGACGGCGGTCGCCGATGAACAGCTGCTCGCTCCCGCCCCGAAGCTGAAAGGCGCCAAGGCTCAGCGTGGTGCGGTCTCCGGCGCCGGTCGCGTCGTAGTGGAGTCGCAGGGCGAACGTGGGCGGCGGGCCTTGCGTGCGCAGCAGGTTCGTGGGTGTGCGATAGAGCGAGTCGTTGCGCTCCCCGGGCAGCAGCCGCGTCGCGTCGGCAAACGGCGTCAGGTGGGGGAACACGACGAAGAGATCGCGGATCGGCGCGCCGTCGTTCGGGTCCCGCGGGCGCGGAAAGACGCGATTGAACTCATCGAGGGTGGAGGGATCGGTGGCGCGGGCCAGCCCCAGCCGCGAAAGGTAGGTGCCCGCGCCGGCGAGTGGTCGCTCCGAATCGTTGACCAGAATCGTCAGACCGATCGTCGGGCGATTGATGTCGCTCCCGCCGACACGATACACGTTCCGCAACTCGTGAAGGAACGTCGGCACCTCCGGACCCTCGCGCGGTTCGTGGATCAGGCGCAGGGTGTCCCCCGCCCCGTTCACCGCGGGGAACGTCCCAACCGTGTCGCCCAGCGCCGTCACGTACGAGACGGCGAGAAAGTCCTCCGTCGTGAGCCGGGTGGTGAGGGCGAACCAGACGCCGGACGGGTCGAGGTAGTAGTCCCGCCCCTCCACCAATGACTCCCAGGGAAACGGCCCCACGCGTTGCGGGCTGTCCGGTCGGACCGCCACGGCATCGATCCCGCCCAGGTTCGTATTGATGCCACCCCGGCTGTCCTGCGCCCGAAGCCGATAGACACGAACGGCCACGGGCCGCGTGTCCGGCGGCAGCGTGGAGGCATCGAAGTCGAGCACGTCCACGGCCGGATAGTCCGGCAGCACGGTGGGCGCGACGACGAAGAAGAACCGCCCGCGCTCGTAGTCGAGGTCGCGCGCCTCGAAATCGACGGGCTGCGTGGCCGTCTCACCCATCGAGAAGATGCGCGAGCGAAGCGCCGACCCCTTCTGCTGGACGACCACGGTGCGAAACTCCAGCGCCCCCACCTGCCCATGGGCCTGGACGCCGAACGAGTTCGCCGGGATCGCCGCGGTGATGAACCGCGACGGCGGGGCGTCGAAAGTGACGTTTCCCACGTCGATCCGCCGGAGCAGGTCATCCGAGCCGCCCTGGTACCACACATTCATGTTGTTGTTGGCGTCGAACTCACGCTCGCTGTCGAAGTCCACGCTCACGTGGAGCCGATCGCCCATCACGCCGCCGGTGCGCACGCGAAACTGTTGGTCGAAGGTCGGCGTGGGGAATCCGGCGCGGCAGCCGGATGCAGGATTGCTGATGTCCTGGGCCGTGCAGCGCTCGTTGCGCAGCCGGTCCACTCTCATCTCCACGTGTGCCCCCAGCTCGAGGCCAAGGTTGGCGAAATCGGCGAACGACTCGAGCGCCCCGGGCGCCTCCCGCTCGGCCAGCTCCGCGGGCCGCGGGATCACGATCGCCGGCGCAGCGGTATCCGGCCGAGCCGGGACGAGCGCCACCGACTCGAGCAGCCGGCGGCGTGCGCGAGCGGCGCGCGATCGCCGCAGGGAGGCTTCGGTCGCCGCCGCCCACCTCGCGGCCACGATGGCCGGCGGCACCCGCGGCCCGAGGCGGCCACCGGCCATCAGGGCACCGAGCGCGGGGACGGGCAGCGTATCGCGCTCGAGCGCGAGCCGCACCGCGGGCGCCGGCGCGCGTGGCACGTCCTGCGCACGGAGCGCCGCCGCCCCGGTGAGGAGCGCGAGCGCCGCGAGCGCGAGCGCCACTTTCCACACGAGAGTGGGGTAAGCCTTGTATCGGGTCGGGCGGCGCAATATAATGGCGCTCAAGTTGTTACAAGTTCACGCGTTACGAGTACCCATGACGATTCTCAACCGCTATCTCCTGCGGCAGCATGCGGGTCCCTTCTTCTTCGCGTTCGGCGCGATGACGGGGTTCATGCTGCTGCAGCAGATCGCCCGCCGGCTGGAGGATCTGCTGGGGAAGGGCCTGCCGTGGACCATCATCGTGGAGTTCTTCGCCCTGACGATCCCCTTCCTCGTGGCGATGACACTCTCGATGTCGGTGCTGGTCGCCGTGCTGTACACGTTCAGCCGGCTGACGGGCGACAACGAGCTCACGGCGCTCCGGGCCGGCGGTCTGTCCGTCCTCCAGCTGGTGCGGCCGCTCCTCGTCGCCGCCGCCGTGGTGGCGCTGCTCGCATTCGTCTTCGGGGACCAGGTCCTGCCTCGCACGAACCACCGGCTGCGGGCCTTGATGACGGACATCTACCGCACCAAGCCCACGTTCTCCCTCAAAGAGCACGTGATCAACGAGGTGCAGAAGCAGCGGCTGTTGCTCCGCGCCGCGCAGATCGATCAAGCCACCTATCGGATGCGCGACATCACGGTCTACGATTTCACCGATCCGGCGCGCCGACGGGTGATCTACGCCGATCACGGCCGGATCGCCTTTGCACCGAACCAGGAGGACTTGCAGCTCACGCTGAACGACGGGACCATTCATGAGTTTGACCGCGACGATCCGCGGATGTTCCAACTCACGGATTTCCGCCGTCAGCTCGTGTTGGTCAAGGGTGTGGGTAGCGAGTTCGCGCGCCGAGACAGCGACGACTACCGGGGCGACCGGGAGATGGGGATCTGCGACCTCGAGGAGGTCGTGCGAACGGCCCGACGGGAATCGTTGATCTCGGATCGCCGCCTGGAGACGATTCGGGCCAACGGCCTTCGCTCGCTCGTCGGGCTGCCGCCGCTCGAAACGGACACCCTGGACCTGACCCCGGACACGCCCGGCCTCTATTGCCGGACACTGGCGCGAGCCGGCGAAGTGATCCAGCGCGTTGCCCAGTTCCTGCGCCCCGGGCCGCTCGAGGCGCAACAAGGGGCGGTGCCGGACAGCCTGGCGCGCACGATTGCTGAGCGCGCCGCGCCGGCGACGCTGCCGATCACGGTCCGGCCCCAGACATCGCGCTACACGGGGGCGCAGCTCCGGATGTTCCGTGACCGCGCCCGCTCGGCGCGCATCCGGGCGTCCGTGTATCTCGTCGAGCTTCACAAGAAGTACGCGATCCCGGCGGCGTGCATCGTCTTCGTTCTCCTCGGCGTTCCCATCGCGGTGAGCTTCCCCAGGGGTGGCGTGGGGCTGACGGTCGTCGCCGGCTT
Source organism: Gemmatimonadales bacterium (assembly GCA_041613315.1). GTDB lineage: Bacteria > Gemmatimonadota > Gemmatimonadetes > Gemmatimonadales > GWC2-71-9 > JBFJHJ01. The sequence continues at coordinate 33,906 of JBFJHJ010000023.1, forward strand.
CGTGATCTTCGGCTTCTTCTACATCGGGCTCATCGGGGGCGAGTCGCTGGCCAATCGGCTGGTCGTGACGCCTTTCTGGGCGATGTGGACACCGAACGTCCTCCTAGGCGTCGCCGGCATCCTCGCGCTGTGGCGGATGAGCCGCCAGGGAACGTCGCCGCGGGCGCGCCGGCCCCGCGAGCCGGCCGGGATGGCGCCGCCCGCGCCATGATCACGAACACGCTGGACCGCTACATCCTCCGCGAGTGGGGGAAGATTTTCGCCGCCACGGTCATCGGCTTTCCGCTGCTGGTCAGCCTGTTCGAGCTCACGGACAGTCTCGACCGGTACCTGATGCGGGGACTCGGGCCGGCCAAGATCGCCTTGGGATACGCGTACGCCTTCCCCGACAAGATCTTTCTCATCATCCCGGCGGCCGTGTTGTTTGCGACGGTGTTCTGTCTTGGCGCCATGAATCGCCACTCCGAGCTGACGGCGACCAAGGCGTCGGGGGTGAGCGTGTACCGCGTGCTCTGGCCGGTGCTCGCGGCGGCCACGGCGGCCGCGGCCGTGGACTTCGTGGTGGGCGAGCTGGCCCCTCCCGCCACGCGGCGGCAGCTCGAGGTGTTGGGCGAGGCCGAGGTCCGCTCGACGACCGCCCGGCACAACTTCGTGTATCGCGCCGAGGAAGGCTGGGCGTACGCCGTCCAACGGCTGGAAGTGGGTCGACGGATGATGCAGGACGTGGTCCTCGAGCGCGAGGGGACCGGACCGGGCTATCCGACGTTGGCCGTGCAGGCGAGCCGCGCCCTGTATGACGATTCGTTGCACCGCTGGACCTTGAGCCGGGGGCGTTTCCGGATCCTGGCGGGCGACGTGGAGCAGGTGACCGTCGCCTTCGACTCCATGCGGATGCGCAGCCTGGTGGAGCCGCCGGCCGCGCTGACCGTGGAGCCCAAGAAGCCGCAGGAGATGCGCTACGGCGAGCTCGGACGCTATGTCGAGGCGCTGGAGCGCTCGGGCGGCAACGGCCGCCAGCTGCGGGTCGAGCGCGCCCTCAAGATCGCCGTCCCGTTCACCTGCATCATCATCGCGTTGTTCGGGGCGCCCCTGGCCCTGACGGCTCCCCGGGCCGGTGGAGCGTTCGGCATCGCCGTGAGCCTGGGAACGACGGTGCTGTTCCTGACGCTGGTGCAGCTCTCCCGGGCGATCGGCTCGGGCGGCCTGGTGCCGCCACCCCTCGCCGCGTGGTTGCCGAACATCGGGTTCGGGCTCATCGGCCTGTGGCTGCTGCGGCGGGCACCGACCTGACCCGTCCGCCCCGCGAAGGTGCGCGGTGGAAACGACGACGGGGGGCTCGGACGAGCCCCCCGTCGTGCGTCCGGCCGGGACCGATCAGAAGTCCCAGCGCAATCCCAACTGCATGCGCCAGCGTGACGAGAGGTCGCTCACGGACTCGAGGTTCCGCTTGGCGTCTTCCGGCGTCTCGCCCAGAATGCTGGGGCCTCGGTACCGGTAGATGCCCCGGTCGTTGATCGCATCGTAGCCGCGGAGCTCGATGACGTCACGCGTCTCGAAGAACGAGATGCCCCGCACCACGCCCCAGTCGCTGTTCAGCAGGTTGGGGAGGTTGAAAATGTCGCCCACGAGCGTCAGATGGTGCATCATGCCGCCCACCGCACGACCCACGCCGATGCGGAAGCTCGCGTCGAGACGGTTGGTCCAGGGGTTGCGGCAGGTATTGCGCTCGGGGATGCTCCCCCGGGCGTCCTCGAGGCAAGGCTGGAGCGCGATGAGCGCGTTGTACCGCGCGAGGTCTCCGGCCAGCGGATCGATGTTCTCCGGCGTGAAGTCCAACCCGGTGGCGGTCGGCACGTACACGATGTCGTTCCGCCGCGACCCGATCTCGGGGGCCTCGTACCCGTCGCCGTTGACGTCGCCGCGCGTCGTCCAGGTGAACGGCGCCCCCGACTGCCCCACGTAGATCATGGTGAGCGACGTCGGCACGCTGGGGATCGGAATATTGACCGTGCCGCTCAGCACGAGGCGGTGTGGAATGTCGAACCGCGAGCGGGTGAGCGACTTCTGATTGGGGTTTTCCCCGGCGCTCACCGGTGAGAAGCCGAAGTTCGACGACGCGATGCTCGAGCCGAGGCTCGTCACGTCCTTCACGTTCTGGTACGTGTACGCCGCGTTGAACTCGAAGCCTTCGTCGAAGCGTTTCTGGAGCTGCGCCGTGAGCGCGATCGCCCGGTCATCGCTCCGGTTCGTGTGCCGCAGGATGTGGGCGAAGTTGGGATCCACCCGCGTGGGCGTGATGTTCCCGCCCGAGAAGCCCGAGCCAAACATCTGGCGGCCTTCGGCGTTCGTCCGGAGCGGCGCCGCCGCGATGTTCATCTCCTGCTGGTAGATCGTGTTGATTCCCTTGGTGTAGAGGAACTCGACGGTCCCGATGATCCCGGCGACGAGCCGCCGGTCCACCGCCAGCGAGGCCTTGAGCTGCTGCGGGAACTTGAAGTCCTCTTCGAAGTAGTTGACCTGCGAGCGTGGCACCGTAATGCCGCTCACCCCCACGCAGTCCTGCGGCGGCGTGATGATCGTGGTCGAGTTGAAGGGCGGCACATTGCCGGTACTCGACCGGCAGGTCACGGTCACGATGTCGCGACCGGTGTTGGTGTACGCATTGCTCAGCCACACGTAGGCTGGCCGGCCCGTGAAGAGCCCCGCACCGCCGCGGACCACCGTCATCCGGTCGTCATCCACGGCCCAGTTGAAGCCCAGCCGCGGGGACCAGTGCAGGTTGCCGGACGGGATAACGTCCGTCCTGATGGGCCCCAAGCCTCGCGCCTGTAACGCCGCGCCGAGCGCGGCGGACTGCTCGAGCGGGGGATTCGCCTTCGGGGTGTCATTGAGAATCGGCACGTCCACCCGCACGCCGGCGGTGATGCGCAGGTTGGGCGTCGCCTGCCATTGATCCTGGAGGTAGAAGCCCAGCTGCCACAGGGACCAATCGGCGCGCCCCGCGGTGGTCTGGTCGGTCACGCCCGCGAACGGGATCTGGACGAAGTACTCCCGGGGAGTCCCGTTCGCGAGATCGGCGAGACTGTTGAAGCGCCACCGCCCGATGGAGGTGTGGAAGAACGTGTTGTCGAACGCGATCATCTCGTTGTGGGTTCCGGCCGTGACCGTGTGCCGCCCGCGGGCGAAGGTCAGATCGTTGGTGATCTCGAAGACGTCCTGGTTCAGCCGGTTCCGCTGGGAAAACCGTTCCGCACCCACGTTGAAGGTGTTATTGAAGATCGTGCCGCCGATATCGCTGCGGTTGTCCACCTCGAGTGCCGCGAACGGTACGTTGGGGTCGCGGCGGTCACGAATGCGGAGGTACCCGAGGCGGAACTCGTTGAAGAACTTCCCTCCGCCCAGTGTCGAGTTCACCTGGAGCACGCTGGAGTTCGTGTTGCTATTGATGGTGTAGGCGTTCGAGGTGAACTCGTAACTTCCGGCGGTGTTGAAGATGCCGAGGTCGCTCGACGCCGTCACGTTGTTATGCCGCAGCGTGAGCACGTGGTTGTCGGCGAGCTGCACGTCCAACCGACCGAAGAAGTTCTTGTTCGGCGACCCGATGGTCGACGCCCGGAAGCTCCCGGCGTCCACGCCGTAGGTGCCCTGGAGGATGTCCACCAAACGTTGCGCGGAGTCGGCGGACACCTGCACGTCGGTGGGCGCCTCCCGCCCGATCGTCGAGCCGAGGTTCGGGGTCTCGCGTGCTTGCCATTCGGCGGCGGCGAAGAAATGCACGCGGTCGCGCACGATGGGGCCTCCGAACGACAGGCCGCGCTGATCCTGCCGGTAATCGCCGAACCGCACGCTGTTCGCCGGCAGGCTGTCCCGCACCAGCCCGTCCCGCTGGTAGTACCAGAAGGCCGACCCGGACCACTGGTTCGTGCCGCGCTTGGTGACGGCGTTGATCAGCCCCCCACTGAAACCGCTCTGCCGGATGTCGAACGGGGCGATCAGGACCTGGAACTCCTTCACCGCCTCCAACGTGATGCTCTTCGCATCCACCTGGCCGCCGGGCTGCCCCGTGGATCCCAGGCCGAAGAGGTCGTTGTCGGAGACCCCGTCGATCTGGATGTTGTTCATGCGGTTATGCCCGCCGCCCAACGAGGGGGCGTCGTCCTGAATGCTGGCCACCTGCGGCACGGTGGCGATGAAGTCGGTGAAGTTGCGGTTCAGGGTGGGGAGCCGCCGGACGGCGCTGTCCGACACGAAGCCGCCGGTACCGGTCCGGGACGGCGCCGTCAACGGGTCGAGCTCCTGCGCGGTGACGGTCAGCGCCTCGATCTGCACCGCCGCCCGCCCCATGGTGAGGTTGAGCTCCACGATCTGACTCAAGCTCAGGACAATGCCCGTCCGCTGCATCGACTGGTAGCCGATGAGACGCGCCTCGGCCGTGTAGGGGCCGCCCACCGCCGCGTTCTCGATGTTGTACAGACCGTCAGCGCGCGAGATGCCCTGATAGCGCTGGCCGGTGCTGGTGTTGGTGAGCGTGATCACCGCGCCCTGGATCGGCTCCCCGCTCTGGTCCAGCACGCGCCCGCGCACGGACGCGGTCGTGATCCCTTGCGCTGAGGCCGGGGGCGCGTGGAGCGCCGCCGCGCACGTCAGGGCCAGGACGGTAGTCGCAACACGAACGATCGACCGCATGTAGGCCGTCTCCTGTGAGTGAGTGCCGTCGGGTGGTCGGGAAACGGGCCGCGGGCGCCGCCCGCGCCGTCTTCCGAGGAAGGCCACGGCGCCGCAGGTCGCCACGAGGAAGCACCACGAGTGGTCGTCCACGGTCGGATTCGTGCGCCGGGTCGGAGGGTTGCAAGGACGTGGAAAAGGTGGCCGTGGTGCGCGGGCGAGTCAAGTGGCCGGGAGCGCGCTCGCCAAGTTGGCAGGATTCGCCGCCCCGACTACCATTCTGGCGCGGCGGCGGCCGCGACGTCCCCCGACCGGGTGCGAGCATGGAACCGAACTTCCTGTCCGTCGTTCCCCCCATCGTCGCGATCGCCCTCGCGATCTGGACCAAGCAGGTCTACCTCTCCCTCGGGCTGTACGTGTGGCTGGGATGGACCATCCTGGCGGGCGGCAACCCCGTGACCGGTCTGATTCACTCGATGGACGCGTACGTCGGCGCGGTCACCAACGGCGACAATGCGCGCGTCCTGCTCTTCAGCGCGCTCATCGGCGCCATGATCACGTACACGCAGGCCTCGGGCGGCATGGAGGGATTCGTCGAGTGGGTCGAGCGGCGCGGCCTGACACGCTCCCGGCGCTCCGTGAGCTTCCTGACAGTGCTCGTGAGCATGGCGGTCTTTCTCGAATCCAACTTCGGCCTCTTGGTCTCGGGCTCCGTGGCCCGGCCGCTGTTCGACAAAGAACGGATCTCGCGAGAGAAGCTCAGCTACCTCATCGACGCGACCTGCTCGCCCAAGTGCATCGTGATTCCGCTCAATGCCTGGTTCGCGTACGTGATCGGGCTGCTGGCGGCACAGGGGGTCGCCAGTCCCGAGCTGCTCTTCTACGCCACCATTCCCCTCAACTTCTATGCGCTCCTCGCGCTGCTGCTCGCGGTGATCGTGGTGATCACCGGATGGAACATTGGGCCGATGCGTGAGGCGGAGCGCCGGGTGGCGGAGGAGGGCAAGCTCCTGCGCGACGGCGCGCGGCCGATGGTGGCCACCGACGTCGCGATGGCCCGCGCCCCCGACGGCGTCCCTCGTCGCGCGATCAACATGGTGTTGCCGATCGCCGCGATGGTGATCACGGTGCCGATCGTGCTGTGGCTGACGGGCGGCGGGAACCTGAAGGCGGGGAGCGGGTCGCAGGCGGTGCTATGGGGCGTCGTGGTGGGGCTCTTGCTGGCCGCCGGGGCGTACGCGGCCCAGGGCATCATGCGCCTCAACGACATGAGCGAGAATCTCATCAAGGGCGTCCAGGGCCTCGTACCGCTCGTGATCGTGCTGTCGCTCGCCTTCACGATCGGGGATACCACGCGGGTGTTGGGCACCGGCGTGTACGCCGCCGGGCTGGCGGAGCAGGCGCTCTCCCCGGCGCTCGTACCGGTGATCGTGTTCCTCATAGCCTGCTTCATCGCCTTCGCCACGGGAACGTCCTGGGGCACCTTCGCCATCATGATCCCCGTCGTGATCCCCATGGTCGAGATCCTCGGGCTTCATCCGGCGCTCACCGTGGCGGCGGCGTTGGGGGGCGGCATCTTCGGCGACCACTGCTCGCCGATCTCCGACAGCACGATCGTCGCGTCCCTCGCGTCGGCCACCGACCACATTGACCACGTCCGCACCCAACTTCCCTACGCGCTTCTGGCCGCGGGCGGCGCGGCGGCGCTCTTCGTGGTTTTCGGGATCATCCTGTGAGCGGCGAGCGGAGCGGCGCCGAGGGGTCGATGCTCACCCTGATGCACACCCTCCGGCTGGCCGCGTTCGTCACGGCAGGGTTCGCCTACGCCGTCATCGTCGTCGGCTTCATCGTGCGTATCACGGGCTCCGGAATGGGCTGTGGGCCTGACTGGCCCCTGTGCAACGGCCGGGTGATCCCCGCGTTCACGAGCCCGGAGGTCGCGATCGAGTGGCTGCACCGCGTCGCCGTGCTGGGGCTCTCCCTGCTCACGGCCGTCACCGTCGCCGTCGCCGTCCTCGCGCGACGCGCGCCCGGCGCGAGCGGTTCCGGCGGCGTTCTCCGCCCGGCCGCGCTGGCCGCCGGCTTGCTCGTGATCCAGTCCCTGATCGGGCGGCAGGCGGTGCGGCTGGAGCTCGATCCCACGACCGTCATCGTCCACCTCGCCATGGCCCTGGCGTTGCTCGCCGTCATGGTGATCCTGGGGCTCCGCGCGGGTGGCCCGGCGGCCGCCCGGGCCGCTCCTCCGTGGGGCGTCCTCGGGGCGGCGGCCCTGGGCGCGGCGGTCATCATTCTGGGCGGCGCGACGGCCAACCTTGGCGCCAGTTGGGCGTGCACCGGGTTCCCCCTGTGTTCGGGACGGCTCTGGCCCACCGGTACCATGGACGGACTGGCTCACGTCCACTGGACCCACCGACTCCTTGCCTACGGCTTCTTCGCGGTCATCGTCGGACTGGCGGTCGGGATGCACCGGCGAGGCGCCTCAGCACGGGCTCGCGCCGCCGCCTGGACGGCCGCCGGGTTGGGGACGGCGCAGCTCGCCGTGGGAGCCGTGATGGTGCTGGCCGCTCTTCCACCCCTTTGGCGGGGACTGCATGCGGCCGTGGGCACGGCGGTGTGGGTCGTGCTGGTCTACCTCGTGTGGGTGAGCGGGCGCGTGGCGCCGGCCGGCGCCCCGGCGGGCATGGTCCGCCCCTAGGCTTCCGCCGTACCCGCCAGGCCGCACGCGTCCCTGCCGGCCCGCTAGCCCGACACGATCATCTCCGTCTGCGGCTTCGCGGGCGTCACCTCGGGCCCGTCACGACCGAGCACGACGTTGATCTCGCTCCGAACTCCGAACCGGCCCGGCAGATACACCCCCGGCTCGATCGAGAAGCCGATCCCGGGGAGCAGCTCCCGGACATCGTGCGTCTCGAAGTCGTCGAGATGCGGCCCGGAGCCGTGGATGTCGATCTCGATCGAGTGGCCCGTGCGGTGCACGAACGCGTCCGCGAAGCCGCGCTCACGGATCACGCCCCGGGCGACCTGGTCGAGATCGGCCCCGGTGAGGCGCTCGCCAGCCCCGGTGGCGGATCGGAGCCGCTGGACAACCGCGTCGCGCGCGGTGACCACGGCGTCCCACACCCGCACGACCTCCTCCGGCACGACGGCGCCGGCGTACGCCATCCACGTCTGGTCCGCCCAGACGGTGCGGGCCGAGCGGCGAGCCCAGAGATCGAGCAGCACCACATGGCCCGCCTCGAGCACCGCGTCGGAGCCGGGCCGAGCGGCGTAGTGCGGATTCGCCGCGTTCGCGCCGAAGGCGACGACGGGCGGGTCCTCCGTCTCGAGTCCGCGAGCTGCCATCGCTTCCAACACGTGCTGTTGCACGTCGTACTCCCGGGCGCGGCCCACCTCGCGCACCACGCGGGCGAGGGTCGTGCGCGCGATCTCGGCCAGCGCGGTCGCGGCCGCGCGGTGGTCCTCCAGCTCCTGCGGCGACCACCGGGCGGCAAACTGTGTCACCAAGGGCGCCGAGGACACGATGGACGCTCCCAACCGTGAGAGGAGATCAGTGAGCCCGGCCGGCACGCGGTCGAGGTACGGCACCGCGTTCTCCGGGGACGTTTCCATCGCGATCCGGCGGCCCCGCACCGTGGACGCGAGCCGCTGATGCAGGTCCTGCCAGGTCGAGTACACCTCGACCTCGCCCTCGAAGGCGCCGATCGAGCCGCGGTCGATGCCGTGAACCAGCACGCGGGCTGGACCCACGGCCGGCAACCAGACGAAGAGCCGACGGGTGAGCATCCCCTGAATCTCGAGGACACGCCGGACGATCGGGTTGACGCGCTGAAAATCGTACAGGAGCCACCCGTCGAGGCCGCGCTGTTTCAGCGTCTCGGCGAGCCCCTCGAAGCGACGTCGCTGATCGGCTGCCATTCCTACCCCTCTCTGGCGCTCGCGGTCTGCCAGCGGCACTCGCGTTCACCGAGCGCGCGGCACGCCGGATGCACGACGGCACCGTCGAAGGTGGTGAACGTCCGCAGCAACGCCGCTGCGGCCGATCCGTAGAACGCACAGGCGCTTCCGCTGGGCGTGGCGTCGGCCGACGGGGGGTGGGAGGCCACGGCGCCGACGCGCTCACCCTCGCGACGGAGCACGAGCCCGAACACCCGCTGAGCCGCACGGCGTGCGAGCCGGAACCCCAATCGGTTCCGCAACCCGCGGGGGAGCAGCCGCTGTCCCAACCGCCCGGCGCGGCTGACGCGCGTCACCGCGTACTGCGCCGCGCGCCGGCCGGCATCGGTAAAGACCAGCGCCGCGTCGCTGCGGCGGCCGATCAGGCGCAGCAGCGCGATCGCCTCACCGGGCTCGACCCGGACGTCGCGGGCGGCGAGTTCCTGGTACCGCTCGATCTGCGCCGCAACGGTGGCGCTGGTGCCGAGGCGCTTGGTGGCCAGTTCTTGATGGTACTCGTCCATCCCGTTGGCGGCGGGAGCGTCCAGGTGCCGCATCGCTTCGAGCAGCGCCAGCGGCACAACGGCGTGGACGGGAGTGACCGTGGTAGCGGCAGTCGTCACGAACGATTCGACGAGAATGTCGACAAGTGGCGGGCAAGTTAGCGCATGGCAGTCGCCGATACCAGAGCCCGTTGCGCCGGACCGTTCGCAGGGCGATTCTACGCGGCACCCCGAACGAGACGCGGTGGGAGCGACGCACGTGGCCAACGACCGCGAGGCGAAACGGCAGGCGTTCGAGCGGGAAGCACTCCCGCAGCTGGATGCCGTGTATCGAGTCGCCCTGCGACTCGCCGGCGACGAGTCTCAGGCGGACGACCTCACGCAGGAGACCATGCTGAAGGCGTTCCGCTCGTGGCATCAGTATCGTCCCGGCACGAACGTCCGTGCGTGGCTGTTCACCATCCTGCGACGCACCTTCATCAACGAATACCGTAAGGCCCGGCGGGCCGGCCCGACCGTGGACGTCTCGGAGATCGAGGCCTACACGGTGTTCGAGCAGGTTCAGGACACCGATCCGGAGGGCCGGTTCTTCGACCAGCTCGTGGACGAGGACGTGCTCGCCGCGATCAACCGCCTCCCCGACGACTTCCGCGAAACCCTGGTGCTGAGCGACGTCGAAGGTCTCTCGTACGCGGAGATCGCGCAGATCACGAACGTGCCGGTCGGCACCGTGAAGTCTCGGCTGTTCCGGGCGCGCCAGTCGCTGCAAAAGGTGCTGTACGACTACGCCGTCGAGATGGGCTACATCGAGGAGCGAACGAAGTAATGGCGACGCCCCGTCAGATCGACTGTCGTGACGCCCTCGACCGGCTCTACGAGTACCTCGACGGCGAGCTGACGGACGTGCGCGAGGAGGAGGTCCGTACGCACCTCGACCAGTGCGCGCCGTGTCTCGCCATCTCCCGCTTCGAGACCGCGTATCTGCGCTTCCTGGAGGCGCGGACCCGCGCGCAGGGCGCGCCCGAACAGGTCCGAAAGCGGCTGCTGCAGGAACTGCTGTTTGTCGAAGGCGGGCCGGAGGGACCGTGACGCTACCCGCCGCGGTCGCCCTGGCCGGTGTCCTGGCGCTCGCGGCGTTCGCCGGCAGATGGCTGACGAAGGGGGGCGCGCTCGCCGCCCTGAGCCTCGGGACGATCCTGCTGGCGGCCGGTGGTCTTCGGGGCGGCGCCCTGCTCGCCGTCTTTTTCGTCTCGGGCAGCATACTGACCTACACCGTCCGCGGCGGAGTCATCGCGCTGGCCGCGGGCGAGCGCCGGGGCCGCCATGCCTGGCAGGTGGCCGCGAACGGGAGCTGGGCGGCGGCCGGATCGGTGTTGCTGGCGCTGGGGCGTGATGGGGTCGGCTGGGCCGCGCTGGTCGGCGCGCTGGCGGCCGCGCAGGCCGATACATGGGCGACGGAGATCGGCCGGTTCTCCCCCCGACCACCGCGGCTCCTGACCACGGGGCGAGCGGTGCCCATTGGAACGTCGGGCGCCGTCAGCCCGCTGGGGACTTTGGGCGGCGTCGTCGGCGGCGCCCTGATGGCCGGCCTCGCCTGGGCACTCGGCATCTCGGGCGAAATCGCCGCAGCGGCCCTGGCGGGAGGCGTCCTGGGAATGACGGCGGACTCCCTCCTGGGTGCGACCGTGCAGGCGGTTTATTACTGTGAAGTATGCGCCGCCCGGACCGAGTCGCCCCGCCATGCCTGCGGACGGGCCGCCGTCGCGGTGGGGGGCTGGAAATGGCTGGACAACCATGCCGTGAACTTCGTGGCAACCGGCGTCGGTGCCGCGTCGGCCGTGGCGTTGTCTTTCTGGTGACGGTCCTCGCCGCGTGCGACCCGAACCCGACCCGGCTCCCGACCGGACTGGGAGTCGGCGGCGGCGGCGCGTCGTCCTCGTCCATCAGCGGCACCTGGCGGCGCACGCTCGTCGTGACGACCGCGGACGACGTGATCACATCCGAGACCACGTGGACTTTCGGCCCCGGCGGCGGGTGCGAGCGCACGGTCGTCACCACGTCCGTCCTTGCCGGCAGCTCGGACACCGAGCGGGCTCCGTGCACCTACCGGCTGGACGGCAGCACCATCACGATCACCTTCACGACCGGAACGCCGGTCACCTTCAGCGTCCGCGTGACGGGTGACCGGCTGTTCCTGGACGGGGTGGAGTTCATCCGGGTCGGGTGACTGGTGGCCCGGATGGGGTGCACGCCATTCTCTGGCTCGAGGAGAACCCCATAATGAAGAGCATCGCCCGGCCGCTGGCGGCCGAATTCCTAGGAACGTTCGGCCTGGTATTCGTCGGAGCCGGCGTCGTGGTCGTGGACGTAGCGGAAGGAGGCGCCCTGGGAATCACCGGGATCGCGCTGGCGCACGCCCTCGTACTCGCCATCATGGTGACGGTCACGATGAACATCTCGGGCGGGCACCTCAACCCGGCGGTCACGCTCGGGCTCTGGCTGGCGAAGAAGATCGACCTGCCGAGAGGCGCTCTGTACGTGGTGACCCAGCTCGCCGCCGGGATCGCCGCCGCCTTCCTCGTCAAGCTCCTCCTCCCGACGCTGGCCGGGCAGACGAGCGGATACGGCGTGCCCAGGATCTCCGGCCTGCTCACCGGGACGCAGGCGATCGTCATCGAGGCGATTCTCACGCTGTTCCTCGTGAGCGCCATGTTCGGCACGGTGGTGTCGCGGGAGGCGCCGAAGGTGGGGGGGTTCGGCATCGGGCTCGTCCTCTTGTTCGCTATGCTCGTGGGGGGGCCGCTCACCGGAGCGGCGGTCAACCCGGCCCGGGCGCTCGGGCCGGCGCTCGTGGCCCAGGAGTGGCACGGCCACGTGATTTACTGGGTGGGCCCGCTCGCCGGCGGGTTGCTGGCCGGGCTGCTGTGGAAGTTCGTGTTGCTACCGGATGAAGGCGGGTCGGCGGCGTAGTCGGCGCGGCGCTCCTCCTACCCCAACCGCTCGGCCATCTGCTCGGCGGCATAGGTGATGATGATGTCCGCGCCCGCGCGCCGAAGCGCGAGGAGGGATTCCTCCATCGCCATCGGGCCGTCGAGGGCGCCGGCCTCCGCGGCCAGCATGAGCATCGCGTACTCCCCGCTCACCTGATAGGCGGCCAGGGGTGCGCCGAACCGCTCCTTTGCTCGGCGGATGATATCGAGGCACGGAAGCCCCGGCTTGACCATGATGATGTCGGCGCCCTCGTCGAGGTCGAGCGCGATCTCGCGCATCGCCTCATCCGCGTTGGCGGGATCCATCTGGTACGGGCGCCGATCGCCGAACTGGGGTGTGCTGCCCGCTGCTTCGCGGAACGGACCGTAAAAGGCCGACGCATACTTCGCAGCGTAGGCCATGATCGGCGCCCACTCGTACCCGGCCGAGTCGAGCCCCTGGCGGATCGCCGCCACGCGCCCGTCCATCATGTCGCTCGGCGCGACGAGATCGGCGCCCGCCGCGACGTGCGACACCGCCGTCCGCGCCAGCAACTCGAGCGTCGCATCGTTGTCCACGGCCCCGTCCCGGACGAGACCGCAGTGCCCGTGCGACGTGTACTCGCACAAACACACGTCCGTCGCGACCAGCAGGTCCGGCGCCGCGTCCTTCATCGCCCGGACCGCCTGCTGCACGACACCGTCCGCCGCGTAGGCGCCGCTGCCCAGGTCGTCCTTGCGGTCGGGAATGCCGAACACGAGGACGCCGCCCACCCCTCGGTTCAGTGCGCGACGGGCCATGTCGCCGGCTGCCGCGACGGCATGCCGCCGCACCCCCGGCATGCCGGCGATGGGCGACGGCGCTCCGGCGGTGACGAACAGCGGCCACACGAGCTGTGCCGGATCGAGCCGGGTCTCCTGGACTAGCCGCCGCAGCGCCGCCGTGCGCCGCAGCCGGCGCATGCGCACGGTGGGGAAGCCGCTCATCCCGCGCTCGCCGCTCGGTCCGCCGCCTGGCGGATCCGTTCCTCGGCGCCGGCTGCCAGGAGCTGGGCGGCCGCCTCGCGCCCGGCGGCGGCGGCATCGGCGCGGCCGACCGCGACCCTCGCCGTGAGCGGCGCCCGACCGTCCACCGCGTAGACCGCGACCCGGAGCACCAGCCCGGTCCCCTCCCGGCGGCACCATGCGCCGATCGGCACGTCACAGCCCGTGTCCAGACCCGCCAGCGCGGCCCGCTCCGCCTCGATCGCGGCGCGCGCCTGCGGATCGTCGAGCGGGGTCACCTGCGCATAAACCGTCCGATCGCCGGCGCGCGCCTGCACCGCCAGGGCGCCCTGACCCGCCGCCGGCAACACCAGCACCGGGTCGATCGGCTCGGCCAGTGCCGCGAGGTCGAGGCGAAGGAGGCCGGCCATGGCGAGGATCGCCGCGTCGAGCGCGCCGTCCATCACGCGTCGCACCCGGGTCGGGACGTTGCCGCGAAGCGGCACGACTTCGAGGTCCGGCCGGGCCGCGGCGACGGCGGCGCGCCGGCGCGTGCTCGTGGTGCCGACACGCGCTCCGGTCGGCAGGTCCGCCAGTGCCGTTCGGTTGGCGCTCAGCACGGCGTCCCGGGGGTCGGCGCGCTCGGGGACGGCAGCGAGCACGAGCCCCGGCGGCAGCTCGATCATGAGGTCTTTCAACGAGTGAACGGCGAGATCGATCTGCTCGGCGAGGAGGGCGTCCTCGATCTCCTTCGTGAACAGGCCCTTTGCCGCCACACCCTGGGGGACGGGCGGCTGGTCCTCGTCACCCGTGGTCGCTAGGGCGATCAGTTCGGCGTTCACCCCACGCGCCGCGAGCAGGGCGCGCACCCGCTCGGCTTGCCACCGTGCGAGCGCGCTGCGGCGCGTCCCGATCCGCAACACGCCCACGGCCGCCGTCAGCGCTCCCGGCGCAGACGGTAGAGGAGCGTGAGAGCGTACCCCAGCACCACGAGGGCCGTGATGACGTATGCGGCCACCATGTAGCCGCCGTTGTCAGGCACCTGCATCGAGGTCTCCCTCTTCCCGGGCTTCCCGCACCACGCCGAGCGCGTAGCGCTGCATGATGAACCCGACGTAGAGCAGGGTGAACACGGCAAGCGAGCTGAGCAGCGTCACCAACATCACCCCGGGCAGGGACGGCGCGCCCGGTTTCGCCACGATCGGCTCGGGATGGAGCGTTCGGAACCAGTACACCGTCACGTGAATGAACGGCACGAGGACGAGCGCCAGCACCCCGAGCACCGCCGAGTACGTCGCACGGACTTCGCGGTCGCCCAACGCCCCCCGCAGCACCAGGTACCCGGTGAACAGGAGGAAGATGAACAGCGTGGACGTGAGGCGCGCATCCCAGGTCCACCACGTACCCCAGATCGGCTTTCCCCAGATGGGCCCCGTCGTCAGCATGACGACCGAGAACGCGACGCCCACCTCGGCGGACGACGCGGCCACGACATCCAGGCGCCGGTCGCGGAGCAGCAGGTACAGCACGCTGAGCACGCCGGTGATGGTGAACGCGAGCAGCGCCGCCCAGGCAGCCGGCGCGTGCACATAGAAGATTTTCTGCGCGGGGCCCTGGAATCGCTCGATCGGCGTGAAGGCCAGGGCGCGCACGTACACGGCGGCGAGCCCGGCCAGGGCCACCGCCGTCAGGATCGTGCCGCGGCGCGCGGTGCGCCGGGCGCGTTCGAGCCGGGTCATTCGATCAATATCGCTTCGAAGAGAAGGACCGAGAGAACGACGAAGATTACATCGAATGCTGCCAGCATGCTAAGCCAGCCCGACAGCTCGGCCAGGGGGCGCGCGGCCAGGATGCGCCAGGTGAGTTGCACGGCGCTCACCACCGGGGGCAGCAGGAATGGAAGGAGCAGGACCGGCAGCATCACCTCGGAGAACCGGGTCCGGACCACCATCGCGCTGAGGAGCGTGCCCACGGCCACGAATCCGACGGTGGCCAGCGCCATGACGAGCAGCAGGACGGGGAGTCCCTGCCAGATCGCCACGTCGTAGAACAGGACGAACAGGGGGAGTGAGACGAGCTCCACCACGCCGACGAACACCAGATTGCCCAGCATCTTGCCCAGGAACAGCGCGGTGGGCGACGCGGGTGTGAGCCGGATGCCGTCGAGCGCGTGGTTCTCGCGCTCGAGCAGGAATGCCCGGTTGAGACCGAGCATCGCGGCGAAGCTAAAGGTGACCCAGAGCGCGCCGGGTGCCACGTCGAGCGTCGGTACCGCCGTGGCGTCGCGCGCGAAGAACAGGATCGCCAGGACGAGCACGGCGAACACCAGGGATGCGAGCAGCGCGGTCTTGGTGCGCCATTCGATGGCGAGGTCCTTCGCGGCGACCGCCCACGCGATCGCCACCGTCCGGCTACCCGGCACGGGCGAGGGCGCGGTATCGCTCGAGAATCTGACCGGCGTTGCGGGTGGCGAGCGGCTCCAGCGCGGCGAGCCGCCCGGCCACCAGATAGCCGATCCGAGTTGCGAGGGCGACCAGCTCCGCGAACTGGTGGCTCGCCACGACGACGGCCCCCCCGCGGACCCGCCGCTCCTCGAGCACGTTCAGCACGATGTCCGTGGCTGCCTCGTCGAGGCCGTTGAGCGGCTCGTCGAGGAGCAAGAGCGCCGGGTCGTCGAGCAGCGCCCTCGCGATCGCGAGCCGCTGGAGCATACCGCGGCTAAACGTGGCGATCCGTTGGTCGGCCACGGCGGCGAGGCCGAGCCGGTCGAGCAGGTGCGGTACTCGGCCGCGGTCGGCAACGCCGTGAAGCCGTGCGAAGAACGCGAGGTTCTCGCGGGCGGTGAGTGCGTCGTACAGCATTGAATGATGGGCCACGACGCCTGGGGGCGCGCACCGGACCACCTCCCCGCGGGTGGGCCGCACCAGTCCTGCGAGGACCCGCAGCAGGGTGGTCTTGCCGGCGCCGTTGTGTCCCACGAGGAGCATCACTTCGCCGGGCGCCACGCTGAGCGAAACGTCGCGCAGCACCCACCGTCCGCCGTAGCGCCGCGAGAGGCCACGCACGGCGACGGGCGGGTCAGCTGACTGCATCAATGCGCTCGCCGAGCTCCGCGAGCTCGAAGGGCTTGACCAGATAGCCGCTGTGCGGCATCCCCAGCACTTGCACGAGCGGCTCCATGCTCAAGTAGGCCGTCGTAATGATGACGGGGAGCTCGGGGTCGGTCCCCCGAATGCGTCGCAGCAGCTCGATCCCGTCCGTGTCGGGGAGCCGCATGTCCAGCACGACGACCTCCGGCTTGAAGGCCGTGACCTGCGTCAGCGCCTCCTCACCGGTACCGGCGAAGGCGAGATCGTACCGCGCGCGGAAGAAGCGCTGGTACATCTTGCGGAGGTCCCCCTCGTCTTCGACGAAGAGGACGCGGCGGCGGGTCGTCTGGGCAGTCATCGTGCGTGTGCGAAGGCAGAATATAGCATCATGCGCCGCGCGCGCTTTCGATCTGAAACAGACCTTCCAATTTGGTCAGCGTGAGGAGGGCACGGAGCTCGGGACTCACGCCCCGCAGCCGCACGGCTTGCCGACGCTGGACCGCGTGCCGTTGCACCAGCACCAGCGCGCCGAGACCCGCGCTGTCCACGCTGCGGGTGGCCCCGAGATCGATCACCAGGCTCACCGAGCCTTCCGGGGCGGCATCGATCAGGGCGTCCGCGGCGCGGCGGAACCCACGGCGGGTCTCGAGCCCCAGGTGCTCGGGGGCCACGAGCACGTTCTTCTCCACGTGGCGGTCGGGCACGCGACAGTCGCCTCCCGATAGGGGCGATCAGCACTCAGTGCCCCCGATGAAGCAAGACTCGGTACCTTGCCTCCAAGATGCTGGCCGAGAAGGCGTTGGCGCTACCGGTGTGACCGCCGTCACGGGTCGCCGCCTGGCACTCCGCCTCCCGCCGCCGTGTCCTGCAAGAGGGCAACCGCCGGACCCTCCGACACTTGACTCACCCGGACCCCGGAGCGATATGCTACACCTCGCCGCCCGACTGCTCAGCACACCCCACAGGCAACGGTAATCGCGATGGCCGAACAACTCGCCACCCTGCTCAAGGAACAACGGACGTTCGATCCGCCACCGGCGTTCAAGCGCGCCGCCAACGCCAAGACCAGGCGCATCTACACGGAGGCCGAAAAGCAA
>JBFJHJ010000024.1:0-48920 GCA_041613315.1 Gemmatimonadales bacterium
CGCAAGTTATCACGATCCTCCACAATTGTCGCGCCACCACGTGGCCAACGCGCGGAACGCCCTGCCACGGTGGCTCACGGCGTCCTTGGCGGCGGGGTCGGCCTCGCCGAAGCTGACCCCCAGGTCGTCCGACAGAAACAGGGGATCGTAGCCGAATCCCCCCGAGCCGCGTGGCGCCTCCAGAATCGTGCCCGTGCAGCTCCCCTCGAAGCTCCGCGGCACGCGCGCGGGGCCGCCTGCGAGCACCGCCACGCACCGATACCGGGCGCGCCGCTTCGCCGCCGGCAGCCCGACGAGTCGCCGCAGCAGCTCCGCGTTATTCGCCGCGTCCTGCTCCAGCGGCGGGCCCTCGTGCAGGGCGAAGCGACGCGAGCGCACGCCCGGCAATCCGCCCAGCGCGAAGACTTCGAGGCCCGAGTCGTCGGCGGCGGTGGGAAGCCCGGAGAGCCGGGCGAAGTACTCGGCCTTGAGCCGCGCGTTCCCTTCAAAGGTCTCCGCCCGCTCCAGCGTCGCTTCCGCGGAGCGCTCCGCGATGCCCGCGTCGTCGGGGAAGACCAGCGCCGGGCCGAGATCGGCGAGAATCCCACGAATCTCGCGTTGCTTGCCGGGGTTGCGCGTCGCAATCAGCAGCATCGAGCGTGGAGCCGCAGGGTGAGCCGTGCCGTCACCGCATGCCCCTCACCACCCGAGCACCCGACGCTGCTCCGCGAACAGCCTGGCGATGCCCTGTCCCGCCAACGCGAGCAGCCGGTCGAGGGCGGCCCGGTCAAAGACCCGCCCCTCTGCGGTGCTCTGCACCTCGACGTAGCGGTCGGGCTCCGCCATCACGATGTTCGCGTCCACGTCGGCGCCCTTGTCCTCGGCGTAACTCAAGTCGAGACGCGCTTCGCCCTCCACGACGCCCGCCGATACCGCCGCCACGAGCCGGCCGAACGGGTTGGCGACCCCGCGCTCGCGCTGGAGCCACGCACAGGCGTCGGCGAGGGCCACCGCGCCGCCGGTAACGGCGATCGTGCGCGTGCCGCCGTCGGCCTGGAGCACGTCACAGTCCACCTGGATCGTGCGCTCGCCGAACGCAAAGGTGGCGAGCGCTGCCCGCAGGCTCCGCCCGATCAATCGCTGGATCTCGGACGTCCGCCCGCCGGCGCCCCGCCGCTCCCGCGCCGTGCGCTCCGTCGTGGCCCGCGGGAGCATCGCGTACTCGGCGGTGACCCAGCCCAACCCGCGGCCCCGGCGCCAGGGCGGTGCTTCGTCCAGCACGCTCGCGGTGCACAGGACCAGCGTCCCGCCCAGGCGGGCGAGACACGACCCCTCGGCGTAGGGGTTCGCCCCCCGCTCGAGGGTCACGGGGCGGAGTGCATCGGCCGCTCGGCCGTCGGGGCGCGGCACGTCGCGTCCTCAGCCGGGCGGCGCGGCGTGCTCGCCGGTTCGCAGCAAGGGCGGGCCCGGGGGCGGGAGGTCCTGCGGCTCGTCTCCCCCGGGGTCGGTCATGCCCCACCGCCCGAAGCTCCACTTGAGGAGCGGCGGCGCGATGAAGGTCGTCCCGATCACCATGATCATCACGGCGCCGAAGAGCTCGGGCGTGAGCACGCCTGTGGCGAGCCCGATGTTGGCGAAGATGAGGCCCACCTCGCCCCGGGGCATCATTCCCAGGCCGACCGCGGGCTTGTTGAACTTCCGCCACGGCACGGCCCACCCGGCCGCCACCTTTCCGACGATCGCGATGAGTAACAGGGAGAAACCCACCAGCAGGACCGGATGTCCGGCCGAGTCGAACGGGTTGAGGAGCGACAGGTTCAGCTCCGCCCCGATGCTCAGAAAGAAGATCGGTGTGAACAGGTCGGCGACGGGCTTGATGCGCTCTTCGATCGCGTCGAACTGATTCGTACCGGACAGGATGATCCCGGCCGCAAAGGCGCCGATGATCATCGCGGAGCCCGCCAGACTCGCGAGCGCGGAGACGAAGAGCACGAAGGCGAACGCCACCACCAGGAGGATACCCCGGACGCGCATCCGGTCGAGCACGTCAAAGATGCGTGGGGCCACAGCCAGCCCGACCGCGACCGCCACGGCCAGGAATCCGACGGCGATGCCGAGGGAGCTCCCGACGCTGACGACGGTGATCGAGTCCCCCGCCACCAGGGACGCGACCAGCCCGAGCAGCACGAGCCCCAGCACGTCGTCGATCACCGCGGCCCCGATGATGAGCCGAGACTCGAGCGCGTGCATCACCTTGAGGTCCTGCAACACACGGGCGGTGATGCCGACCGACGTGGCGGTGAGCGTCGCGCCCAAGAAGATCGCGGTCGTCGGCGTCCCGGCCAGGGAATACTCGGCTCGCGCCAGCGGGGAGAGCCAGAAGAGGACGCCGCCCGCCATGGGCAGCACCACGCCGACGATGGCGACGGAGAGCGCAGCCGGGCCGACCCGGAACATCTGCTTGAGGTCGGTTTCGAGGCCGATTTCGAACAGCAAGATCACGACGCCGATCTCCGCGAAGATCTTCACGACCTCCCGGAGGGGGTCGTCCGGCGAGGTCGGGATGATCCCGAGCACGCTCCCACCAAGCAGGGCGCCGGCGATCAACTCTCCCAGCACGGCCGGCTGGCCGATGCGCTCGAACAGCTCTCCCGAGAACTTCCCGACGACGAGCATCATGGCCAGCATGAGGAAGAGCCGGACGATGAGCGCGTCGCCGCCCTCGCCGCTCGCGGCGACGGCAAAGAGAGGGGTCGGGGCCGCCGCCACCAGCAAGACGGCCGTGAGCGCGGAGCGTCGTAGAGTCATGGAATCAGATGGGCGCCCGGGTCTCGGGCGTCAGCGTAACCGTATAGGTGTAAAACGGGAGCTCCAGCGTCTGCCGGTAGCTCGTGCGAATCAAGATCTCGCGGGGCCTGGTGGTCCGGCGGATGATGATGTTCCGGGCGTCGTCGGGCAAGCCGATCTCCTCGGCGCGGCGAATGAGTCGGCGGCGAATCGTGTTGTCGTCAATGCTCGGGGCGAGTCGTGCCTGGCTCTTCATCTCCTCCTTGAGGCGCCAGTAGTTGACGTACACGCTCCCGATATTGAACCCGTAATACACCCCCACCGTCAGGAGCAGCAAGGTAAACAGGCACCCCAGACGGGTCATCCCCCGCCGGTTCCCCACGGCCGTGGCCGGGACGCCTACCACTGCGACTGCGCCCCGTCCACGATGTCGGTCACGAGTTTGTCGAGCGCGAGCTTGCGGCCCTCCGCCTCGTCGGGCGGTTGGTACTCGCCGTCCACGGTAAGGCTGGTCCGTTGCCACAGCATCCGGCCCTCGCGCTGGTCCAGGATCTCGACCCGGAGGGTGAGCTGGACGCGGCGGCGCGTCACGGCGACGTCGCCCCGCTGGCCGGGCTGGAACGCCAAGGGAATGTCGGGCTCGTAGCGGAGGATCGTTCCGCGGACCACCGCGTCGGCCGTCGCCTCGGCTGCCGGGCGCAGACCCAGGCGGCGCTGGAGCGCGTCCTCGACCGCTTGCGTGACCTCCTGCGTGAGCACGGCCTCGGCGGTCTGGTTGTCAAACGGCAGAATCGCCACGGTGCGGATGTGCCCGGGCAGGCCGCCGCCGGCGAACCCGTACAGGCACGCGGATGCCGCGACGGCGAGCGCGCCCGCCGGCAGCACCGTCTTACTGAGGCCTCTTCCAGAGATCCGGGTCGACGGTCTCAAGTGCCTCTACGCCCCTCACCTCGATGAAGAACCGCGCGGCGGACTTCGGGAACAGCATGGTCGAGCGGGAGGGTGGCCCGGAGTCACTCAACAGCGTCTCGACCCACCCCAACGCGTCGCCGTGACGCCGCATGTCGGCCAGGAGACCGCGCGGCGACTCGGCATACGTGAGCGTGTCGTCGCCGATGACGTACCGCCACGCTCGCGATCCTTCCTGGAGGCGTCCCGTCACCACCGCACCGTCCGGCGGGGGACGCGCCACGCCCAGCGCAGCCCAAAACAGTGGGGCGATCCGGATCAGACTCTCGATCTCGTCCTCCGGCTCGGACCAGAGAACCGAGTCGCCCACGACCACCGCTGCGCCGGAACGCCCGAACGGCGCTCGGTAATCGAACCGCAGCGTGTCCGGCGGCACCATCCGGATCGCGCCGCGCCCGCGCACCCGTCCCTTCTGGGTCTCGAAGGTCCACCGTAAGTCGTAGTGCCGCGAGTGCGCGGGCTGATGGCGCGCGACCCACTCGGCGACCGTCGGGAGCGGTAACGGTGGCATGCCCGCCGGCGCGACAGGCTGCGGTCCCCGGGCGCACGCCGGGAGCAGAAGCCCGCCCAGCACCAGCACAACATATCCGCGCCCGGAGGGGCAGTCAAGCGCAAGCCATTGCCACATCGACAGTTAACGTCTCTCCCTGCTCGTCACCGCCGCCGTACCGACCGGATCCGATCTCCCTGCGTCGTCCGCTCCACGATCGCCATGCCGGTGTCGACCCGACCGATGACGGTGTAGGTCCCGTCCAGGTGCGGCTGGGGGCTCAACGTGATGAAGAACTGGCTGCCACCCGTGTCTGGGCCGTCGAGCGCGATGCCGACGGTACCCGTCTCGTAGGCGTGCCGGTTGATCTCATCACGGAGCACCAGACCGGGACCGCCCCAGCCGTCCCCGCGCGGATCCCCGTCCTGGATGACGAAGTTCGGCACAACGCGGTGCCACGCGCTCCCATCAAAGTAGCGACGATCCGCGAGCTCAAGGATCGTATGCACCGTGATCGGCGCCGCGTCGCCGAACAGCGTGATGCCGATCCGGCCCCGATCGGTCTCGATGACCAACCCCGGGGAACGGCGCGCTCGCGGCGGCACCAGGTAGCGGCGGGCGAGATCCCGGTAGTCACCGATCGCGCGGCCGGACGCCAGCGGGAACGCCGCGCCCCAGCGGCGGGCCACGCCCGGCAGGTGCGTGTCGGCGGCGCGGCGCGTCAGATAGTCGTCGCTCGAAGGAAAGCGGCGCAGGACGGCGTCCTCCACCGCCGTGCGCTCGACGGCACCGAGGCCCGCGACGGCACCGAGCGCGCGGACGATGGCGACGCGCGCTTGCGGGATGGGGTGCGCCTGGGCGCGAGCCAGGGCGTCCAGCAGCGGGGCGACCTCGGCCTCGATTGGGTGGTCGCGGTAGTAATCAGCGGCGGCGGCCGCCACGACGGGGTCCGCCGTGCCGAGGAGTCGCGTGGCGATCGCACCGGCCCGGCGCGGGGCTGCCTGCGCGAGCGCGCTGAAGCCGTGGGCCACGACGCGCGCGTCGCCGTCTTCCGTGAGCTCCTCGAGCCAGGCCAGCGCCGTGTCGCCCGCGACGATGCCGAGGGCGTCCGCGCCGTTGGCGCGCAACAGCCAATCGTCGTCCGTGATCCACGCCGCGGCTTTTCGGATGGCCAGTGCGCGGTCGCGGCGGGCGAGACTGAGCAGCGCCTGGCGCCGGGCAGCAAAGAGGCCGCGGTCCACCTGCGGCGCCAGGACCGCGGCCGCGTCCGCGCCGCCCAGGTCGCCCAGCGCGGCGAGCGCCTGCACGCGCACGTTGGGATCGCTGTCGGAGACGCGGTCCACCGCAGCGGCGGCGAGCGCCGGGTCGCCGAACGTGGCGAGCGCGCGAAGCGCATTGATGCGAACGCCGGGCGCCGAGTCATCCACGAGACGGCGCACGCGGTTGGCGAGCCCGGTGCGGTCCATTCCCGCCGAGTCGGCGTACGCCGCGGTCAGCGCGCGGACTGCCACCTCGCGCAGGAACGGGTCGCGGTCGGCGGTGGCGGTCACGAGCACGGCCGCGGCGAGCGGCGCGCGGAGCCGGCTGAGCGAGTAGATCGCGCCACGCCGCGCGTCGGCGCTCGCGGACGTGCCGAACGGCACCAGAAGCTGGACGGGTGCCACCGCGCCCAGGCGCCACGACTCGGCGAGCGCGCGGCGCACGGTGAGGGGAGGGTCGCCGGATTCGACCTGCGTCTGCCACCGCTCCAAGATCTCGGCGAAGATCGCCGCGCCCCCCATCTTGGCGATCGCCGTCACGATCTCGGCGTGCATGCCGGTTTGGCTGCGCGGCGGGACGGCGATCACGATGTCGCGGAGCGCCCCGAGCACGGCGGTGTCGGCCAGGAGCCCGAGCCCGAAGGCGGCGTCCTGCTGTACCAGCGTATCAGGATCCGCGAGGAGTTCGAGCAGCACCGGTGTGGCGTCGAGGTCGCGGATCCGCCCCATCGCCAGCGCCGCCTGTCGCCGCACGATCGCCGCGGGGTGATGCGCGGCACTCGCCAGCAGGGAGGCGTCGTAGCGGCGCTGGTCCTGGGCGGCGAGGATCCCGGCCAGCGCCTCCACCATCGCCTCATCCTGCGCGGCGGCGGGCGGAGACGTTCCCGCGACGAGGACGAGGCTACAGACGTAGCGGATCGGCAGCGAGCACCAACTTCTCGCGCACCGCCGGGGGGAGCGTGGTGAGCGCATGGTTTGCATCGACAGCGATGAGAGCGGTTTCGGCGGTGGCCAGCAGCCGTCCGTCGTCCGGCCGGTCCACGGCATAGCCGAACACGACGCGGCGGCTCGAGACGTCGCGCACCCAGCAGCGGACCGCCAGGACGTCGTCATATCGGGCGGCGGCGCGGTAGCGGAGGTGCGCTTCGACGACGGGGAGCTTGAGGCCCTGGTTTTCGAGATGGCGGTAGCTGACACCCTGGCGGCGCATGTGGTCGGTCCGTGCCAACTCGCACCAGATGAGGTAGGCGGCGTGGTGTGCCACCCCCATCTGGTCCGTTTCGGCGTACCGGACGCGGACCTCCACCGACGAGATGGCACCGGACACGCCGTCAGTTACTCGCCGTAGGGGATCCAGATGTTCTTGACTTGTGTCGCGTGCCGCAAGAACTCGCGACCTTCTCCGCGGTCCGGATCGAGCCAGTCGCGGGCCCGCGTCTCGACCCACGTCCGCTTCATGTTGCCGGCGGACGCCTCCTCAATCGCCTTGGCGACGGCGCTGCCGCCGAAGTACCAGATGCCCTCGACGTCGTCGTGCTCCGCCAGGGTCTTGGCGAGCGACGCCGCCGGGCCGGTCACGACGTTCACCACGCCGTCCGGCACGTCGGAGCTGTCGAGCACCGTGTAAAACTCTGTGGCGGCGAGGGGCTGCGCTTCGGGCGGTATGACGATCACGGTGTTGCCCACCGCGATCGCCGGGGCGGCGAGGGAGACGAACCCCAGCAGCGGGTACCCGTCCGGCGCCACCAGCCCCATCACGCCGATCGGCTCGTTCATCGCGAGCGTGACCCCGCGCATCGGCACGTGGTGGACGGCCCCGTCGTACTTGTCGGCCCACGCGGCATAGGTGAAAAGGCGGGCGATGGAGGCATCGACCTCGCGAAGCGCCGCGTCCGGCGCACCGGTCATGTCCGCGATCCGGTGCGCGAACTCCTGACGTCGTCCGGCGAGGTTCTCGGCCACATAGTAGAGGACCTGCGCCCGCGCGTGCGCGTTGCCGCGACCCCAGTCGGCCGCGGCGTGCGCCGCCTCCACCGCGTTGCGGATGTCCTTGCGGTTGCCCTCGGCGACCTCGCCGACCAGGCGCCCACCGGGACCGCGGATCGGGCGGCTGTACCCCTGATCGGGCCGCACCTGCTTGCCGCCGATGAAGAGCTTGTAGGTCCGATCGACGGGCGGGAGGGTGTCCGGCCCGGCGGCCGCTGCGGCGGGAACCGCGGTTGCCTCGGCGCCGCCCGCCTGCGGCTCCCCTGCCTCGCGCTCCCACAGCGGCCGGAGGTAGGCCCACATGCCCTCGCGCCCCCCCTCGCGCCCGAACCCCGACTCGCGATAGCCGCCGAACCCGCTCGCCGCATCGAACACGTTCGTGCAGTTCACCCAGACGACGCCGGCCTTGATCTTCGGCGCGATATCGAGGGCGAGGTTGATGTTCTCGGTCCAGACGCTGGCAGCGAGGCCATACGGCGTATTGTTGGCGAGCTCCACCGCCTCCGCCGGTGTCCGGAAGGTCATGCTGACCAACACGGGACCGAAGATCTCCACCTGGGCGATCGTGGCCGCCGGCGACACGTCGGTGAACAGGGTGGGTGGGTAGAAGTAGCCGTCGGTGGGGCACGCCCAACTGGGCTGCCACAGCGTCGCTCCCTCCTGCACCCCCCGCTCCACGAGGCTGCGGATGCGCTCCAGCTGGACCGGCGCGACGATCGCCCCCATGTCCACCGCTTTGTCCTGTGGCGGGCCGATCCGGAGCTTCTCCATCCGCGCCCGGAGCTTGGCCACGAGCCGGTCCGCGACACCCTCGTGCACGAGGAGGCGCGAGCCCGCGCAGCACACCTGGCCCTGGTTGAACCAGATGGCGTCCACGACGCCCTCGACCACGCTGTCGAGGTCCGCGTCGTCAAAGACGAGGAATGGACTCTTTCCCCCAAGCTCGAGCGTGAGGTGCTTTCCCGTGCCCGCGGTGGCCCGTCGGATGAACCGGCCGACGTCGGTCGAGCCCGTGAAGGCGATCTTGTCCACATCGGGATGGGCGACGAGCAGTTTTCCGGTTTCGCCGTCGCCGGTCACGACGTTGAACACGCCGGGCGGGAGGCCGGCCTCCCGCACGATCTCGGCGAACGCGAGCGCCGTGAGGGGTGTGAACTCGGCGGGCTTCAGGACCACTGTGTTGCCCGCGGCCAGTGCCGGCGCCACCTTCCACGCCACCATCAGCAGCGGGAAGTTCCACGGGATGATTTGGCCGACGACGCCGATCGGCCCGTACCCCGGGAATTCTGTGTCGAGGAGCTGCGCCCACCCCGCATGATGGTAGAAGTGCCGAGCGACGAGCGGGATGTCGATATCGCGCGTCTCCCGGACGGACTTGCCGTTGTCCAGACTCTCCAGGACGGCGAGGAGCCGCGAGTGCTTCTGCACCGCACGGGCGACCGCATAGAGGTGGCGTGCGCGCGCGTGGGGCGCGAGATCGGCCCACTGAGGCCACGCCTTCCGAGCCGCCGCGACGGCCGCGGCCACGTCCTGCGCATTCGCCTGCGCGACGCGCGCGAGCACCTCGGTCGTGGCGGGATTGATCGTCTCGAACGTCTGCCCACTTTGCGCGGCCGTCCACCGGCCGTCGATGAACAGCCCGAAGGCTCCGCCCCGCTCCTTGAGCCAGGCCAGCGCCTGCTCTCGGGCCTCCGGCGCCGGCCCGTACGCCATCGTCTCGAAGATCTCCGCGACGCCCATGAGTCAGACCATCGGATGGCGGTGGGCCGCCGCATACCGGCCCGTGACGAAGTGCTCGAGTTGGCGCTCGATATCGGTGAGCAGGCCGCTCGCCCCGATGCGGAACAGGTCGGCCCGGAGCCAGCGGCCGCCCAGTTCTTCCTTCATGAGGATCAGCCAGTCGAGCGCTGACTTGGCGTGGCGGATGCCGCCGGCGGGCTTGAAGCCCACGGCGTGGCCGGTGCGCTCGTGGTAGGCGCGGATCATGCGCGTCATGACGATGCCGACGGGCAGTGTCGCGTTGACGGGTTCCTTGCCGGTCGAGGTCTTGATGAAATCCGCCCCCGCGGTCATCGCCACCCAGCTGGCACGGGCCACGTTCGTCAGCGTGGCCAACTCGCCGGTCGCCAGAATGACCTTCATGTGGGCGGCCCCGCACGCCTCACGGAAGGCGCGAACCTCGTCGTACAGCGCCTCCCATTGGCCAGTGAGCACGTGGGCCCGCGTGATCACGACGTCGATCTCGTCGGCACCGGCGGCGACCGAGGCCCGGGCTTCCTCGAGTCGCTGCGCGAAGGGGTTGAGCCCGGCCGGGAACCCCGTGGACACCGCGGCCACCTTGAGGTGGGACCCGGCAAGCGCGCGGACGGCCGTCGGCACCAGCGCGTGGTAGACGCACACCGCCGCCACTGTGAGCCCGAGGTGCCGGACGCCGAGCGCGTCCACCAGGTCATCGCGCAGCGGGTGGCGCGCCTTGGCGCACAGCCGCAGCACGTTCCCCGGCGTGTCGTCTCCCGAGAGCGTCGTGAGATCCAGGCAGGTGATGGCGCGGAGCAACCACGCGGCCTGCCACTCCTTCTTGACGGTGCGGCGCCGCGGCAGGGTATCCGCGCGGCGCTCCACCGCGCTCCGGTTGACGCGCAGCGCCCGGACCGTGTCGAGGTCGAGGGGGATGCCCGGATTGCGATCGTGCTCGCGCTGGGGGACCGGTCGATCGGCCACGACGGCCGGACGTGATGCGGCGCCCCGCGTGGCGGGTTTGGCGAGCGTGCCAGGATCGCGCGTTGCTTTCATGGACTCGATCGGTCGTCGTGCCATTTCCGGCTATCAATCTAAGCAATTGCCTCGGCACGCCTAGGTCGGCGCCCGCGGTTGCGGCACGCCACGCGCGGCGCCTATACTGCCCGCGTGCCCGCCGATACCGTGATCGTCGTCTCGGATGCCCACCTGGGTGCGGTTCCCGGCGCCGTCGCGGAGGCGTTCCACCGATTTCTCGGTGTCGTGCCCACGCTTGCCGACCACCTCGTGCTCAACGGGGACCTCTTCGAGTTCTGGTTCGAGTACCGCGAGGTGATTCCGCGGGCGGCGTTTGCCACGTTGGCGGCGCTGTGGGCGCTGCGCCGCGCGGGCGTGCGAGTGTCGGTCACCGGGGGGAACCACGATCGGTGGGGCGGCCACTTTTGGCGCACCGAGCTGGGAGCCGATTTCCACGCCGACGGGGCCGAGCTCGAGCTCGCGGGCCATCGCGCGCTCGTCGCGCACGGGGACGGGATCGAGGAGCCCGACGCCGGATCGCGGGTTCTGCGGGCCGTGACGCGGCATCGGCTCACCGCTACCATGTTCCGATGGCTCCATCCGGATGCCGGCCTCGCGCTTATACGGCGCTTCGGGTGGGTGCTGGCCCGCCGCCCGGACGACGAGGACGACCTCGCCGATGCCGCGCGCCATCAAGCAGCCGCGGCCCGCAACCTCTTGGTCACGCGGCCGGATCTCGGGCTCGTCATCTTCGGGCACACACATCGGCCGGCCCTCGAGGCCGTAGGTCCGGGCCGGTGGTACCTGAACCCCGGAGCGTGGATGGACGGCCTGCGTTACGCCCGCATCACGAGGACCGGACCGGAGCTGGCGCAGTTCGACGGGTAGCGAGGGTGCCAACCCACCCCCCTAGAACCGTATGGCGACTCCCATGCCGAGATCACCGCTCGGCAGCACCGTCGAGGTTAGATCGCCGGGGAAGTCCCACAGATGTGCGGAGACGAAGGCCTCCGCGCCCGCCACGAGGTGATTGAACGCGAGCAGGACCGCCCAGTCCTGCACTTCCTGCCGCTTCGCCTCGACGGTGGCGGCGCCGATCGCCTCCTGATAGTGGAGCTGGTGCACCGACTTGATCGTCATCGTCAGGGCGAGGCCCTCGAAAAAAATAAACCACGCGCCGGTGCCGCGCCGCTCCAGCACCGACTGGCCCCATCCCGGGACGAGGAGCGAGCGCCACATGGCACCCATCGGGGAGACGGGCGGCTCGAAGCGGAACTTGGGAACCGTGATCGTGTCGGCGGGCTGGCGCTGGGGCTGGCGCGGGCGCGGCGGCGGTGGGACCTGTGCCGTCGTCACTGCCGGCCACGCAATCGCGCACAGGAGGGCAACCGTCACGACGCGCATAGGACCCGCAGGCGGCCAGGCACGACTTCGATCTCGACTCGATCGGTGGGCGGCATGCGCAGCTCGCCGTCCAGATGGAGCGCGAGGGGGCCACCGACTCGCCGGACGCTGAGGCGCGCCGTGCGGAACATCGACACCGGGGGCAGCCCCCCATGGGTTCCCCGGATCACCCGCGGCAGGTAACGGAGGAACTTCCACAGCCCGACCTCGCGGATGAGGCACACGTCGAACAACCCGTCGTCGGGTTGGGCGTCGGGCGTGAGCCGGAAGCCGCCACCCGCCGTGCGGCCGATGCCGATCTCGAGGAGAGTCAGCCGCGCCTCCGCTCGGTGCTCCCGCGTCGAGACCGAGAGTTCGGGAGCCCGAAAGCGCGCGAAGGCCATACAGGCCGCGGCGAGGTACAGCGGAAAGGCGCGGAGGCGTCGGATGCCCAGCGCCTGACGCACGACCTCGGCGCCGAAGCCCACCCCCATGCTGTTCACGAAGTACTCGCCCAACACCCGACCCACGTCCAGGCGTCGTTCGACGCCCCGGAGCACGACCGGCAGGGTGCGTGCCACCGGGCCCTTGGCGATTCCAACGACGCGCGCGTAATCGTTGCCGCTCCCGACGGGGACGTGACCCAGGACCACGTCGGTCCCCCCCCGCCGCAGGAGTCCGTTGGCGACGCCGTGCACCGTTCCGTCGCCCCCCGATGCAATCACCACCGGCCATCCCTCGTCGTGCGCGGCGGCTGCCAACGCCACTTCGTCACCGGCGCGCCGCGTCGCGCGGATCTCGACGTCCCAGCCCTCGCGCTGCGCCGCCGCCGAGAGCAACGGCTCGAGTCCCCGACCCTGGCCGCGCCCGGCTTCGGGGTTGTGGATGATGCACGCGCGCTTGGTACCATCGTCCGTTCGCACGCATCACTCCGCCGTTGACCCTTCGAGACAAACACGGCGCGGGACCCCAGGCGGGCCGCCGTCGCCACCTCGCCGCCGATCGCGCTCCCGTCTCGGCTTGCCGCCGCCGTTTCCGATACCGTTCTCCCACCGCCGTGGTGGCGGGAGCGTGTGGGAATCGAACCCACCGGAGCCGCCGAAGGCGCCTCCCAACGGTTTTGAAGACCGCACAGGCCACCAGGCCCGATCCGCCCCCGCGGGCGTTCAGCCGGTCACGGCGATCGCGTCAATCTCGACCCGCGCGTTCTTCGGGAGCGCGCCGGCCTGGACCGTGGACCTGGCCGGCTTGTGTGCGCCGAAGTGTCGCGCGTACACCTCGTTCATGGCTGGGAAATCCGCCATGTCGGCGAGGTACACCGTCGTCTTCACCACCCGCGATAAATCGCTCCCGGCGGCCTTGAGGACCGCCGCGAGATTCGTGAGCACGCGATCGGTTTGGGACGCGATGTCCGTCCCCACGATCGTCATGGTGTGCGGATCCAGGGCAATCTGTCCTGCGGTGAACACCTCCCGGCCGACGACGATGGCCTGGCTGTACGGGCCGATCGCGGCGGGCGCGTCCTTGGTTGAGACGACGTTCATGCGAGTTGGCTCCGCTCAGAAGAGTCCGACGATGGTGCCGTCCGCGTCCATTCGCATCGTCTCCGCGGCGGGCGCTTTGCCGAGGCCCGGCATGGTCATGATGTCGCCGGTCAGCACGACCACGAAACCCGCCCCCGCCGAGGGATATGCATCCCGAACGTGCAGGCGAAATCCGGTGGGCGCCCCGAGGCGCGCCGGATCGTCACTAAAAGAATACTGCGTTTTGGCCATGCAGATGGGGGTCTGGCCGAGACCGAACTCTTCCACCTGCTGCAACGCTCGGACCGCCTTGGGATCGTAGTCCACGCTATCGGCGCGATAGATGCGGGTGGCGATCGTCTCGATCTTGGCGCGGATCGGCTGCTGCACGTCGTAGAGCGGCTGGAAGGCCGCCGGGCCGCCGTCCAGCCGCTCCAGGACCAACTCGGCGACCTCGATGCCGCCCGCCCCTCCCTTCTCCCATACCTCGCACACGCCGAGGGGGGTTCCGGTGGCCTTTGCCGCGCGGCGCACGACCTCGATTTCCTCGGCGCGGTCGCTCGTGAACCGGTTGAGGGCCACGACCGCTGGGACGCCGAAGATCGTGAGGTTCTCCAGGTGTCGCGCGAGGTTCGCACAGCCGCGTTCGACCGCGGCTGGGTCCGGCGACGCGAGCGCCTCCTTGCGCGCCCCGCCGTGGAGTTTGAGGGCCCGGATGGTCGCGACGACGATCGCCGCCTGCGGCTCGAGCCCGCCGGCGCGCGCCTTGATGTCGAAGAACTTCTCCGCGCCGAGGTCGGCGCCGAATCCCGCTTCCGTGAGCACGACGTCCGCGAGGCGCAGGCCCATCTCGGTCGCGATGAGCGAGTTGCAGCCGTGCGCGATGTTGCCGAACGGGCCGCAGTGCAGGAACGCCGAGCCGCCTTCGAGCGTCTGGACCAGATTGGGGAGGAGCGCCTCCTTGAGCAGCAACGTCATGGCGCCCTCGGCCTTGAGGTCCCGCGCCCGGACCGGCTCCCGGTCGCCGGTGACGGCGACGATGATCCGGCCGAGCCGTTGCTCGAGATCCTCACGGCCGGTCGCCAGCGCCAGGATCGCCATGACCTCGCTGGCAGGAGTGATGACGAAGCGCTCCTCGCGCGGGATGCCGCCGAGCGCGCCGCCCAGGCCGACGACGACGTGCCGCAGGGAGCGGTCGTTCATGTCGATCGCCCGCGGCCAGGTGATACGGCGATGGTCGATGCCGAGCCGGTTGCCCTGGTGCAGGTGGTTGTCCAGCAGCGCCGACAGGAGGTTATGGGCGCTCGTGATCGCGTGGAAGTCGCCGGTGAAATGGAGGTTGATGTCCTCCATGGGGACCACTTGGGCGTAGCCCCCTCCGGCGGCCCCGCCTTTGATGCCGAACACCGGCCCGAGGCTCGGCTCGCGCAGGCACGCCACGGCGTTGCGGCCGAGCCGCTGCAACGCTTGCGCCACGCCGACGGTGACGGTGGACTTCCCCTCGCCGGCCGCCGTTGGACTGATCCCCGTCACGACGACCACACGTCCACGCCGCGGTCGGGTCTCGAGTGGGGCGAGGCGCACTTTCGCCTTGAAGTCGCCGTAGAGGATCAGGTCGTCGCGGGAGAGTCCAATGGCCTCCGCCACGTCGACGATGGGCTTGAGCCGCGCTCCTTGGGCGATGGCGATGTCCGTCGGGATGTTCGTCGTCGTCATGAGGCGCGTCGGTCCTCCGGTGCCACGCGCGCGCCGAAACAGCGGATCGCGTTGGCCGTGGTGTGTTCGATCAGCGTCGCGGAGGGGACGCGCCGCAGCACGGCGAGCCGCTCCGCCACTCGTGTCACGAACGCCGGTTCGTTGCGTTTCCCGCGGTGCGGCACCGGGGCGAGGTATGGGGCGTCGGTTTCCACCAGCAGCCGGTCGAGCGGGCACTCCGCGACCCATCGATCCTGGTGCCAGCTGCGGAACGTGATCATCCCGCTGAAGGAAAAGTAGGCACCGGCCGCGAGCCCGGCCTCGAAGACCGCAACCCCAGAGCTGAAGGAGTGCAGCACGAGCGCCGACAGGCGCGAGCCCCATGCGGTGACCATTGCCGCCATATCGTCGTCGGCGTCGCGAGCGTGGACCACGACCGGGCGGCGCCGGTCGGCGGCCAGCGCGAGCTGCGCTTCGAACACGCGGCGCTGTACCGGCCGCGGTGAATGTTCGTAGTGGTAGTCGAGGCCCGTCTCGCCTACCGCGACAACGCGGGCGTCATCGAGGGCTTGGGCGATCCGCGCCGCCGTTTCGGGCGACCACGACGACGCTTCGTGCGGATGGACGCCCGCCGTGGCGGTGAGGTCGAAACGGTCGGCCAGGGCGCGCGCGCGATCGGTCGTGGCGGCGGAATCGCCGATAATCACGATGTGGTCGACACCGGCCGCCCGCGCCCGCGCGACGACCTCGGGGCGGTCGGGGTCGAAGCGCGCGTCGCCTAAGTGGCAGTGGGTGTCGACCAGCACCGGGCGCCGGGCCCGGTCAGGTCGCCACCGTCGCGCTCTGGGGCGCGAGGGATTTGGCGCCGCGGACGTCTTCGCCCGGCCAGCGGCGTTCGATGGCCAGCAGGACGGGTGACGCGATGTAGATGGACGAAAACGTGCCGATGATGATCCCGAACGTCATCATGATCGCAAACCCCTGGATCACCTTTCCACCGAAGATGACCAGGGCCACGGTGGCGAGGAGCGTGGTGACGCCGGTAAGCAGCGTGCGCGGCAGCGTTTCATTCACCGACCGGTTGAGCACGTCGTAGATGTTCGCGCGCTTGTACCGCCGCAGATTCTCTCGTACACGATCGAAGACGACGATGGTGTCGTTCAGCGAATATCCCACGATGGTGAGCACGGCGGCGACGATCACCAGGCTGACCTCGAGGTTCAGCAGCGACAGAAACGCCAGCGACAGGCCAATGTCGTGGGCCGTGGCCGCGACGGCGGCGATTCCGAAGCGCCACTCGAACCGCAGCCAGAGGTAAATGAGCGTGGCGCCGAACGACATGAGGATCGCCAAGAACACCTTCTGCCGCAATTCCGCGCCGACCTTGGGACCGATGGCCTCGGTGCGCAGAATGGTGTAGCCGTTGGGGCTGAACCGGTCGGCGAACGCGCTGTCCACCGCGGCCGCGGTCTGCTGCGTCGTTTCGTCGGTGACCTCGGCCCGCGGGTCGAGGCGGGCCCGAATGACGAATTCGCCAGCTGCGCCGAAGGACTGGATTTCGGCGTTCGGCAGATTCCGTTCGGTGAGGGCGGCGCGGATGTCCCCCGTGCCGACTTGGGCGCCGGCCAGCCGGACGTGGATCAGCGTCCCTCCCGTGAACTCGATGCTCTCGTTCAGCCCGCGATTCAGAAAGGCCGCCGCGCCCGGCAGGGCGATGAGCAGGGAGGCCACATATGCGTACTTGCGGACGCGCAGGAAGTCGTACTTCGCGTTCGCGAAGATCCGGATCATTAGATGGACAGCTCCTTGGTCGCCGAGGCGCGCTGGAGCCAGATGAGGAAGAGTGTGCGCGTCACGAACACCGCCGTGATGAACGAAGCCACGATGCCGATGATCAGCGTGACGGCGAAGCCCTTGACCGGGCCGGTGCCGAACTGAAACAGGAACGCCGCGGTGATGATCGTGGTGAGGTTCGAGTCGACGATGGCCGACATCGCGTTCTCGAAACCGGCGTCCACGGCCAGACGGTTGGTCTTCCCCCCCTGGAGTTCCTCGCGTATGCGCTCGAAGATCAGGACGTTGGCGTCCACGGCCATCCCGACCGACAGGGCGAATCCCGCGAGCCCCGGCAGCGTGATCGTGGCGCCGAGGGAGGCCAGGCCGCCCAGCGTAAACAGGCCGTACAGCATGAGCGCAAGCACCGCCAGCACCCCGGCCAGCCGATAGTAGGCGACGACGCAAATCACGATCGCCAGCGCGGACACCAGCACCGCCCGCTTTCCTTGCTCGATCGAGTCCCGCCCTAGGCTCGGCCCCACCGTGCGCTCCTCCACGATGTGCAGCGGGGCCGGCAAAGCACCGGCGCGGAGCACGAGGGCCAGGTCGTTCGCTTCCTGCAGACTGGCGGTCCCCAGCTCGATCTGGCCGCGCCGTCCGATCTCCGATCGGATGACGGGGGGCTTCCGGAAGACACGGCCGTCCAGCATGATCGCCATGAAGTCGTTGATGTGTTCGCGCGTCTCCCGTTGGAAGATCCGCCCTCCCGAACGCGTCAGCTCGAACGTCACCACCGCTTGGTTGGTGGTGGGGTCGATGGTCGCGCGGGCGTCGGTGAGCTGCTCGCCGGAGAGGACCGGCCGTCGCTCCACGGCGTAGAGCGGACGGTACGACCGGGCCCCCTTCGAGTCATCTTCCGAGCCCCAGACGAGCTCGATCCCCCGGGGCAGGTTCTGGCGCACGGTCGGGAGATTGATGAGACTGTCGGCCCGCGGGAAGTCCTCGCGCGGGACGTGAAACTCTCCGGGCACGTTGTCCGGGAATGTGACGAGCAGCGTGCTCAACGGCGCCGGTTCGTCCGCCGCTGCGGAGTCCCCCAGCAACTGCCCCAGCCCTCCGGGCGACGCGGCCCGGGCGCCGCCACGAACGCCCGCGGCGACGAGGGCGCGGTCGATCGCGGGCAGCGCGTCCCGGAACTGCTGCTGCATATCGGTGATGCGCCACTCGAGGAACGCGGAGCGCTGCACCACGGCCTTGGCCCGTGCCGGGTCGTCGATCCCGGCGAGCTCCACCACGATCCGATCGGTCCCCACCTTCTGAATCAGCGGTTCGGCGACGCCAAACTCGTCCACCCGCGTGCGCACGACCGTCAGCGCACGGTCCAGGGCATCGCTCGGGTTCGCCACGGGGCCCTTGCTCTGATCGACTTCGAGCGCGAGGTGAATGCCCCCTTGCAGGTCGAGCCCGAGGCTCAACGGCACCCGGCGGATCGTGTCGTCGCGCATGACGCCGTCGGGGCCGGGCGCTCGGATGGTGATGTCGCGGGGGACCAGCGACCAGCCGCTCCAGGCGACCAGGAGCAGGATCAGGATGAGGCGGTTTCGCAGCGTCGAGAGCATGGCGTCGTGATGAACCGGAAAGGGTTAATGACTAGCGGCGCCGCCATAGCGTGTCAACGCGGCCTGCGCGCTGGCCAAGTCCTTGTCGAGTTGCTCCTTGAGCGCGGCCGGCGACGGGAAGGCCTGCACGTCCCGCAACCGCGCGATCCAGGACAGCTTGATCGCTCGGTCGTACAGATCCACGTCCACGTCGAAGAGGTGCGCTTCGAGCGATCGCTCCGCCTCGCCGAAGGTCGGGCGCGGTCCTTGATGCATCATGCCGCCGGCGCTCCCGGTCGCCCACTCCACGCGGACCGCGTAGACGCCGTCCGGCGGCAACAGCTTGCGGCGGTCCGGCAGGCGCAGGTTCACGGTGCGGTACCCGACCTCCCGGCCACGTCCCGCGCCCGGCACCACCGGTGCGGTGAGCGAGTAGGGTCGGCCCAGCAGTCGGCGGGCGGTGTCCAAGTCGCCACCGGCCACCGCGCGCCGGACGAGCGTGGACGAGACCGGCCGGCCGTCGAGGTCCACCTCCGCCACCACGTCCACCGCGAACCCCAGCCGCGCGCCCAGTGTGCGGAGCAGCGCCACGTCGCCGGCCCGGTTCCGCCCGAACCCGTGATCGTACCCGATCACGAGCTCTTGCAGCCGGTACCGGTCGAGGAGCAGGCGAACGAAGGCTTCGGGCGAGTACTGTGACAACTCACGCGTGAACGTCATGAAGATCGCGGCATCCAGCTCGCTCTGGGCCAGTACCTCGCGCCGCTCCGCCGCGAGCGTGAGGAGAGGGGGGGCCGCCTGTGGGTTCACGACTTCCAGGGGGTGCGGCTCGAAGGTCACCAGGACGCTGCGGCGGTTCGCGCGGCGCGCCCGGCGCGCGATCTCCTCGAGCACCTGGCGGTGTCCCAGGTGGACGCCGTCGAAGGTCCCTACGGTGAGTACCGTGCCCCGGCCGTCGTCCGGGAACGGCGACCCACTCATCCCGCAAGCACCACCCGCGGTTTGAGCTGGCCGTCCGCGGGCTCCGCTACGGCCAGGAGGGCCCCGTCGGCGGTCAGCGCAACCGGTCCGTCCGCCTGGGCCGGCGCGGGGATCGAACGACCGTGCGCCACCAGTGTGCGGGTCGCCTCGTCGAGCTCCAGGCGCGGGAGATGCGCCACGGCGTCGATCGGGGGGCGAGGGGGCGGTGCGCCCGCCTCCAGCGCGGCGAGCGGTAGCGCCTCGTCCACCGTGAACGGGCCGATGGCGGTGCGCCGCAGTTCCTTTAGATGGGCCCCGCATCCGAGCCGCGCGCCCAGGTCGCGGGCGAGCGCGCGCACGTACGTGCCACTCGACACCTCAGTCGCGAAGTCGAGTCGGGCGCCGGTCCGCCCAATGAGGTCGAACCGCCGCACCACGACCGTCTGTGGCGTCAGCTCGACAGGCTCCCCGCGGCGCGCCAGGCGGTATGCGCGCTCCCCGCCGCGCTTCTTGGCCGAGAAGGGGGGCGGCCGCTGCTCGTAGCGCCCGGTGAGCGAGAGCAGGGCGGCGCGAAGCGCGGCGTCGTCCATGTCCCGCCAGGAATCGCTCGTCTCGCACACCCTCCCGGTGCGGTCGTCGGTATCGGTCACTTGGCCGAGGGTGATGACGCCCGTGTACTGCTTGGGCAGGTCCGCGAGGAACCGGGCCAACCGGGTGGCCCGTCCGAGCAGGACGATCAAGAGGCCGGTCGCGAACGGGTCGAGCGTGCCGGCGTGGCCGGCGCGACGCACCTGCACGGAGCGCCGCACGTTGGCTACCACGTCGTGGGACGTCGGACCTGTCGGTTTGTCGATCAGATAGAAGCCGTCCGTCAGGACTCCGCCTCGTCCTTGAGCTGCGACAGGATCTCGTCGATGCGCGCCGCGTGTTCGAGACCGCGGTCCAGCACGAAGTGCAACTCAGGTACGGCACGCAGCGTCAGCACGCGCGCCAGCCGCGTGCGCAGAAAGCCGCGCGCGCTTTCCAAGCCCTCCATGGCGCGTCCTTTCTGCGCGTCGTCGCCCATCACGCTCACGCGGACCGTCGCGTGGGTGCAGTCCGGGGAGACGGTGACGCCGGTGATCGTGGCGAAGCCCACTCGAGGGTCCTTCAACGCCGTTGTCAGCGCGTCAGCGAGCTGCTCCTGGACGAGCGCCGCGACGCGCTCGGGACGGTGTCGGTCGGTCATAGGAAACTGGTGGCGGAGTCGATGATGCGGGCGTGGCCGTTCTCAGCGACGAGCCGGTCTGCGGCGCTCAACACCGATGACGCCTGGCGGCGGTCGGTCGCCACGACGCAGCACGCCAGCTCCGCTCGCTGCCACAGCTCCTGATGGTTGGTCTCGGCCACGGAGACGTTGTACCGCTGATGGAGCCGGTCCTTCAGGCTCTTCACGACCCGTCGCTTGTCCTTGAGGGAGCGGCACCCCTCGAGGTGCAGCTCCCAGGTGACGATGCCGACGACCACGTCAGGAGTCTTTGCCCGAGCTGACCGTTTCCAGGGAGCGCGCGACCTCTTCGATCTGGTAGGCCTCCAGGACGTCCCCGACTTTCACGTCGTTGAAGTTCTCGACACCGATGCCGCACTCGAGTCCTTCTTTCACCTCGCGGACGTCGTCCTTGAACCGCTTGAGGCTGCCGATGTTGCCGTCGTACACCTCGACGGCGTCGCGGATCACCCGCATCTTCGCCCCCCGGCGGATGACGCCGTGGCGCACGTAGCAGCCGGCGATGGTCCCGGTGCCGGAGATCTTGAACGTCTCGCGGACTTCCGCCTCGCCGAACACGACCTCCCGCTCCTCAGGCGCCAGCATGCCCTCGAGCGCCGCGCGCACGTCTTCGACCGCTTCGTAGATCACTCGATAGGTCCGGATGTCGACCTTCTCCCGCTCCGCCGTCGCGCGGGCGTTCGCATCCGGCCGGACGTGGAAGCCGACGATGATGGCCTCCGAGGCTTTGGCGAGGAGGACGTCGCTCTCCGTGATAGCGCCGACACCGCGATGAATGACCTCCACGCGGACCTCGTCGGTGGACTGCTGCGCGAAGGCGTCGGCGAGCGCTTCGGCCGGGCCGCCCTGGTCGGCCTTGATGATGATCCTGAGCGACTGGACCGCGCCCTCTTCGATCTGCTTCGAGAGGTCTTCGAGCGAGACGCCCCTGAGGCTGCGCCGATGTGACGCCTCACGGTCCAACCGCTGACGCTTCTGCGCGATCTCCCGGGCATCGGTGCCTTCGGGCACCGCCATGAACGTGTCGCCCGCCTGGGCGATGCCGTCGAAGCCCAAGACCTGCGTGGGGATGGACGGACCCACCGCGTCCACCCGCTGCCCCCGCTCGTCGAACATCGCCCGCACGCGTCCCGCCAGATTCCCGGCGATGAAGTCCTGCCCGACCCTGAGCGTCCCGGTCTGCACCAAGACCGTGGCCACGGAACCCTTGCCCGGGTCGAGCGTGCTCTCGACGACCGTGCCCCGGGCGAGCCGGTCGGGGTTCGCCTTCTTGTCCAGGACGTCCGCCTGCAGGAGGATCTTGTCGAGCAGCTCGTCCACGCCCTGCCCGCTCTTCGCCGAGATGGGCTGGGCGAGCACGTCGCCCCCGAACTCCTCGAGCACGACCGCCTGCTGCAGGAGGTCCCGCTTGACCTTCTCCACGTTCGCCGCCGGCAGATCGATCTTGTTGATCGCCACCACGAGCGGGACGCCCGCGTTCTTGGCGTGGCTGATCGCCTCGATGGTCTGCGGCATCACTTGGTCGTCGGCGGCCACGACGAGGACCACGATATCGGTGATCTGCGCGCCTCGGGCCCGCATCGCCGTAAAGGCCTGGTGGCCCGGAGTGTCCAGGAAGGTGATCCCCTTCCCGTTCGGCAGCACCAGAT
Source organism: Gemmatimonadales bacterium (assembly GCA_041613315.1). Lineage (GTDB taxonomy): Bacteria > Gemmatimonadota > Gemmatimonadetes > Gemmatimonadales > GWC2-71-9 > JBFJHJ01. The sequence continues at coordinate 22,076 of JBFJHJ010000024.1, forward strand.
GGTACGCGCCGATGTGTTGCGTGATGCTGCCGGACTCGCCCGCGATCACGTTCGTCTTCCGGATGTAGTCGAGGAGCGAGGTCTTCCCGTGGTCCACGTGGCCCATGACGGTGACGACCGGCGGCCGCGGGACCAGATCTTCGGGCTGGTCGGTCTCCTCGTGGGTCAAGGCCTGGTCTGGGACGTACTCCTCTTCGCGGACCGCCTTGAAGCCGAACTCGCCCGCGATCAGATCGATCTGGTCGAAGTCGAGCCGTTGATTCACCGTCACCATCATCCCCAGCTCTTTGAAGCAGAAGGTGACGATGTCGGTCGGCGCCACGCTCAGGACGCCGGCCAGCTCGGAGACCGTGATGAACTCGTTGACTCGGACCAGTGTCTTTTCGCGCTCCAGCTCTTCCGCGCGGCGCTGTTCGGCAACCTCGCGGGCGCTGGGCTCGTCATCCCGGCGCCGAGAGGTCTTCCGCGGCCCCGGGCCCTTGATGGATGCGAGGGTGCGGCTGATGTTCGCCTGCACGGCCTCCCGGTCCACCTGCGAGCGCTTGCCCTTGCGGCGCCGTTTCTTGTCGCGCCGCCGCTCGTCGGCGACTTCGCCCGGTGCCGCGGACGCGACCGGACGCGGCGCGGCCGACGCGACGGGCCGCGCCCGCGTGGGCGACGACGTGCGTTCCACGCGTTTGGGAATGAAGGGCTCCGGACGTTCCGGGGCGACCGGTGCGGGGGGCGCCGCGGGCCGCTCCGCTCGCTCCACGGGGGCTCCGGTCGCGGCAGCCGCCGGGCGCTGCGCCGTCTCTTCGGCGGGCGCCGGAACGTCGGCGGCGGGCGTGTCGCGGAAGAGCGCTGCGGCCCGTTCCTCGATCGAGGGCTTTCCATCGGGTACGCGCTCTTCCGGGCGAGCTTCCTCGGCCGCCTTCGCCGCCTCCTCGGCCGCCAGCCGGGCTTCTTCTTCCACCGCCGCCTTCACGGCCACCTCGGCCGCGGTGCGCCGGCGCCGCCGAGGCCGCGCGTCGGCTGACTTCGGCGCGGGCGCCTCCGCCTTCTTACTCCGGCTCTTCTTCGCGCGGCGGCCGCCCCGCTTCGCGTCCGCGTCGTTGCCACGCCGCTTGTCGCGCTCCCAGCGCGCGCGCACGAGGGCCACCTGGCCGTCGTCCAAGCCGGACAGATGGCTCCGAACGTGAATGTCCATATCGGCGAGCAGCTGGATCAGCTGCCCGCTCTCGACACCAAACTCCGCCGCGAGATCGTGGATCCGCGTCTTGCCCACTGCCTGCCTCCTAAGGCTCCATCTGCCGCCGGCCCCCGGCGATCCCCGCCGCCAGCCGCGCATCCCGCACGCCCACCGCTTGCACCGCGCCGCGCCCGAGGCGCCGGCCCAGCGCGAGGTCCGTGGGCCCCTCCATCACGGTCACGCCCGTCCCTCGGGCGAGCCGTACCACTTTCTGTTCCGTCCGCGCGCTGCGGTTCGCCGCCACCACCACCAGCGCCACCTCGCCCCGCTGCAATGCCGCCCGCACGCCGCTCGAGCCGATGGCGAGCGTTCCGGCGCGAGCGCCCAGTCCCAGAAGCCCAAGCTGGGCATCGGACATCACGCCGCGGGCGTCGGCTCCGACTCGGCGTCCCGGTTTTCCGCGCCCGCCGCCGCTTGGGTGTCCGTGGGCGTCGCGGACTCCGACTCCGTGTTCTCCTCCGTGAGCTCGCCCAGGAACGCCATCAGAACGTCGGCCTGATCGGGCACCATCCCCTCGATCTTCAGCACGTCGTCCCGCTCAAGGTCGAGAATGTCCCGCAACGTCTTGAGGCCCGCCGCCTCGAGGGTAGCCAGCAGGTCCGCCGGCAGCCCCTTCAGCTCGTTGAGCGTCACGTCGGCCGCCAACTCGTCCTCCGGCGGGAGCGGCGCGAAGAGCGGTCCCTCCCCGCCCCGCTCGAGCCATTCGCGGCTCGAGTAGAGATCGATCTTCCAGCCGGTCAGTTCCGACGCGAGCCGCACATTCTGCCCGTTGCGCCCGATCGCGAGGGAGAGCTGGTCTTCGTCCACGATCGCCTGGATCGTGCGGGTCGGCTGATCGGAGAACACCCGGGCGACCCGGGCCGGCGCGAGGGCCAGCTTGGCGAACCGCTCGGGGTCCGACGACCACGGCACGATGTCGATGCGCTCGCCCCCCAGCTCGTTCACCACGGCCTGCACGCGACTCCCCTTCATGCCGACGCAGGCGCCCACGGGGTCGATCGAGTCGTCGCGGCTGATCACGGCGATCTTCGTGCGGCTCCCCACTTCGCGGGCGGCCGCGCGAATCTCCACGATGCCCTGCTGGATCTCCGGCACCTCGAGCTTGAACAGCGCCTGTACGAACAGCGGGTCCCCGCGTGACAGGATGAGCCGCGGCCCCTTCGGAGTCTCCTCGAGCCGCTTCAAGACCGCCCGCATGGCGTCCCCCTGGTGAAACCGCTCCCGCGGGTTCTGCTCCCGATAGGGAATGACGGCCTCGGCTTCCCGGAACTTGTTCAACATGATGACCAAGCGGCCGCGCTCGATCTGCTGGACCTCCCCCGACACCAGCTCCCCCACGCGGTCGCCGAACTCGTCCCGGATCCGGGCGCGCTCGCCCTCGCGCACACGCTGGATGATGCGCTGCTTCGCGGCCTGCACGGCCAGACGGCCGAAGGCCTCGAACGGCACTTCCTCTTCGAGGACGTCGCCGACCTGAAAATCCGGGTCCTCCCAGCGCGCCTCTTCGAGGCTGATCTGGGCGCTGGGGTCCTCGACCGCCTCCACCACGCTCCGGAGCACGGTCGTCTGAATGGTCCCCTTGAGATCGTCGATCTCGATCTCGGGGCGCACATTGGGACCGAACCGCTTCACCAGGGCGGCGTGGATGCCGTCTCGCAGCAGATCGAGCAACTCCTCCCGATCCAGCTGCTTCAGATTGCCCAGCTCGCGGAGCGCCGCCAGCAGGTCGGCGGAACTCGTCATGCGCACTCCTTCGGTCTGCACGTCATCTACGGTCGCTCTTTGGACCGAGCGCTCTCGATATCGGACCAATCCACCACCAGGGTCGCGTCGCGCGCTTCCTCGAATGGGACGCTCAGCGTCTCCTCGGCCCCGGCCGGGCGCAGCACCACCGCGGTCCGGTCGGGGACGAGCCCCATGATCGTGGCCCGCAGCCGCCCCCGTCCCGCGACGCGAACGTGCACGTCGTGGCCGGTGTATCGCTCCCAGTGCTCCGGCCAGCGAACCGGCCGCTCAATACCCGGCGACGAGACTTCGAGCGCGTAGCGCGGCCCGAGCGCGTCGGTCTCGTCCAGCCAGCGTTCGAGCGCCCGGCTCACGGTGGCACACTCTTCCACCGTAATCCCGTGGCCCGGGGTTGCGTCCGGCCGGTCGATCCGCACCTTCAGCACGACGCGCTGTCGAGTGCCGCGCTGCCGCAGGTCGACCAACTCGTATCCCAACCCCGCGACGCGTCCGCGGATCTCCGCCGTGAGTCGTGCCTGCTGCTCGTCCATGCCCTCAAAAAAAACGCGGGCCGACGACGCCCGCACCACACAGCTTGATCGCTGCCCACGCGACGGTGCCTTACCGCCAGCGCACGTGCCCCACCCCTCGGCCCGGCTGGAATGTACGCCCTGGGGACGACTGGTTCAAGGCAGGGGCCGGCCCAGGTAGGCGACCATGCGGCCGTCGGCGCCCCCGGAGCCGCGGTGAGAATAGAAGCGATCCCGGTCGTGGGCCGTGCACCAGGTGCTTGCCGAGATGCGCCGGATGCCCTGGTCCGCCCCCCGCCCCGCCAGGACGCCGCGAAGGTCCAGCCCCTCCGGCTCCGCCACCTGGCGGCCCGTCACGGCCTCGACGACTTCAGGTCCCACTTCATAGCACGATGCGCAAATAGCTACGCCGCAATGCATTACGAGTTCTTCCACGCTCCCCTGCGCAACCTCGCACACCCGTTCGATCCCGGCTTCGAGCACCCCAGCCGCCACGCCCCGCCACCCCGCATGCAGGAGCCCCAGGACCCTGCTGGCCGGATGGGCGAGGTAAACCGGCACACAGTCCGCGACGGTGACGGCCAGCGCCAGCCCTCGAACCCCGGTCACGTGCCCATCCATGCCGTCGCGCACCAGCAGGCCGTGTGGCGCGGCCTCGTGGGTGTGGAGCGCGGCCCCGTGCACCTGGCGGCTCACGGCCATCCCGAGGAACCCCGGACCGAGGGAGTCCTGGAGGTGGCGCCACCGCTGCAAGAGGGGCGCGGTCGGGGCGTCCGGCGGGAGGCCGAGGTCGAAGCCGCCGTCGCGTCCCGTGACGCCCGCCGCGAGGCCGAATTCGCGGCGCCACGCCTCCAGCTCGTACCGCGGGGCCAGCCGATCTGTCCGTCGGGTTTCCGTAGCCGCACGTGCGGCAATGCGAGTCATCGCGCCGGTCCGTCGATCCGCTCGATCGTGGCGCCCAGGCGTCGGAGCCGCTCGTCGATCCGCTCGTAGCCGCGGTCGATCTGCCCAATGTTGTGAATGACGCTCTCCCCTTCGGCGGCGAGGGCCGCGAGCAAGATCGCCATCCCGGCCCGGATGTCGGGGCTTTCCACGGTGCCGCCCCGCAAGGACGACGGACCGGAGATCACCGCCCGGTGGGGATCGCACAGGAGGAGCCGTGCGCCCATGCCGATGAGCTTGTCGACGAAGAACAAGCGGGACTCGAACATCTTCTCGAACACCAGCACCAGGCCATCGCACTGCGTCGCGGTCACGACAATGATGGATGTGAGATCCGCGGGGAACGCCGGCCACGGGCCGTCCTCGATCTTCGGGATATGCCCGCCGACATCGGGCTTGATCCGCCGCTCTTGGTTCGCGGCGACCATCAGTCGGGTGCCGTCGAAGCGCGGCCGCACCCCCAGGCGGTCGAAGTTGAGCAGGATACTCCGGAGGTCTTCCGGGCGCGTCCCCTCGATCGCGATCTCGCCATTGGTCACGGCCGCGAGGCCGATGAAGCTCCCGATCTCGACGTGGTCGGGACCGATCTCGAGCTGGGCGCCCCGCAGCGGTGCACGGCCCTGGACGGTGAGGACGTTCGTGCCGATCCCGTCGATGTGGGCCCCCATCGCGGCGAGTGCCCGGGCGAGGTCCTGCACGTGGGGCTCCGACGCCGCATTGCGCAGGATCGTGTGGCCCTCCGCCCGCGTGGCGGCCATCAAAGCGTTCTCGGTGGCCGTGACGCTCGGCTCGTCCAGGAAGATGTCGTTACCCCGCAGGGCCTTGGCTTCGAGCTGGTAGTCGCTGCCGATCGTCACCTCGGCGCCGAGGCGCTCAAACGCGAGAAAATGCGTGTCCAGCCGGCGCCGGCCGATGACGTCGCCCCCGGGGGGCGGGAGGGTGACGGCGCCGAAGCGGGCCAGGAGCGGTCCGGCGAGCAGAATGGAGGCCCGGATGCGGGTGGTGAGCGCCGCGTCGATCCGCTTGGGCCGGACGGCGGCCGCATCCACCGTGACGGTGTGATCGCCGGTCCACGTGACGGCGGCGCCCAAATCGGCCAGCAGTTCCAGCATCGTCTCGACGTCGCGGATGCGAGGGACGTTCCGCACCTCGCACGGCCCGTCCGCCAACAGAGTGGCGGCGAGGATAGGGAGCGCCGCATTCTTGTTACCCGCCGGCCGCAGCGTGCCCCGCAGTGGGGTACCGCCGTTGACGCGAAAGGCCTCGCTCATCGTGGGCCAACCATAGGGGCCGGCGCCGGGGGGGCGCAAGCGGGATTGACACCCCGCCCACCCTCCGGGAACTTTGGAGACGGCGTTTCGTCCTTCGTTGTCCCCAACCCGACACGCGGAACTGCGCTCCGAACGGTATGGAACTGCTGGTTTGCGTCGTCAACCAGGAAGAGAAGCTCAACGACATCCTCTCGGGGTTCCTCGAGCTCGGGGTCACCGGGGCGACCGTGATCAACAGTGAGGGCATGGGACGCGTGCTCACGCAGGAGGTCCCGATCTTCGCGGGCCTCCAGGACCTGATCTCGCGGTCCCGGCCGCAGAACTCGACGGTCTTTTCGGTGATCGAGACACCGGAGAAGCTGGAGGCCGCGGTTGCGATGATCCAGGAAGTGTGCGGCAGCCTCGACGATCCGGCGACGGGGATCCTGTTCACCGTACCGGTGGGTCGGGTGATCGGCTTGGCGCCCGAGCTGGGGAGTGACAGCGCGGACGGGGCAGCGCGTTAGGTTTCACGAGCGGGGCAACGAGGCTGGCAGGGCGAGGCCCAACCAGGGGAGAGGCTTGCGATGACTTGGGCGGTGGCGGTGAGTGCGATCGGGACGGCCGTAATCGCCGTGGTGCTCCTCGTGTGCGGAGTGGTGTGGCTCCGCTGGCTGTCGGAGCTGCGGCAGCTCGCCGTGTCGGTCGAGCGGCTGGTCGATGTCCTCGACCGGGACGCGCGGCCGGCGCTCCAGGCGGCGCGCACGCTCGCCGAGGATGCGAACCGGATGGTCACCGCGGTCAAGACGGAAGTGGACGGGTTCGCGGGCACCGCGAGGGATCTGCGGAAGCGGGTGTCCCGGGCGGCGCGCTCGGCCGACGATCGGCTGCGCGACCTCGAGGCGCTGTTGGACGTGGTCCAGTACGAAGTGGAAGAGACCGCGCTCGACGTCGCGGCGGCGCTGCGCACGACGCGACGCGGCGCGTCGATATTGGGCGCCATGAAGCGCGCTTTCGCCGGTCGAGGACGGTAGCGGGTGGTCCGGCGGCTCGCCGCCGCCGCCGTCGTGGCGGTCCTCGCGCTCGTCCTCTGGCCGGCGGTGGCCCACGCCTGGACGCCGGGCACGCACATCTTTCTCGGCGAATCGGTCCTCGCCAACCTCTCACAGCTCCCCGGCGCCGTCGCCGATCTGCTGCGCGCGTTCCCCTACGACTTCCTCTACGGCAACATCGCCGCGGACACTTCGATCGCGAAGAAGTATGCGCCGGTCGGCCGCCACTGCCACTCGTGGCATGTCGGCCAAGAGATCCTCGACCGCGCCGAGAGCGAGCCCCTGCGGGCGTTCGGTCTCGGCTACCTGGCACATCTTGCCGCGGACACGGTGGCCCACAACTTTTTCGTGCCGCGACAACTCGTGGTGACGTCCGCCGCGAGCGCCCTCGGACACTCGTATTGGGAGAGCCGGTTCGAGACACACTTGGGCGACCACTTCGCCCGCACGGCGATGGACATCATCCGGCTCGACCACTCCAGCGCCGATTCTCACCTCGACCGGATCCTCGCCCCGACCATCTTCTCGGTGCGGACGAGCCGACGGCTGTTCCGGGGCATGGTGGGCATCACGGAGACCGAAAGCTGGCAACGCGCCTTCCGGATCATTGCGGAGCGCAGTCGCTGGGACCTGACCGATGACGTGGTAGAGCGCCAGATGGGCACGGCGTTCCAACTGGTCATGGAGCTCCTCGACGGGGTGAGCGGGGTTGCGCGGCGGCTGGATCCCTCGGGGGAAGCCTCGTTGACGCTGGCCAAAAAGATGCGGCTCGACGCGCTGCGGAGCGGGGTGCCGAGCGATCCGGAGAACCTCCAGGCCGTGGCCGACGAACACTTCGGGCTGCCGGACCACCAGCTCTCGTTCTGGGAGACCTCGGACGCGCAGCGGCCGTGGCGGGATCGCCCCATGGAGGGTGGAGCGGCGAGCTAGCCGGGGTGGGTGCGCGCGCGGGTGCTTAACGGCCCACCCGTGCTCGCAGCAGCGCGTGCACCGCCTTGGGGTCGGCCGTGCCCCCCGACGCCTTCATCACTTCTCCCATGAAAAACCCCTCCAGCCGCGCCTCACCGCCCGCGTAGCGCTCGACCTCCGCGGGATACCGGGCGAGCACCTCGTCGACCCACGCGGCCAGCCGGTCGGCATCGGCCACCTGCACCAACCCCAAGCGCGCCGCCACGTCCCGAGGATCGTCGTCCCGCTCCGCGAGCGCCGCGAACACCCGCTTGGCCGCCTGCGTACTGAGCGTGCCGTCGCCGATCAGCGCCAGCAGTCGAGCCAGCCGGGCGGGCGAGACCCGGTACGAGCCGCTCGCGGTTTTCGCCTCGGCCAGCACCGGGCCCATCACCCAGTTCGCCGCGGGCTTGGGCTCGGCACCATGGGTCACCGCGGTCTCGAAATAGTCCGCCAGCGATCGCGACGCGGTGAGGACACGGGCGTCGTACTCGGACAGCGCGTAGGCGTCCATGAACCGCGCAGCGCGGGCCGGCGGAAGCTCGGGGAGCGTGTGCGCTTCCACGGCCGAGTCGATACCGGCCGCGTGAAGCACAAGGGGCGGCAGGTCGGGATCGGAGAAGTAACGGTAGTCGTGGCTTTCTTCCTTGACCCGCATGGCGCGGAGCTCACCGGTCGCGGCGGTGAACGTGGTGAGGGCGATCGGGTCGCCGCGTGTCCGTGCCGCGATCTGGGCGTCCCGAAGCTGCTCCAGCGCGCCCTCCGCCGCGGCGAACGAGTTGAGGTTCTTGATTTCCTGCTTGGTGCCCAGCGCTTCGCCGCCGCGCCGCACCGACAGGTTTGCATCTACGCGCAGGCTCCCCTCCTCCATGTTGCAGTCGGAGACGTCCAGGTACTCGAGGAGCTGCTTGACGAACGTGAGGTATCGCCGCGCGTCCGCGGGCACTCGCAGGTCCGGCTCGCTGACGATCTCGATCAGCGGAATGCCGCAACGGTTGAAATCCACGGCCGTGAGGCCCGGCACCCGATCGTGGAAGGACTTGCCGGCATCCTCCTCGAGGTGAAGACGGGCGATGCGGACGGAGACCGCGTGCCCCGGCTCGCCGATCTCGACCCGCCCGCGTGTGGCCAGCGGGTGGCGAAATTGGGAGATCTGGTAGCCCTTCGGCAGATCGGGGTAGAAATAGCTCTTCCGGGCGAACACACTGCGCTCGTGCACCGTGCAGCCGAGCGCGAGCGCAGCACGCACGGCGAGCCGAACCGCTGACCCGTTCGGCACGGGAAGGCTCCCCGGCAAGCCGAGACACACGGGGCAGACGTTGGTGTTGGGCGGATCGCCAAAGCGCGTGGAGCAGGCGCAGAACATCTTGCTCTGGGTCTTGAGCTGAACGTGGACCTCGAGGCCGATGACGGTCTCCCACGTCACGCGACGGCCTCCGACGGGTCCACCATGTCCTCGAGAAGCCGGGCCGCCTGCAGCATCCGGCTCTCCGCGAAGTGGGGCGCTATGAACTGTGCGCCGACGGGGAGCCCCTGAACGCGCCCGAGCGGGATCGCGACGGCGGGGAGCCCCGCCAGGTTGGTCGGACACACGAACGCGTCGGCCCGATACATGGCGATGGGGTCATCCAGCCGTTCTCCGGCGCGAAACGCGGTCGTGGGGGTGGTTGGGGCGAACAGGAGATCCACCCCCTTGGCGAACACCTGCGCGAAATCCCGGGCGATGAGCGCGCGGGCCGCCTGCGCCTTGCGGTAGTACTGATCGTAGTAGCCGGCCGAGAGTACGTAGGTGCCGACGATGATGCGGCGCCGCACTTCGGGGCCGAAGCCGGCCCCGCGGGTCGCCCGGTACATCCCGTGCACGTCGCCCTGATCGGGGACGACGCGGAGTCCGTAGCGGAGGCCGTCAAAGCGGGCGAGGTTCGAACTCGCCTCCGCCGGCGCGAGCACGTAATAGCACGGGATGGCGAGCGCCGTGTGCGGAAGCGAGACGTCCACCACCGTGGCCCCCGCCTGGGTCAGCAGCCGTCGCCCCTGCTCCACCGCGCGCCGAATCCCGGGATCAAGATCTGGTGGGCGGTACTCCCGTGGCACGCCGATGGTGACACCCCGCAGGTCGGCTGCGGGCGGTTCCAGCGCGAGCGGGTCGCGGTCGGCGGTGGTGGCGTCGTGCGTGTCCCGGCCCGAGATCGCGACCAGGATGCGCGCGCCAAGGTCCACCGAGCGCGACAGCACGCCGATCTGGTCGAGCGAGCTCCCGAACGCCACGAGTCCATACCGACTCACGCGCCCGTACGTCGGCTTGATGCCGACGATGCCGCAGAAGGCGGCAGGCTGCCGCACGGAGCCGCCGGTCTCCGAGCCTAGAGCCGCGTCCACGGCATCGGTGGCCACCAGGGCGGCCGAGCCGCCCGAGGAGCCGCCGGGCACGCGGTCGGGGGCCTCGGGGTGGCGCGTGCGACCGAACGCCGAGTGCTCCGTGGACGAGCCCATGGCGAACTCGTCCAGGTTGGTCTTACACGCGATCCACGCGCCCGCCGCCTTGAGCCGGCTGACGGCCGTGGCTTCATACGGTGAGCGATATCCCTGCAGAATCTTCGAGCCGCACGTCGTGGGGTACTCGAGAGTGCAGATGTTGTCCTTTACGGCGATGGCGAGTCCGGCCAGCGCCCCGCGCCCATCGGATCGCGCGGCCTGGTCCATGAGGATCGCGCGGTCGTAGGCGATGACGGCGTTCAGCCCCTCGGTCCGTGTGCGTTCGATCCGGTCGGCGGCGTCCGCGGCGCGCCCGGCGCTGGGAGTCACTCGCGCTCCAGCTGCCCTGGGGAGGGGCCGAGAAAGAGCCCGTTCTCGAAGACCGGGGCAAACGTCGTGGGGTCGACCGGGGGGTCAGGCCGACGCACGCGGTCCTCGCGCAACGGCGGGACGGGGCCCGGCATGGGGTGCAGCTCCACCTCGCGGGCGTCACTCTGCACGGCGTCGAGCTGGGAAACGTACGCCAGGATCTGTTGAATCTGTTGGGTCAGCGTGGGCAGCGTGTCGTCGTCCACCGCGAGCGCCGCGAGCGCGGCGATGCGCTCGACCTCCCGGCGCGTGACGCTCATGCGATATCCCAGTCCCGCTCGAGGCTGGCATACGCGACCAGCAGCTGCTTCAGACCGATCTCGTCATCCTCGAACTCGACGGTGACCTTGAGGTCGCGACCGTGTCCGGTCAGCGCGCGGATCACCCCGCTGCCGAAGTGCCGGTGACGAACACGCTCGCCCTTCACGTAGCGCGGCGCGTCTTGCGAGGCGAGCTCGGGCTCGAGCGGCGGCGCCTCGGCCAGCCGCCAGCCGTTGCGGGGACGGCCCCGGCGGTAGAGGTCTCGCTCGAACACACCGCTGGTCCGGCGCTCGTCCACGACGCCCGGGGGTAACGCTTCCAGAAAGCGAGACGCCATGCCGGGGAGGACCTGTCCGCCGCGGCGCCGGGCACGCGCCCACATGAGGTAGAGGCGGTCCTGCGCCCGGGTGAGCGCCACATAGGCGAGCCGGCGCTCTTCTTCTGCCCCCTCGGGGGTCTCCAGCGAGCGGCTCAGCGGGAACAGCCCGTCCTCGAGGCCCGCGACCACCACCAACGGCCATTCCAACCCCTTGGCCGTGTGCACCGTCATCAGGCTGACGCCTGTCGGGTCGCCGTCGACGACCTGATCCGCCGACGTGAGGGCGGCACTCGCCAGGAACTGCTCCACCGGCGACGATCCCTCGTCGGCGTCGGACTCTTCGGACCACTCCGCGGCGGCTGCGAGGAGCTCCCGCACGTTTTCCAGGCGCTCGAGCCCTTCGGGGCCTTCCGAGGCGAGGTGCACCTCGTAGTGAATCGTCTCGAGAATGCGCTCGAGCAGCGCCGCGGGGGTCGTGGAGTCGACGCCCCGGCGCAGCGACTCGATCAACGCGGCAAAGTCCTGGAACGCCTGCTTGGCGAGCGGTCGCAGCTCGCTGATCCGATCGGCGATCTGTGCCGTGGCAAGAAGCGGCTTCCCCCACTGCCGCGCCGCCGTCTCGAGGGCGCGTACGCTGGCCATGCCCAAGCCCCGGCGCGGGACCTGCACGGCTCGGAGGAACGCTTCGGCATCGGCCGGGTTCAGGGTCAGCCGCATGTACGCCAACAAGTCCTTCACCTCGCGGCGCTCATAGAAGCTCACTGCCCCGACCACCCGGTACGGGAGCGACGCGCGGCGACACGCCTCCTCGAGCGCACGAGACTGGGCGTTCGTCCGGTAGAGGACCGCCATGTCGGCGAAGGGCACCCCGTCCGCCGCCGCGCGCGCGCGGAGCTCGCGCGTGATCCACTCCGCCTCATCCCGCTCGTCGGCGGCCGACACGAGGACCACGGGTTCTCCGCCCGCCCGTGTGGTAAATAGGGTCTTCCCCAGTCGCTCTCGGTTCTCGGCGATGATGCCGTTTGCCGCTTCGAGGATCACGGCCGTCGAGCGGTAGTTCTCTTCGAGGCGCACCAGCTCCGCGTCGGGGAAGTCGGTCTGGAAGTCCAGCATGTTTCGGACGTCGGCCCCGCGCCAGCTGTAGATGGACTGGTCATCGTCGCCGACGGCGCAGATCTGGCGGTGGCCCTCGGCCAGCGCGCGTACGAACAGGTATTGCGCGCGATTGGTGTCTTGGAACTCGTCCACCAGGACGGCGTCGAAGCGCCGCTGCCAGTGTGTCCGGCGGTCGGGATGCAGGCGGAAGAGGGTGAGCGGGTGGAGCAGGAGATCGTCGAAGTCCATCGCGTTCGCCCGCACCAGCGCCTTGTCCAGCTCGTGGTAGAGTTCCGCCGCGACGCGGCTCACCCGGTCGTCGGCACTCGCCGCCAATTCCTCGGCGGTGACGAGTCGGTTCTTGGCCGCAGAGACGATGGCCTGGAGTTGGCGCGGCGGGTACGCCCGGGGGGCGTAGCCCCGCTGTTCCAAGAGTCCCTTGATCACCCTGAGACGGTCGTCCTCGTCGTAGATCGTGAACTGCGGGGTAAAGCCAAGGCGCGGCGCTTCACGGCGCAGAAGGCGCGCCGACAGCGAGTGGAACGTCCCGATCCACAGCCCCCGCGGGTCACGCCCCAGCAGGTCGGCGACGCGGCGGCGCATTTCGGCCGCCGCCTTATTCGTGAACGTGACCGCGAGAATCCGTTCCGGCGGGACGCCGTGACGGTCCACCAGCCAGGCGATACGGGTGGTGAGCACCCGGGTCTTGCCGGAGCCGGCGCCCGCCAATATGAGGAGCGGACCCGCGCCATGCTCAACGGCGCGCCGCTGCGCCGGGTTCAGGACGACGTCAAGCACGCAGGGGACGGGGCCGCTTGCCGGCCCCGACGGGCAGCTCCACGGCGAAGGTGGTGCCCGTTGCCGTGGGGACGATGGTCAGGCCACCCCCGTGCACGTCTTCCACGATCCGGCGGGCGAGCGCGAGGCCGATCCCCCAGCCGCCCGGTTTCGTGGTCACACCGGGCTCGAAGACGGCGGCGCGGATGTCTGGGGGGATCCCGGGGCCGTCGTCGGCGACGGTGATCGTGGCGCGGTCGCCGTGATCGGTCACCTCGAGGTCGATCGCGCCGCCGCGGCCGCTCAGCGCATCGACGGCGTTGCGTACCAGGGCCTCGAGGGCCCATTCGACGAGCACGGGATCCCCGGCCACGACGGGCCCCGCCGCGGGGGCCCGGACCGTGAGCGTGACGGGGTGGGCGTGACGCGGCAACCGCGGAGTGAAGTACGCCGCGACGCGCTCCGCGAGGGCGCCCAGTGCCACTTGGTCGCGGTGGGCGGGGCGGCCGATGCGCTCGAAACGCTGGGCCACGCGCTGCAGGCGCTCGAGGTCCGAGCGCAGGTGGCGGGCGATCTCGCCGGGCGACGTCGCTCCATGGTCCAGCCGGTCGACCCACGCGCCGGCGCTCATGAGTGGGGTGCCGAGTTGGTGAGCCGACTCGCGCGCCATCGCGACCCAGAGGCGGTCGCGGTGCCGGTTCACGGCGGTGCGATAGGCCCACGCGCCCGCGATGAGGGTGGTCGCCAAGAGCCCGAGCTGGACCCAGGTGAGCCAGTTGAGGCGGCGCGCCGCCGGCAGCAGCCCATAGTGCAGCGTCCCGACGCCGGGAACGTTGATGGGCGGGTTCAGCCGGTCGAGCTCGCGCACGTAGGTGTCGAGGCGCGGCTCGCCGAAAGCGGCGGCGAACGGCAGGTTCGCGGCGGCGCTGACCCGGCCGTCGGGACCGGTGACCACCAGCGGCATCCCGCTCTCGCGGATCTCGGTCACGAGGGCGAACAGGGTCTCGGTGTCGGCGCCGGGGTTGGGATCGGCGAGCGCGGCGGTGATGCGTCCGTAGATGCGGGAACTGTTGCCCGCTTCTTCCCGGAGGTAGTTCGTCACCGCCCAGGCCTGCCAGAGCGAGACACCCGCGAAGACGACGACGAGTCCGAGTACGACCTCCGGTCCCCAGCGGGCGAGACGCCGCGTCAGCCTACGCCCCGCCATCGGGAGTCAGCCGCTCGATCCCGAGATACGGGACGAGGGCTTCCGGGATCCGGACGCCGCCGTCGGCGTCCTGGTTGTTCTCCAGCAGGGCGATGATGGTCCGCGGCAAGGCGACCCCCGACGCGTTCAGCGTATGGACGAAATCTGGCTTCGCGTCGGGCCGCGGCCGGTACCGGATGTTTGCACGGCGGGCCTGAAAATCGGTGAAGCTGCTCGCACTCGACGCCTCCAGCCACGTCCCGACCCCGGCGGCCCACACCTCGAGGTCGTAGGTCTTGGCGCTGGCGAATCCCACGTCGCCGGCGGCAAGCAAGACGACGCGGTACGGCAAGCCAAGCCGCTGCAGCACCGCCTCGGCATGGCCCAGCAGCTTCTCGTGCTCCGCGGGGGACGCCTCGGGCGTCGAGAACCGGACCAATTCCACCTTGTCGAACTGGTGTACGCGGATCAGCCCGCGGGTGTCTTTGCCGTGAGCCCCGGCCTCACGCCGGAAGCACGGCGTGTACGCCACGTAGGCCTTGGGGAGCATGGCCGCCGGGAGGATCTCATCTCGGTGCAAATTGGTGACCGGCACCTCCGCGGTCGGGATGAGGTACATGTCGTCTTCGGTCACGTACATGTTGCGCTCGAGGTCCGGCAGCTGGCCGGTGGCTTGCGCGCTCGCCCGGGTAACGAGGTACGGTGGCGCCACCTCGACGTAGTCGTGTTCGCGCGTGTGCATGTCGAGCATCAGAGCCACGAGGGCGCGGACCAACCGCGCCCCCCAGCCGACGAAGAGGGGGAACCCGGAGCCCGCGACCTTGGCGCCGCGCGGGAGATCGAGCACCCCCAGCCGCTCGCCGATGTCCCAGTGCGGCCGCGGCTCGAAGGCCAACGTGGGTGGCGTCCCCCACTCGCGGACGACACGGTTCGCCGAGGCGTCACCGTCGGGGAGGTCCGGTAGGGGGAGGTTTGGCACGACGAGGAGCGTCGTCTCGAGCGTCTCCTCGAGGGTTCGAATCTCCTGGTCCAGCGTCTTGATCCGCTCGCTCACGGTCTTCAGTCGGGCAATGAGCTCGCTCGCGTCCTGCCTGGCGCGCTTCTGCTCCGCGACCGCCTCCGAGGCGCGATTCCGGTCGGCTTTGAGCTGTTCGGCCTGGGTCAGCAGTGCGCGACGACGCCGGTCGAGCTCGAGAAGCTGCTCCAAGGTGTGGTGGATGGCGCCACCGCGTCGCGCGAGCGCTGCCCGCACCCGGTCGGGCGACTCTCGGAGCAGCCGGATGTCGATCACGGCATCAGGACGTGGGGAGCCCGGGCGCCAGGCTGCGGAAGCCGCAGTTCTGATTCACGAGTGCTTCCAGCGTGATCGTGCGTGTCGTGGGGTCCACCGCGAGCACGCGGAACTTCCCGTAGCGGGGGATGGCGCCCAGGAACACGCAGAACGCGGCGTCGAACCGAGACCGCACGATGAACACGGTCTCGGCCGTGACGGCCTGGGCGCTATCCGCCTGGTAACCTTCGAGCGGTGCGGTCGTGATGGCACCGAACGTCTCGCTGCTCACCTGAAGCGCCGCGTCGTTGATCTGGCCCAGGGCGCGGGCCGGAAAGATGAGCGCCCGCCCGTCTGCGTCGAGCTCGAACGCGATATCGAAGGGTTGTGCCTGGTCGGTGCGCGCCGTCGTACGGCTGATGAGATCGTACGCGCTGGGCAGCACGATGTCGGTCCCGGTGAGCGCGTGCAGTGTGACGGTATCGACACGGTTCTCGAACTGGGGCGGCGGCAGGCCGAGGGAGTCGCCGCACGCGTGCGCGGCGATGACGAGAGCGCTGGCAACGACGCCCAAGCAAATGTGGCGAAACGATATACGGATCATGGAAGTGGCAGAAGATTAGTCGGCGTCGGAAACGCGGTCAACTGCCTCAGTTCGCTTGACTTCGGTCTTTGGTGCGTCTAGCTTGGCGCGCATGCCCACCATTCGGGACGTGGTGCAAGTCCTGGCCAGACATGACGGTGTCGACGCCGTCATCGTGCTGGGACGCGACGGCCTCACGATCGACGCTACGGCTCGCAATGGCATGGACCCCGAGGGCCTCGCGGCGCTGATCCCGCCAGTGGTGGCGGCCTGCGACAAACTGGGCGGCGCAGCGCGCCGCGGCGGCTTCGGCACCGCGATCATGGAATTCGGTGGTGGCACGGCCCTCGTCGCCGAGCTGACGCGCGACGCCCTCCTCGCGATTTTCTTTCGTGCCGGCACCAACATTGGTGGACTTCTTTACGAGTTCAAGCGCCACCGCAGCGCCATCGCCGGCCTGCTGTGACCCGGCGCGGCGCGCGCGCGCCGGGGCCCGCTGCGCTCGAGGGCCTGCTCCCTTCTCTGCCAGCCTGATGGTAGTACCCCACACCGCGCGCCGCCGTCCCGCGCGGGGACCCGGCGCCTCGTGAGCCGTTGGGCGGCAGTGCTGGCGGGCGGCTCGGGCACGCGGTTCTGGCCGCTCTCCACCTCCACGCGTCCCAAGCAGTTCTTGCCGCTCGCCGGCGATCGGCCCCTGCTCGCCGAAGGGGTGGCTCGGCTGACGGGGCTTGTCCCGATGGAGCGCGTGCTCGTGGTCACGGGCCCCGCGCTGGCGGAACGCACGCGCCAGCTGCTCCCCGAGCTTCCGGCGGACAACGTGCTGGTCGAGCCGCGCGCCGCTTCGACCGGCCCGGCCTTGACGTGGGCCACGGTGACGGCCCGCGCTCGCGATCCCGAGGCGGTGGTGTTGAGCCTGCACGCCGACTGGTTCGTGGGTGATGACGCGGCATTTCGCGCGACGGCGGCGCGGGCTATGGACGTGGCGACCCGGCACGACGTGCTGGTGACCGTGGGCGTCGTCCCGACCCGCCCCGAGGCGGGCTACGGCTACATCGAGCCCGGCACGTCGCTGGACGACGGTGACGCGCGCCGCGTGGCGCGCTTCATTGAGAAGCCCGACGTCGAGCGGGCGACGCGCCTGATCGCGGCGGGGGCATTGTGGAACAGCGGCCTCTTCGCGTGGACCGCGGCCCGCTTTCTGACCGAGACCGCCGCGGTCGCGCCGGAGATCGCCCCTCACGTCCCGCTGCTCGCCGCGAACGAGATCGACCGCTTCTACACCGCGGTCACGGCCATCGCCGTCGACGTGTCGCACTTTGAGCGGAGCACGCGCGTCGTTGTGGTGCCGGGCCGGTTCCCCTGGGACGATGTGGGCACCTGGGCGGCGCTCGCCCGTGTGCGGCCGGCAGACGGGGCCGACAATGTCGCCGTGGGCCATGTGACGCTCCGGGACACGTCGGCCTGTGTCGTGTGGGCAGAGGACCGACCGGTCGTGGTGGATGGCGTGCGGGACCTCGTCGTGGTGGCGGCGAACGGGGTCACGCTCGTCACGACACGAGCCCGGGCCGCCGATCTCAAGACCCTGCTGGAACGGGTGCCGCCCGTGCTACGGGAGAGCTGATCGTGACCGACGTGTACCTGGTAGAGCCGGCGGGGGGCCCGGCGTGGTTTCCCTTCGCCGATTGCCGGCCGGTCGCCGAGCTCCGCGCCGGCGCGTGGCTGATCCGCGAGCGATGGGAGGCGATCGCCCAGGGGGAGGCGCGGGCGATCTTCGGGCCGCCGCATCTCGCGCCGTTCACCGAGGAGGGGTGCCCTGGGGTCGTGCCGCGCGCTCCGGTGGCGGGGCCCGCGGTGGTGGGTCGATCCGACTTTGCGCCCTCGGGTGTCCCCCCGGCGTTCGGCGAGCGGCCGGCCCGGCTGGTGAACGACGAGGAGACCGTGGGATGGTGGGTGCCGGCTGGCGACCGGTGGGAGGACGAACACGACGCGTGGGCCGAGGTCGCCGTCGAGGGGATGCTTCTCCACGGCGCGTACGACCTGATCACCGCGTTGGAGCACTTCTTGATCGCGGATGTCGCAGACTTCACCCACGAGCGGGCCGACGAGCTTCCGGAGGGAAGCATCGTGATCGGCGATCCGGGCGATGTGGTGCGCCTCGGCGCCCACGTCGAGCCAGGCGTGACGTTCGACGTGCGGCGTGGCGCCGTGGTGCTGGAGCAACACGCCTATGTGAAGGGGGGGACGCGCTTCGAAGGACCGGTGTACGTGGGGCCGGGCACCGAAGTGTTGGGTGGGGCCGTCCGCCAATGCGCGATCGGGCCCCGGTGTAAGGTGCACGGCGAACTCACCGCCAGCGTGTTTCTCGGGTATGCGAACAAGGCGCACGACGGGTTCGTTGGCCATTCCCTGGTGGGGCGGTGGGTGAATGTGGGGGCCGGGACCACGACCTCCGACCTCAAGAACACCTACGGGCCGGTGCGCCTGCAGGTGGCGGACCAACGGATCGAGACGGGGCGGCAGAACTTGGGCACGCTGTTCGGAGACCACGCAAAGACGGCGATCGGGACCCTGCTTGACACCGGCAGCGCGGTCGGGGCGGGTGCCAGCGTGTTCGGCGCGGCCCACACGCCCAAGTACGTCCCGCCGTTCGCGTGGGGCACCGATGGGGCGACCATGACGCGGGACGGGTTTCTTACCGTCGCCACCCGGGTGATGCCGCGGCGCCAGGTCGAGGTGACCGATGCGGTGCGTGTCGGCCTCGCGGCGATTTACGATCACGCGGTGGCCCCGTGAGGATCGCAATCCTCGGGTCAGGGAGCCGCGGCAATGCCATCGCGTTCACGACGGACGGGGCGGCGCTGCTCGTCGATGCGGGGTTCGGGATGCGGGCGCTCGCCCGTCGCGCGCGCGCGGTGGGTGTCGACCTCACGCGCCTGAGCGCGGTGCTCCTGACACACGAGCACGGCGATCACGCGCGTGGCGCGGCGGCGCTGGCGCGCCGCGTGGGCTGCCCCGTGATCGCCTCTCCGGGCACCTTACAGGCGCTGCGCCGCCGGCTCGGGGCGGTCCCGACCGGCGTGTTGCGCGCCGGCGGTCGGGTCGACGTGGGTCCTTTTGCGGTGACGGCGTGCCGGACGAGCCACGATGCCGCCGAGCCGTTGGCCCTCGCGGTGAGCGACGGGTCCACCGCGGCGCGGGCGGGGGTGGCGTACGACGTCGGCCGGGCGACGCCGCTGCTGCACGCCTTCCTCCGAGGCGTCGCGTGCCTCCTGCTGGAGGCGAACCACGACGACCGATTGCTCCGGGCGGGGCCGTATCCACCGGCGGTCCAACGGCGCATCGCCGGCCCCGGTGGGCACCTGTCGAATGCGGCCGCTGCGGCGCTCGCGGCGACCGTATGTCACGCCGGGCTCCGGACCGTGGTGCTCACGCACCTGAGCGGGCAGTGCAACCGCCCCGACCTCGCGCGCCGGGCGATGCGCGCGGCGCTGGAGCGCCGCGGGTTCTGCGGCGCCCTCCTCGTGGCCCGCCAGGCGATGCCCCTCGGGCCGTTCGACGTCGTTCCCCCGACTCAGCTGTCGCTCGACATCCCGGCCTGACCGTCGGGGAGCGGGTCGTCTGCGGCGAGCGGTGCCACGCGGGGCTCCCATTCCCACATCATGCGCGTGAACGCATGGGCGAGCTCGCCGTCGAACTCGGTGCCCGAGCGCTCTTCCAGGTAAGCGAGCACCTGGTCCGAGGGCCAGGCGTCGCGGTACGGCCGTTTCGTCCGCAACGCGTCGTACACGTCGCAGACATGGACGAGGCGACTGACCACGTGGCAGTCGCGGGCGTAGGTGAGCTGCGGATAACCGCTCCCGTTCAGCATGATGTGGTGCTCGTACGCGACCACGGCGGCGAGGTCCAGTTCGCCCTCGGCCGCGAGGATGAGGCGCGCCCCCTCCACGGGGTGGCTATTCATCACTGCGCGCTCTTGGGGCGTGAGCTTTCCCGGTTTGGTGAGTACCTCGATGGGCACCTTCACCTTGCCAAGATCATGCATCAGGCCCGCGACTCCACACGCCCGGATGTCACGAGCGCCCATCCCCAGCCACTCGCCGAGGGCCATCGCCAGGACGCACACATTGAGCGAATGCGTCGTCGTGTACTCGTCGTAGCCGCGCAGCGTGAGGAGCGGCAGCATCACCTGCTGATCGCCGTGCATCGCCACGGAGAGGGCCCGCACGACCGCCTCCGCTTCGGTGAGCGGCAGGGGTCGGCCGGACGCCAGCTCGTCGTGCAGCCACTGGATCGTGTCGGCTTCCTCGCGCAGGCTCAGGGCAATGGTGGCGGTCAGCAGTTCGCCGTCCGCGGCCGGGCTGACGCCGCGAATCCCCAGGGTTCCAAAACGGATGCCGCCCGGCCGCATCTGGCGTGCCTCCGTCGTGTCGGGGCCGCGGCCGGTGAGGCGGGCCAACACGCTCTCCATGAATTCTTCCACCTCGCCGCGACTCACGCCCGCATCGAACTGCAGCCGCTGGACGCCGATCCCCCCGAGACGCTGCGCCCAGTCCCAGCCCCGTAGGTCACGCAGCGGCTGATCGCCGTACACCACCTCGTCCCCGAGGAACGAGAACACCGGGGTCGGATCTTCGCTCAAGAGGAGCATCAGCCGCTCGTAGACGGTGTCGAGCACGTGCTCCCGGCGGGCATGTCCCTCCGGATACAGCCCGAGCGTCGATAGCGCCTGCGCAAACGCGTTGAGGAAGCTGATCGCGGTGGACACTCAGCGTGGCTCCCGTAGGGAACCCGCTGCGGCCTGCACGATCTCGCGGTCGCGGGAGCGCGCCGCGAGAGCGAGCACTTCACGTGCGCGCTCGTCATCGGCGAACCCGTGCAACGCCTCGAGGGCAGCCAGGTACTCCGGCGTCTTGGCGGGCGCCTTCGTGCCGAGGAGCCCACGGCGGCGGGGCGCCGCGATCGTGAGGAGCGCTTCGAGCGCGCTCCGGTGGCCGCTGACGCCGAGCACGCGGATCGCGAGGGTGCGGAGATCTTCGCTCGCGGCCGAGGAGGCGCGGGCGACGACGACCGGGACGAGCGGTGGGGGGCACCCGTCAAGGGCCGCGGCCAGCCCGAGGCGGACTGTGCGCTCGTCGGCATCGGTAAGCGCCGCCGCAATCGCCCGCTCTCGCTCATCCGGGTCCTTGAGGAGTATCCGCATCGCCTCCCGCCGGACACGATGATCCTGGTGCTTCACGTACTCGGTGGGTTTGAAGCCGGGTGCCGGCGTCGGCAGGTCGCCGAGGATTTTCAGCATGTTGCGCTGCACGTACCAGCGCTTGTCGTCGAGGCGTTGGAGCGCGAGCGGTGCGACACGGTCCCCCAAGCCCACGAGACGATCCAGCAGGACCCGCCGCGCCTGCGAGGAGTCCGTCTCAGCGAGGGTGTCGAGCATCGGTTCCGCCGCGGCCAGCCCCACCCGAGGAAGGAGCAAATCCAGGATCGCGGGATCGAACGGTTCGGTCCGTGTCGCGCGGTGGATCATCTCCGGCGTCGCAACGTGAGACCAGAGCGCGTCCCGGGTCTTCGACGCCTTGGCGGCTTCCAACGTCTCGAGGATCCATTTCAATCCGCCGTCGGCAGCGAGTTCGTCCAGCGCGCGGCGCACCGGTTCGCCGATGGCGTTCGCCTCGAGCGCCATCTCCACGACCCGACGGGGCTCGGGGCGATAGCGCTCGTCGAGGCCCGCCGTGAAGATCGGGCTGGCCGACGCCATGCGTTCCAGCGCCGATCGATACGCGGTCGGGTTGGGATCCCGCAGGGACCATCCGCGGACCAGCGTCGCCACCTGTTCGCGAATGGCCTCGTCCGCCTCCTGGCGGCGCGGGGGTGGTCCGCTGTCCGCGTGACGCGCCAACTTCCGGAGCATACGGAGCATCGAGTGGGAGATCGTCTGGTCGCCCTCCGCCGCGCCGGCCGCCCGGACCAGATCGACCACGGCCTGGACGGCGACCGTTTGGGAGGCATTGAGCACGAACTGCCGCCGCTGGGCGCGGTCGCCGCCCATCTCCAACAGGCGTTCGAGCGTCTGGGGATCGAGCGTGCTGATGAGCGCCGAGAGGCGCTGGCGCAGCTCGAGCGTCTCGCCCGTGCCGCTCGCTCGCATTTCGTCGGCCATTTGGAGGAGGTATCCGACGATGACCTGGTCGTACGCCGAGCCGCGGCGGTGCGCTTCGATCGCCTGCGCGACGACGCGGGGATCGGTATCGTCCTCGGCGTCACCGCCTTTCCCGAGGTCCGTCCCCAGCTCCTCCCCCGCGAGGGCGGCCCGGGCAAGGCCGATCCAGAGCTGAGCGGCCCGCGTCCGCGCTTCCCCGCCCCGCTCCTCATCCCCCTCGCCGGGCTTCTCGTCTCCCTCGCCGACGAGTTCCAGGCGCTCGTAGGTCATGGGATAGAGCCGCACGTGAGGCCACGCCGCCAAGCGCTCCGGCGGCCCCACCCCGAGCGGGTCACCGGTGCGGTCGGCCTCCTGCGCCACGAGGCATAGCACGTCATGGACCTCCTTACCGGTCACCCCGGGCTGGAACGACACGGCGCCCAGATGGTGCCGGTGCAGCCGTGCCGCCAGGTCGGCGAGCACGGGGTGACGCGGATCGGTGGCCACCCCCTCGATCACGAGCTGGTTTCGGGCCACGCCCAGCGACAGCGTGCCCCGCTGCTCCAACAGGGTCTTCAGGCGGTGGACCACCCCGTCGGCGGCCGGCATCAGCGACGGATGCCCCGCGGGGTACATGGCGTGCTTGTTGAGGGCGATGGAGAGCTCGATCAGGAACTCGCCGAGCTCGCGCGAGAGCGCGGCGTGTTCCCGAGCGGGTGGCTGGGCGCCGCGCGGGGGCTCAGTCACCAATGGGCGAGACGGCAGGCCACTGCTGCCAGCGTGCTATCCGCTCGTGCCGTGCGGAAACGGGGGGGCGGGCGGAACCTCCACGCCCCCCGGGCGTGGGGTCGGCGGGCCGACGCGCTTGAGCGATACCGGCTCCTCCAGGTCTCCGTCGGACAGTGTCATGGTGCTGCCTTTGAGCGCCAATGTATACCCGACCCACTCATCTCCGAAGGCGATGTACAGCACCCCCGGCAGAAGGCGCCAGCGCACCGTCTCCTCGCCAAAGCTGGCCGACGAGTCGGGGCGCACGATAACCTGCTTGGGGCCGTCCGGCGTTTCAGCCTGCCAGGTCCCGGCGATGTCGGGTAACCGGGCCGACGTGCGGCTCTGGCCCAGGGTGGCCACGGGCGTGATCGCCGCCAGGGCCGCGAGCACGAGTAGCGAACGAACGAACATACGCAAAAATTATCTCCCTCCGGCGGCCGGCGCCACTCGCCCGCGCGCGCCGCAACCGGCCGTCGTACCCCTCGATGGAGCGAAAGATGCGTTTAGCACCCGTGGTGTCCCTACTCGGCCTCACCGCCGGATGGTTGCACGCTCAGGATCTCCCCCGGCGGCCCGTCGCCACGTACTCGATCGTCGCCGTGGACTCGGTCACCGGCGAGATCGGCGTGGCGGTCCAGTCCCACTGGTTCAGCGTCGGCAGCGTCGTCCCCTTCGCCGAGCCCGGCGTGGGCGCGGTCGCGACGCAGTCGTTTGTGGAGCCCGGCTACGGCCCCCGGGGGCTTTACCTCATGCGCAGCGGCGTGCCCGCTCCGGAGGCGCTCGCCGCGCTCCTCCGGGCGGATCCCGATAGCCAGGTCCGCCAAGTGGCGATGATCGACGCGCGGGGACGCGTGGCCGCGCATACCGGCACCCGGGATATCCCGGCCGCCGGCCACCAGGTCGGCCGATGGTACTCGGTGCAGGCCAACCTGATGCGCAATGAGATCGTGTGGCCGGCCATGGCCCGCACCTTCGCGGAGACGCGAGGAGACCTCGCGGAACGCATGCTGGCGGCGCTGGACGCGGCGGAGGCGGCCGGGGGGGACATCCGCGGCCGGCAGTCGGCGGCCCTGGTGGTCGTGAGCGGCGATCCGGGGGACCCGCCGTGGGCGAAGCGGTTCGACCTGCGCGTGGAGGACGCGCGTGATCCGCTGCGCGAGTTGCGGCGGCTGCTCGGAGTGGCCCGCGCCTACCGGGCGGCGACGGAGGGGGACAACTTCCTGACGGCGGGGAAAGTCGACTCCGCCCTCGCGGCCTACGGTCGCGCCGCCGCGTTGCTCCCGGACAGCGCGACCAACGGGGAGCTCGTCTACTGGCAGGCGGTGACGCTTGCCGATCTGGGTCGGGTGGAGGCGGCGATCCCCCTCTTCCGCCGGGCGTTCCGGCAGGACCGGAGCTGGATCGCGCTGTTGTGGCGGTTGCCGAGCGTTGGGCTCCTGCGGGCGGACTCGACCGCGCTCGCGCGGATCGTGCGGGAGGCTGGGCGCTGAGAACAACGGCGCCTCGGGGGGGTGATCTCCCCGGGGCGCCACCTGATGCTGCGGTCAGATGTCCGACACGCCCCGATCGTGCAGCGTGTCGGAACGTCCGTCCGTCTTAGTACATCCCGCCCATGCCGCCGCCCGCTGGCGCTCCCGTTTCCGGCCCCGTATGTTGCTGCCGCCCGGAGCTCCCGCCTCCGAGTGGAAGCGCATGGCCGCCCGTTCGGGCTCCCCGACGTTCTGCAGCCGCAGAACGACTGACTCACCTGACTTCGCGTCACCTGAGCCGTCCTCAGGCTCGCGTCCATCGCTGGGCGTTGGCGGGCTGATGTTCCTTCTGCAAAGGTCGCTCTGGTTCCCCATCCACCGCTGGAGGTACCTATGAATCACAGGGTGCTCGCCCTGGCAATCCCGATCGTGGCGACTGGGCTGTTCGGCGCCCTCCGATCCGGCCGTCCGCCTGCCGACGAGTCGGTCTTCACCAAAGGGCTCAAGGCTGGCGAGCGCGAGACCATTCTCTACGTCTGGACCCGAGACGCTGACCAGCAACAGAGCGACTTCCTCGCGGTTGTGGACGTGAATCCCCGGTCTACGACCTACGGCCGGGTCATCGCCACCGTTCCCACGAACTCGCCGGCCAACGAAGCGCACCATTTTGGCTACACCGCAAACACGGACCGCATCGTCGGTGGCGGGCTGTTCTCGAATCGGCTCTTCATCTACGACGTCAAGACGGACCCGCGGCGGCCGAAGCTGCTCAAGACGGTGGATCTGAACCCCACCGGCTACAGCGGTCCCCATACGATGTACGCGGTTCCGGGCGGAGTGATGCTCGCGATGCTCGGTAAAGTGGACGGCGGTGGACCGGGTGCGCTCGTTCTGGTTGATGACGACGGGAACTTCAAGCAGGCCTGGCCGGTGGTCCGTCCCGACGGTGCGCCCGGATTCATGTACGATGTGGGGGTCAAGCCCGAAATCAACCGAATGATCACGTCGAGTTGGTCCCATCCCGGGCACATCAAGGCCGGCGACCACCCCGCGCACTCGGGAAAGGACGTGGTCGTGTGGGATTGGAGAGCGAAGAAGATCCTCCAAGTCGAGGCACTGGACCTCGCGCCACTCGAGGTGCGCTGGATGCATGGCCCGAGCGGACTGGGGGGCTTCACCAATGCCGCCTTCGGGAACAGCGTGTGGTACTGGGAGGACGCGGATGGGGACGGCCGGCTGGCGTTCCATCGCGTGATCTCGCTGGGCGAGGGTGCGACCCCCGCCGACATGCGCGTGAGCTACGATAACCGGTATCTGTACGTCTCCCTGTGGGGAGCCGGAAAGGTCCAGCAATACGACATTGCCGACCCTGTGCGTCCGAAGCTGGTGAGCGAGGTCGCGATCCCGCAGCCCAACATGATGAAGCTGTCGCCGGACAGCCGCCGGCTCTACGTGACGAACTCGATCCTCTCGTCCCTCGACGGCAACGTCCGGTTCGGGGTGTGGCTGCTCCACGTGGGGCCGCAGGGCATGAGCGTCGACGCGGGGTTCACGCCCGACTTCGAGCACTTTCCGACCGGGCCGGGCGGGCCGCATGACATGCTGCTGAAGTAATCGGGAATCGTCCGCGGGGGCATCGGGCGAGGCGCAGGCGATCGGGTCCGGAACCCAGCGCCCCCGGGTACACCCGGCTCCCGAGTGAGGCGCCTGTTCACGCCGTCCAGAGCGAAACGCCCCGGGGGGTGATCTCCCCGGGGCGCCACCTGATGCTGCGGCCAGACGTCCGACACGCCCCGATCGTGCGGCGCGTCGGAACGTCCGTCCGTCCGTCTTAGTACATCCCGCCCATGCCGCCGCCGCCCGGCATCGCCGGGGCCTTCTCCTCTTCCTTCCTCTCGACCACCACGCACTCGGTGGTGAGGAGCAGGCTCGCGACGGATGCGGCGTTCTGCAGCGCCGTGCGGGTCACCTTGGTGGGGTCGATGACGCCGGCGTCCACCAGGTCCTCGTAGACGTCAGTCTGCGCGTTGTAGCCGAAGTTCTTCTCCTTCGAGGTGCGCACCTTCTCAACGACGATCGAGCCTTCGACACCGGCGTTGGATGCGATGATGCGCATCGGCTCTTCGAGCGCCCGGCGTACGATGTCGATGCCGACTTGCTCGTCGTGTTCGTCGACCTTCGTCTTGTCCAGCGCGGCCTGGGCGCGGAGCAGCGCCACGCCGCCGCCGGCCACGATGCCTTCTTCGACCGCGGCGCGGGTCGCGTGCAGCGCGTCCTCGACGCGGGCCTTCTTCTCCTTCATCTCCGTCTCGGTCGCCGCCCCGACGTTGATGACGGCAACGCCGCCCGCCAGCTTGGCCAGCCGCTCCTGCAGCTTTTCCCGGTCGTAGTCGGACGTGCTCTTGTCGATCGCGGCTTTGATCTCCTGGATCCGGCCCTGGATCTTGTCCTCGGCACCG
>JBFJHJ010000025.1:0-48501 GCA_041613315.1 Gemmatimonadales bacterium
GCAGGGGAGGGCCGGATGCCGTGAACACCTCGTATTGATCCACGTGCGGCACCGTCGTGAAGGTCACCACGTTCGTGGTGGTCGGGCCGGCGGGCGTCGTTGCGACATTGGTGATCTGCGACGCGCCCGGCGTGCATGGTGCGGTGAAGAAGTCGGGCGGCAACTCGCCGGGGTTCGCCACATTGGTGCGCGCCCAGCATCGGAAGCGGTCGCTCCCGCAGTATAGGGGCGCGCCCGCTTCGACGGCCTGGCACGCGTTGCTCAGATGCGTGATCCAGAACTGGAGCGGCGTGTGCGACGTGGGACCGGCAGCGCTGACCAAGTTGAGCATGAAGGGCAGCGCGGGGAGGCTCAGTTGATCCGCGCCGAACGCGACGGCCTCGGCGTTCTTGAGATTCGGCGCCGTGCGCTCGTTCCCCGTCGCATGGTACAGCTGCACGTAGAGGTCCGAGACTTCTCCTTCGTCATCCAACCCTCGGTAGCCGCACCCGAACAGCGGCAGATACGCCAATGGCTGGCCGGTCGCTATCGCATGGTCGCGCCAGATCAGCGCCCCGATGGCATTGGCATATCCCTCGTAATGTGCAAACGCTGCATTGTACCGGCTCCACGCCCTGCACTCAGCGTGGTTGCGCAGGTAGTTTGCGCCATCGTTCAGCAGGAAATGGTTCTCGTCCGAATGCCGGATGTTGTATACCACGTGGCCCAACTCGTGCGCCAGCGCGCCCATGTTGTGTTCCCAACCGATAATGGTGCCCGAGGCATCGCGGAACGGTTGGTTCAGGTGCACGGTCCTCCAGACGGTGGTCGGCCCGAAGAGCGGATTGTTGATCACCCAATTCGAAAAGGCGGGCGGCACCGGCGGCGCACCGGGCGCAAACCCGAGCGGATTGAGGTGCCGATACCCGAAGTCTACGCCCTCCATGACGGCCGCTGCCCAGTCCGCGTTCGATGACGGGTTGCCAGAGCCTCCGCCGATCTGTAAGACCCCGAAATCGACGCTGTTCTGACCGGGGCCCAGCGCGATACGATCGTTGAAGAAGCTCCACACGAAGATCTCTGGGGGCCCGTCTAATCGCTTCATGACTTCAGTCAGCAGCCAGACCGATGCGCCCCCCGCAACCGGAGCCAGCGCGCCCGAAACCAGCGCTGCCACGGCGGCGAAGCCGATGGACGAGATGAGCGAGGCGTAGAACCCGTCCTCGTCGAACGTGCCGACGAGGAACCCTCGCCCACTCATCCCCAGTACTTCGACGTAGAGCTCCGTCGGCGGGTTGCCGCCGCACACCGCCGTGGCCGAGAACGTCCCCGTTACATCGGTGAGCGCCGTGCCGCAATAGATCGGATGGAACGCGCCGGGCTGATAGAACTGCACGGCCTGGAAGGACGCGGCGATCGTGTCTGGATTGGTGAGCATCTGGTCGTCGCGGAGCTGGGCGCCGACGTTGTCGTACCACACGGGCCGAACCAGCCGGCCCGTGACTGCGATCTCCTGCGCGCGAACGACGGACGCGAGCGTCAGCAGCATCAGGGCGATCCCGACGATCGAGCGGCGGGTCATCGTACACCTCCCGGTTCCGCCCGGCGGATAGCATCGCTCGCGCCGAGCCGATTCATGAGCGTGACGACGTATGCGTCGCGAATGCGGCGAGCCCGCTCCGGGTCAAGGTCGGGCGCGCGGTCCAGCAGCGCGGGATCCACGGAGAGGAACGCCTTGGCGATGACGCTCCGGATCATTGCCGTCGCCTCCGGCGTCCGCCCGGCGGCGTAGGCGTCACGCAGAGTGTTCCGCTCGGCGGCGAGCGCCTGGTTGAGCGCCGCGACTCGCGCATTGAGGCGTTGCACGTATTCCACGACCTCGGCGGAGTCCGGCCGCCGGCCGAGCTGGCCGCGGAGCTCCGAGCGAAACGGCTCGAAGGCGGCCCCACCGACCGTCGCCTGGCGCTCGAGGCTTCTGGCTGACCGCGGCACACTCCGCTCGGCGATCCGCTGGCCAAGGCCGATGTGGGACGGCATGTACGCGCCGCGCGACGCCGTGAAGGCGGGATGCTCGCTCGTCGCGCCCCTTCCGAGCCACATCTCCTTCGTGAGGTGCGTGGAGGCGAGATCGATCGTGGCGGCTTGACGCAGCAGGTAGGCCGTTCCGTCGTCGCTCAGCCGACCGTCGAGTCCGTCCGGCAAGCCCTCCGTGCAAGCTAGAAGCCCGACGAGGCTACCGATGAGGAGCGTGGGCATTCGCATCGTGATCCTCCATCCGTGATGTACTTCGATCCCGTTCGTCTGCATCGTTTCTGGGATGCTACCGCGGCGCGAGGCTTCACGGTCGGCTAGTGGGGGCATGCCGACGCGTCGAATTCGAGGTAAACGAGGAGTCATCGGCCATCGCTGGAAACCCCGTTGGGGACGACCGGATTTATGAAAGGACCGTTCGAATCCTTGCAGTAATTGGGTAGCGGGAAGAAACGGTACGCACATCAAGCGCGCATCATGCGAGGTTGTCTTGCGGTCAATCGTACGTGATGTTCGCCGATCTGGGTGCGGACCCGTGCCATCTCGTGGAGGACGTACGGAGGAGCGGCATCACGCGTTGGCTAGGTGGCCGGTTCACGCGACTCCTGCGGAAGTACCGCCGCGGCGCCGAGCGTCACGGCGCCCACGGCGAGGAGAATCGCCGTGGGAGGTACGAAGCCGATGAAGCGTAGCTGCAATCCGGCCGCGGCCAGTGGGGAGAGGGCCGCGACCACAAGCATGATTCGGGCCGCCGGCGCGGGGCGGTAGGCCACAATGGCCACGATCAGGCCAATGATCACGAGATCAATGGAGAACATCAGCCAGAGCGCCGGCATGACCGGTCCGAGGTCGGATGGGACGTCGGCAGCCAGCCGGGTGACCGCATCGTACCCGGTGCTGTGCAGCCCGGCCGTGGCAAGGAAGCCGAGCGCGGCGAGCGCGGCGAGGCGACGGCCAAGATCGTGGCGTGTCATGTGAGTCGTGCTCCGCGATGTGAGGGGACGACGTGTGCGCCCGCCGGCCTCATGAGGCTCGTCGGGCGCAGACTGGAGCCCGAACGCCGCCCGGACCGTCCGAAGCGCTTCACCCGCCGCCTCGTCCAGGTACGCGCCACTGATAGGCAGACCAACATGGGGCTCCAGGTTGAGGCGGTAGCGGAGGTAGGTGGCCAGCGTGAGGGGACGTGGCAGCGTCCCTCCCACGGCGAACTGCACCCTGTCCTGCTCGATCCGCTGAAAAGCGTCCTGCTCCGTCAGCCCCTGGGCCGTGAGGGCCACGAAGGACTCGGCGCACCCGACGATCATGCCCTCGGGCGTTCCCATCATCACGGCCTCGGTACTCGCGAGGAAATCGTCGAACACGACGTCTGGGGCGCCCTGCTGGGCCAGCCGTTTGCGAGCTAAGCGCTTGATGAGATCGGTACGGGTAGCGGAGTCGAGCTTCATGGGGGACACCGTGTACGCAAGCAGCTCGGGAACGCGCCCTGACGATTTCGCGGAACAGCCGCCGGCGACACGCCGCCGGGCTTCTGCGCGATGAAGGCGTCGTATCCGTAGTCGAACTTGCCGAACTCATCGAGCCATTCGATGCCACCGTCCGGACTCGCGATGTAGCCATCGAGGGTAGCTGCGATGAAACCTCGGATGTCAGCCATCGAACACCGCCCCGACCATCTCGTGACCAGACGTCCAGTTCCCTGACTGTCGGCCGAGCTCCTATTGGGCCGGTTGCATGACCGGGTGACGGGCGACGCGCCAGCCCACGTAGCCCGCCACGACCAGGTCGAAGCTGATGCAGAGCATTGGGTACCACGCGCCGATGTAGGACTGCTGGATCAGGACGTGAGGGACGACATCCCACGCCACATGCAGCGCCCAGCCCGCCGCCAGCAGCGCGGGCCAGCGGCGGTCCCCCGCGACGGCTACGACCCCGAACGCGATCAGGGCGGGTCCTTCGATGAGCAAGGCGGCGACGTTGAGTCTGATCGCGGCCGCCACGACGTATACCAGGGCCGCGACGACGAGTCCTATGGCGAAGGCGCGACGTCCGTGCTGCGCGCCACGGCGGCTGGCGACGCGCACGTACCCCACGGCAAGTATGCCACCGAGAACCAACCATCCTATAGCGGGCATGAGGGCAACCTACCGGATCCACGCATAAGCTGCTGCCGACCCGCCCACCCGGCAAGCCGTGACGTGAGCAAGGCGGAGGACCCACGAGGCGCACACCATCACGTCGACCAGGAGAACGGCCACGCCGGTCAGCTTCAGGCGCGCGTTACGCAGCGCGGTGCGTCTACGACCCAGACATTCCCGGAGCGCCGCGGCGGAGGAGCAGCCGGAACATGAGCCCATGCGTGATGAACAGCAACGGGACCACCACCGTGGGGATGAAGTAGGTGGCGCCGAGGAGTCCAGGTGCCACTCCCACACCGACGAGGCCCTGGTAGAACGCGTACAGGAGGTCGGCCGTGCCCCAGATGTTGAAGACCCACACGAGAGCTATGCCCGCCGCCGTGCGCAACGCCAGTAGGGCGCCCAGCGCCAACAGCGCGGCCACGAGGTCGCCATAGGCTGCTGGCCGGGCGAAGGCGGCCGGCAGCTCCGGAGCAACGACGCCGGGGATGAGAAAGGCTAGGCCGACGAAGCGGAACGCGTGGAGCGTGAGGAGCGGCCGAAGGGCATCGTGGCGGCCGAGCGCGCCGAGCCGCGGCCACAGGTATCGAGCAGCCACGATGCCCCAGGTGACGAAGCTCAAGACGACGCTGATGCCAAAGAGCGCCAACGGATCCATGGGTCGGCCTCCCTCGTCGGGTGGGTTGGTTGCCGCCTACCTGATCTCCGCGCCCCCCCGGACCCATCGCCGCAGCAGCTCCCGTTCGTCGCGCGTCATCCCGGTCAAGTTCCCGAGCGGCATCGTCTCGGACGCCACCGCCACCGCGTAGATCCGCTCGGCGCTCCGCCGGATCTGCTGGGGTGTGTCGAGCACGACCCCGGCCGGCGCCGCCGGGAACCCCGGGTCCGTCGGCACCGACGAATGGCACGGCGTGCAGCGCCGCACGATCAGCGCCCGCACCTCCGTGAACGACACCGCCGCCGTGTCTGACACTTCGGCCAGTCCGGGCCGGATCGGCGCCGCCGGGGGACGGGTCACCAGCGCGAGGCCGAGCAGCGCAAGAACCCCGGCCGGGAGGATCCACACTTTGCCGCGCCCCTGATTGCGCAAGTTGAAATAGTGGCGCACGCCGGCGCCCACGACCGCGATCGCGGCGAGCAGCAGCCAGTTGTAGCGATGCCCGTACGTCATCGGGTAATGGTTGCTCACCATGATGAAGAGCACTGGAAGGGTCAGGTAGTTGTTGTGCAACGAGCGCATCGCAGCCTGCGCGCCGAGCCGGGCGTCGGGAGGCCGCCCGACTGCCATATCGCCGACCATGACCTTCTGATTGGGGATGATCACCCGGAAGACGTTGGCTGCCATCAGCGTCCCCAGGATCGCCCCCACGTGGATGTACGCCGCCCGGCTGCTCATGATCAGCGTGAGGCCCCAGGCGACGCCGGTGCCGATGAGCAGCCCTACGACTGCGAAGGGCACGGTGGTTCGGCCCAGCGGCGAGCGGCACAGCGCGTCGTACAAGAACCACGACGCCACCAGCGATCCCGCTCCCAGCGTGATCGAGACCGTGGCGGAGACGTGCGACGCGTTCGGGTCGACCAGGTACGCGCTCGCCCCGAGGTAGTAGATGAGCACGAGCAGCGCGGCGCCGCTGAGCCAGGTCGCGTACGCCTCCCACTTGAACCAGTGGAGCGTGCGGGGAAGCTGCGCCGGCGCCACCTGGTACTGCACGACGCGGAAGAACTTCCCGCCGTGCACCGACCAGAGCTCGCCGGCCACGCCGCCCTCGGACCTCGCCGGCGTCTCGAGCCGCGCGATCAGCCAATTGAAGTAGAACGACGTGCCGATCCAGGCGATCCCCGTGATCACGTGGACCCAGCGGAGCGCCAGGTTGAGCCATTGGGTCAGGTGCGCCTCCACTGATGTCTCAGCTCCCCCGGTACGTCGCGTAGCCGAACGGGCTCAGGAGCAGGGGGACGTGGTAGTGCTGGCCCGGATCGCGCACGGTGAAGACGATCTCCACGTAGGGATAGAACCCCTCGATCTCCTGCTCCGCGAAATACTCCCCAACCTCGAAACGGAGCCGGTACGTCCCGGCGGCGTGCTTCACTTGCTCCGGCAGAAGGTCGCCGATTCGGCCGTTCGCGTCCGTCGGGGCGGCGGCCAGCTCGGTCCAGCGGCCGTCGTCGCCCCGCACCGAGAGCGTGGCGTACACGCCGGCTGCAGGCTGACCGCGCGACGTGTCCAGCACATGGGTCGTGATTCCGCTCATTGTGACACCAGCTTCTCAAGTCGGAGACGTGTGATCTTCGCCTGCTCGCCCGCAGCGACGCGGAACTCGGTCGCGGCGTCGTGGCGCAACCGCCGCCGCAGCTCGGCCAGCATGTCGTCTGCGCCGCGACCCGTGGCACAGATGAGGAAGACGTGGCCAAAACGGTTCTCGTACGCGTGGCCGCCCTCCACGAGCGCACGGCGGCACTCCTCGGACGCCCCGGCCATGCCCGCCTGCTCCTGCCGGGCCCAATCGCGCGCGGCCGGCGGTGCCGCGACCGGCGTCCGATCGCCGATTCGCGGATGCCGCGCAAACGCTTCGAGCCAGTCGTCATGGTCCAGTGCCCACCAGACGCGCTCGGCCGCGGTGAACACCGCCGCGTCGCTCGCGAACGGGCGCGCGGCCAGCATGCCGTCCACCCAACGGCCGGCGCCGCAGCAACGGGCCAGCGCGTCACGGCAGGCGTCCGCTGGCAGACGGTTCACGTGGTCGGCCACGACGTTCACGGGGCGCCCTGGCCCAGAGGACGACCGTAGATCCGGAGCCGGGCCACCCCGCCATCGGGGAAGATGCTGAACCGGACGTGCGACACGGCGCCCCCCCACACGAGCTCCCGCAGAAAGCGGTGCCGTGCGTCCGGCTTGAGCGGCGTGCGCGGGAGGATCTCCCGCCAGTCAGCCCCTGCGTCCGTCAGCGCCTCCAGCGCCGCGCCCGGCTCGTCGATGCCCTCGAGGCTCGCGCTTTCCGGATAGTTCCCTTTGAAGTGGCTCGTGTCCACCTCCACGCGCTCGACAAGCCCTGGGCGGCCCAGGCGCAGGATCACCCAGTCGTGGCCCGGACCGCGCCGGCGCCGCGTCTCCCAGCCGTCGCCCATGTTCAGCGCCCGCCCCGGCATGATGAGATTCAGCGGTTCGCTGAAGAACTGATCGCTCGCCGCGAGCGGCACGCCGCCGTGCGCCACGGCCGCCAAGTCCAGCGGCCGCTCGGTCCCGATGCGCGCCCAGTCCGGTCGGACCTCGCCCCACATGCGAAGCCGCGCGACGCCGCCGTCGGGATAGATGTTGAGTCGCACGTGGGTGTACCGCGTTTCGTCCCGTACCGGGAACCGGTTCTCGCTGTGGCCCTGCAGCGGCGACCGCTGGAGGATGGGGGTCCATCCGCCGGCGCGCGCCACGTCGGCGGGGCGCACCTTGCGGGCCACGGCGAGCGCGTCCACCGAGCATTCCGCCGGATGGTTGCCGCGGAAGTGGTTCGTGTCCACGGTAACGGCGCGGATGACCCCCGGCAGGCCGAGCCGAACGATGCACCAGTCGTGCCCGGGTGAGCGCCGCCGCCGCGTCTCCCAGCCGTCCATCCATTTCCCGCGGTCCGTGTATTTGCCCTCGATGAACTCGCCGCGCCCCGGCCGGAGCAGGTTCTCCTTGGAGGCGAAGAACTCGTCGTTGGCCAGGAGCGCGCGACCCCCCACCCGTTCAGCGGCGAGATCGACCAGGGGCGGCTCAGCCACGAACCGACCGCTCCAACCAGCGCCCGCCGGGTTCGGCGGTGAACGTGCCGCGGTCGTAGACCCGCCGTCCCCGCACGTAGGTCTCGACGACACTTCCATGGAGACGCATGCCCTCGTAGGGGGTCGCCTTGTGGCGGTGGCGCACCATGTCGGCTGACACGACGAAGCTCGACTCGGGATCCCAGATGAGGATGTCGGCGTCTCCGCCGGGGACGAGCGCCCCCTTCCGGGGGGCCAGCCCCGCGAGCCGGGCGGGCGCCGCGCACATCCACCGTGCCACCGCGTCCACCGGACAGCCGCGCGCCTGCGCGCCGGTCCACACGGCAGCGAGGGAGAGCTGTAAGGAGGCGATTCCGCCCCACGCGCCGACAAAGTCGCCGCGGTCCAGACGCTTCATCGCCGGCGGGCACGGCGAGTGGTCGCTGGCCACGAGATCCACGATTCCCTCGGCGAGCCCGCGCCACAGGCGCTCCCGATGCGTGCCGTCCCGGATCGGCGGAGCGCACTTGAACGTGGTGGCGCCGTCGGGAATCTCCTCCGCCGCGAAGGTGAGGTAGTGGGGGCAGGTCTCGACGGAGATGGGAAGGCCGGTCCGTTTCGCGGAGGCGAGCTGGGCGAGTGCGTCCGCGGACGCGAGATGCACGATATGCACCCGGCACCGGTGCCGCTCGCAGAGCCGGATCAGCAGGTCGATCGCCTGCTGCTCGGCCTCGGCCGGCCGCGAGCGCAGGTAGTCGGCATAGCGTCTCGCCAATGCGCCGCCGGCCGGCCGTGCGGCGGCGATCGGGCCGGGCGCCTCGGCGTGCACGAGCAGGACGGCGTCGTGCGTCGCCAGTACCGGCATCGCGCGCTCGAGCTCCGCCTCGCCGACCGGCGGGAACTCCTCGAGGCCCGAGTCGACGAGGAAGCACTTGAACCCGAGGACGCCGGCGTCGAGGAGCGGCACGAGCTGGTCCGCGTTGGCTGGGACGAGGCCGCCCCAACATCCGTAATCCACGTACGCGGCCCCGCGGGCCGCGTCCACCTTACGGCGAAGCGCATCGACACTGGTCGTCACGGGTGAGCTGTTGAGCGGCATGTCGACGAGCGTCGTGACGCCGCCCGCCGCCGCGGCCATGCTCGCCGTCTCGAACCCCTCCCACTCGGTCCGGCCGGGCTCGTTCACGTGCACGTGCGTGTCCACGACGCCCGGCATGACCACGGCGTCCCCCGCGTCTACGCGTTCCGCTGTCTGTGTCGGTCCCGGCAGCGGCTCGACGGCGCGGATCGTGCCGCCGTCAATCACCACGGCCGCCGGACGCGTGCCGGCGGGCGTGACGACGCGGCGGCTCACGATTACGAGGTCGGGGCGGGCCATGGTGGGCTACGATATACGGTCGGCGTGCCGTGAGCCAGCGGCCTCGGTCTCCCCCCGATCGCGGCCCGCCCTCACGACCCGGTCACGGCAGGCCGCTAGATTCCTCCGCATGGTGCACGCCACCGACCACACCCCGACCCCCGCGCAACGCGCCGCCATCGAGGCCCCGCTCGGCCCCGTGCTGGTCGTCGCCGGGCCGGGCGCCGGCAAGACGTTCTGCCTGATCGGCCGGATCGAACGGCTGATCGGGACCGAGGGGCTGGCTCCCGACCGCATCCTGGCGGTCACGTTCACCAACAAGGCGGCCGAGGAGATCTCGCGCCGGCTCCGGGATTCGTTGGGATCGCGGGCTGACGATGTTACCCGCGGCACCCTGCACGCGCTGTGCGTCGGGATCTTGCGGGAGCACGGCGAGGCGATCGGAATCCCCCGCGGCTTCGGGGTCGCGGACGAGAACTACCAGGACATCGTGCTCCGGCGGCTCGGCGTGCGGCGTGCGCGCGTCGGGCAGCTCATGACCTTTTTCGGACGCCGCCGTCTGCAGGGGTATGCGCTGACGCCGGGCGACGAGCGCCTGTTCCGGGAGTACGTGGCGCTGCTCCGCCAGCGGAACCTGCTGGACTTCGACGATCTGATCGCAGAGACCGCCACGCTGTTCCAGCGGCGGCCCGAGATCGCCCGAGCCGTCGCCTCGCGGTGGGACTATGTGCTGGTGGACGAGTTCCAGGATCTGAACCCCAAGCAATACGGGATCCTCAAGGTGCTGGTGCTGCCGCATCGGAACTTTT
Organism: Gemmatimonadales bacterium; assembly: GCA_041613315.1. Lineage (GTDB taxonomy): Bacteria > Gemmatimonadota > Gemmatimonadetes > Gemmatimonadales > GWC2-71-9 > JBFJHJ01. Next base: position 10,050 of record JBFJHJ010000025.1, read on the forward strand.
TCGCCGTGGGTGACGACGAGCAGTCCATCTTCTCGTGGGCCGGCGCCGATCCGCTGGTGCTGAGCGAGTTCGCCCGCGACTTCGGCATCGAGCGCCCCATCGTGCTGGATCAGAACCGTCGCTGCTCGCAGCAGATCTTCCGCACGGCGCGGCGGCTGCTGGTGCACAACCCGAGCCTGTTCGACAAGGAGCTCCGCGCGGAGCGCGCGTCGGCGTATGAGGTCCGGGCATACGGCTTCGAAGACGACGATGCGGAGTTCGCGTGGATCCTGGCGGATCTGCGCGCCGACCGGGACGCCACCAAGCGGGCGTGGGGCGATTACGCGCTGCTCTACCGCAAGCATGAGGTCGGGCACCGTCTGGAGAGCGGTTTCGTGCGCGCCGGGATCCCGTGCCGGCTCGCGCGGGGCCGGGCCCTGCTCGACGACCCCGTCATCGCGTTCGTCGTGGCGTCCCTCCGCCTGATGTCGCGGCCCGACGATCCGGACGCCGTCGAGGCTGCGGCCCGGCAGGTCTTGCCGGCCCATCTCGTTGAGCGTATCCGCGCTGACCTCGGAGCAGGGCAGGCCACGTTCTACCGGGCGCTCAGGACCTTTGCGCAGACGAGCCCGCGCCAGGACCCGGACACCAAGCGGGCGTGGCGGTTCATCTACCACGCCGAGAACCTCGCGGCGATCCGCCGGCGGCACGACAGTCTTGCCGGGATGGTGGAGGAGTTCCTCGCGCAGCGGGTGGGGCCCTACCGGAACGCCCTGGAGGAGCGCGCCGAGGAGCTGTCGGATCCGGCGGAGCATCCCGAGGCGGTGGCCCTCGCACGCCGTCTCGAGCTCGCCCCGATCGAGGGCGGCCGCGTGCTGCTGGCCCCGGCCGGCGGCCTCGAGATTGCGCTCAAGGGCATGCTCTTGGGTGCTGGCGTGACGGCGCTCGACTACCTGGCGGACGTTCCCGTGTCGCACGACTCGGACGTGCTGATCCGGGACACCGATCCCCTCATCGTGTTCAAGGCGCTCCAGCTCTTCCGCTCGCGAGACATCGGGGAAGCGTTCGGGGATTACGTCGCGTTTGACCTCGAGACCACGGACCGCGACCCGGCCACCTGTGAGATCATCGAGATCGGTGCGGCCCGGGTTCGGGCGGGCGTCGTCGTCGACCAGTTCCACAGTCTGATCCGCCCGACCGGATCGGTGTCGGCGAAGGCACGGGAGGTGCATGGCTACGACGACCATGACCTGCGGGACGCGCCCCCGTTCGCCGAGGTCTGGCCACGGTTCCGCGCGTTCGCTGGGCAGGACGTGCTGGTGGCGCACAACGGCCAGAACTTCGACGTCCCGCTGCTCAGGCGGCAGGCGGCGCCGCTCGGCGGCGCGGACGATCTCGTCTTCTTCGACACGCTCCCCCTCGCCCGGTCGATCTGTCACGACAGCGCGCGACTCCCGGATCTCGCGACCCGGTTCGGCGTGGAGCGGGGACGGGAGCACCATGCGCTGGACGACGCGCTGACGCTGGCGGGGGTGGTCCGGGCGCTCGAGCAGCAGAAGGTGATCCGCGCCCGCAAGGCCGCGCTCGTCAATCTCGTGGACTATCTCGGTCTCGCTTTCGCCGTGGATCGGCGCGTGCCGTCTGCGGAGCGGGCGGTGCTCGCGGAGCTCGCCGTGCCGTTCGTGTTGGGCCGGTTCAGCGACGCGATCGAGTTTTACGCGACCGAGCGGGCGCTCCTGGGTGCGGACGCCGCGCCGCCGGTCGAGGAGGTGATCGAGCGGCTGGGCGGTCGCGCCTTGATGGAGCGGATTCGGACCGAGCGGGGGGCGCACCAACGTTATCCCGAGGCGATGGCACGGCTCCGGGCGCTCATCGACGCGAGCCGTGGCGAGACGCTCGAGGACAGCGTGCGGCGTTTGCTGGAGCGCGTGGCGCTGTCAACGTCGGAGGGCGCGGAGGCCGACCCACACCGCGTGAATCTGCTGACCCTGCATTCGACCAAAGGGCTCGAGTTCTCACGTGTGTATGTGGTCGGCGTGGAGGACTACCAGATCCCCGGCTACTACGCGGTGATCGACAATCGGGATGACGAGGTCACCGAGGCGCGCCGGCTGCTGTATGTCGGGATGACGCGAGCCGAGGATCGTCTGGTGTTGACGCGGGCGGATCGCCGCGCCGGACGGGACACCGGCGGGAGCCGGTTCCTCGAGGAGATGGAGCTTCCCGTGGAGCGTGTGGCGGGCTCGCTCAGTCCGCTCCCTCGATAGCCGCGCGGATGCGCTCCGCCGCGTCCGCGAGCGCGGCATAGAACTCGGCGACTTCCAGGGCGTCCGCAGGGATCGTCCCGGCCTCGACATCCTGCATCGCACCGCGGCACATTTCAGTCGCCCGCTGCACCCGGAACTTCGCCATCCGACGTGACGGATCGACCGTCGCCCCGCTCCGGCGCGCCTGCATGACCGTGAGCGCGGCCCACGTGGTCATGCGGAGGTGATCCAGCGCGAGTTTGAAGCTCGCGAGGCCGGCATCCGGCAGGTCCCCGACCGCCAGCTCCTTCTCGATCGTCTCGAGGGTGGCCCGCACCTTGGTAATTCGCGCCTCCAACGGTTCCGTCGCCATGCATGCTCCTCGATGCGGGTCAGTCGGTGCCCCGGAACGCCGCCGAGTAGTCTGTCGCGAATGCGGCGAAATCCCGCGCCGGTCGGCCGGTGAAGCGCTCGACGGCGTCGGACACCGCGGCGCCATGGCCGGCCCGGTAGATGGTGTGGAGCGTCACGAGATCCTCGGCGAGCCAGTCCGGCGTGCCGACCTGCATGAGCCCGCCCTTGAGCTGCTCGCCGGGGAGGTCGACGTATCGGACCGGCTTGCCGAGCACGTCCGAGAAGATCGCGGCGGCGTCCGCGAACGAGAGCGCCACCGGCCCGGTGACCGTATGGGTCGCTCCGTGATGCGCTGTCCCCTCGTGGGTCAGGAGGACGGCGGCCACGCGGGCGACGTCGCGCGCGTCCACCAGGGCCATCTTCCCCTGGCCGGCGGCACCGTAGAACTCGCCTTTGCCGGCGATCATCCGGGCCATGCCGAGAAGGTTCTGCATGAAGGAGTGCGGCCGCAGAATGGTGTACGCAATGCCGGCATCTCTGGTCGCCTGCTCGGCCGCGGCGTGATCGCGCCCGACCGCGGCGGACGACGTGGGCGACGCCCCCATGGCCGAAATCTTGATGACGTAGCCGACGCCAGCGCGGGCGGCAGCCTGCAGGGCGGTTGCTTGGAGCGCCGCCTGCTGCTCGACCGTGGGGGTCAGCAGAAAGAGCTTCGTCACGCCCTTCATCGCCGCGTCGAGGCTCTTACGATCGCGGAAATCGCCGGCCACGGTCGTGACGTGATCGGCTTCGAGCGCGCGAGCCGTCTCGGGGCTGCGCACCATGACACGGAACTCGGCGTCAACCCCGGCCAAGAGCCGGCTCAACTCCCCGCCGATCGTTCCCGTGCCGCCGGTCACCAGGATCATCGCAGCCTCCGCAAGAGTCGCAGGGGAGCATAGCCGCGACACGGGCGGTGGCAAGGGGGAGGCAGGAATGGTGCGACCGCCACCACACCCACGTCGCCGAGTGGAGTCCGCGCGCCGCCTGCATGTGAGGAAACTCGGTTCATGGCTGCTTTACCCGGTCTTCATGTCCGCCGTCCGATGTTGCATAGTCCCTCAACCGATGCACGAGAACGCCGTCGGCGTTCGGATCTACCCGGACCAGGAGGTTCGATGAGTCGGTTCAGTGTTATCGGCGCGCTGTTCGCCCTGGGGGTCGGCGCGCCCCTTCAAGCGCAGCGCCCCATTACGGCGTTCGTGTACGGCGGGGGCTACAGCGCGCTCAACAGTCTCGGCACCTCGCCATCCGTGGATTTCAGCACCGACTTCATCGTCGGCCTCGGTGTCGGGGTGGGCCTCTCCTCGCGGTTCACCGTCCGGGGCGAGTTCGGCTACGCCAGTACCGAAGCCACGGACCCACGAACCACGCCGCCCAACCTCAACGGGGACTACAACCGCTATCTGTACGCGGTGGATCTCCAGGCCCGGCTGTCTGGTGGGTCCTTCGCGCCCTACGTCTTCGCCGGCGGCGGGGCGATCACGATCGACCCCGTGCTCCGAGACCAGCTGCCGGGGCTGGTCATCGAGCATTTCACCCGACCGGCGGGTCGATTCGGGGTGGGGTGGGAGTACCGGCCTCGGGGGTCGAGCGCGGCGCTGTTCATGCAGGGGACCGGATGGGTCTTCTCGTTCGACGGGCTCGGCGTGCGCGCCACGCAGGTCGACGTCACCTACACCATGGGGTTCGCCTACCGGCTGCGCGGTTGACGCGGCCGCTTGGGCCGCTCGGGCGAGGCGTCCCTTCCCTCGCCGCGCCGCGATGCGCACAGCCCCAGGTGGTCGCGGATCGCGCCGATCGTCTTCGGGCCGATCCCCTCCACGGCTGCGAGCCAGCCGGCTTCCAGGGCCGTTCCGAGCGTGGCGAGCCCGTCGATGTGGTGCTCGCGGTACAGCCGCCGGGCCGTCTTGGCCCCGATCCCGGGAACGCGGGTCAGCTCGAGGACGCTGCGGGGCGTGGACGCGGCCCACTCCTCCATCTTGCGACACGTGCCGGTCTCGACGAGCTCCCGGAGCAGCCCGGCGACGGACTGCCCGACGCCGGGAAGCTCGCGGAGACGCGCGTCCGCGATGAGTCGGTCAATGGGATCGGGGTGTCGCGCGATCGCGGCCGCCAGCCGCTGGTAGCGCCGCGCGTGCAGCTCGTCGTAGCCGCCGATCACCAAGAAGTCGTGGAGCTCCCGGAGGCGTTCCGCGATCGCGTCATTGCGCCGCCAGCGCAGGCGCCCCTTGGCGTCCACGTAGGACGCCTCCCGGCGCCGATCGCCGCCTGCACCGCGTTCCGTCGCCATGACGTCCGTATCGCCTCGGTCAACGCCCGCGTTGCGCGCTGCTCTCCCGGGCGCTGAGCCGCCGTCGCTAGCGATCCGGCCGCGGCACGACGCCCGCGGGGTCGTTCCCCAGGCCGCGCTCCGCCATGAGCGCTTCGATCTCGTCGGGCGCCCGCGGCGCGGCCTCGGAGAGCACGACCGGGCCGGCGTCGGTCACGAGCACGTCGTCTTCGATCCGCACCCCGATGTTCCACCACGAGCGATCCACATCGGGCGACGCGGGGATGTAGATGCCGGGTTCGACCGTGAGGACCGTGCCGGGGGTGAGCGGGCCACCGGTTCCGACGTCGTGCACCCCGAGCCCCAGATAATGGCTCGTGCCGTGATTGAAGAACCGCGATACCTCGCCCGCCTCGCGGATCAGGCCCAGACGCATGAGGCCGTCGGCAATCACGTCCCGCGCCGCCTCGTGGGCGGCACGGAACGGCGCCCCGACCTGAACGGCCCGGATGCCGGCGCTCTGGGCGCGCAGGACCAGCTCGTAGATCATGCGCTGCTCGGGGGAGAAGCGGCCGCCGACCGGCACGGTGCGCGTCACGTCCGCACAGTACCCGTGATACTCGGCGCCGATATCGATCACCACGAGATCCCCGGCCCGCATGCGGCGGCGGTTGGTCTCATAGTGCAGGATCACCGCATTCTCCCCGCTCCCGACGATACTCGGGAAGGCGGGGGTCTCGGCGCCGTTGCGGTGGAAGACGTACTCCACGAGCGCCGCGACCTCGTATTCGTGCATCCCCGGCTCGATGGACTTCATGGCTTCGCGATGGGCCACTGCCGTGATGTCGATCGCGCGGCGAAGTAGCGCCACCTCCTCCGGCGTCTTGACCGTCCGCAGGGCGTCGAGCCGGCGCCGCAGCGTCGTGCCGTCCGCAAACCGGGCGTCCACGTTGGCGCGGCGCCAGGCCTGCCAGGCGGTGAACGACGCCGACCGGCGATACGCCGCCGCGATCTCGCGCAACGGCCCCGGGGCGAAGAAGGTGTCGGGGGCGACCTCGTCGACCCGGTCCAGCAGCCGCCGGTTGCGCCGAAAGGCCTCTTCGGAGTCGGTCGCCAACAGGGCCCGGACCACATAACTCTGCGGCTCGCCACCCGGCGGGAGGATCGAGAAGAGGCGTGTCAGCAACGCCAGTTGGTCCGCCAGCGGTGAGCCCTCAGCGACCCCGGTCGGCAGAGGCAGGTGGTACAGTCGCCGGTCGGCCGCGGCCAACTGTTCGAGGAGCTGGGGCAGCTGGTCGACGGTGACCGCCCGGGCGACGCCCAGCTCCCGCTGCGCCCGCTCCGCGCCGAGACGGCGGCCGGTCCAGACTTCTTGCGACGGATCGCGTGGCGGGACGAACAGCACCTCCGGCACCGCTGCCCCGTCGACCGTGATCCCCGCCGGCGCGAGGAGGAGCACGGCGTTGGGCTCCGTCATGCCCGTGAGGTAGTACAGGTCGCTGGACTGGCGATACTCGTAGTCCACGTCACCCTCGCGGTTCCGCTGCGGGGCACTCAGCACGAGGGCGAAGGCGTCCGGTGGCAGCGTGCGCAGCACCGAGTCGCGCCGACTCCGGTGGAAGGCCGGCGGTAAGAGGTCGGCGTCGTATCGCGCCGGCGGCTCGGCGAGCGCGGGCCGCTGCTCCTGGGCGGCGACCGCTGATGGCGCCCCCGAGAGGAGGACGACGAGGAAGGACGCGACGCGATGGACGGCGAAGGGGTGGCGCATCATGGCGGTCAGGCCCGCTCGAAGGTGACGTGCATCGTGATCTCGACGCTACGCCGACGCGGTCGCCGCGACGGCGGCCCACTGCTCGATGACCGCGGCCGCCGTCTGGAGCTGCCGCGCGGGATCGCTCGCGTACCACGTGCGGAAGTACTCGAGTCCCGCTTCGTGGGATTCGTCGGTGAACGCTTGGAGGGCGTCCGTGATCCACACCATGTCGTAGCCGCGCTGGAACGCGTCTCCCGACATGTGCCGCGCACAGCAGTCGGTGTGCAGGCCGGTGATGAAGAGCCGTTCGATCCCGCGCTGGCGGAGCTCTGCGTCGATCGCGCTGCTCACGAACGGGCTGTACGTCCGCTTCGTCAGCACGAGATCGCCCGGGAGGGGCGCGAGCTGAGGGACGATATCCGCCTGCGGGGTCCCCTGCATGGCATGCGGGGGCCACTTCTGGAGCTCGGCATCGCCCGGGGTGTGGGCGTCGGTGGCATACACGACGGTGATGCCGGCGTTGCGGGCGGCGGCCACGAGCCGTTGGAGGGTCGGGATGATTGCCTGGGCCCGGCGCTGATAGTCCGGTCCCCCGGCATCGGCGATGGCGCCGCCCGGGTAGACGAAGTCGTTGGCCAGGTCGATGACGATGAGGGCCCAGCGCTTCACATCGATGGTATCGTTGGTGGACATGCGTGCCTCCCATTGGTGAGGAGCCGCCGGACGGGGGGCCGATTGGGCAACGCCTTGGCCCGTGGGGGATCGCGGGCCGCTCCTGTCCGGGGGCGGGGCTGCACCCCGCCTGTGGTGCGAAACGTAGTCACTGGGCGGCCCGGCCGGGATGGGCGTCGGCTTGCCAACGGCCCGGAGCGGGCGCAACTTGGCTCGCGGTCTTCACTTTGGGGGTACGCATGCGCATTGGCATCATCTTGCTCGCAACCATCCTCGTGGTGACGGGTCTCCGGTACGCCGACGCGCGGCGCCCCGACGGACTCGTCGCGGCCGACACCGCGACCGTGATGGTGGACATCCGCTGCACGGGCGACCGCATCCGACAGTCCGTGACGCCGTGGGAGCTCGAAATCAACCAGGGCGACGCGGTCGAGTGGCGCCTGCACCCGAGCGCCCACTCCACGACCATCGAGATCACGCCGAAGCAGGAGGCCTGGCCGTTTCTCGACGGGACGCGGCACCGCGGCCGGGCCGACGCGCCCGCGCGGGCGACGCGGATGCGGCCCAATCAACGCGGTCTGCGTTTTCAGTACGCGATCACCCTCGTATGCCCGCAGGGTGGCCAGCAAGACACCGTCGTCATCGATCCCGACATCGTGATTCGCTGACCGGCCGACGCGAACGTCGCGAGCATCGGGCGGTCCGGAGCGAGCCATGAGATCCGACGATCGCACCGCGCCGAACGATTCTGCCGCCGCCTCGGCGGCGGAGGCGGTGGAGCATCCCGACCGCATCGGGCCCTACCGCGTGCTCCGGGTGCTCGGCGAAGGCGGGATGGGTGTCGTCTACGAGGCGGAGCAGACCGAGCCGGTCACGCGCCGGGTCGCGCTCAAGGTCCTCAAGTTGGGCATGGACACCAGGGAGATCGTCGCGCGGTTCGAGGCCGAACGGCAAGCCTTGGCGGTGATGGAGCACCCCAGCATCGCGAAGGTGCTGGATGCGGGCGCGTCGGAGACGGGGCGCCCGTACTTCGTAATGGAGCACGTGCGCGGCGTGCCGTTCACAGAGTACTGCGACATGCACCGGCTCTCCACGCGGGATCGGCTGGAGCTCTTCCTTCCCGTCTGCCAGGCGATCCAGCACGCCCATCAGAAAGGCGTGATCCACCGCGACCTCAAGCCCTCCAACGTGCTCGTGACGGAGCAGGGCGGAGACGCCGTGCCGAAGATCATCGACTTCGGCATCGCCAAGGCCACGGGGCAGCGCCTCACGGACAAGACGCTCGTCACGGCGTACGGACAGGCGATGGGGACGCCGGCGTACATGAGCCCGGAGCAGGCGGAGATGTCCGGACTCGACGTGGACACTCGTACCGATATCTACTCGCTCGGCGTGATGCTGTACGAGCTGCTCGTCGGGCGCCTCCCCCTGGACCCCGGCGAGCTCGGCATGTCGGCGTTCATCGCGCGGCTGGTGATGCGTGAGACCGATCCGCCCACGCCGAGCGGCCGGCTCGCCGGGTTGCAGCGGGAACGGCAGATGCTCGCGCAGCTTCGTCACACCGATCCCGGCACGTTGACGCGAGAGCTCAAGGGCGACCTCGATTGGATCGTCATGAAGGCGATGGATCCCGACCGCACCCGCCGCTACGAGACGGCGAACGGGCTCGCGCTCGAGCTTCAGCGCTATCTCCACCACGAGCCGGTGCTCGCGCGGCCCCCGAGCGCGCGCTACCGCTTCGGGAAGTTCGTGCGGCGTCACCGGGCGGGCGTGACGGCGGCCGTCATCGTGGCGGCGGGACTGGTGGCCAGCACCGTGCTCGCGACACTCGGGATGGTTCGGGCGACCCGGGCGGAGCAGGCGACCGCGCGGGAGGCGGAGGCGTCGCGCCAGGTGTCGGAGTTCCTGGTCGGGCTGTTCCAGGTGTCCGATCCGGACCAGGCACGGGGGAACACGATCACCGCGCGCGAGATCCTCGACCGCGGCGCCGCGGAGATCGCCGATGGCCTGGGGGACCAGCCGCTGGTGCGGGCGCGGCTCATGGCCACCATGGGAGACGTGTACCGCGCCCTCGGGTTGTACGATGAGGCCACGCCGCTGCTCACGCGCTCGCTGGCGATCCGCGAGGAGGCGTTGCCGGCCGACCATGTCGATCTGGCGGAGAGCCTCTACCGGCTGGCACTGCTGTACCGACAGCAGGGCAAGTTCGCCGACGCCGAGCCGCTCTACCGGCGCGCGTTGGCGATCCGGGAGCGCGCCTTCGGGCCGAGTCATGTCGAGGTCGCGCAAATCGTCGGAAGCCTCGGCGGGAGCTACCTCGAGCGAGGCCGTTACGCGCAAGCGGACACCCTGCTGCACCGCGCGCTCGCGATCCGGGAGCAGCACGTCGGCCCGAACGATCCTACGGTGGCGGTGAGTCTCGGCAACCTCGGCGCGCTCTACTGGTCCCAGGGGAAGCTCGCCGAGGCAGAGCCGTTCCTGCGCCGTTCGCTTGCCATCCGCGAGCGCACGCTGGGCGCGGACCATCCCGCTCTCGCCGAGGGGCTCAACAATCTCGGGGCGCTGTACTGGACGCTGGGCCAGTACGACCAGGCCGAGACGTTCTACGTCCGCGCCCGCGACATCTGGGAGCGCACGCTTGGGCCGAACCACCGCAACACGGCCGCGGTGCTCAACAACCTGGGCGAGACCTACTGGGCGCAGAAGAAGTACGCCGAGGCCGAGCCGCTGTTTCGCCAGGCGCTTGCCGTCAAGGAAGCGCTGCTCGAGCCGAGTCACCCCAGTGTCGGCGTGACGCTGAACGGGCTCGCGAATCTGCTCCGCGACGTGGGCCGGTATGCGGAGGCGGAGCGTCTCTACCGGCGCGCCCTGGCGATCCGGGAAGGCGCGCTCGGACCGACGAACCCCGCGGTCGCCGAGACGCTTCGCGACCTTGCCGAGCTGCTGCGGCGGACCGGGCGGCCGGCGCCGGCGGCCCAGTTCCAAGCCCGCGCCGATGCGATCACGCGAGGCGCGAGCGCCGATACGTCGCAGTAACCCCCGACCGAGAACGCCGGCGCGCCCGCGCCCGCCCCCGGGCGGGCGGCGGCCGAGTGCGGCCACGTCTCGAATTCTCCACGCCCCTGGTTATACTCCCGTACCCATGCCTGCGAGCGTCTTCCACGTCGGGCGACACGCCCTCGTGCCCGCGATCCTCGCCCTCACCGCTGAAGTGGCGGCGGCGCAGGAGCCGATGCCGCTTCCCCGGCTCACGGGACCGATCGTGCTCGACGGTCGGCCCGACGAGCCGGCCTGGAGCGCGGTCCCGCCGCTCCCCATGACGATGTACGCTCCCCACTTCGGGGAGGCGCTCACCGAGCGGACGGAGATCCGCGTCGCGTACGACGATGCGTCCCTCTACGTAGGGGCGCGCCTCTTCGATTCGGATCCGCGCGGCGTGCGCACCAACACGCTGTACCGCGACCAGTATAGCGGCGACGACGTGCTCGCGATCATCCTCGATACCTACGACGACTACGAGACCGGCGCGTGGTTCGCGATCAACCCGTCGGGCGCCCGCACGGACCGCGCGCTGTCGAACGACGCGGAATTCTCGAGCGGGATGCCGATGAACACCGACTGGAACACGTTCTGGGACGCGGCCACCACGCACACCGCGGAGGGATGGTTCGCCGAGATGCGGATTCCGTTCTCGAGCCTCGGGTTCCGTGACGTCGGCGGGTCCGTCGTGATGGGGATGATTGCCTACCGCTTCATCGCGCGGAAGAACGAGCGACACATCTTCCCGGCGATCCCGCCCAACTGGGACATGGGATTCGCCAAGGTCTCGCAGGCCCAACGCATCATGCTCGAGAACGTCTTCGGCCGCCGGCCGGTATATGTCGCTCCCTATGGGCTGGGCGGCGTCACCCGCGTGGCCGAGCTGAACGGCGTCGGCACCGCCTACGAGTTCGACGACGCGCTCACCCGCGAGGTCGGCCTCGACCTGCGTTATAGCCCGACCAGCAACCTCTCGGTCGATCTCACGGCGAACACGGACTTCGCCCAGGTCGAAGTGGACGACCAGCAGGTGAACCTGACGCGCTTCTCGCTGTTCTTCCCGGAGAAGCGGCAGTTCTTCCAGGAGCGCTCCGCGATCTTCGAGTTCAACACCGGTGGGCTGAGCCGGCTGTTCCACAGCCGCCGGATCGGCCTGATCGAGGACGAGCCGGTCCGCCTCCTGGGCGGCGCCCGCTTCGTCGGACGGGTGGGGAAGACCGATCTCGGGTTCTTGGCCATGCAGACCGCCCGCGCCGACACGCTCGCGGCCGAGAACTTCGGCGTCCTCCGGCTCAAGCGACAGGTGCTCAACCCGTACTCGACGATCGGCACCATGGTGACGACGCGCGTGGCGACCGACGGGGCATACAATGTCGCGACGGGCGTGGACGCGGTGCTGCGCCTCTTGGGTGACGAATACGTCACCGCCAAGTGGGTGCAGACCTTCGAGAACGGTGGGGGCGGCCTCGACCTCGACGCGATGCACGTGCTGGCGCGCTGGGAGCGTCGCACCCGGTTGGGCTTCGCGTACGCCGTCGATTTCGGGCGCTCCGGCGCCGCCTACAATCCGGGGGTCGGTTTTCAGCTCCGCAGCGACTTCACGTCCGTTGCCAACGAGCTGCGGTACCAGTGGTTTCCCAAGCCCGGATCGCCCGCACGGACCGTGGCGGTGCGCAACAGCGCCGAGCTGTTTCTCCGGAACGCCGACGGCACCGTCGAATCGGCCCGCATCGACCCCCGCGTGGAAGTGGAGCTCACGGGCGGCGCCGAGTTGGGACTCGCTCTGGAGAACAGCTACGAGAGCGTGCGGGACAGCTTTGAACTGTCGGGTGGCACGCCGGTGCCGCCGGGCGACTACACCTTCCGGCAGGTGACGCTGCGGTACATGGCGTCGCGCTCGGCGAAGATTCGGCCGAGCGTCGAGGCGGCGGTTGGCGGGTTCTATGACGGCCGCCGGGTGGCGGTCGCGGTCGCGCCGGTCTGGAATCCGTCACGACACCTCGAGTTGGGCGCCGACTACCGCTTCAACGCCATCCGCTTTCCGGACCGTGACGAGTCCCTCGACGTCCATCTCGCCCGCCTGAGGGTCCAACTCTCGCTCGACGTCCACCTCTCCCTCGCCACGTTCGTGCAGTACAACTCGGCCGCCGACGAAGCCAGCGTGAACGCCCGCTTGCGCTACAACATCCGCGAAGGCCGCGATCTCTGGATCGTGTACACCGAGGCGATGAACACCGACCGGCCCGATGTGGCGGGGCCGGACTTGCCATTCACGCAAAGCCGTGCGCTGATGGTCAAGTACACCCACACGCTCGTATGGTAGGACGGAGCGGGGCGGCGCTTTTCCGGGTGAATCTGTCCCATTTGCCGCGGGCGGATGTCCCACCAACGTAGGTCGATGCCCCACGGGAAGGGTGGCGCGACGGGTCGCGGCGCTGCATCGTAAGGCGACGCCGACTAATGCCCAAGGGGCGTGTCCTCCTCACGCGCCATACATCGGCCGCTGCGTCACCCGCCGATACAGCGAGCCGACGGCGGGGGCTGCCTCGACACTCGCACGACACCATCACCGGAGGGAGTGCTATGAACCGCAAGGCGCTTCTCGGTCTCTTCGTCGGTACGCTCGGCTTCCTCGTCGCCTGCGGCGACCAACCGACCGCACCACCGGAGGAAGGGTCGGCCCGACTCGCCCCGCTGTTCTCGCCGGCCGCGAGCGGGCGGACGATCGCCGACCGCTACGTCGTGGTGTTCGAGCGCGGTACCCTCGACCCCGCCGGCCGAGCCGGGGCGTTCATCCGCACCCATGGCGGCACGCTCCATTACACCTACGAGGCGGCACTGCAGGGGTTCGCGGCAACGCTTCCTGCGGGCGCGGTGGAGGCGATTCGGCGCCTGCCGATGGTCTCGTACATCGAGACCGATCAGGAGGTGTCCCTGGTCGAGACCCAACCGAACGCCACCTGGGGCCTCGATCGGATCGATCAGCTCGACCTCCCGCTGAGCACGACGTACACCTACACGGCAGACGGGAGCGGGGTGCGCGTGTACGTCCTCGATACGGGGATCCGCATCTCACACGATGAGTTCGGCGGTCGGGCCGGCGTGGCGTACGACGCGTTGGGCGGGAACGGCCTGGACTGCCATGGGCACGGCACGCACGTGTCCGGCACCGTCGGCGGCGCCACCTACGGCGTGGCGAAGAACGTCACGCTCCTCTCCGTCCGGGTCCTCAACTGCAACGGTTCGGCGCCCCTCTCCACCGTGATTGCCGGCGTGGATTGGGTGACCGCGAACCACGTGAAGCCGGCCGCGGCCAACATGAGCCTGGGCGGCAGCGCCTCGCAGGCGCTGGACGATGCGGTCAACAACTCCATCGCCGCGGGCGTCACGTACGCCATCGCCGCCGGGAACGACAACGCCAACGCGTGCAACTTCTCGCCGGCTCGCGTTGCCGCGGCGCTGACTGTCGGCGCCTCCACCTCGTCCGACGCCCGGGCGTCGTTCTCCAACTGGGGGACCTGCCTGGACCTGTTCGCGCCCGGGCAGAGTATCACCTCGGCCTGGTACACGAGCAATGCCGCCACCAACACGATCAGCGGGACCTCGATGGCCGCCCCCCATGTGGCGGGGGTCTCGGCGCTGTACCTCCAGGGGGACCCCACCGCCGCGCCGGCGACGGTGGCCGACAAGATCACTTGCACCGCCACGAGCGGCAGGCTGAGCGGCGTGGGCAGTGGCTCACCCAACCTGTTGCTGTATTCGCTGCTGGGCGATTGCCAGGCGCCCCCGCCTCCACCGCCACCACCGCCGCCCCCTGACCCCGGGCAGCCGCCGTGCACGAACTGCGAGCACTACACCGGCTCGCTCAGCGGGACCGGCGACGTCGACTGGCAGCCAAACGGCAGCTACTACTACTCCAAGGCGGGGACGCACCGCGGTTGGCTGCGGGGTCCGACGACCGCGGACTTCGATCTCTATCTCTACAAGTGGATCTGGTTCGGCTGGTTCCCGGTCGCCGCGTCGTATAGCCCGACGTCGGTGGAGGAGATCGTGTACCAGGGGACGGCCGGATACTACCGGTGGCGGATCGATTCCTACAGCGGCAGCGGGCCGTACGACTTCTGGTTGAAGCGACCGTAGCCGCTGGCCGCCTGTGGATGGGTGATGCACGACGCCCGCCGCCTCACAGCGCGGCGGGCGTCGTTGTCGTCAGCCCCGGGGGCCCGGGTTCTGCCCTGGGGGAACTCGTGTGCCGCCGGTCCGGTTCGCACGCCGCCGGCGGGTGAGGACCCGGGCGCCCGCCATCAGAGAGGGTGGGATCGTCTCGATGGCGAGCCGGCCTCATCGTGCGACATCGGTCGCCTCCAGCACCTGCACGTAGTGCCGCACACCGGGTTCGAGCTCGAGGAGAAACACCGCATCCTCGGGGTAGTAGCGCGCGCGCTCGACGTCGGGGCCGGCGAACGCGGCGATGGCCTGCGACGACTCCCACCAGGAGCAGAGCATGAACTCGGCCTCATCGCCCGCCAGCCGCCGGAAGATGCGGACGCCCCGGTTGCCGGGCGTCGCCCGCAAGTCCCGGACGCCCGTCGCCTCCAGATAGGCGAGATACCGCTCGGCGTCGGCGGCTCGGGTGCGGCCGCGCCACACGCGGACGATCATCGGACCCTCCTTGGGATCGGGGTGGACGGCGGCTCGCGCCACCCGGATCACGGGAGGGCCACGCCGCCACTCGTCCTCCAATGGGCGCGGTGCGCCGCCGACTGAAGCCGGATGATAATTCATGATGACAGTCATCCAAGTGGGGTATCATCCGGCGGACGCCCCGGCCGCGTTGCCTCAGGTCCGGGAAGTCCAGCACATGGCGGGCGAAGACTACTTCCTGATCAAGGTGCGGGTCCGCGACCCTGAAGCCCCCGGCCGCTGAGTCCGGACGCTTCGGGCGGTGGTCCCGACGGCGTGGTACGACTTCTCATGACCTCCTCACAGTCTCTTCACCCCCAGGCGCCGCACCATGGTACCAGGGGAAAGCGATCGGGAGCCCGTAGCGGACGAATCGCGCACGGCTCCGACGCGCTTGGTCGCGCGTCCCGGAAAGGAGGACGCATGTGGACGCGATGGATGGGCACTTTGCTGGCCGCGGGGACGTGGGCCGGTTTGGCCGCCCTCCCCGGCCACCTTGCCGCGCAGCGCACGGCCGAGGGTCACGCGGCGATCGGCACGCTCAAATCGGTTGACGCTCGTCGCGGCACGCTCACCGTCATCGCCATCGGGCAGGGGGAACGGGTCTTTCGGCTCACCCCGATGACGGCGGTGCACGGCCTCGGAGCCCACGCGGAGACCGACGCGCTCACGGGACGTGAGGGTGCCAGCCTATGGGTGCACTATGTCGGCGAGGAGGAGGCGCCGCTGGCGCGCGCGGTGCAGTACATCGGCTGGGCCGGGGTCAAGGCGGCGGATGGGCTACTCGTACGGGTTTTGACGCGCCAGCGCGAGCTCGTGATCGAGCGGCCGTGGGGGGTGGAGGAAGCCTACGTCGTGAGCGAGCGCGCACCGATCGACCTGGCGGCCGGGCTCGTGAGCCTCGACGTCCTGGGCGGCCAAAGGGGTCTGCTGCTCACGGTCTACTACACGATGCTCGGTCCGGTGAAGGTCGTGTGGCTCGTCACGCGGGGTCCGCCGGCCGTGTCGTAGGCATAGCCGCAACGGCGGCTGCCGACGCAACCGTTCGGCGCCCGGCGGGGACCGGGATTGGCGCCCCGGAACCCGAGGCGGGGGTGGGGCACGTCTCCGAGATCGCGGACGCGGAACCGCCGCGCGTGCCTCGCGGGTGCCCGTTCCAAGCGTGGTCGGTGGGTGAGGTGCTGCGGCTGGAGGTGGACGTGTTGGGCGCCGGGCACCCGGAAGCGGACGCCACCCCACAGACCGGCCCGCGTCACCAACGCAGCCGCGGGGTCGCCCGCGCGTCGCGCTCCTAGCCCTCCGGGGGTCCCAGCGCCACGTGCGCCTCGCCGGCGGACACCGGCCAGCGGGGCGTATATGAGGTGCCCTGCACCGTCCGGTCGAAGCCGCGTTCCGATTGGGCGACCGTCGTCACCGGAAACGTCCACACGTCGGCCGGGGGATCGCACACGAGGTGGAGCTCGCCCGTGACCGACAACTCGGGAGCGAACCAGGCGCCGACCGCAAAGGCCGCCGGGTCCCAGCGATATCGCACGGAGAGTCGGCCAGCACGCTCGAAGCGGAGACGCTTCTCGATGAGCCCGGGTGGGGTCCCGGCTGCCGGGCGCAGCACCAGCTCGATGGCGTCGGCGTCCGTGCGCACGTGCGGCGCCAGCGGCGCCCGTGCCCACGAGGCGACGGGCTGGAACGTGCCCTGCGCATAGTCCTCCGCGCGCAGTTCGGCAGGGAGCACGCGATCCACGAAGAGGGCACGGGGCTCGTCGTCGACGGGCGGCGGTTCGGCCAGCGCCGCGGCGTGTTCGAGCTCGTGGATGCTCGGCATGCCGTCGCCGGTCCCCGCGGGCGGCGGATCGCCATCGGCGGTCGGCCGCTCGTGATACGCCTCTCGTCGGCGCGTGAGGACGTCGGCGAGGTTGGCGAGCTGGTCGAACAGCGAGTACTCCTCGACGGCGCCGCCCCGCGCTGGGCTGACCAGGGCGGAGAACGCCGCCGAGTGGATCCAGACCTCCTCGTGCCCGTCGGCGTCCAGGTCGACGATCTCATGGTCGAGCGGCTCGCCCGCCCGTAACTCGCGCTCCGCCAAGATGAGGTTGCGCCACACGGCAGCTCTGAGATGCGGCAGGTAGAGGCCGCCGAAGACGCCATGCCAGTACGCGTCGTTACACTGGGACCGCGCCACCGCGCGCCGCGCCTCCGGCGGGTCGCCGCGCGCGCGACACAACGCGGAGAGCGCACACATCTTCTTGTGCATGCGGTTCGATTCGGGGTACTTGGCGAGGAAGTTGCGCCAGTGGGCCCCGCGCACGAGCCCCCCGTCCGGTCCCGCGAGCCGCTCCTTGCCGAGCGTGCGCTCCAGGGCCGCGAGGCGCACCGCGGCGCGCGCCGGAAGCGCCCAGGTCTCCATCTCGCGGTACGACGCGGTCGGGAGATAGCAGAGCCCCGCGCTCGGGACGTGGTCGAGCACCCAGGCGAACGTCGTGAGCCGGACCTCCCCGGCGTCCACGAGCCCGCTCATGGTTTCGGCGAAGCGGTCGAGCCAACCCCGCGTATATACCCAGTCCTTCGTGCCGGGCCATCCGCCGAACTTCTCCCCGTCGTCGGCCAGGACGGCGAGCTGGTGCCCCGCGGCACGGAGCTGTCGCAGATACGCGGCCGTGTCCTCCGGCGGCTGGAAGGGGACGAGGTAGCGCAGTCGCTCATCGATGGGGAAGACCGCCACCCGCCGGCCGTCGCTCTCGGTCCACCAGGGCGCATGGAGTTGGTGCCGCTCGTAGCCGCTGACCAGAAAGTGTCGGTCGTCCACCAGGACATAGCGCACGCCGGCCTCGGCAAGGTCCACCGGCAGGTCCGGTTCCCACACGCGTTCCGTGAGCCAGAGGCCGATCGCGTCCACGCCGAAGCGCCGGCGCAACGCGTCGCGCATCCACGCGATCTGCTCGACACGGTCGGCGCGCGGGAGCGCCGCGAGGATCGGCTCGTAGAACCCCCCCAGCAAAAGTTCGAGGTGTCCGTCCGCCGTCAGCCGCCCGATCAGGTCGAGGTACGTGGTGTCGTGCGCCTCCAGCCACTCGAGCAGCGGTCCCGAGACGTGTAGCGCGATCGGCAGCAGGCCGTGGTCGGCCGCCCGCCGCAGAAACGGGTGATAGGCATCCCGGACATGTTCCTCGAAGACGTGATCGAAGTTGCCCACGGGCTGGTGCAGGTGCAGGCCGAGGGCGAAGTGCAGCGGGTCCCCGCTCATGCGTCGGGTGCGAAGCCCAGCCGATGCGCGAGGGCGGCAAGGGCGCGCCGTCGGTCCGCGGGCATCGTTTGGCGCAGTCGGTCGAACCGGGTCTGTATGTCGAACGGGACCCACCGGCCCAGGAGCTCGAGCAGGTCGGCCAACCCCGCGATGCGGGCGGCCGCCTCGTCGGAGACGTCCTGTTCCAGCGCCGCCACCGCGCGCTCGAGTGCGACCCGGGTGGCATCCTCCAGTCCCTGCTCGCCGCGCGCCACCGCCGCGCGCTCTTCCGGGCTGAGCCAGCGCTCGGCGAGGACGGCACGGAGCGCCCGCACGACGAAGCGTCGCGGGCGCTCCGGCAGGTGGTCCACCGTGAAGGCGAGCGGTCCCGCGCCGTCGGCCGTGACGGTCGCCGTGAGGGGAGCGCCCTCCCGGCGGTCCACGGCGACGCGTAGCGACGTGCGGCGTCCCGTGCGACGGTGCACGAGCGTGACGCCGCCGTCGTCGGCGTGGACCTCGTACGCGGCGACGCTCGCCTCGTCGTGTGAGGCGCCGAGCGCGCGGGCGGCCGCGTAGGCTGCTGCGACGCGCGCCGTCACCGGTGTCGCGGGCTTCACGCGCCGGAGATAGAGATCGCGACCCGTGCCGGCTTGGGCGTCGTTACTCACCGCAGCCGCGAGCCGCTCCACGATTCCGGCCTCGAGACGGTCGGCGGCCGGGCCAGATAACTCGATCCCATGCGCCGCGTAGCGCAGCACCTGGAGCGGCTCCAGGCCCGCGAGGTCGTCGAAGAACCAGCCGCACGAAGTGAACATGCGGAGCGCGTCGCGCTGCATCTCCAGCAACTCGAGCGCGCGAGTGCGGTGGGCGTGATCGGCGGGGTGGGTGAGTCGGCCATCCACAAAGCGAGATCGCTCCGGTTCGGCGTGCATGGCGTTGCCGTACGCGTCGCGCGCGGCCCAGGGGTCCTGGAGCAGCTCGCTCGCGTCCGCCTCGAAGACCAGGGCGAGCTCGTGGGCGAGCCACTCCAGGGCCTCGCGGAGGGGCGCGCGCCACCGCTGCTGGGTGGACGTGTCGGGCGCCACCTTGCAGCCGCAGTCCGCCCGCCAACGCTCGACCCCGTGGGCGCAGCTCCATGAGCTGGGGGCGACCAAGGTGATGTCCTCGGTGGGCGGATGGCGCGCGAGGAACGAGGCGTAGTTCTCCACGCGCACGTCGGGCCGCCGTGCGAGGCCGTCGAGCAGCGCGGCGAGCGCCATCTCGCCGAAACGATGGTGGTGCCCGTACGTCTCCCCGTCGGTCGCCAGGCTGATGAGCGAGCGGTCGTCGGACGCACCGCGGGGAACCAGTCGTTCGAGCCACGCGGCGGCGTCCCGCATGAGGGGGCCGAACGCGACGTCATGCGAGATCGGGCCGTCGTAGACGAACACGGCGAGCTCGCGCCCTCCCGTAGCGCGGTAGCGCCCCGGTCGGCCGCCGGCCGGCAGCCGCTCGACTTGGGTGGGGCCCAGGATGGTGAACGCGATGCCCTCGTGGGCGAGCACGTCCAGCGTCTCGTGATCGACCGCCGCCTCCGGCAGCCACATGCCCTGCGGCGCGCGGCCGAAGCGACGCCGGAAGTCGGCGAGGCCCCAGCGGACCTCGGTGACCTTGTCGCGGCGCGAGCTCAGGGGGAGGATCGTGTGGTGGTACGGCATCGCGATCGCGTTGCCGTAGCCGCCCAGCCGCTCGGTGCTCCGTCGGTCGGCGGCGAGGATCGCGGCGTAGGTGTCCGGCGCGGCACGCTCGAGCCATCCGAGGAGCGTCGGGCCGATGTCGAAGCTGAGCCAGGCGAGCGTGTTCACGATGCGGGCGATTCGGCCGTCTGGGGCGAGCACGCGCGCCGCGACCACCGCCCGGTAGCACTCCCGCTCGATGCGCTCGTTCCAGTCGTGAAACGGGGCCGCCGACGCCTCGGCCTCCACCTCGTCCAGCCAGGGGTTCTCCCGGGGTGGTTGGTAGAAATGGCCGTGAATGACGACGGATCGTTGGTGCGCGCTCACGGGATCTCGCCGCTCAATCGGCCGTTCGGACGGTGGCGTCGCCAAGCGCCCGCCGGAGGGCGGGGAGCACATCGGGGAACACCCGGTCGCGCGCGTAGAGCGCCTCCGCCTCGCCTCGCGCCGCCGCCAGCGTCTCCGGCGAGGCGGTGGGCGCCAGGGCGCGCAGGAGCCGCTCGAGATCGTCGGCGTGGCGACGAAACCGCGCGCGCCCGTAATCTTCCACGGCTCCGGTCGACACGATGAACGGCCAATCGGAGGCTTGGGCGAGGAGCAGCTCCCGGGCGGCCTGCGCCAGGACGGGGGCCGCCGCGTCGGACGATACGCAGCGGGCGGCCGCTTCCCAGAATGCGTACTCCAGCGGCCACAGGCGCTCCCACATCCACTGCGTGCCCTCGTTCAGCCACATGCTGTCGTCGCCGTTCGCACCCCAGGAGCCGGCCGCGAGGCGGAGCGCGCGGCCCGACACACGCCCCTGGAGGTGCTGCGACGCCGTGACGGGGCGGAGGTCTGGCCAATCGGCGAGTCGCCGGTAGAGCGCGCTCAGGAAGTCGATGCCCTCGAACCACCAATGCCCGAACAGCTCGGTGTCGAACGGCGCGGCGATGACCTGCCCGCCACCGTCCCCCCGAGCCGCCGCGATCGCGCCCAGGAGGCCGGCGAAGTGGTCGGCATGAATGGCCGCACGCGCCAACGCCCGTGCCGGCTCGTAGGGGCGCTTCTCTCCGAGGTCCACCTGCGGTCCGCTGACGCGCCAGTACTTGAGGCCGCCGGGCCAGCGGATCTTGTGGAACTCCAGATACCACTCGTCCCCCGGGTACCCGTGGTGTCGGCTCCAGACTTGCATCGAGGATCGCGGATCGCGCACGAGGGCGGCGACCGGATGGCGGCGACCGCTGGACACGCGGTACGCGTGATAGGGGGAGCGCTCCTCGGCCCCCCGGCTCACTGCGGGGGCGTCGTGACGCTCCGCATCGAACCGTTCGGTTCCGAGCGGCACCTCGGCGTACATCCCCAACGCGGTGCCGGCGCGCGCCAGGTGCGCGTCGGTGAAGAAGTACCGGAACCCGGCGGATGCCAGGTGTTCCTCGATTCCGGCTCGTGTCCCCGACGCCGGTGCGGCCGGGAGCGGCGCCCACCGGCCACGGGGCCGGTACGCGCATTCAGGAAGCCAGATGCCGGCCGGCGCGCGGCCGAACAGGCGGCGATGCTCCGCGCGCCCGACGGCGAGTTGCAGGCGCACGCTTTCGTCGCGCCCGAGGAGCGGCAGGTATCCGTGGGTCGCCGCTCCGCCGATGATCTCGATGACGCCCCGGCGGTCGAGATCACCGAAGGCGGCGACGAGATCCCGGTCGATCGCCTGAAAGAGGTCGTCGAGCCGGCGGATGCGCGCCCGCCAGAACTCGACGAGCGGTCGGAGCGCACCGTCGCCGGTCGCCGCCAGGGCCGCCGGCGCCTCGTCGCACGCCCGGAGCCGCTGCTCGACGAATTGCGCCAATTCGTCAGCGAAGCGCGGGTCGGCGAGCTGGTTGGCCAACACCGGCGTGAACCCGATCGTGAGCGGGCATGCCGTCCCGCGGGCGTCCAGGGCCCGCACCATCTCCAGGAGCGGCAGATAGGTGTCGAGCGCCGCCTCGCACAGCCAGTCGCTCCCGTGCGGCCAGCGCCCGTGGTTGAGCACGTATGGCAGATGGCTGTGGAGCGCGAGGACGAAATCCATCGTGGGCGTCGTCAGTCCGCGAGGCCCCGCGCCGCCAGGGCACGGCGGTATACCTCAACGTAGCGCGCCACCGACCGGGCCCAGCCGAACTCGCGCTGCATTGCTTCGCGCATGATCAGCTCCCACGCCGGCCGGTCCGCGTACTGATCGACCGCCCGGCGGGCCGCGACGTCGAAGCCGGCCGGCGTATACTCGTCGAACAAGAAGCCGGTGACGCCGTCCTCGATCGTGTCGGCCAGGCCGCCGACCCGGCGGGCCACGGGGATCGCGCCGTAGCGCTGGGCGCGCATCTGCGTCAGTCCGCACGGCTCGTAGAGCGAGGGCATCATCAAGAGATCGGAACCCGCGATGACACGGTGCTCCAGCGGCTCGCTGAAGTCGAACTCGACGGCGATCCGCTCGGGCATGGCGTCGGCGAGCCCCCGCAGTGCCTGCTCGTAGCGCTGTTCGCCCTGACCCAGGAAGATGAACTGCGCGTCGAGCGCGGTGAGCGCGGTGGCGCCCAACACGAGGTCCAGCCCTTTCTGGGCGACGAGGCGCGCGGTCATGCCGAACACCGGCGTGCGATCGCGCAGAGGCAGTTGCAGCTCCTGCTGGAGGGCCGCCTTGCAGCGCCCCTTGCCCGAGAGGTCGTCGAGCGAATAGCGTGCGGTGATGTCGCCGTCGGTTGTGGGGTTCCAGATGCCGGTGTCGATCCCGTTGATGATCCCGACGAGGCGATCCTTCGACGCGATGAACGTGTCGTGCAACCCGAACCCGCCGGACGGTGTCCGCAGCTCATGGGCGTGCGTGGGGCTCACGGTCACGCTCATGTCCGCGAAGACCAGCCCGCCCTTGAGCCAGTTGACGCGGCCGTACCACTCCATGCGCTGCCACTCGTAGAGGTCCCCGGGCAGCCCCACCATCGCCAGCGACTCGACGGGAAAGTGGCCCTGGAAGCCGGCGTTGTGCACCGACAGCACGGACGCCACTCGATCGTAGAACGGCTGGCCGGCGAGCGTGGTCCGGAGGTAGACGGGCGCGAGGGCGGTGTGCCAGTCGTGCGCGTGGAGGACGAGCGGTGCGGCTTCCATGTCGGGGAGCGCCTCGAGGGCGGCGCGGCAGAGGAAGGCGAACCGCTGCGCGTTGTCGGGATAGTCGGCCCCGGCTTCGCCGTAGATCCCCTCGCGGTCGAAGAACTGCTCGTGCTCGACGAAGTAGACGCGCGGGCCGGCGTCGCCGCTCGCGGGCCGCCAGAGGCGCCCCTCTTCGCGTTGATCCCCGAGCGCGATCGTAAAGGGCGGGCCCGCCGGCTCCAAGTCGGCCGCGGCCTCCCGTGCGCAGCGGTACAGCGGCAGCACGATGCTGCACGACGCGCCCTCGGCAACCTGGAACGTCGCGAGACCGCGGACGGCCTCTGCCAGCCCGCCGGTACGGGCGAACGGCCAATACTCCGCGGTCAGGTGCACCACGGCATAGGGCGCCGGCGTCCGACGCTTCGGCGCCCGGCGCCGGGCCTTGGGACGAGCGCTACGTGGCATCGCGTTGCTCAGTTGCTGGGTGCGTCGTCGTCACGCCCGGTCCCTCGCATCGCCGGGAGGTAGTAGTGGGTCGCGTAGTCCGCGACCATGCGCTGAGCCGTGAAGTGCTGCGCCGCCGTCCGAATCGCGTGCTTCATCCGCTCGATCCAGCGGTGCGGTAGGCCGCGACCGTCTCGCTCGTAGAAGCAGGGCACCACGTCCGTTTCGAGCAAGGCGTACAGCCGGTCGGCATCGGCGGCATCGCCGTCGGTCTCGGGGGCGGGCGGCTCGATCGCCCACCCGTTGGCGCCTGTATAGCCCTCTGCCCACCAGCCGTCCAGGGTGCTCACCTGCGGGATCCCGTTCAGTCCCGCCTTCATGCCGCTCGTCCCACACGCTTCCAGCGGCGGGCGTGGCAGGTTGAGCCACAGATCCACGCCCTGCACCAGCCGGTGCGCCATGTGCAGCTCGTAGTCCTCGAGGAACGCGATGCGACCCTCGAAGCGGCGATCCCGCGTGAACGCGTACACCTGCTGCAAGATCTGCTTGCCGGTCTCATCCGCGGGATGCGCCTTGCCCGCGAAGATGAGCTGGACCGGCCGACGCGGGTTCACGAGCAACGTGCGCAGCCGTTCAGGATCCCGAAAGAGCAACTCCGGCCGTTTGTAACCGGCGAAGCGCCGCGCGAACCCGATCGTCATTGCGCCGGCGTTGAGCAGCGTGCCGGCCCCGACGAGGTGCGCCGCCTCCTCCCACCGGTCCCGCCACCGAAGCCGGGCCTCCTCGTGGATGTACCCCATCAAGATGTCCTTCGTCCGCAAGTGGACCGACCAGAGCTCCTCGTCGTCGAGGGCGAGCACGCGATCCCACAGGTCCGGTTCCCGGCTGCGCGCTTCCCAGTCCGGGCCCAGGTGCCGGTCGAGCAGGTCGCGCAAGCGGTGCGCCATCCACGTCCCGAGATGCACACCGTTGGTCACGTGACCGATCGGCACGTCCTCGGGCCGTCGTCCGGACCAGAGGCACTGCCACATGGCGCGCGTCACTTCGCCGTGCCGCCGTGCGACGCCCACCGTATGCCGCGAGAGCCGGATGGCCGCCGCGGTCATGTGGAACAACCCGTGGTCGCGCTCCGGATGGTGGCCGAGGCGGACGGCCTGCTCCCGCGCCTCGCCGAACGTGTCCACGTATCCGCCCATCACGCGATGGAACAGGTCGTGCGGGAAGATGTCGTGGCCCGCGGGCACCGGGGTGTGGGTGGTGAAGAGACTCGTCGCCCGGACCCGGTCGATCGCCTCGCCAAGGGGCGTCCCGCCGGCGAGCCGCTCGCGGACCCGCTCCATCAGCATGAACGCCGCGTGCCCTTCATTGGCGTGCCACACCGCGGGTGCGATCCCCAACGCGCGGAGCACGCGTACGCCGCCGATGCCCAACACCGCCTCCTGCCGGAGCCGGAGTTCGGCGCCTCCGGCATAGAGCTTGTGCGACAGCTCGCGGTCCTCGCCGTGGTTGGCCTCGAGATCGGTGTCGAGGAGATAGACCGGCACGCGGCCCACCAACATCTTCCACGCGCCGACATGCACCGGTCGGCCCGACACTTCGACCGTCGTGAGGCCCGGTGCCTCGGCCCCGCCCACCACGCGGGTGAGCGGCGTCCGCGCCGGATCGAACTCCTCTGGCGTGTCCTCCTGCCAGCCGTCCAGCCGAATCCGCTGGTCGAAGTAGCCTCGCGTGTAGAGCAGACCCACCCCCACGAGCGGCACGCCCAGATCGGAGGCGGCTTTGCAGTGGTCCCCGGCCAGCACGCCCAGGCCGCCCGAATACGTCGGCACCGAATTATGGAGCGCGAACTCGGCGCAGAAGTAGGCGATGGGTCGGCCGGCCAGCTCGGACGCAGCGCCCGCGAACCACGTACCCTCGGGCGCCGTTCCCCGCTCGAACAGCGCCATGACCCGATCGTACAGGCCGAGGAACTCGGGATCCCGCGCGCACGCCTCGAGGCGGCTGGGGTCCACACGGGCGAGTAGGGCAATCGGGTTGTGCTGTGTGAGACGCCACAACGGCCCGTCGATGGCGCGGAACAACGTCCGCGCCTCGCGGTGCCAACTCCAGAAGAGGTTGCTCGCGACCGCGGCGAGGCCTCGGATGCGCTCGGGGATCGGCGGGACGCCTTCGGGACGCGACGTCACGCCGCGGATCGCTGCCACATGGCGGAGTAAGTAAACGGGGGCACGGCGGGTTTTCTAGGGGCGCAGGAGTGGGGCGCGAGGTCGCACGGTTGAGGTCTGCCTTGCTCCCCGCTGGGTCCGCCGCCCACATTACGGCCCATGCCGCACCTCGCCGCGAGACTCCGCTCGTCGCTCGACGCCGTCCACGGTCCGGAGCGCGCCTCCTCGCCGCTTCCGCCGGGCGATCGCTCGGCGGCCCCGGTACGCGAGTGGGAGACGCGCCTCCGGCGGCCATAGCGCGTCCGTCAGGCCAACCCCGCCGATGGAATGGGTGCTCTTTGTCGTCGTGGTCGCCGCCATCGCGGCGCTCGCGTACCTGCAGCACCGCCACGCCGCCGCCCGACGCGAGGCCCTCGGACGCCTGGCGCGGCAGCTGGGCTGGTCGTTTCATGCGCGGCGGGACCCGAGCTACGAGCAGCGCTACGGCCACGAGCTGTTCCGCCGCGGCCGCGACGGCGAGGCGTTCAACACCCTGAGGGGCACGCTCGACGTCGGCGGCCGCACGTTCCGGGTCGCGATGGGCGACTACACGTTCAAGGAGGGCTCGGGAAAGGACGAAGCGAAACGTACACTCAGCTACCTCGTCGTGGAGCCGCCGTACGTCGTCGTGCCGTCGCTCGTCCTCCGGGGCGAGTGGTTCGGCGATCGTGTGGCCGCGACCCTCGGGTTTGACGATATCGACTTCGAGTCCGAGGCGTTCAGCCGCCGCTTTCACGTCACGAGCTCGAAAAAGGACTTCGCCTACGCCGTGATCCATCCCCGGATGATGGAGTTCCTCCTGGCCCGTACCCCGCCGCGGGTCGAGCTCAAGAACGGCGACTGCCTCCTCTGGGACGGGCTGTCGACGTGGGACGTGGACGACTTCCGGCGCTGGCTCGGTTGGGCGCGGGACTTCTTCGCGCTCTGGCCGGAGCACCTCGTGACGCGACTCGAGCCGGGTGGTCAGCCATGAGCGGCGGAAGCATCGCGGCCCTCGTCCTCGGCGGGCTGACCCTCGTCTGGCTCATCGCGACGTTCAATCGCCTCGTGGGGCTGCGCCAGCACCTGAAAGAGAGCTGGGCGGACATCGATGTCGAGCTCAAACGGCGTCACGAGCTGATCCCCAACCTGGTGGAGACCGTGAAGGGCTACGCGGCGCACGAGCGGACGGTGTTGGACCGTGTGCTCGCGCTGCGGGTGCGTGCGATGACCGACCATCGCGATGTGTCGGCGCTGGCCGCGGACGAATCGGCGCTGATGCGGGGCGTCCGGGACCTGTTCGCCGTGGTCGAGAACTACCCGACCCTCAAGGCCGACCGCCACTTCCTGGCCCTCCAGACGCAGCTGGCCCTGACGGAGGATCGGATCGCGGCCGCCCGGCGGTTCTACAACGGCAACGTCCGGGACTATACCGTGTTGCGGCAGAGCTTCCCGCCCAGCCTGGTGGCGTCGGTGTTCCGATTCAGCGAGCCCGTGGGGTACTTCGAGCTCGCGAGCGACGCCGAGCGCGTGGTGCCGCGGGTGGGCGTGTAGCGCGCGATGGCGCGGACCCGCTGTCGTTTCCTCGAGCACGTCTCTACGTTTCTGCTCGTTGACCGCGGACATGGGTAAGGAGTGGTGCGATGGGCTATCGGACATTTGTCGATCGCAACGGACATGGGTGGGAGATCCGAGACCGCTCGGCCGACGAGTGGGACTACGTGCCGATATCGGGCAACCCCGAACCGCAGCGCGCGGTCCCGTCGCCGGGCCACCAATCCGACCCATTCGAGCTCAGCATCGAGGAGCTGCAGCGGCTGCTCGACGCGGCACCCAAACCGGGCTCCCGGCACCGGCCGTCGCCGTTCGGCGACTGAGCCGGCGACACCGCCGCTCCACCGCGCGCCTGCACCGCGGGCGACCGACGGATCGCGGTGGCGTCAGGCCGCCTGAGCGGTGGCGTCAGGCCGCCTGAGAGGAAACCGTCGCGAGCGACGGCGGCGCGGCGCGTGGCGCCGCGTCGGCCTCGGTCGCGAGTTGGGCGATCACGGCGGCGAGCCGACCCACCGCGTCGTGCTCGTGCGCCGGGTCGAGCCGCAGGCCGTACAACCCCGCGACGAACGCGAGCCGCTTGAGCTCGCGCTCGGGCGCGCCGTGGTTGACACCGTGCACGTCTGCGACGGTGCCGAGGATTGTGCTCCGGCGCTCCTCGAGGACGCGGTCGAGGGGCCGCGCGCTCGCGACCGTCCCGATGGCCTCAAGGCTGAGCAGGCGCTCGGCGTAACGATCGAACGTGCGTGCCAACGCCCCGTGCTCGAGCTCGAGAAGCTGGCGGGCCCGAGCGAGCGTGAGCGCGAGCCGGGCAGGGCGCCGCTCGCGCGAAACGAGCGGGTGGAGATCGTAGAGCCGGCGGGCCCCGAACCCGAGGCGGCGCGGCACGCGGTAGGCAAGGCGCCGCGCGACATGCGCCCACGGCTCGATCCGAAGCACCGGGTGGTCGTAGTGGCTGTCGAACACCATGACCCGATCGCGCTCCTCAGCAACGACGGTCACCCAATGGTCCCATTGGTCGAGGCAGAGCAGGACCGGGGCGCCGCGGGCGAGCAACGTCCGGAGCTCGCGCCAGGCGCTCCACGCGTGGCGTCGCCGCACCGTCAGGAGGTCGCAGCCCCAGGCACCCGCCGCCCGGGCGAGCTCGATCTCGTCGGTGCCCTCGACGGTGGAGCCGGCCAGCTCCGTGAGCCGGTCCTCGTGGGTGAAAATCCCTAGAGTGATCAGGGCGTGCTTGAGGGCGAAAGGCCCGCACTGCCAGGAGTTTGGCTGGCCGTAAATGCTCATAGCACAATGGCTTAGCTGGTGGCTCGAACCGGTCTGTGGTCGCAATATAGTCGGGTGGGGAAGGGGGGCCGGCGGCCTCGCGACGCCGGCTGCAGGGGCCGCAGAATGGGTCGCAGAGCGTGAGAGCGCAAGATACTGCGCTCAGCCTGCAAGAGTGGGCTGCGAAATGCCCCACGGTTGGTTAAGTTATTACTGTGTAATATGTTAACGAACTATCTCCGGCGGCTGCTCGACCCAACTCGATCGGGCGGTGCGTCCCACGGTTGCTCCACGGAGAGATGGGGGCCTTGGGGGGCCTTGTTTCACCCAAGTACCGTCTAGTACCGCCAACTCACCGTGTCCGCCCCGGCCGGATGGTTCTTGCGGATCTGGTCCATGATCCGCGGGATGAACATCTGGTGGTAGCGCAGCCGCGAGTACGCGTTCGCGCGCGTGTGATCCCCGTTCCAGCAGTGCTCCGCCCGATCCCCGTAGTCCACCTCGCCGCCGTAGTGGGGATCGGTCGTCTGCGTGAGAAACTCTTCGGTCAGATAGACCGCATTGTTGAGATAGTAGTTGTCCATGTCGCCGACGTAGATAAAGAGCTTGCCCCGGAGCTTGGGGCCGAGCGTCTTCCAATCGCGCCGCAGGATGTACGACAGGTCGTAGTGCTCGCGCCAGTGCGCCGCGACCTCCCGGTCGATCTCGCCCGTGAGCTTGTTCCACAGGCGCTTGGGGTAGCCGTCCGGCCCCACGGGCGAGTACACCGCCTCCCAGATGTCCCACTGCTGCCCCGAGCGGCTCTTGGTGCCGAGGGCGAGCTCGTAGTGGTTCGTCTCCTCCAGCGTCGTCGACACGTGGCCCAGCCAGTCGCGGCGTCCGGGCCGCGGCGTCCGCTTCCAGGTGTCGTCCAGGTAGTAGGCGTTCTTGTCCTCGTAGATGTTCACGACCGTATACGCGCGGAAGTCGATGGGGTCGGGGCACGCCACCCACGCGCCGTTGAACGCGTCGGGGTAGAACACCTGCACGGCCATCGCTTCCCAGCCGCCGGTGGAGCCGCCATAGGTGAACCGGGCCCACCCCTCGCCGATCCCCCGGTACGTCCGCTCCAAATGGGGAATCAGCTCCCGCATGATCGCGTCGCCGTAGGGGCCGTTGTTGGCGGAGTTCACCGCG
The DNA here is from genome assembly GCA_041613315.1 of Gemmatimonadales bacterium. Classification (GTDB taxonomy): domain Bacteria; phylum Gemmatimonadota; class Gemmatimonadetes; order Gemmatimonadales; family GWC2-71-9; genus JBFJHJ01. The sequence continues at coordinate 39,741 of JBFJHJ010000025.1, forward strand.
TATGAGTCGTCGTAGTACGGCGTGGGATGCTGGATCTCGACGAGCAGTACCCGAGGGAAGCCCGGCCCCGTCCATTCCTTATAGAACTGGTGCGCGGACTCCTGCTGGATGCGGTTGTAGCAGTCGAGCCGGAAACGCGCGCTGTACTCGCATGGCGCGCTCGAGTCGGGCGGCTCGGGGCGGAACCCGTCGAACGTGTAGGGGAAATGCCCGTGGTTCACGACGAGGGGATAGCGCGCCTCGGGGTGCGCGTCGAAGCCCTCCGGCAAGAGCACGTGCGCGCCCAGATACACCGGCGTGCCCCAGAACTCCGTGAGCAATCTGCTCTGGATGCGCTCGTGCTTGATGTACGCGGTCTCCGGCGGGTCGGGGATGGGCGGGATCTCCTGATCGAGGGTGATCCGGATGACGGCGTCTCGTGCGGGGTCGAACGCGATCTCCCGCGGGATCGAGTACAGGTTGCCGGGCTTCCGATTCCACTGCTGGCCCTCGCCCTTGTCGGGCGGGAGCTTGACTACGTGGCCGTCCGCGCGGCGGAACGTCTCGTAGCGGTTGACGAGCGCCTGCACGCGGTAGCGGCCGGCGGGGACCTGGGCGAGGCTCCGGATGGGGAAGCCGAACGCGCGCGCATCCACGATCGCGTCCTGACCGGGCTTCCATTCCTCGACGTCCACCCCGAAGACCAGCTGGGTGCCCGGGCCGTCGCTGATCTGGAAGCGTGGCTCGGCGCTCGAATCGGCCGAGAGCATGAGCAGGAGCCGGCCGTCGAGCGGCGCGCCGCTCCGTTCCGGGGGGAAGCGGATCGCGAAGCGCGGCGCGGCGGCCGGCGGGGCCGGGATGCCCGGTAGCATCACGGCCGCGACGAGCGTGGCTGGGGCGAGGGTGATCGCCCATCGGATGGACGAGCGTGTCATGCGCGGGTCCTTGCCTGAGGGGTCGCGCTCGAAGATGCAGGTGGGGGGGAAGCCCGGCAAATTGAAGGGCCGAGGCGTCGGGCCGCTCGAGGGCTCCTGACTTGACAGGTCACCGCACTGGGAGGCAACTTGTTTCCAGGTCCCGGTTTGCTGACCCCTCTGTTCGAACCTATCAGCAAAACGGCTGCCTGCTGATCGGCCACGCTAGCTGCGGCTTGTCGGTATAACGCGACCGGTGTAGTCGGTCGAGCGCATCTGAAGCGCTGGCGGTCCGAGATCCGGGGTGTTGCGCTCGCGGCGCGCCTCGTCGGGCCGGTTCCTATCTATTCGACGTTCAGGGGACGTGTTGCGTTCAGGATTGGTGCGACACGGCTTCGCACGGCTCGGCATGCACGAGCTGCGGGGCGCCCCACATGTTTTCCACAAACAGGGAGGCCATCTTATGGTTCCCAAGCAATGTTGGACCGGGGCTCTCGCCTTCGGCATGGCGATAACCATGCTGTCGGTGGGGGCAGCGCCCGTGTCGGCACAAGCCACCGGGACGGTCGAAGGCACCGTCACGGCGGCCACGACCGAACGCCCAATCGCGGGCGCGCGCATTCAGGTCGTGGGGACGTCGCTGGTCGGCACCACGGACGAAGTCGGCCGCTACGTCATCCGGGACGTGCCCCTTGGCACGCACACGCTTCGGGCCTCGGTGATTGGTTTTTCGAGGGTCGAAGCGAGCGCCACGGTGGCCTTGGGCCAGGCGGTCACCGCGAACTTCACGCTGCAGCGGGCGGCGATCGTGCTCGACGAGCTGGTGGTCACGGGGACGGCGGGCGCCCAGGAGAAGCGGGTGCTCGGTAACTCGGTGGGCGGGATCACGGTCGGTGACAAGTTGGAAGACGTGCCGATCACGAGCGTCACCGAGCTGCTCACGGGCCGGACGCCGGGACTCACCCTGATGTCCAACAGCGGCCAGACCGGCTCGTCGGCCAACATCCGGATCCGCGGCGCGGGCTCGCTGAGCGCGGAGTATGCGCCGGTGTTCTACGTGGATGGGATCCGGATCGAGAGCGGTACCGTCGAGGCCGCGAGCACGTATCAGGGAGGCACGGCGCTCGATTTCCTCAATCCCGAGGACATCGAGAGCATCGAGGTCATCAAGGGCCCGGCCGCCGCCACGTTGTATGGGGCGGACGCGGCCAACGGGGTGATCCAGATCATCACGAAGAAGGGGCGGCGGGGGCAGGAGGGGGTTCGGTGGAACACCAGTATCGAGTTCGGGCAGAACGAGTGGACCCGGAGCATTGGCGCCAATACGACGTACTGGCGCTGCACCCTCGCCAACCAGACTTCCGCGTCGTTCCCAGGGTGCATGGACCCGACCACGGTCCAATGGTGGGGCAACGACGCCTCGCTCGGTGGGGAGTGCACGACGCACACCGAAGGGCCGTACAAGGGTGTGACCTCGTGCCTGAACACGGGGATCCCCGCCGCGGACATCCTCGACGTGGGTGATGGGACGTTCGTCATCAAAGACGACCCGCTCTTCCGGCATCCCGCCGCGCTCCGCGCGGGCAACACGATGGACTTCAACATTTCGGCCCGGGGCGGCTCCAGCACGATGGGCTACTTCTTGTCGTTCAACCGGACCGCGGAAGACGGCGTCTTCTTCAACAACTTCTTCAATCGGACGGGCGGCCGGGCCAACTTCGACGTCAGCGTGTCCCCGACGGTGGACCTGGCGGTGCAGTTCGCCTACTCGCGGACGCACTTGCAGCAGCCGCTCAACAACAACGCGTCCAACAGCATCAACCGGAACGCCATGCGCGGGCGCTCGCGCGCGGAGCGGCCGGATTGGGAGCCGGGATTCCGGAACTTCAACCCGTGGCTGTCGAACGAGTTCGACCGGCAGAACCGGTTGGAGCGGCTGACCATCGGGCTGACCGGCAACTGGGCGCCTTTGGAATGGTTCCGGCACAAGCTCACGTTGGGTCTGGACCGACAGAGTTACCGGGAGACCGAGTTCTTCCGGCAGGATACGACGGGCCGACGCCCGTGGGGAACGATCAACGCGACGGGGGCGATCGATCACGAGATCCCGCTCATCCACCGGTGGACGATGGACTACTCCGGATCGGTGGATCTCGACCTCAGTGACAAGATCAATTCGGTGTTCTCCGCCGGCATGCAGCTCAACGCCCGGACGTATCGGGGGTTCTTCGTCATCGGCGAGGGACTCGTCGCGAACAATCTGAACCTCATCGGCTCGTCGGCGTCGCGCTCGGCGGACGAGCAGCTGTCCGAGCAGACGTCGTTGGGCTTCTACTTGCAGGAGCAGATCGGCTGGCGAGACCGGGTGTACGTCACCGGCGCCGTCCGGATTGACGACAACTCGGCGTTCGGATCCGACTTCTCGCTGGTGGTCTATCCCAAAGCCTCGGTCTCCTGGATCGTGTCCGAGGAAGACTTCTACAACCTCGATTTCATGGACCAGCTGAAGCTCCGGTTCGCCTGGGGCCGGGCCGGCAACGCGCCGGCGCCCTTCTCCGCCGACCGGACGCACACCACCAGCCAGGGCGTGGTCCGTCAAGGCGCGACCGACGCCATCGTGAACACGCTGCAGACGTCGTCGTACGGGAACCCCAATCTCAAGGCCGAGACGGGGCAGGAGTGGGAGACCGGATTCGACGCGTCCCTGTTGGACGGGCGGGCCGGGATCGAGCTCACGTACTACAATCAGCGCACCGTGGATGCCTTGATCAGCGTGCCGGACGCCGGCTCGACCGGGTTCACCGGGTCGCACCTGGTCAACATCGGCGAGATCACCAACTCCGGGATCGAGCTGCTCGTGACCGGGACGCCGATCTTCACGCGAAACTTCGCGTGGGACGCGAGCCTGGCGTTCTCCACCAACAAGAACCGCCTCAAGTCGTTCGGCCGCGACGACGAGGGCAATCCCATCCGGGAAGAGAGCATCTTCGGGAGCTTCGCGGACGTGCAGCGTCATCGCGAGGGCTTCCCGATGGGGGCGTTCTGGGCGGTGGACGTGGAGCGGGATGCCAACGGGGCCGTGGTGCTGCGCGACCCCGCCGGGACCATCGTCACCGATCCCGCGCTCGGTAACCCGACGGTCCTCGGCAGTTGCCGCTGGGCGCCGAGCGATCCCACCTGGGATCGCGATGCCGAATGTGACGACATCTACATGGGGCCGTCCCGCCCCACGCGCGAGGCGGCGCTGACCAACACGTTCACGGTGTTCGGCGGGCTCCGAATCTTCACCCAGTTCGACTACCGGGGTGGCCACTACCAGTGGTGCGCCATCTGCTCGATCAACAGCCGCATCGACCTGAACACGTGGGACATCAATACGGGCGGGACGCCGCTGAATCCGAACGTGTCCGAGGCCGACGTCGAGGCGTTGCGTTCGCTCCAGACCATCAGCCACATCAGCAAGGCCGACTTCATCAAGTTCCGGGAGTTGGCCCTGACGTACACGCTGCCCTCGCAGTGGACGCGGTTCATCCCCGGAGGCAGCCGCTGGTCCGTGACGCTGTCGGGTCGCAACCTCGCCATCTGGACCAAATACAAGGGCCGGGGCGATCCCGAGGTACAGTTCAGCCCGAATAGCGATTTCACCATGCTCGACTACGCATCGACGCCACAGACGCGCCGTCTGTCGTTTTCGGTGCGTGCCAGCTTCTAGAGGAGGGCGCATCATGAGACGGAATCACATCGCATGGACGGGGATGTGTGCCGCCGGCGCCATCCTCGCCCTGGCCGCGGGGTGCAGCCCCAGCGATCTGCTGAAGGTGGACAACCCCGAGGAGATTCAAGTCGAAGCGCTGAACGACCCGGCGCTCATCCAGGTGCAGTTGAATGGAGTGATGGACCGCTTCCAGGAGGCGTACGACTTCAACCTGGAATACGCCATGTACCCTACGGATGAGGTGCTGAGCGGACTCAACTGGGAAGACTACGCCCGGGTCAACCAGCGGATCATCAGTTACCTGGAAGGCCCCACGACCAACATCTTCGAGTCGGCCAGCAGGGCGCTCCGCATGGGGCACGATCTGGCGGAGCGCATTCGCGGCTGGGCGGCGGACGACCCCAGCCGCAACTTCAACAAAGAGCTGGCAACGACGCTCGTGTTCGCCGGCTACAGCGCCGTCATCCTGGGCGAGAACATGTGTCAGGTGGTGGTGTCGCCGGATCCCGACAATCCCAGCGGGACGGTGCTGTCGCAATTGGAGACGTTCGGCTTGGCGCTGCCCTACCTGACGGAGGCGCTGAGCACCGCGCAGACCGCCGGCGCCACCGACGTCGCGAACCTCGCGCGCACCGGGCTCGCCCGGGCCAACCTCGGTCTGGGGAACTGGGCGGACGCCGCGACGCACGCGAACCAGGTCACCGCGAACTTCCAGTGGTGGCTGCGGTACGTCGATATCGACGGCGGGCGGAACCCCCTGGAGAACACCAGTCACGGGGGCAACTTTACGCTGGGGATCCACCCCTCGTTCACCGGCGTGCATCCCAGCTTCGATGGGACGGGATTCACGTTCCCCCAAGCCAATGTCATCGCGCCGCAGACGGACCCGCGGATTCAGCACGAGGTGACGTCGAGGACAGGTCACAACGCGCTGACCCGGCTGTACAAGCTCTTCCAAGGACTGCGCTACAGCGACTACAACGGGCAGACCATCGCCCCGTCATCGGCGGCGTGCCCGGCCTGCACGGGCACGGCCCCGAGTGCCATGCCGTTGCTGGCCGAGTTCGACACCGACATCCTGCTGGCGGACTACGTCGAGGCGCAGCATCACTACTACGAGGCGCTCGCCATGCAGGACATCACGGCGAACGAGGCGGCGGTCCAGGCCTTCGTCAACGCGCGGCGCGCGGTGGGCAACCAGGTTGCCGTGTCGTTGACCGGTCAAGCCCTTCGACGCGAGCTCAGGAACCAGCGAGGGCGCGACCTCTTCATGGGCGGCTTCCGCCTGCCGGACCTGCGCCGGTGGACGCGGTTCGACGCCGGCAACGGGCCGTTCGCCAACGGGAGCTACTTCCCCACGGGGCAGCATCCGAACGCCCAGTGGGGGGATTACGGCGCATGGACCTGCTACCCGATCCCCCTCTCGGAGTACGAGGGGAACCCGAACCTGAGGAAGCCGTTGGACCCGAACGTTCCACCGGGCATCTAGGGTAGCACCTGAGTATCGTGCCCGCGGCGCGTGGCGCCGTGGGCAGGTGATGGCGGGGTGGGAGGCCAGCGGGGCCTTCCACCCCGTCGTTGCGGTACGTGGAGCATCACGGGCGGCGGGGCGGCGAACGTCGTGATCGCAGCACAGGTGGCGCCGACCCGCGGACCGTGGCACTATTGATAGGTCGTACCGGCTGGAAGGATCGTGCGAAACGGCAAGCTCGGACCGCTGACCCGCCGGGCCAAGCTCCCGTCGCAGACGCCGAGGACTGGCGGTTCCGTCGTCAGACCGAGGTGGCCGGAGATGGAGCGGCCGCGCCGCGACTGTAGCCTCACGCGCCCCGCCACGCTGGCCGTCGCCGTCGCCCTGTGGGCTGTGCTCCTCACGGTCGGTGCTCCCCACCCGGCCAGCGCCCAGCGCCTGAGCGGCCGGCTCCTGGACGTCGAAACCGACGAACCGATCATCGCCGGCCTGGTCACGCTGCTCCAAGGAAGCGTCCTCGTCGTCACCGCCGTCACCGACGACGAAGGCTACTGGTTCCTCGAGGTTCCTGGGCCGGGGAGCTACTACGTCGAAGCGAAGCGCATCGGGTATCAGGCGTGGGTGGCGGGACCGCTCGAGGTCGAGCCGGACGACGACCTGAACTCGGTCTATCGCCTGCGGCGGATCCCGGTGATGTTGGACGCCGTAGAGGTGTCGGCGGCGGCGATGCGGCGGTATCTGGAGTTGACCGGGTTCTACGACCGGCAGCGAGGCGACTTCGGGCACTACATCACGCCGGCGGACATCGAGAAGCGTCAGGCCGCCACGGTCACCGACCTCTTGAGAGGTCTCCCCGGTGTCAATCTGGTGGCGATGTCCGATGGTAGCGTGGGCCCGCGGTCCGTCCAGCTCCGCGGCAGCAACCTCTCACACGGCGGAGTCTGCCGGCCTCGGGTGTTCGTGGACGGGATCATGTACGCGCGCGGCGATTCACGCCCGAAGCGGCTGGATGATCCCCTTGATGTCGAGCAGGCGATCGACGAGCAGCTCCAGAGCATCGACGAGGGATTGAGCCTCGACGACATCGGCCACCCCTCCACCATCGCCGCCATCGAGGTCTACCGCAGCTCCAGTCAGGTCCCGGTGCAGTTCGGCGGCACGAGCGTCGAGACCCAGTGCGGGGTCATCGTGATCTGGACCCGCACGGGGCGGATGCGCGGGGGGCAGTAGCCGATCGGCGCCGCCGGCGACCGTCCACCCATCGCCAACTCAAAGGGACCGCAAGAAGATCAACACGTATTGCTGCCGCAACCACGTGAGGCCGGCAAAGGCGTCCCGCGCGTCTTGCGCCTCTCCCCCATGCGCCAGGACCGCCTCCGCGAGATCGCCCGTGCGCCCATCGTGCAGATAGATGTCGCGGTGACGCAGCCCCATGAGCATCTCGGTCCGGACCTCCGCCGGCGACGCCGCGACGCCGCACACGTCCGTCAAGGCCGGTCCCATGTCGTGCAGCAGGAGATCGGAGTACAGGTTCACCGTCTTGCGGTGCAGCGCGGGAACGTCACTTGGGCCGGTTCGGAGCGACGGCGTGTGACACTGCGCGCAACCCATGGCGTGGAACAGGCGTTCCCCGGCTGCCAGCGTGTCGCGATGGGCCGTGGACCTCGGCGTCGCCCGCCCCGGCGGGACGAGGAAACGGACGAACGCCGTGAGCAAGTCCAGCGTGCCCTGACCGACCTCGGGGTCGGGCGCGGGGTCCGTGCCCGGGGGCACGGGCACGCCGTTGATGGTTTCCTCTTCTGGGTTGCGGGGGGTGGTCAGCCCCATCTCGAACCGCAAGGCGCCGTCGATGAACTCTGTGACCGTCGCGAACTCGGCCTTGCGGCCGAATCGTGCTAGGCGGCCATCCGGGGTTCGCCCCGCCCGGCCCGAGATGCCGTCGCGGTCCAGATCGTCGGGGTCCTCCCGCGACAAGATGGTCTCGTCCGGGATCGCCTCGACCAGTCCCAATCCGAAGAGAAACGGCGGCAGGAACCGGCCGACCTCCGTGGCGCTCGGCGGAATCACCTCTCGCTCCACGCCGTGGGCTTTGAGGAGCGGGGTGGCCTGGCTCCTGATGTTCTCGCCGCCTTCGTGGCTCAGCGCGTCACAGGCTCCCGGTCCCTCGAAGCGCGTCGCCTTGACCACGCGCTCGAATCCCGTGGTGCCGCCGCTCGCCGGAACCGTGTGGCACGCGCTGCACTGGTTCTCGTTGAACAACGGCCCCAACCCCTCCTCGGGCGTGTACACCTTGTCGAACAACGCGAGCCCGGCCTGAAATTCGCCGAGTTGGGCTTCCGAGAGCCCGGGGAGCGGAGTCCCCGGCTCCCCGGACACCTGGTCGGAGCCCGATGCGCAGGCGGCGATCCCGCTCACCAACGACGCGAGGGCCAGGCGCCGGAGGCTCGCGCGATTGGATGCCGTCGTCATATCCGCTTGAATGTCGACTCGCAAAGCCATGACGGCCGAAGCCCTCGTGTGGGACGCTATTCCGTTCACGCCGCGCCGGCATGATACGCCGCGGCTTCCACGGCGGCAAGGCGGCAACACCGCGCTTGCGGGGATCGCGGTCCGTTCCCGATATTGTGGCATGATGGGAATCCCAACACGTGTCACGGGCAGAGGCATGTCGGTGCTCAGGCA
>JBFJHJ010000026.1:0-46995 GCA_041613315.1 Gemmatimonadales bacterium
CGCGTCGTCGCGCGGGTGGTGTCACGTTCCTGGGCGCGCAGCGTTGCGGCTACGGCGGTGGCCAGCAAGCACGCGGCCAGCAGACGGCGAGGGTGCATGAGCTGCTCTCCTGAGGTGAGGGCCTGGAAAGGTGGCCTACCGACGCGGTGGGTGGAAGGCCGCACCCCGCGGGCGTCTCGAGCATGAAGGTGCCCGGATCGTGGCGGCGGCTCGGGCTCTTCTTCGCGGCGAACGTGCTGTTCGGCGCCGGTCTCTTCTATCACGCCTTCCTCTACAATTTCTATCTCGACGCCCTGGGGTTGGGAGAGGCGGTCATGGGCTGGGCGCAGGCCGCGCTTACAGCCGGCGGCCTGATCGCGTTGCTCCCCGCCGGCATCCTCGTGGACCGCGTCGGGGCGCGGCCGGCGTTCGTCGGCGCATGTGCGCTGGCGGCGATGGGGCTCGCCCTGGGCGCCGTGGCGGCGCGCCCCGCGCCGGTGTACCTCGCAGGTGTCCTCGCGGGCCTCGGTACCGCCACGTGGCGCGTCGCCTCGGGTCCTATCGTGATGGAACTCGCGCATGGCGCGATTCGTTCCCGGGCGTTCTCTTGGAATGTCGCGCTGCTCGTCGGCTCGGGCGCCGGTTGGATGGCGTCGGCGGGGGCCCTCGCGACATGGCTCGAACGGGCGATGGGGGCAGATCGGGTCGGCGGGCTCCGCGTCGCGCTGCTCGTGGGCGCCGCGGCGACCGGCCTCGCCGCGCTGGTCTTCGGGTTTGTGCGCCTGAAGCCTCGGGCGAGCGCCGATGGCGTTCGTCCGGCCGGTGCCGAGCGGGCGCCCCGCCTCCAGCTCGTCCCGAGCGGGGTTTCGCGTCGGTTCGTGGGGGCGATTGGCGTCGTAGCACTGTGGATGGTGGCACCGGCGCTCGTGCTCTCGTTCTTCAATCTGTATTTCCTGCGCGCGCACGGCATGGCGGTGGACCGGATCGGGTTCCTGTTCGGGGCTACGCACGTTGTGACGGCGCTCGTCATTTTCGGGAGCGGCGAAATGGCCGCGCGGTTGGGCCCACGGCGGTTGCTCGCCGGCTGGACCCTGCTCTTTGCCCCGGCGCTCTGGCTCCTGGCTGGGGTCGAGGGGCTGGGCATTGCCATCGCGCTCTACTTCGTGCAGGGGATCGTGTCGCCGGCCACCAATCCACTCATCGACCAGATCCTGCTCGAGCGGGCGCCCGTGGAGCGACGCGGCGCGGTCTCGAGCTGGCGAAACGCGGCGACCGAGGTCGGCGGTATCGTCGGGGCGGGGGTGGGGGGGACCATCCTTGAGGTCGTTGGATTCGACGGCCTGTTCGTTGCCGCAGGTGCACTGGCGGCGGCGGCGGCGCTCGTGCTGATCGCGGTCGTTCGTCGCCTGTAGGTAGGAGCTACCGGCGCGCGCGGACGCGGGCCCGCCTGGTGGCGAGCATCCGGAGTCGACGCAGCTGAACGTCAACCCGCTCGCCGAGTGTCGCGTTGGGGTCCGAGGGCCAGACGAGTTCCGACGCGTTGCACAGGATCTCCCACGGGCCCTTGGCCCACATCAGCTTTTCGGCAATGGATCGGTGCGGTAGGATGAAACCGCCGGACGCGGTGATGGCGTTCACGACGCCGCGCAGGCGTCGAGTGGTGGCCCCTCGGAGCGCGCTCCGTAGCGCCGGATCGAGCGTGCCCGGTGCGAGACGCTCGGCCAGTTCACAAGCAGGATACACGAACCGCAGGGTGCCCGACTGGTGAAGCAGCCGCGACAACGCCGGCCAGTCGAGCCGGCCGCGCGCGCGGTCGGCGCGGATGACGAGCACCAACTCCACCAGGCGCACGAGCTGCAGCTCGTGGAGGTTGTAGGAGGCGTGAAGCGCCAGGAAGGCGGTCAGCAGCGGTTGGGCGAGCACCCGGGCAGGCTGGCCGTCGACCGAGAACGTCTCGGTGTGCGCCGGGGCGTCACACGGCAGACCGGCGGATCGTCCGCGGAAGTAGTCTCGCTCCAGGGCGACGTGGAGATCCACGGACCACGGATTGTCGGCGTGGTTCAGCTCGACGGACTGGATGATGCGGGGCGCGCCTGCGGCGATCCAGGTACTCCGCGTGGGCCGCGAGAGTCCGCGATGCTCGGAGAACCCTGCGTTCTGGAGCGCGATGCGGGCCCTCGCCACCTGGCCGGAAGACACGAGCAGGTCGAGGTCGGCGCCCGCGCGGGCGCCGGGCTCCAGGAAGTAGGTGCGGGCGGTGTGGAGGCCCTTGAGCAGGGTGGGCACCACATCTTCACGGGCGCAGGTCGCGAGGATGCGGAGCAGCGCCTCGTGGAACGTCCTGGCGCGCCGCCGGCCGTGTTCCAGGTGCCGGGTCAGGAGCTCCCGCACGGGCGCGTCGGCCGTGACGGTCCCGGCGCCGATCCAGTGGCCGAGCAGGGCGCCCATGCCGGTCGAGAAGGCGGCGATACCGATCGCGCGGGTCGCGACGGCGTCGGCGCCGGCAAGGTGCGGGCGCTCACCTGCCAACACGGCACGCGCAGTCTGGGCGATCCGCGCGTGCGCGCGGGCGTGGTCGTCCGGCGTGAGATCGGGCCACAACGCCTGCGGGTCACTCCGCGCCAGGAACGCGGCGTTCTCCGGCACGGTGCCGGCGGGCCGGCCCGTCATCGTGGGGGCCCGGCCGGGTGGGGGCGAGCGTGCCTCAGGTGAGACCGACATGACATACGAGCGGCCCATAGTCTCAGTGGTCCTTCCAACCTACAACCGGCTGAACTATCTGCGTGAGGCCGTGGCATCGGTGTTAGCCCAGACGTACGACAGGTGGGAGCTGATCGTCGTGGACGATGGCTCCACGGACAGGACCGTCGAGTACCTGCGCACGCTGCCACGGCATCGCGTCCAGATCGTGCGGCGCACGCACCGGTCGAACGCGGCGATCGCCCGTAACTTGGGGCTCGCGCACGCTCGCGGCGACTACGTCGCTTTCCTCGACTCCGACGATGTGTGGCTGCCCGACAAGCTGACGCTGCAAGTGCACCGGCTCCGAGCGATGCCCGATGCCCGGTGGAGCTACACGCAGTTCGGGATCATCAATGATCGCGGAGACGACATTCCGGTGTTGTCCGGCGGTCCCTGGTATCCACACGAAGGATGGGTACTGGAAAAAGTGATCACGACTGAGGTAATCGCGCCGATGCCGACGCTTGTCGTCGACCAACGCTTTCTCCGCGAACTCGGGGGCTTCGATGAGCGCCTCGTGCATGGCCAGGATCTCGATCTACGGCTGCGCTTGGCGGCGCGCAGCCCTGTCTGTGCCGTTCCGAGAACCCTCTGCAAGATCCGGGAGCATGCCGGTCGCTCTACCTACATGCTGCAGGAGATCCACCTGTGGTGGCTGCGCGTCTACGAGAAGTTCGGGCGTTCCGCGGCGACGAAGGTCCTGCGGCGCAGCTGTCGGCGAGAATGCGCCTTTCACCTGGCGTATCTCGGTGACCACTATGCCAAGACGACGTCGCTGTGGCGGGCCGCACCGCTGCTGTTCGCTGCGTTCACGTATCGCCCGCTCTATCCATGGCTTTGGCGGGTCACCGCTAAGGCGATGATACGCCCGTTGGTGCCGGCGGCCGTGTGGCACGCGCTACGGGGGCAGCGCCGTCGTCGGCAGGCCGCTCCGCCTTCTCATGACAGCTAACGCGTATTCTGACGCTGCTGCCGCGCCGCGGGCGCGCTGCCGTTCCGTGGTACAGGTTAGTTTCTTTCTCGATCCGCTTCGGCGTGAGCCGGACATGCTCTTGGATGCGTGGCCGACGCTGAGCGGCGTGGCGGAAGCCGTCGTCGCCGCCGGCACGGGGTGCACGGTGGTCCAGGCGTCGTGGACCGTGGCTACGCGGCGTAGGGGCGGCGTTACGTATCACTTCCTCAGGCCAGACGGTCTCACCCTGGAGCGCGTCGGTGTTCCGGCTGCGCTCCGGCGGCGACCGCGCTTGCTCGCCCAGATCGCACGGCTGAAACCCGATGTTGTGCACGTGCACGGCCTGACATTCGCCGCGGCGACGCATGCGCTTGGGCGAGCCCTCCCTGCGGTACCTGTGCTCGTGCAGGATCATGCGGATCGTCCGCGGGGCGGGGTGCGCGGAATGATCCAGGGATGGGGACTTGCGCTGGCCGACGGAATTGCGTTCACCGCCCGGGAGCAGGCGGTCGCCTTCGTCACTGCAGGGCTGTTGGATGCCGACGTGCCCGTGTTCGAGGTGCTCGAGTCGTCCTCGGCGTTCACCCCCGGCGATGCTGGGCAGGCCCGGTCTCGCACTGGTGTCTTCGGCGACCCCTGCCTGCTGTGGCTCGGCCACCTCGATGCGAACAAGGACCCGCTCACGGTCCTCGATGGGCTGAGCCGTGCCGCAGCGCACCTGCCCGATCCGCACCTGTGGTTCTTTTTCCGTTCGGCGCCGCTTCTCGGCGCGGTGGAACGCCGCATCGCCACTGACCCCGCGCTCCGCGGCCGGGTGCACGTGCTCGGCACACGACCGCACGCGGAGGTGGAGCACCTCCTTCGCGCGGCGGATTTCCTCGTGCAGGGGAGTCATCGAGAGGGCAGCGGCTTCGCCGTGATCGAGGCCCTCGCGTGCGGGACGACCCCGCTCGTGACGGACATCCCGTCCCTCGACAAGATCACCGGCGGCGGGGCCGTGGGCGCGCTCTCGCGGCCGGGCGACGCCGTGGGGATGGCCGAGGCGCTGCTCGAGTGGTCGCGGCGGGACCGGGCGGCGCTGCGCTCGGCCGCGCGCGCGCATTTCGAGCGAGAGCTGTCGTTCGAGGCGATCGGCCGTCAGCTTTGCGCGGCGTACCAGGCCCTCCTGGATCGCGCGTGAAGATCGCTGTCATCGTCCCGGGCGGTGTGGATCGGAGCGGTGAGCGACGCGTGATTCCGGCGCTCCTGTGGCTCTTCGAGCGCATCGCGCGCGAGCACGACGTGCACGTGTTCGCGCTCTACCAGGATGCGGAGCCGTCGCGGTACACGCTCCTCGGCGCGACGGTGCACAGCGCCGGGCGGCCGGGGTCGCGACGGCGCACGTTCCGCAACCTGTGGCGCGAGCATCGGGACCGCCGGTTCGACGTACTGCATGCGTTCTGGGCGACGCCCCCCGGCGTGATCGCGGCCGTCGCGAGTCGACTGCTGCGCGTGCCCGCGCTCCTGCACCTGGCCGGTGGAGAGCTGGTCGCGCTTCCCGAGATAGGCTACGGGGCCCGGCGCCACTGGCGGGGACGGTTGTGGGTGAAACTGGCGCTACGAGGTGCGGCGCGGGTGACGGCGGCAAGCCGCGACATGGTTGAGCGCGCCGCGGCGCTGGGTGTCTGCGCCGATGAGCTGCCCCTCGGTGTGGATGCGATCCGGTGGCCTCGGCGTGCGCCCGCGCCTCGTCCAGGGGACCGACCCCCGCGGCTCCTCCATGTTGCGAGTCTCAACGCCGTGAAAGATCAAGACACCCTCCTACGAGCGGCTGCGATGCTCACGCAGCGCCATGTGCCGTTTCAGTTGGACGTCGTCGGAGAAGACACGCTTGGCGGTGCGCTTCACCGGACCGCGCGGGCGCTTGGGCTCGAAGAGCTGGTTACGTTTCATGGGTACCTGGTGCAGCGAGAGCTCCGGCCGCTGGTGGAGCGTGCCGACGTCCTGGTCATGTCCTCACGCCACGAAGCCGGGCCGCTCGTCATGCTCGAGGCCGCCGTGGCCGGCGTCCCGACAGTCGGGACGGCGGTCGGGCACGTCCGGGATTGGGCCCCGGACGCCGCGGTCGCCGTCCCGGTCGGCGACGCGGATGCCCTCGCCTGTGCGGTGGCGGAGTTGCTCGACGACGAGCCGCGCCGGCTACGCGTCGCCCGGGCGGCACAGGAACGGGCGCTGTCGAGAGACGCCGATTGGACGGCGCGGCGCGTGCTTGGCATCTACGACGAGATGACAACAGGGCGGGCCGGCCGCCGCCCACATAGGTCGGAGACATGACTGCGGCGCTTGCGCATCGTACCGAGCTACCGGTGCTCGGGATCCCCGTTCGGTTCGAGACCGACTCGGACGCCATCATGGCGGTCGTGACGGACACGTTCGGCGTGTGGCGTGCCGCACGGCAATCCGGGGGGACCCATGAGACCACGAAGGTGCACGTGCGCCTCATGTCGCACGAAGGGCCCGAAGGTGAGCCGCATGCGCCGGTCACGTATCACATGCCGGATCGGCAGCGCCTGCTGCTCAGGACACCCGGAAGTGTGGGCCATGCCGACCTCGCCCGGCATGATGCGGTCGCCTACGTCACGCCTGCCCTCGTAGCAGACCGCGAGCACTTCCGTTATTCCGTAGTCGAGGCTCTGACGTACTTCGTGCTCAGCGATCTCGATCGATGCCCTTTCCACGCTGCAGCGCTGGTCCGGGGCGCCCGTGCGCTGCTCCTCGCCGGGCCGAGTGGCGTTGGTAAGAGCACCGTGACGTACGCGGCGAGTCGGCGTGGCTTTCGAGTCCTGGCCGAGGATATCGTGTGGCTGGCGTTCAAACCGCGCTTCCGGATCTGGGGTCTCGCACGTCGCGTCAACCTGCCCAAGGATGCTGCGCGCATGTTCCGGGAATTGGCGGACGCGCGAGCGTCGCTGCTGGCGAACGGCAAGGAAAAGATCGCACTCCCGCTCGAGACGACCGGCGGGGCTGAACAGCTGCTGGCGGATGGGGGGGCAATCTGCCTGCTCTCGCGAAGCGGCGGGCCGGCGGGGCTGGTGGAGGTGGGGTCCGACGAGATCGAGCGCGCGCTCCTGGCGAGGGTTGAGGCGGGCTTCGATCGGTACCGCGACGCGATCCCCGCCGCCGTCGCGGCCCTGGCCGCCCGCGGTGGCTGGCGCCTCAACCTCTCCGACGACCCCACCGACGCCCTCCCGCACCTCGAGGAGATGTTGCGCACGCTCGCCGAGGGCGCGTGACGTTCCTCCGGATCTCCGAGTGGCGCCGCGGCACGCGAGCGCCAGCTCGTAGCGGCGTGCGCGGCGACACACACCTACGCCGCTCCTGGACAACCCGTCTCGATCGCGCCGTGTCGGCCGTCCCAGTGGTGTACCACCGCGGACGGCGGGCCCGCCTCCCGGCGCTCGCCCTGCTGTCGTTGTTGGCGGCCTGCGCGGGCCTCACCGACGCGGACGCACCGGTGGTTGCGTCACTCGTGGTGGCCGAGTCCGGACCGCACGTGCGCGCGCTGCGGATCGCCCTCGAGCGGCCGGCGCCCGTGACCGTCGTGTATCGTACGGATGACGGTCCGGAACTCGAGGCGGCGTCGCCGCGCGCGCTGACTCACCGCGTCTCGCTGGCCCGCCTCCAGGCCGGGCGAACCTACTCCTACGAAGTGGTTGGCACACACCACGGCGGCACCTTCGACACCGAGGACCTGCCGCCCGACCTGGCCCGGATCGGCTTCGGGGCCACAGGCGCACCGACGGCGCCGTTGGCGCTCGTACACGTCTTTCAGCGGGACGGCTTCACTGGGTATGTCGTCGTCGACGCGGTCGGGGAGGTGGTGTGGCACTGGCGCACCCAGGACTTCCCGTTCGGCATGACACGACGGGAGAACGGGAACTTCGTGTTCATGGACAAGGGACGCGGGCTCGTCGAGGTGACCCCTCTGGGCGGGGTGGTCTCGCAGCTGGCGCAGGACACCGTGTCGCGTGAGATGCATCACGATGTGATCGCGACCGCCGCCAACACGGTGCTGTTTATCGCGTTCGACACGCGCGAGGTCGCGGGCGCCCGGACGAAGGGTGAGGCCGTGTGGGAATGGTCGCCCGAAGCCGACCAGGTCACGAAGCGTTGGAGTTCCTGGGATCACATGTCAGTCGCCGACGACCGCGGCCCACGGTTCGGCGTCGAGTGGATGCATGCCAACGCGTTGGCGATTGGGCCGCGCGGTAACGTGCTGCTCAGTGTTCACTACTGGAACCAGATCGTCTCCATCGCGCCGGGATGGCGGAACGTCGAGTGGCGGCTCGGTGGCGTCAACGCTACGATCGCCGTTCCCGAGGGCGAGCAGTTCTCCGGTCAACATACTGCCCGGGAGATCGCACCGGGGCGGGTGGTACTGTTCGACAACCGTCTCGAGCGACGTGACTACTCGCGCGCCGTGGAGTTCGAGATCGTTGGAGATCGCGCAGAACGGCGATGGGAGTGGAGTGCGACGCCCCTCAACTTCGCCTCGGCGGTCAGTTCGGCCCGCCGGCTACCCAACGGCAACACGCTGATCGGGTTCGGCATGAGCGAGGGTACGGCGGGGTCCACTGGCCCCATAGAGGTTTTCGAGGTTACGCCAGATGGGTCGGTGGTGTGGCATCTCGCGGTGACCAACGTCTTGGTGATGTACCGCGCCGAACCTCTCTGGACCATTGCCGGGGAGACGTCGGTAGCACGGGCCGGGCGCTAGCAGCCCCCGTGCGGGCGCTGCGCGGCTGGCGCCTCAACCTCTCCAACGACCCCGCCGACGCCCTCCCGTACCTCGAGGAGATGTTGACAGCACTCGACCAGGGTGCTTGACTCCTCCGCGTTGCGCCCGCGTTCGACCGTTCCCAACTCAGGTGCGTCCATGACCCGATTCGTCGCCCGCGTCGCCGGCGCCGCCCTCGTTGCGGCCGGCGTGTACGCCGCGCCCCTCGCCGCCCAGACCGCCCCGATCCGCGGCTTCGCCCGCGACCAACTCGACCGCCGCGCGCGGCTCGAACGCATCCTGCGGACCACGCCCGACACCGCCCGACTCCGCCAGTACATGCTCTTCATGAGCGAGGAGCCGCACCACGCGGGCTCCGCGCGCTCGCGCATCGTGGCGGAGTACGCGCTCGGCCTGTTCCACCAGTGGGGGCTCGCTGCCGAGATCGAGACCTTCGAGGCGCTGCTGCCGATCCCCGTGGCGCGTGAGGTGGAGCTGCTCGCCCCCGTGCCCTATAGCGCCCAACTCCGCGAGCCCGCCCTCAGCGCGGACAAGGATTCGGGGGACGAGCATCAGCTCCCCACCTATAACGCCTACTCGGCGGACGGCGACGTGACGGGCGACCTCGTCTTCGTAAACTACGGGCTCCCGGAAGACTACGACCGGCTGGCCCGACTGGGCATCGACGTGCGGGGGAAAGTGGTGATCGCCAAGTACGGCCGGAGCTGGCGCGGGATCAAGCCGAAAGTGGCCGCCGAGCACGGCGCCGTCGCGTGCCTCCTGTATTCCGACCCCGAGGATGACGGCTATTACGTGGATGACGTGTATCCCCAGGGGCCGATGCGCCCGTGGCAGGGCGTGCAGCGCGGCAGCGTGATGGACATGCCGACCTATCCCGGCGACCCCCTCACGCCGGGCTGGGGCGCCACCCCGGGCAGCCGGAAGCTGCCCCGCGACGAGGTTCCCACGCTCATGCGGATTCCCGTGCTGCCACTCTCGTATGGGGACGCGCAGCATCTCCTTGCGGCGTTGGGGGGGCCGGTCGCCCCGAACGACGATTGGAAGGGAGCGCTTCCCATCACGTATCGGCTGGGCCCCGGGCCGGCGCGCGTCCGCGTCAGACTCGCGTTCGACTGGAGCGTGCGCCCGATCTACAACGTGATCGCGCGCATTCCCGGCGCGACCTACCCCGATCAGTGGGTCCTCACCGGCAATCACCACGATGCCTGGGTGAACGGCGCGCAGGATCCGATCTCGGGGGCGGTGGGGTTGCTCGAGACGGCGCGGTCGTTTGCGGAGCTCCTGAAGACCGGCTGGCGGCCGCAGCGCACGCTGATCTTCGCGCTGTGGGATGCGGAAGAATGGGGGCTCATCGGCTCGACCGAGTGGGCCGAGGCGCACGCCGACGAGCTGGCGTCGAAGGCGGTCGCCTACATCAACACCGATTCGTATGAGCGGGGCCGATTGGGCCTGTCGGGCTCGCATTCGCTCGAGACGTTCTTTCGCGAAATCTTGCGCGACACCCCACAGCCGCAGGGCGAGGGCAGCGCGCTCGACGCGCTGGCCGCCCACGCGCTGGCGGAGGCCAAGACGGCGGGCGACTCGGCCAAGGCGCGCGAGTGGACCTATCGGCTCGGGGCGCTCGGCTCGGGCTCCGACTACGGGCCCTTTCTCGACCACCTGACGATCGCGGCGGCGCACGCGGGCTACGGCGGCGGGCAGGAGGCGGGCATCTATCACTCGATCTACGACAGCTACACCTTCTTCACCCGCTTTCTGGACCCCGGATTCCTCTTCGGCCGCTCGCAGAGCGGCGCCGTCGGCGTGGCGCTGCTCCGCTTGCTCGACGCGCCAATCCTGCCGTTCTCGTTCACCGACGCCGCCGACACCTACCGGCGCTACGCGACGGAGATCGACTCGCTCGCCACGGCGGAGCTCGGAGAAGCTAGCGTAGACTTGGAAACCGTCCGGTCGGCGCTGGACCGTCTCGCCGCGGCGGGCGCGGCGTTCGACTCGGCCCTCGCCGGCGCCACGGCCCGCGGTCGGTCGTGGCTCGAGCGCCGGCGCGCGGACCTCGGCTCCATCAACGCCGAGGTGTACCTCAGCGAGCGCGACCTCGCGCTGGAAGGCGGAGTGCCGCGGCGCCCGTGGTACCGCCACGCGATCTACGCGCCGGGGTTCTACACGGGCTACGGCGTCAAGACGATGCCGGGCATTCGGGAGGCGGTCGAGCAGGGAGATCGTGCCGAGGCGGCCGTCCAGGCCGCCCGCGTCGCCGAGGCGCTCGAACGCATGGCCGCCCGCGCGGCGACCGCGGCCGCCACCCTGCGCGCCATAACGGATACGCCGTAACGGACCACGCTATGGGAGGAATCACGTGATGTCTCTCCGTCGACAGGCGCCGTGCGCGCTCGTCCTGCTGGCGACCGGACTCGCCGCCTCGGCCTGCACCGAGGACCCGCAGATCCGCAGGGCGCAGGCGACGATCACCGCCTCGGATCTCAGCGCCGAGATCGCCATCCTCGCGTCCGACTCGTTCGAGGGTCGTGGCCCCTCGTCGCTCGGCGAAGAGCGGACCGTGGCCTACCTGCGCACCGGGTTCCAGGAGCTGGGTCTCCGCCCCGGGAACGGGGACAGCTACTACCAGGAGGTTCCGCTGGTCGCGATCGCGGCGGACACCACGATGACGCTCGCGGTGTCGGGACGGGGCGCGACGAACCGATTCGCGTACGGCACCCAGTTCATGGGCTGGACCACGCGTGTCGTCCCGCGGGTGGACATTGCCGGCTCGGACGTCGTGTTCGTCGGCTACGGCATCGTGGCGCCAGAGTACGCGTGGAACGACTATGCCGGCATCGACGCGCGTGGGAAGACGGTGGTGATGCTGGTCAACGATCCAGGCTTCGCTACCAAGGACACCGCGCTCTTCAACGGCAACGCGATGACCTACTACGGCCGGTGGACCTACAAGTATGAGGAGGCGGCCCGCCACGGCGCGGCGGCGGCGCTCATCGTGCACGAGACGGCGCCGGCAGGGTACCCCTGGGAAGTCGTGAGCGGCAGTTGGTCCGGGCCCCAGTTCGATCTTGTCGCGGCCGATAGCAACATGTCGCGAGTGGCGCTGGAGGGATGGCTGACGCTCGCGAGCGCGGAGGCCGTGTTCCAGCAGGCCGGCCTGCGGTACGACTCCCTCAAAGCCCAGGCCGCCCGTCGGGGGTTCCGCCCCGTGCCGACGGGGCTCCGTGCCTCGGCCGGTGTCCGCAACACGATCACGCGCTCGACGTCACGCAATGTGCTGGCGCTGCTCCCCGGGACGACGCGGGCGGACGAGATCGTCGTCTACATCGCCCACTGGGATCACCTCGGCCGGGACCCCACGCTCCCCGGCGACCAGATCTACAACGGCGCGCTCGACAACGCGACGGGCACCGCCGGGCTGCTCGAGCTCGCGGCGGCGTATGCCTCCCTCGCGCCAAAGCCTCAGCGCTCGGTGCTGTTTCTCGCGGTGACGGCCGAGGAGCAAGGCCTCCTGGGCTCGCAGTACTATGCGACGCATCCCGTCTATCCGCTCGATCACACGGTCGCGGTGGTCAACATGGATGGCCTCAACATCTGGGGACCGATGCGGGACATCACGGTCGTGGGATACGGCATGTCCGCGTTGGACGACCTGCTGGCCGACGCCGCGCGAACCCAGGACCGGGTCGTGCGGCCCGATCCCGAGCCCGAGAAGGGGTTCTACTATCGCTCCGACCATTTCGAGTTCGCCAAGATGGGCGTGCCGGCGCTCTACACCGATGCGGGGATCGACAACATCGAGCACGGCGAAGCGTGGGCCCGCGAGCAGCGCGACAAGTACACCAATGAGCGCTACCACAAGCCGTCGGACGAGTTCGATCCGACGTGGGATCTGCGGGGTGCGGTGCAGGATCTTCAGCTGCTTTTCCGGGTGGGGTACGGCATCGCCAACGGCGCCCACTACCCCAACTGGCGGCCGGGGACCGAGTTCCGGGCGGCGCGCGACGCCATGATGGCGGCGCGGTCCCGCTAACGCCCGATCATCCGCCGGCGTCCACCGTGCCGATATACGGCAGCGTGCGGTACTGCTCGGCGTAGTCGAGGCCGTAGCCCACCGCCCACACGTCCGGAATCTCGAACCCCAGGTAGTCGATCGTGACGTCGACCTCGCGGCGCGCCGGCTTGCGCACCAGCGCGCACGTGCGTACGGATGCCGGCTCGCGCGTCTTGAACAGCTCCACCAGGTAGTGGAGCGTCCGGCCCGTGTCCACGATGTCCTCGACGATCACGACGTGCTTCCCCTCGACGCTCTCCCGCAGGTCCATTACCAGACGCACCGCGCCGCTCGCCGTGCTGCCCGCCAACCCGTAGCTCGACAGCGCCATGAACTCGATCGTCCGGGGAATGGTGAGACGCCGGGCCAGGTCCGCCAGAAAGATGAACGCGCCTTTGAGCACGCCCACGAGGACCAGGCCGCCCACGCCCGCGTAGTCGCGTGAGATCTCCGCCGCGAGCTCCGCCACGCGACGGCGAATCGCGTCCTCGCCGATCAGCACGCGGGGTTCGGTGCCGGCAGTCAACGCCGCCCCGCACGCGCCGCGACTATGGCCGTCCCCCGGCGTCGGCCAACGGCAGCGCCACGTCTTCGCCCCAGAGATACTTCGCGAACCATTGCCAGTTATGCCACATGGCGGCGAGCTGCTCCTTGGGCTTCGTGATGCCGTGCCCGAAGCCCTTGTAGACGATCAGCTGCGTGGGGACACCCTGGTCCTGGAGCCCTTGATGCAGCTCGTAGGCATTCGGAATCGGCACGCGGCGGTCGAACTCGCCGTGCTGGATCAGCGTGGGCGTCGCGGCCCGTCGGATGTAGGTCATCGGGGACGTCGTCGCGTAGATGTCGGGGTCGTCCCACGGCGTGGCCTGGAGGTACTGTCGCGTGAAGGGGTGGATGTCGGTGTTCACGTAGTACGTCGTCCAGTTCGAGATCCCGGCGCCCACCGAGATCGCGGCGAAGCGGCGCGTCGTGGTCGTGAGAAACGCGGAGATGTAACCGCCCTGGCTCCAGCCCATGGCGCCCATGCGGGTCGTGTCCACGAACCCCTGCGCCACCAGATGGTCCACCCCCGACAGGACGTCCCACGCGTCGCCGACCCCGAGGTTTCGCACGTTGAGCGCGCGGAACGCCTCCCCGTAGCCGGCCGAACCGCGGTAGTTGGGCCGCAGCACCAGCGCGCCCTTCGCGAGCCACTGCAGGACGGGATAGACGTAACCGGTGACCGGGGTCGGCACATCGATGCCGGTGGGCCCGCCGTGGATCTCGACGAAGAGCGGATAGCGCCGCCGAGGGTCGAAGTCCCTCGGCGTGTGGAGCACGCCTTCGATCCGTGCGCCGTCCTGACTCGTCCAGGCAATCATCTCGCTGGCGCCGAGCGTCCAGTCCGCGATCTGGTCCGTCATGGCGGTCACGGCCACCGGTCGGTATCGGGCTGCCGTCGCACGGTAGATCTCGGTCAGCGTCGTCGGGGACGCGCCCGAGAGCGCCACGGTCCGGCCGTCGGGCGTGAACGCGATGGCGCCGATCACGGGCGGCGAGTCGGCGAAGAGTCGGGTCGGCCCGCCGTTCGGGTCCACGCGGAACACGTGCCGCTTGGCGTTCCGCCAGGCCACGACGTAGATGCCCGTCGGCGTCCACGCGATGTCGCCGACGTTCTCGTCCAGGTCGGCCGCGAGGCGCCGGCGCTCGCCGCCCGACGCTGGCACCGTGAAGAGCTTCCCGTTGCGGTAGTAGTTGGACGTCGTGTCGCCGTCGTCCGACCGGAAGAGCACCCAGCGGCCGTCCGGCGACCAGATCGGGCGGCCGTCATAGCCCGGCGTCCGGATGAGCGGTCGGAGCGTCCGCGTGGCCACGTCCAGTAGCGACACGTCGGCGTGCATCCGCGAATTGATGAGCGGGTCCGGGGTGAGCTCCACCGCGAGCCGCGAGCCGTCGGGCGACCAGGCGAAGTTCCGCACCGTGAACGTACTGTCGTCCGTGAGACGCGTCGGGGTCGGGGCGGTGTCGCCGGCCTCCCGTGAGGCGGAGATCAGCCAGAGGTGCCGCTGGCGGTAGTCGGCGTCCTCCACGGCGAAATCGCCGTAGCGCTCCTTGCGCTTCTTGTCCGCGTCCGACTCGGGCTCCGAGCGCGTGAATGCGATGCGGCGGCCGTCGGGGGCCCAGGCGAAATCGTGGACGCCTTCGGCGACGTCGGTGAGCGTCCACGCTTCGCCGCCCGCCGCGCGAATGAGGTGGATCTGCTGCTTGTCGCCGCGGTCCGCGAGGAACGCAACGAACTGCCCGTCCGGCGACCAGGACGGCGACGTGCTACTGCCGTCGGGCGTCCGCGTGAGCTGAAACGGCGCCTCGCTCTCGCGTGCGAGCCAGATCTCGGTATCGAATCGGTTCTGCTTCCAATCGGCCGTGCGCACCGTATACGCGATCGTGCGGCCGTCGGGCGAGATCGCCGGACTCCCGGCGCTCGCGAGGGAGATGACGCGCTCGAACGACGGGCCCGGCACCTCAGCCTGGGCGGTGAGGCCGCGCGGGAGGGTGGCGGTGACGAGCACCAGGAGCGAACACCGAGCGGTGTAGGACATGGTGGGGCACTCCTCCCTGCGCGGGTCCGGCGCCCGCGCCGGGCGCCAGGCCTGACGAACCAGCTATGCGAAGACGATGCGGGCCACTCGACCGCACGCCCTCAGGCGAGCCGCCCGGTGCCCCGAAAGCCGACGGTCGTCGGGCCGTGGTCCGAGACGTTCACGTTGGTGACCGTGATGTCGCCCGCGCGGCCGTCCGCCAACTCCAGGCGGTAGCCCTTGCCGGGCGGCACCTCGGCGCCCTGCGGCAGCTCGAATGTGCCGTTCCACTCGATCCCACCCTCACCCGTCACGGCCAGGTACGTCTCCACGCCGTCGGCGATCACCGTCTTGCCCTTCACGACCTTCGCCTGGACGAATTCCATGCCGCGGTCTCCCTATCCCCTGCGCGGCGCCGCGCCGCTCGTGGATCGTAACGCGAACCGCGCCCATCCGTGAGAGGTCACGCGGCCGGGCGGGATGCGTTCGGGCCGATCGCCTACGTGCCGACGCTGTCCGCGGGGGCGATGGACGCCCGCCGGATCGTCACCGGCTCGACGGGCATGTTGGCGTGCGCGCCCTGGCGGCGCGTGGGTACCCGTCCGATCGCCTCAACGACCTCCATCCCCTCGATCACGCGACCGAACACCGCGTACCCCCAGCCCCGAACCGTCTTCTCGCTGAAGTCGAGCTCGAGGTTGTCCTCCAGGTTGATGAAGAACTGGGAGGTGGCGCTGTGGGGGTCCATCGTGCGCGCCATCGCCACCGCGCCCCGCACGTTCTTGAGCCCGTTGTCCGCCTCGTTCACGATCGGGAAGACCGAGCTCTTGCGCTCACGCCCTTCGGCCGTGACGGCGCCGGCCTGAATCACGCCGAGCTGACGGTCCACGCGATGGACGACCAACCCGTCGTAGAAGCCCGACCGCACGTGCGCCAGGAAGTTCTTGACCGTCTCGGGCGCCTTCTCGCGGTCGAGCTGCATCACGACGCGGCCGTTGCTCGTCTCGAAGACGACGACGGGGTTGGGATCGGGTGCCGCCGCGGCCCCCTCGTCGGCACGCTCGGCGGGGCGGCAGGCGAGGGTGAGCGCGACCCCGAGAAGCAGGACCGCATGCCGTGCCAACCGCATCACGACCTCCCTCCTATAGCGGGCGCCGCCCGACAGTGTACCCTCCGAGGCCGGCCGGGGCAATCGGTGGCCGCCTACGGGCCGAAGGGCTGGTCGAGATGCTCTTGCCGGCCGACCCGGTAGGCCTCCCGCAGCCATGCCCGCACGTCCGCGTCGACGTCGTCGGCGGACCGCAGGCGGAAGCGGTGCTCGTGGCACCGGGGCGAGTATGTCTCGATGCGGGTGAAGCGGGGATGTGACAGCCGCCGCGCCAGGATCACGTGCGCATCCACCCACCGCGCGCGCAGGGACACCGCGGCGAAGGTCATGCGCGCCTTGAAACCGATGCGGGTCTTCGCGGGCGACACGATCACCGGCCCGCAGGCCCGCACCGCCCGCGCGAATCGGCGGTAGATCGCCACGACCCCGGCGGGGCGCCGCTCGAGATGATCCCGCACGGTGAACCGCCCGCACGAGTGCCACTGGTTGCGATTGGCGAAGCGCCGCCCGCACCGGGGGCAGCGCCAGAGGGGGCGCGGGGGCATCGGCGGTGTCAGGAGAAGCGCATGATCCAGCGGTCCGCCTGTCGTCGCAGGCGCTCGTCCTCCCACGACACGAATCGGCGGCCGTGGTAGTCGGTGGCCGCCCGGATGAGCGTGAACGGCGGCCGACGGACCTCCGCGCCGGTGTCGTAGCGCAGCGCCGAGATCCCCAGCCGGGCCATGTAGCCCTCAGGGTCGTCGGGGTAGAACGTCGTAGACGCCAGCCGGTCGTTGAAGAACGTCAGCACCAGCTCGCCGGTACGGTCGAGGTCGGCGTAGCCGGCGAGCGAGACGGTCAGCCAATCGTAGGCGGGGCGGGGGTCGCCGGGGGGAAGCCGGGAGTCGGTGACCAGGCGCCAGGGGAGCTGCGCCGGGAGTGAGCGTCGCACGTCGGCCGGCGACGTGTAACTCTCGAACGGCCCCAGGAGCGGCGAGCGGACGGACTCGACGCGCGTGTATGTGTCGGAGCCGGCACAGGCGGTGAGCAGGATGATGGGAACCAGGCGGAGGTGGGGCGCAGGGCCGGGCACGGCGCGCCTACCGCCGCGAGGATTGCGCCGACTCGGGTCCCACCAGGCGCACGGTGCCGGGAGCGAGGAGGATCTGGGATGTGGGCGGGATCTCCACGAAGAGGTCGCGGCCGGTCGCCGTGAGCGCGGGGTACTGGTCGCCCACCTGCGCCATGACGATCTGGAGAAGCCGCTCGGGGATCGTAATCCCGTTGATGATGACGTTGGCGAGGCGGAACCGCACCGCCCGCGGCCCGGCGCTCTCCAGTTGCACTTGCGCCGCCACCGGCGTCTCGGGTCCGAAGAAGCCGAGCAGCGGTCCCAGTGCGCGGCGCGCTTCGCCGGGCAGATCCTCGATACGGCCGTGAAACAGGATGAGCGTCGTGTCCACGGTGACCCGCAAGCGGAGATCGGGCGGGATCGGCCGGATCCCCAGGCGGGCCATCAGGTACGACGCGAAGTCGCCGCCCGCCACCGGCGCGTGGGAGAGTGTCCGGTCGATGAAGACCGAGTCGACCGCCGCCGAGGCGCGGACGACACCCTGGTTCGTGAGGGGGTCGCCCGCCGGCTCCTGCCCGAGGAGCGGCCCGGCCACCAGCGACAATGTTCCGAGAACGGCCAACGTGCGCATCCGGCATCCCTCCCCACAAACATACACACGGCCGGCCGGCGGGTGCCCTCCGGAGAGCGGCCGGTTCGCTCGCCGCGAGCTGCGGTGGTGGGCCGGATCCCCCGGCCACGCGGCCGCGCCGCAGATCGCAGCGGACGAGGCGGCGACGTCTTGCAGCCGGGCGAGTTGCCGCCACCCGGCCGGGGAGATAGCGTAGAGCAGCGACATGTCCCTACTCTCTGCCTCCATCGGCGGTACCCGGCGCCTCGTGGTGGGCCTCGGCCAATACGGGCTGCTCCTCGGGCCGGTGCGCCGCGCGATCGTCGAGCCCGCCGCCGCAGTCAGCGACGAAGTCCTCAAGCTGCTCCTGTGCCACTACGGCCGCCGGCTCTGGGAGGTCGGCATGATCGCCGGCGTCGCGGGCAACCTGTCTGCGCGGGCGCGCGCCCGTGAGGCGCTCTACATCACGCCCACCGCGGTAAACAAAGCCTGGCTCAGCCACGCCGACATCCGCCACGTCCCGCTCGAGCCGGCGCCCGAGGATCTCACCAATGTGAGCTCGGAGTTTCCCATGCACCGGGCGTGCTACGTCGCGGCGGACGTGGTGGGCGCCGTGATTCACACACATGCGCCCGCGCTCACCGCCGTGGGGATCCGCGACGTCGACATGGGCGCCTATCTCCCCGAGTCCACCGAGGCGCTGGGCGGGGTGCGGCGGCTGCCGTTCGCGCCGGCGGGCTCCGACGCGCTCGGGAACGCGGTGGGGGATGCGGTCGCCGACGGGGCACGGCTGCTGCTGCTCGAACGCCACGGGGTCGTGAGCGTCGGGCGCACCCTCTCCGATGCGTACGACCGGATGGAGTTCGCCGAGCTCACGGCCAAAGCCGTGCTGCTCGCGGCAGGCGGTTTGCCGGCCGCGTAACGCGCGGCCACCCGCGCTCCGGGCCGCGTCACGCTCCCTGGGGTGAGGAAGACGCCACCCGCCGGCACTCTTCGACCACGTCGTTGGGAATGAGCCGGAGCCCCAGCGCGAGCAGCGCCGGGACCACGATCACGTCGTCGAGCTGCCCCACCAGCGGAATCCAATCGGGGATGAGGTCCAGCGGCGAGACGGCGTAGGCGACCGCCGCCCCGATCAGCACGCGGGCCATCCACGGCGTGCGCTCGTGCGCGATCACGAGGCGGTAGACCCGAAGCTCCGTCCGCAGCGAAGCGGCCAGCCCGCGGAGGGGCCCGCTCATCGACGCCGCACCATGCGCTCCGCGAGCGGCGGATGCACCCGCGTCACCAGCGCGAGCATGCGGGTGAGCCCCAGCCGGATCTCCCAGCGGTCCGTCGCCATGCCCCGGAGCGCCGCGTCGGCCACCGCCTCCGGCGACAGCTTTCGTCCGCCGCGTCCCCGCGTCATCTCCGTGTCCACCAGGGGCGGGAGCACCTCGAACACCCGCACCGACGGCGCCCGGGTCTCGAGCTGATAGCGGAGCGCCTTGGTGAACGAGCGCACCGCCGCCTTGGTGGCGCAGTAGACGGGCGCGCTCTGTTTGGGCGCGAGGGCGAGGGCCGACGAGACGTTGACGACCGCCGCCTCGGCCTCCCGAGCGAGGAGCGGCATCGCGAGCGCCGTGAGCTTGACCAGCGCGGTCAGGTTCACCGCGATCTCCTGATCCACGTGCGGGAGGATCGTGTCGGGATTGTCGACCGCGTAGTCGTCGTTGAACTGGACGCCCGCGTTGTTCACGAGGATGGAGATCCCGCCCAGGCGCTCCACCGCCGCCGCGACGAGCCGCCGCACGTCGTCCTCGCGCGTCACGTCGCAGGTCTCGGTCAACAGGCCGGGCACCTCCCGCGCCGCCTGCGCGAGCCGTTCGGGCCGGCGGGCGGCCGCCAACACCCCGTTGCCGCGGGCGCGGAACGCGCGCGCGAGCGCGAGCCCGATCCCCGAGCTGCCACCCGTGACCAGGACCGTATGACCGGTGAGACGCATGGGTGCCTCGTGGGCGGAGGGATCGGAGAGGCGGCGGCACGTCCCGCCGCCTCTCATAACCTAGCAAACCGCCGGAGCGGGCGGGGTACCTCGGGGGGTGCTGGCGGCGTGCGAGCGAGCCCCGCGAGACGGGGCTAACGCTCGGTGATCGCGCTCAGGGCCGACGGGAAGGCGAGGGCGCCGGCGGCGGCCTCGTTGATCAGGTAGGCGAGGCGCACGCCGCCCTGCACGAGCCGCTGGCGAATGATCGGCGCCGCCAGCCGGTAGTAGGGATCGCCGATCGCGTTCCCCGCGGGCAAGGCGTAGACCAGCTCCTCGCAGATCCGGTACGACTCGTTGGTCCAGGCGATCACGTCAAAGCCCTCCCACGCCGACGCCTCCTCCGGCGCGACCGCGGCGGCGAGGCGCCGCGCGTCACCGGGCCAGGTGAGCCCCGTGCGCTCCAGGAGCTTGGAATCCCACGTCCAATGGAGACTGAGCGGCCGCCCCCCGTCTTCCCCGATGCCGAAAAATTGCACCAGGACGTCGTTGCCGCCCCGATCGCCGGGCCGGCCGGCGTGGAGCGGCTGGTGCAGATCCCCCACGAAATGGCCGAGGAACTTGAGCGCCTCGGTGCGGGGGAGCGCTCCGGCCGCGGGGTCGGCGAGGACGAAGGCGTAGCGCGCGATCGCCCACGTGACGCAACGCCGCTCCGGGTCAGCGCAGTCGCGTGCGAGATCGAGCCCCGCGGACCCAGCCGGGATGTTCACGTAGTGGTACGTCGTGGTGTAGCGGTGGGTCGTGCCGCGCACGTCGTCCGCCCAGTTGCACGCGTCGGCGAAGGCGGTGTCGGCGCCCGCGCCCAGGAGGCGGCGCACCAGCGCCCGTCCCCGGTCGTTCAGCCGCTGCCACGCGATCTCGCACACGATGCGGTGCCCTTCGGGTCCCCAGACCGCGACGGGCGTCGGCACGGCCGGCACGGCGCCGGCCGTGAGCGCGGCGAAGGCGATGATGAGGATGGGAGAGGGCATGCGGTCCATCCTACCGCGGGGCGTCCGGTTGGTTCCCCCCGTCGGCGATCGTCACCCGTGCGGCGGCTTCGCGTCGAACCGTCTTGTCGCGCGGGGCATGGATGAACGACCGCGCCCCCCTGGCGCCGCGTGGCGCCGACCACGACAATGGTCTCGCCGGACGCGTCCCTCGCGATGTCTCCCCTCGCGAGCTGGGCGGGGTGCGGTGGCCGCCGCTGCGCCCGTCAGCCGATAGAGAGACGCGCCGTGATCGGGCCCGAGAGATCCGAGCGGGTCCGGGGTCTTGCCCGATTCTCAACGATGAGAATCGCCTCCTTGCGGATGCCTGTTCCGAGGTATACGTTCGCTCCCGTTGTGATCTGGATCACATCGATTGTGTGATTTATCCCACAGAGGGGTCCAGATCCGAGCACCGACGCGCCCTAGCCGCTGGGGTCTGACCCGCACCCCCGCGTCGGTCCTGCAAGTGCAGCCGACGCCCAAGAGGGGGCATCATGACCCGGCAGGTGTGCCATCGCTAGCTCATCGCGGGCGCCCTCGCCCGTCCTGACAAGCGCGTGCAGTCGGACCCCCGGATGCGCCCGCATCCGGCACGCGCACGCGCGAGCGCCGGCGACCCAGTCGGCTACCGTCGCGCGAGACAGACCCATCGAGCGTGCTCGGCACCCCGTCGCAGCCAGCAGTTGGCGGGCGGGGCGCCAGCCTTTCCCAACGTCCTTACCGGAAGGTGTATCATGACACGACCCGCTGGAACGATCGCTCTGACCTGTACCTTCGCCTTCCTCATGGTGGCGTGCGACGGGGGGGTCAAGTCCGTCGGTGACGACACCGTCGGGCCGATGTTTTCGGAGACGTCCGCGGGAGCGGCGTTGACCGACTTCGCCGCGGGGGCACCGGAGGGGGCGGACGCGCCGGCTCCCACGCAGCCCACGGCCACTCCGACGTCCAACGGTTCTCTCAGGTTCTTCACCGACCGGGGGGCGTTCCGGGTGGAGGCGCCCGACTTGCCGCTGGAGGATTTCGAGGAGGGCAATGTCGGAGCGGGTGGTGCCGTCGGCTGCCCGTCGCCCCTCGATGAGACCAGCAACAACTTCTGCTTCGCGCCGGGCGACATCGTACCGGGCGTCCGATTCAGCACGCCGCAGTTCGCCTCGATCGCGCTGCTGGGTACAGGCTTCGGCGGCGCGCCATCGAAGAACGTGGTCGCCAATTTCTTCGTCGACAACTGGGTCATCGACTTCACGGCAGGCAACGTGACCGGTGCAGGCATGGACCTCGTCGCGGTCTTCGCCGCGGATGTGTGTGAGATCGAGATCTTCGGTGCCAGTGGTCTCCTGGGGTCGACGGCGGCGCCGTGCACCAATGCGGGGACCTTCTGGGGCGTCGTTTCGGACGACGAGGTTATCACTCAGATCACGATCACATCACCCAACAACCAACCCGGTCTCCCCTTTCCGTCAGCGGAGGGTGTGGACAACATCGAGTTCGGCGAGGCGTTCATCCCGGTCGTGATCGACATCAAGCCGGGGAGCGACCCCAACTCGATCAATCCCACGAACCTCGGCGTGATCCCGGTCGCGATCTTGACGACCAGCGCCGCGGCCGGCGACGCGCGCGACTTCGACGCCGCCGACGTGGACGCGAGCACCGTGGCGTTCGGTCCCGGCGGCGCGGCGGAGGCGCACGGGATGGGGCACATGAAGGACGTGGACGGGGACGGCGACATGGACATGGTGCTGCACTTCCGGACCCAGCAGACGGGGATCGCCTGTGGCGATACGGAAGCGACGTTGACCGGCCGGACGCTCGCAGGCCGGCGGATCAAAGGCACCGACGCCGTGAACACCGTGGGGTGCAAGAACACGCTGTAGCGAGCAACGGCACGGGGGGCGGCACCGCGGGTGCTGCCCCCCGTCACTTGAAACAGGAGGCGATGCATGACACGCGTGCAGGGTTTCACATCCAGGATATTCCTCGCGGGGGCGTTTGCGCTGCTCACGGTGGCGTGCGCCGATCGCGAGCCCGTCGGGCTCGACGGGTTCGGTCCCTCATCGCCCTGACGGGGGCGACGCCCACCAAGGCCACGTCGCAGCACGTTGTGCTGCTCCGCTCCGGCATCCCGGGCGACTTCGCGTCGCGGGTCGAGCGGTTGGGCGGCACGCTGCTCCGGACGATGCCCGAGATCGGGGTGGCGGTCACCAACGGTCTCACCGACGAGGCCGCGTCCAAGCTG
The DNA here is from genome assembly GCA_041613315.1 of Gemmatimonadales bacterium. Taxonomy (GTDB): domain Bacteria; phylum Gemmatimonadota; class Gemmatimonadetes; order Gemmatimonadales; family GWC2-71-9; genus JBFJHJ01. The sequence continues at coordinate 23,056 of JBFJHJ010000026.1, forward strand.
GCCAAGTACAACGACGTCGCGGGACTGGACCGGGACCTCGAGGTCCAGTGGATCCCGCCCCTCGAGAGCTTCGCGGTCGAGGCGACCGACGATCCGGGCGGGGAGTCCGACCAGAGCGGCGCCAGCGCGTTCGCCGCGTGGCAGTGGAACCTGCGGCAGATCGCCGCGGACCAGGCCTGGCTCAGCACCAATCAGGGCCAGGGCGCGCGCGTCGCGATCCTCGATACCGGGATCGACCCGCTCCATACCGACCTCGCGGGCAAGGTGGACGTCGCCGCCAGTGCCAGCATGTTGAGCTTCTCGCCGTGTGACGGCCTCTTCGGCATCCCGGACCAGAACACGATCTACGATTTCCGCTTTCACGGCGCCTTCGTCGCCGGGGTCGTGACGTCGAACGGTGTGCGGATCGCCTCGGTCGCGCCGGACGCCACGCTCATCGGCGTCAAGGTATTGAGTTGCCTCGGCAGTGGGTCGTTCGGGGACGTCATCGCTGGCATCGTGCATGCCACGAGCGTCGGCGCCGACGTGATCAACATGAGCCTGGGCGCCTATTTCCCGAAGAATCTGCCGGGCGCCGGCCAGCTCGTGGCGGCGCTCAACCGAGCGACGAACTTCGCGAACCGCAACGGCGTGCTCGTGGTGGCGTCGGCCGGCAACGGCGCGACGGATCTCGACAAGGACAAGAACTTCACCCACGTCCCGTCGCAGTCCGCGAACGTGCTGAGCGTCGGGGCGACCGGCCCGTTCCAGCAGATGAACTTCGACCAGCTGGCGACGTATACAAACTTCGGCGTGTCGGGCGTGGACGTGATGGCGCCGGGCGGGAACTTCCAGTCCGGTGGCGTCATCCAGGACGGCATCCGCTCCGTGTGCTCGAGCTTCAGCATCTTCTTCGGCGGGGCGTGCCAGACGGCGACGCGCAACGTCAATCTGATCGGCGGCAACGGCACGAGCTTCTCGGCGCCCCACGTGGCGGGGACGGCGGCCGTGGTCAAGTCGCAGTTCCCGAGCAAGGGTCCCTCGCAGCTCGAGCACTGCGTCTTCAAGGGCGCCGATGACCTCGGCAAGCCCGGCACTGACGATCAGTACAGCAAGGGCCGGATCAACGTGGTGGGCGCGGCGGCCTGCTGAGGGAGCCGTGCGGCGCCGGCTGAGTGCGCCTGCCCGGGTGTCGGGTGGGGGGCGTTGCGCTCACCCCCCACCCTCCCCACGGCGGCCCGCCTCTCCTTCGCGACCCTCGCCGGTTGGGTCAAGAGGCGGGCCGGACGCACGCACCATGCGACCCTTGGAGCGGATTTCACAACACCTACCACATGGAGGTTCTGATGCGTGTCAAGACCCTCGCCGCCGTGGCGGCATCACTCGCCCTCTTCGCCTGTGCCGGCGCCGACGTCGGCCCGACCGACGCACCGTTGTTCGATGTGGCGAGCGCGGACGACGTTCTGGGCGCGCTCGAGACCGGCGAACACAACTCGGCCGGCGTGGCTCGCGGGTTCTTGTGCGGGACGGGTCCTGGCGGACTGACGACGGAGAGTCACGAGACCATTTCCAACAGCGGCAACCAGACCCTCACGTGCCACGGGTTTACCAACAACCCGCCGCCCGAGGCCGTGATCCTACGGGGATTCGGCTGCAGCTTCTTCTTCGGTGGGTTCACGTTTGACCGGACGCGGCTGGTGATCTCGCCGTCGGGCGAGGTGACCCTGAAGTGTCAGCGGTAGTAGCGACTCCACGCTGACGGAACGACGGACGGGCGGGGCCCCAGCGGTCCCGCCCGTTTCGTTCAACTCTCTTATCCGAGCGCCGGACCGGCCGGGCCACGGCGCGCTACGGCACGGCTGCCGCCACCTGAACCGCCCGCGTCACCCCCGCGCAATCCTCGTAGGAATTACAGACCCCAAACTCGACTGCCAGCCCCCCAGCGCGTGTGGCGCGCGCGGTGAACTCGAGCGTCCGCGTCTCGCCGGGCTCGATCGGATGGTCGAAATACCACACGCGGAGCCTCGGCAGGCGGACCGGCGATTCCCCCGTGGCCTCCGGGCGCACCTCGAGGATCTCGAACCCCTCGAAGAACCGGTCGGGGAACTCGACGTTGTCCAGCACGATCGTCTGCTCGTGCGGATTGCTGGCCGTGATCGTGATGACGAAGGGCTCGCCCACGACGACCGTGTCCGGGATCGCGGCGTGCACGGCCGGTCGGGGGCCGGTGAACAGTGCACCGAACGCCACGAGGCCGCCGATCACCAGGAGGATGGTGACGAACGCGCCCAGCGCGAATCCGGCCCAGAAGGCGTGGGTGCTCTTGGCCATGTCACTTGGGCGGCAGCGACCGCACGAACCGGAGCGCGTCGTCCACCCACCGGCGGAGGCTCGCGCGCCGCGCCGTCCCCTTGGGGCCGACGTAGACGAATCCGGTGAGCGGACGGCCGGTGAGGTCCATCGGCCGCGCGTGGGCCCGGCGGAGCGCCGCCTCGTACGCCGCCGGCCCGACGCGGGCCACGAGGTCGTCGCCCGTCACCCCGCAGCACATGTGTCCGCCGATCATGAACGCGAGGCCGCCGAACATCTGGCGCTCGGCGACGCCGGGCTGCGCCTCCAACGCCTCGCGTACCCGCTGCGCCAGCCGCTGATCATACGACATCGCGAAGGGGCGTCGTCGTGAGCCGATGGGGTCCGAGGCTCTGCATCACTGCCAACACCCGGCACGTGCCCGTCGGGGCCGCCGGCTACCGCCTACGGTCGTAGTGGGACGACGAACGACCGGATGCTGTCCGCGATCCACACTCCCTCGGCATCCTGCACGGAGTACCACCAGTAGACGACCGCCCGCTGCGTATCCGGCGTGTAGCCGCCCAGGTCGGCGTACGGCACGACCGCGACGGCACCGCGCCCGAGTGCCGGACAGCCCGGTCCCGCGCAGGCCAGGAACAGGTGCGAGCCGCCGCCCGGTTCCTCGGCGAACACCGCATAATGGACGGGTTGGGTACCGACGTTCAGCAGTTGGAGCGCATCGGCTCCCGCCGTCGCCTGCAGCGGGCCATCCGACACGGGATCGAGCGTGGCGTCGCACGCGACGCCACCGAGCAGCGCCAGCAGGGGAAGCACCCGAGTCCACCGCATAGTGCGGCCTCACGAAGAGTGGATGCTCCTTGAGACCCCAGGTGCCGTTCGCCGGTTCCCGCTACACCGCCTGCTTCGCGGCTTCGGTCGCAAGCGTGGCCGTCGGGGTGAGCCCGAACTGGGCCCGGAGCGTGCCGAGCTGCCCTATGTGATACGACTCGTGCCACATGTAGAACACCAGGGTGTCGAGCACCCGCTGTTCGCCGTGCGGCGCGTCGGGCCCGCCGAGCGGACTCGAGAGCTACTACTCTCGATGACAGCCCTGCCGGTGGGGCACCCCGGGGCCGGCGGGGGCGAGACACGGCGTCGGGGTCAGCGCGCTCGGCGGGAGCGGCGCCCCGCTAGCCCCCTCCCTCCCCATTGCGCAGGGCGAACAACGAGTCGGCTAGATCCTTCAGCTTGAGCATGAACTCGTGCGAGCCGTAGCCGGCGAGCAACGCAAACGCGATGTACGGCATCCGACCCAGCAGCGAGGCCCACGCGATGCCCTTGGCGCCCTCGACGTTGAGCGTCATCGCCCCGCCGAGCAACAGGAAGAAGACGATCAGGCCGCTGATCCCGCCGGCGAGCGGCCTGAGGTAGTAGGACAGGTCGTAGTTCGAATGGTAATCCCCCGCGGCCGAGTGCTTGCTCAAGCCGCGACAGTTGTAGAGGCACCCGCCCATGATCCCGGCGAAAAACATCACCCCGATGGTCTTGGCGAAGATGCCGCGCAGCGCCCCATCCGTGAGGCCCTGCGCCTGGTCGGCCTGCAGCGGCGGTAGCGAGTGGAGTAGGACGGCGAACCCCGCGGCGGCGAGCAGCACGACGCCGACGGTGTAGGCCACGATCCGCATCATGGTGCGGCCGTTGCCGTGTGCGACGATGGGATTCGTTGGGACTCCGGCGACCGCGTCCACGCGTCCTCCCGGGTCATGGGCATGCGCGCCGCGGCATTGCCTGCGGGCGAGTCGGTGCCCGGAGAGCCGGTACCGGCCGCGGCGCGACGATAGCAGGTGAGCAACGCTAGGGGCGGGCGGTCAATCCGTGATCAACGCGGCGCAGCCGTCCGACAAGGCGAGGCGGCCGCGACGTTTGAGGAGCGTGGCTACGGCCGCTGGCGGCGCTCCCGTTCACGCTGGATCTCCTCCTGCGCGCGCCGCATCCGCTCGCCTTCCAGCCGCCGCTCCTGCTCGCGCTTCTCGGCCCAGATCTCCTCGCGACTCTTCCGCTTGGCGTTGTACACCCACATCGCGACGAACAGGCCCAGCTGCGCGGGGAACCAGAGGAGAAATCCCATCGTGCCCAACGTGGCCAGCGACAGCACGATACTCCCGGTCACCCATGGCCACGGCGGCACACGCTCGGACGTGGCGATGCGGTGGAACAGGATGGCGAAGCCGGCGGTGGCAGCGAGTCCGAGCATGCGACCGACATGGGAACGACCGGATCGGCGGCAAGAGGGCGGGGCGGCGTGGACCCCGCCGGCGGCCTATCTCCTGACCAGTCGGGGATCGAGCACGAAGGGCTGGGCCTGGCCGATCTCGACCGTGCCAAAGTCGGGGTGGGTGGGATTGAGTAGATAGTTACCCTCGGCCGGCACGATCGCGCTCGGGACCCGGAGCACCACGGACCGGTTGCCGGAGGCCCATCGGTCGCCGATCTGCTGGAGCCGGCGGGGCGCGGGCGAGGAGGCCCAGTTCTTGGGGAGATCGCGCCGCGGCACCTCGGTCACGAGGCGCTCCGGAAAGTGCACCGGGATCACGGCGTACCCCCTGAGCGGTGGGGCGGCCTGGAGGTGCACCAGCACCTCGAGCGCCGCGAGCGAGACCGACTCGGAGCAGTACACGACGCGTGTGCCCGGACTGCTCCAGCGCCCCCCGTAGCGCCGCGCGCCTTCCCCGTCGAACGCCTGCGGCACGTAGCGGGACTTCACGAGCCGCCAGGCGCTCGGCACTTAGCTGGGGATGCCGTGCGTGAGCCGCCCGATCAGCTGCTCGACCTCGCGGGCCCCGACCTCGCTCTGGGCGAGGGCGAGGGGCGTGCGGCCGGCGAGCGCCTGCTGCGGCGTCGCGAGCCAACGCTTGGCGCCCGCGAGGTCGCCCTCGAACAACTCCAGCGCCTCGGCGAAGACCCGCGAGGCCCGGACGAGCCGGTCCGATTCGTCGGGCAGGAGCCGCTTGCGCGCCTTGCGGCGACTCAGGGTGCGAATGGGGATCTGCACCAGCTCCGCCAGCTGCTGGATCGAGAGCTGGACGTTCTTGCGGAATCGGTCGAAAGCAGTGTAGGGCAGGCCTTGATGCACCCGCGCCACCAGCGCTTCGGTCCCCGTAGCCCTGAGGCCGAGGAGCGCCACATAGTAGTGGGGTGCGTGGGGGCCGCCCCGGAGTTCTGCGCGCAGGCGGGCGAGATCCCCCGCCGCCCTACGGGTCGCGGTCTTGGGCATCGGTCCTCCTAGCCATATGGCAATATGACATATGCCATATGGCAGGTCAACCCCCGGGGGCCCGTCCCCGGTCGCCCTCGACGACCGATGCGCCGAGCCAGGGCTCTCGCCGTGTGGGTGATGCCGGTTGCCGCGCCACAGTCCGCGGGCCTATACTCGGCAGACGAATCTCCGGAGCCGCCCGATGCGCGTACTGTTCCTCGAGGTCGACACGGAGCGCGAGTGGGCTGTCGCTTCCCTCGGACCGTCGTTCATCGCCGCGTTCCTGCGCCAGCACGACCACGACGTGCACTTCCTTCGCGTCCCGCTGGAGATGACGGCCGACCAGGTCGCGGGGGAGATTCGGGACCTCGCCCCCGACCTTCTCGGCGTCTCGCTGACCACCCGACAATGGCAACGGGCCCGGCGCCTGGTTCGGGACATCCGCCGGCAGATCGAGGTGCCTGTCGCGACCGGCGGGTTGCACCCGACGTTCGCCCCCGACGACGTGCTCGCGAACCCCGGCTTCGATTACGTCTGTCTCGGCGAGGGAGAGGAGGCGACGCTCGACTTGGTCGCGGCGCTCGAAGCCGGCGCACCGGCCGACGGCATCCCCAACATCATGACCCGTCCCGGCACGCGTCCGCGGCTGCGCCCGCCGTTCGCGCCGCTCGACGCCATGCCGTTCATGGCGCGCGACATGCTTGACGAGCCGGACGCGGTCGTCCACATGTCCACGCAGCGCGGCTGTCCGTTCCCCTGCACCTACTGCGGCGCCCGCAAGTTCCACGATCTGTACGAGGGCGTCGGCAGCTACGGTCGGCGGCGCTCGTTGGACAACGTCCTCGCCGAGTTATCCGATGTCCGGCAGGCACGCGACGTGCGCTACGTGATCTTCCTCGACGACACGTTCACGATCAATCATCCCTGGGTCAAGGAGTTCTGCCGCGTGTACCGGACGGCGATCGGTCTCCCGTTCTGGATCCATGCGCGCGTCGAGACCGTGAACGAGCGGATGCTGCACCAGCTGGCGGGGGCCGGCTGCCGGCACATCACGTACGGCGTGGAGAGCGGCAGCTACCGGATCCGCAAGGAGGTGATGCGCCGGCCGGTTCGGAACGACCGGTTCCGCGACGTCTTCCGCTGGACGAAAGACGCGGGGATCACGGTGACGGCGAATTACATGCTGGGGTTGCCGGAAGAAACCCGGGAGGACCTGCAGCAGACGCTCGACCTCGCGGAGGAGCTGGAGGCGTACGATTTCGGCTACTTCGTGTTCTACCCGTATCCCGGCACGCACCTGTTTCACTATTGCCTCGAGAAGAAATACCTGCCGGCGGACTACCTCGATCGGGAGGCCAACCACCGCGAGTCCATCCTCCGGTTGCCCACCCTCACCCAGGACGACATCGCCGAGTACTACGAGCGGTTCACCGCGTTGCGGGCGCGCTTGTTCGCGGCCCGGGCCCGCGAGGCCCTGGGACCGACGATCCCGATGGAAGTCATGAGGGCGGCAACCGCGCACGTGCACGCCTTTGCCAGCACGGGTTGACGGCGAGCCCCGGCCCGCAGCGTCGACGATCGTCACGCCGCAGCACCGGGCGGAGTATCGGCACGACGGGTTCGTGCGCCTCGGGCGCGTGCTCGGCGTGCGAGCGGTCGCGACATTGTGCGGTACGCTCGAGCAGTGGGCGCAGTCCCGGGGGCCGGCGGGCGATTACGGGATCCTCCAGAACAACGTGTGGCGAACGCTTCCGGCATTCGCCGCGTTGGTCGAGCGCGGGGGGCTCGCCGCCGTGGCATGCCACCTGCTGCGCGTGCCGGAGGTCGTTCTGTTTCAGGACAACCTCGTGTGGAAACCTCCCGGTGCCAGGCCCATCGAATGGCACCAGGACTACAGCTATTGGCCGCTCGACGCGCCCAGCGGGGTGACGCTGTGGCTGGCGCTCGACGACGCGGATCGCACGAACGGGTGCATGCACTACCTGCCGGGCACGCATCGGCTCGGTGAGCGGCAACCGGCCGATTTCATCGCCGGAACGAATCAGCCGCGGTCGGGCGATCTCCCGCCGCTGGACTGGCGGGCGCGTGCGGCGGAGGCGGTCGTCGCGCCGGCGTCGGCCGGAGCGCTGCTCGCGCATCACCCGCTGGTGTGGCACATGTCGCCCGGGAACAGTTCGACTCGACCGCGCCGGGCGTTTACGATGACGTGGGTCACGCCGGACGTGCATTGGGACCCGGCGCACGCCCCCCATCCCTACCTGCACGCGCTCTCGCCGGCTCGCGGCGCACCGATCGCGGGCGAAGGATTCCCTCGATTCCGGATGTGAGCGGCGGTTACGTGGCCGCCGCCACGACGAGGTGCACGCCGTACGACACCGTGCTCCGGTCGTGCAGGCGGGTGTGCCAGGGGAGGTCGGCCACTTCGGCGACGAGCTCGAGACCCGCCGTCGATTGGGGGTGGGCGCCGGGTGTGAGGAGCGATCGGACGAACGGCTCGCTCGCGCCACGGTCAGGCCCCCGCTGCGAGTGTCCCCCGATCCATTGCCCGGGCGGCGTGACGGCCGCCGACCAGTCGTAGGGCGTGGTGAGCACGGCGCGCCCACCCGGACGCAACACGTTCCGAACCGCCGTGAGGAACGTGAGCGGTGACGCCACGCAGTCCAGCACGTTGAGTCCGACGGCGAGCCCGACGGCATCGTTGGCGAACGGCAGCGCGAGGGCGTCGCAGGCCCAGAAGTCCACGCGGTCCGCGCCGGCGAAGCTGACGGGGAACTCGCGGCGGTCGTACACGATCCCCACGCGCCGGCGTGGATAGCGGATCGTTCCCGTGCGCAGCACGTGCTGCGCGACGCGAAGCATCGAGAAGTTGATGTCGACGCCGAGCACGAGGTCTGTGGTGTGCTCGGCGAGCGTGAAGGCGGTTCGCCCCACCGCGCAGCCCAGGTCGATGACCGGGCCGGCGATAGGCGTATCGATCAGGTCGAGCCCCCGCTCCAGGCAGCGGACGACCGATCCGGGCCGCGCGTCGCCCGCGGGCTCGTGCTCGTCGAGGTCGGCGTAGTTGTCCCAGCAGTACGTGCTCAGGTGCTGCCGGGTCGCGTCATACCACGTGCCCGGCCCCATGCCGTCCCCGAGGATCCCCTCCAGCGTCTCCGAGAGATCGTCGCGCGCGATCAGGTGCTGGATGTTGTCCGACAGGTAGCTCACGATGTGCGGCACGAGCACGGGGATGCCGTCCACGATCGGGTACTCGAGGCGGCACTCGGCATCGGGGCAGTGAATGACCCCCTCCGATACGACCTCGCGCTCTTCGTGGATCACCGTGGCCAGCACGAGCGGGACGTCTCTCGTGCGTTCCGCTCGGCAGCGGGGACAGACGGGTCGGAACGACTCGAAGTGCCGTCGGCGCAACTGGCGGGTCAGCCTCCGATCCGCACCGTGGGGCAGCAGGGCCCTTGGATCTTGCCGGTAGGCGCCGGAATCGGTGCGACGCAGCTCGAGTGAGCGGTGGCGTCGTTCAACCGGGCCGCCGGCAGGTTTTCGATCAGCACGGTCGCGGATCCCTTGCTGATGATCCCCGGTCCGGCCGGCACACAACCGGGCAACATGCACGGCAGCGTGGTATCCGAGGTCCGGGCCGCCGGCTTGCCGCCGATGCGTACGGTGGCGGCGCCCTTCGCAATCTGCAGGGGAAGCGGCGGGTGGGGCACCGGCGTCGGCACCGGCGCCGGTGGGTGGATCGGCGCATGACAGTGAGGTGCGTCCTGCACGACGCTGTCACCCATGCGCGCGGCGGGTTGTCCCATGGCCCATCTCCTCTCTCTTCGGTTGCGCGACGGGTCAGTTCAAATTGATCATGGCGCCCTTGAGGTTCATGGTCGCCGCCGCCTTGAGCTCCATCGTGCTGCTCGACTCGATGGTCACGGTCGTGCCTTTGAGGGTCACGGCGTTGCCGCTGGCATCAACGCTCAGGCATTTCTCGATGGCCGTCAGTTTCTTCTGGAGATCCGCGACCTGCCGGGTGAGCTTCATGACGGTGGCGTCCGAGCTGCTGGGTTGCAGGGGGGTCCGGTGCATGGGGTCAGGCCTCCGGCGAGTGTGGGTCTCCTGGCACTCGCGCGCTCCGCAGGGGAGAGCGTCGGGCGCAATGACGCGCCTCCAGGGGACGGGTCGCGCCAAAGTATCTCGTGGTCGGCGGGATGGCAAACGGGCGGCGACCGACGATCCTCGACATGGACCTACGCCGGCGGCGTGGGCTCGGGGACTCGTCTATCGGACTTTGAAGGGGTCCGTGAATCTCAGTTCCGTGAGGAACCTCTCGTCGGTCAGGGTACGCAGGAACGCGACGAGCGCATCGATCTGTTCCTCGGTCAAGTCCAAGCGCTTCGGTGCGCCGCCGGCAGTCTTCAGGGCGTCGTCGAGCTGGGGATGCGGTTGCACGCCCGCGTTATAGTGCTCGACGACCTCTCGCAGCGTCGCAAACCGGCCGTCGTGCATGTACGGTCCCCGCGCGCCGACGTTCCGCAACGAGGGCGCCTTGAAGCGTCCACCGCCCGCGCCCTCGTCGGTATCCGTACTCGCGTCCAGACCGTTGTTGCGGATGCTGTCGCTCACCTGGGCGGCCGTGTGATGGCATTGGTGGCACCCGGCGGCTCCTGAGGTGGTGTTGCCCGGGACGGCGGCAAACAGCTCGTAGCCGAGACGTTCCTGCTCGGTGAAGATCGGTGCGCCGTCGGGGAAGCCCGCGGCGAGCGCGCGATCGTATGTGGACCGATACGAGACCATGGCGCGCACGAACTGCGCCAGGGCCTTGGCGATACGGTCGGCCGTCACGTCCGGCGTCCCGAACGCGCTCGCGAACAGCGGCGGGTAGAACTCCGTGTCGGCCAGCTTGCTTTCCAGCACGACCAGGGGCATCCCCATCTCGGTCCGATCCTGGATCGGGGTTAGCACCTGTTCTTCCAGCGTCGCCGCCCGCTCGTCCCAGAAGAAGTGTCCCCGGGCGTAGTAGCGGGCGTTGGCTAACCCCGGGGAATGCCGGCGCGTCAATCCACCGAGGTACCCGCGGCTGAAGCGACTCGTGTCCGAGAATCCATGGGCCTGCTGATGGCACGAGGCGCACGAGACGGAATCGTTGAGCGAGAGCCGCATGTCGTAGAACAGCACTCGGCCGAGCGTCGCACCGGCGTTGGTAATGGGATTGTCGGCGGGCGTATTGTCGGTGGCCGCCACGTCGCCAAACGGGCTGTCGGGATCCGTGAAGTGATTGGGAAGCGCCACGTCGGCTGCGGCGTACCTGTAGGTCACCGCGGGGAGGGTCGGGGTGTCAAACGGCGTCAGGGAAAGGGCGACGATGTCGAAGCTGTCGCGGGCGATGCCGCCGTTCCCATCCTCCGCGACGATCGCCGCGGTCACGGTGGCAGGCTCGGTGGGAGTGCCGCTGATCAGGCCCGCATCGCTCGTCAGGCCATTGGGCGCGGGAGTGAAGATGATGCGGTAGGTCAGGGGGTCGCCGTCGGGGTCGCTGAAGACCGTCCCCTGGCGGGTCGCGTCATAGCTGAACGCCACGCCGGCGGTAGCCGGCTGATCGTCGTTGGGGGCGACGACGAGCGGTGGCCGATTGCCAATCTGCTCGGGGGGGGCCGTCGTGGGGCCGCTGCCGTCGCAGGCGGTGCCGGCGATGGCAACGATCGGCAGCACGGCCCAGCATCTGGCGAGAGGCACTCGGTGCATGGTCCATCCCTTGGTGCGCGCTACTGAGAGACCGGTCACGGCGAAGATACGCGGAGGACGGTCCGACGCCAGCGGAGCGCCGGTGCTGGCGACATGGACCGCTCGTCGGCGCTCGGCGGTCAGTCGGGCAACGGCGCCCACATCCGGCGCCAGATGCCCCAGGCCCCGTCGGGCGGGCGGCTGAGCACCATGAGGTAGGTGGTGCGGCTCGTCGCTTGTCGGGTCCGGCGCTCGTCCACCCAGGTGAACGCGACGTCCGCCCGGCCCCGCACGATGGCCAGATCGCCGCTCACCTTCACTTCGGCGATCGTATCGTCGAACCGCGTCACGGTGGTGGCCGGCCCCGCCGGAGGCCACCAGAACCGCCGGATGGCGTCGGTGCCCTCGACGGGCGGGACGCCGAACGGGAGGAGGACGGCGTCGTCGGTGAGGGTGGCCATCACGGCGGCGGAATCGTTGGCGCGCCAGGCGGCGGCGTACGCCTCCGCCACCTGTCGCGCCGCGAGTTGGTCGGCACGCTCGGAGTTGCACGCGACGGTCCCGAGGACGAGGAGCGGCGGGAGGATCGCCGGGAACCCGAATGCACGTCGTAGATCGTTCACCGTCTCGTATCCTCGCAGGCTCATGTGTTCACCAGGCGCCGCAACATCGACCCGGCGGATCTGTCCGAATGCGGTATTCAGGTATCGCGTTGGTAATCCACCCGGTCGCGGCGGCCATCGTCGCGGCGGGTGAGCCACCAGATCGGTGCGCCGATCACGAGCGCCGCGGTCGCGACACCTACGATAACTCTGAACAGCGTACGTGCTCCACCGGCATCCGGTCGCATCACACCCGTGCCGCGCTCCACCTCACCGCTGATATTGAAACCGATACTCGCGCCGATCCACCCGCGCGAACTCATGCGTTTCCTTCCCCACCCGCACCGTTCCGGCGACGTGTTTCGCCACCTCCAGCTCGTACGGGATCAACGTCGCCGGCTCGGCTACGAGCCACACGGTGTTCTCCATCTCCAGCTCCTCGAACACCGGCACGGTGTCGCCACCCGCCACCCCGGCCTCCCGCATGAACCGCGTGAGGAACTCGACGAGCTTCTCGGGATCGGGGTACGACTGCATCTCGAGTTCCACACACCGCTCCTCCACCGCCCCGCTGTCGCACGCTACCCGTCCCACCACCGCGAATTGATAGATCGTGGGGAGCAGGATGTCCGGGAACAGCGGCGTGGGCTCCTGCGCCTCCATTTCGTACACCGATCCGATCTCGAGATCCCCCTCGATCCACGCCCCCACCGCGGCGTTCCAGAACTCGCTCACCTGCGACTGAAGCACCTCGGGCGAGAGTAGCCGCTCGAGCATCTGCTCCGCCTGGGCACCCGGCATCTCGCCCGCCCGCGCGCGGATCATCGAGTCCACCGCCGCCCTCACTGGCGCGATGTCATGCACCCCCACGAACTCGCCCTCGGCACTGACCACGTAGCTCGGCATCAAGGTGCCCAACAGGGTGTTCATCTGCTCGAGCGCGGCCGCACCACCCATGGCGATCGCCGCCTCCATCCCCGGCACCGTGAAATCGCCGTGGCGGATCAAGCGCCCCTTGGGATGCGCTTCGGCGCTCATCCGATAGGACAAGCGATGGACCGCCGTGTCGTTCCCCTCCTCCCGCGTGCGGACAACGTCCACCCACGCGGACAGCCCCACGGGCCAGCCGAAGCGGAGAACCACGACCTCGGCCGGCGGGACGGTATCGGTTTGGGCAGGGAGGCCGGGCGCGGCCCCCAGGCACACCGAGGCGAGCCCGAGGATGACGGTCACCGGCCGGAGCTGGGCAGGGCGCATAGGACGAGGTCCGAAGGGTAGGCTACCAATCTCCATGGCGACGCGCCCGGAAGCCAGGCCCCTAGCGGGACAGCGTCACTCGCCCGGAAGACACGCGTCCAATCTAGCGATCCCCACCCATACCTTACGCCCTCAGATAGCCACTCCCGATGTCGCCACGTACGTCGCCCGTGCGGTGCGGGGAAACGCGCCCCACCAAAGCGCATTCTCCTGGCGACGGTAGTGGAACAGGAACTCGCCGGCCGTCTGCTTGACGGCCTGGTTTCGCGTGTTGCTGTAGTGCCACACCACGCCATTCAGCACAATCCCGATGTGCTTCTTCGGGACGTTTGCCATCCGCATCGGCATCGGTCCGGGGTGGCAGACCCGCTCTGGCTGGAAGCTCGAACGCTTGCTGACGAAGATGAGACCCGCTCCATTGGCCGGACACTCGATGATCTCTTGGGTCATCGGGCAGCGGGCGAAGATCTCGTGAACCCGCACATTGGCCGCCGCAGCGGCGCCGCGTCGTCCTCTCAAGGCGGCACATGTGACGCCGAAGTCCAGCTGCAGAACGTGAGCTACAAAGTGGGCACAATGATTGTCGTTTCTGGCGTCGTATCCGTGAGGGCATACGGCACGCATGGAATGGCCGAGGTAGCCATCCAACACGTCTGTCGTGACCATGGCGCTTCTCCCTTTCTCGAGTGATACCGCCCACCGCTGCCGAGGAGTATTCGGGGGGAGGCCGGTCACGCGATCGTCAAGCCGGTCGGCGGCATACGCATGCGAGGCCGGGAGCAGGCCACGCGGGGCGCGCCCGTTCGCGCGCCGAACGTCAGGCACCACAATGGATTGACTCGCCGGTGAGTCGGTGACGGGGACCGTCGCTGCATCCGTGGGTGCTTCGACCGGAGCCCCACCCGAGCGGTGGCAGGAACGGATCGCGCGTTACCCGCGGCCCCCCGCCAGCCGCGCCGCATCGGGCGAGCGCTTGAGCGTCCACATCGCCCAACTCCCGAACGCTGGCCCCGCGGCGAGGAACGCGAACGCCCAGCGCCACCCCACCCACCCGGCCATCATCGGCACGAGCTGGATCGTGGCGAGCGTCAAGAGAAATCCCATCGAGGTCTGGGTCGTGAGCTGCGTGCCCATGTACTCGGGCTCGGCCAGCTCACTGATGCTGGTCGAGAACTGGGCCGAATCGGCGACGATCGCGAATCCCCAGACGAGCGCCACCGCGGTGAGCACCACGGGCGAGCCCTCGAACAGGAGCCCCACGCCGAGCGCGCACGCGCCGCTCGTCGCCATGCTGGCGATGGTCGTGCGCGTCCGGCCCCAGCGGTCGGCCACGTGCCCCGCCACGAGACTGCCCAACCCGCCCGCCGCGATCACGGCGAACGCGCCGAGCGCCGCCAACGTCTCGGGTGCGGTGGGTCCCCACGCCGCGACCATTCCGCTCCGGCGGTACGCCTCGACCAGGAACAGGGGGATCCAGGTCCACATCGCGTACAGCTCCCACATGTGTCCGAGATAGCCGAAGTTGGCGAGCCGGAGCGGGCGCACGCGGAGCGCGCGTCCCATGTGCCGCCACCGAAACGGCGGGACCGATGCGCGATACGGCCCGAGTTCGCCCACGATCCACGCGAGCACGCCGCCCGCGGCCGCGAACGCCGACACGACATACATGACCGGCTCCCACGCGCCTATTCCGCCCAGCCCTCGGACGAGATGCGGCGCCGCCGAGCCCACGGTGAGCGCCCCCACGAGCAGCCCCAGTCCCAGGCCGCGGTCCTCCTTCGTCCAGGTCGCCATGATCTTCATACCAACCGGATAGACCAGCGCCAGCGCCATCCCCGTGCCGAAGCGGAGGGCCACGGCGATGCCGAAGCCGGGATCGAGGGCGGGGATCGCGACGTTCAGGGCGGCGCCCGCGAGCGCACCGACCGCCACCACCTTTCGCGGCGGCCACAGATCGGGGACGTTGAACAGGGCGGAGAGGAGGGCGCCGGTCACGAATCCCAACTGGACCGACATCGTGAGCCATGCGGCGAGTCCGGGCGAGACGCTCCAGTGCCGCACCAACGCGGGTACCACGGCCGTCGCCGAGAACCAGAGGCTCATCGCCAGAAGCTCGGCGAGAGAGAGCGACAGGAGGACGAGCCATTTGCGGGTCATGATGCGGTGGTCACTCTTCACTTCTCACTGTTCACTTCTTCGCTTCTCACTTCTCACTTCTTCACTTCTCACTTTTCACTTTTCACTTTCACCCCCCGATCGCATACGTCAGCGTCGTCGTGAGCAGCATGTCGTGCCGCTCGACCCCGGGGCGCGGGCGGCTGTCGAGCTCGTTGAGCAGGCCGACGCGGACCCCCAGTCCCTTGTAGACGGTGGTGGTGACGCTCGCATCGGAACGAATCTGGTAGTCGCCCAGATCCTGGACGTTGGGGAGCCAGTTGAAGTCCCACGAGAACGTGGCGGGCCCCAGCTTCTGTGTCAGGTCGGTGCCGGTATTGAGCACGGCCGCCGTCTCGCCGCCATTCGAGGTAAACCGCTCGACCCGGGCGCCGCCCGACGCGGAGAACCTGAGGTCCGTGGTCCGGGTGGACACGAGCTGCACGCCCAGCCCGGCGTTGTAGATCGAGCGGAGGTCGATGTCCTGGAACGTGTCCCGCTCCTGCCGCGTCTCGCCGAACGCAAAGAGCCGTGACGTGAAGAACACATCGGCCCGAAGCGAGCCGTAATACCGGTTGACCGTGGTCGCGAGCGTGCCGTCCGCCGCCTCGCTCTGCTCCCGCACGAGTCCCACGACGACCTTGAGTCGGTCCTTGGGGCTCCGGCGCATGACCTCGACGCTCGCCGTCAGCCCGCGGGCGCGGCTGTTGCCGCTCTTGTCGGAGAAGCCGAGGCTCCCGCTCGCGCGCCAGAACCGCAAGAACGGCGTGAACAGCCCGATGTCGATCTTTTCCAGGGCGGTCAGATTCGCCGGATTGCCCACGGCCTCGATCGCGGTCGGCGCCACCTCCCGCGTCGCGCCGTCGCCGAACGTGAGCGTGACCCGGCCCGCCGCGCCGGGCGCGACCGTGACGGCGGCGATCGTCCCGTCGGCGAGCCTGATCCCGATGGGCTGTGGCGCGGTGAAGCCGGCCACGCGGTTCGCCGCCACGCGCGTCTCGGCGCCGCCGAAGCGGAACACCCAGGTCGTGTCGGCGATCCGGACGAGACGGCCGGTGACCCGGTCACCGTTTGCGAGCTGGAGGGTCTGGTCCTGGGCCGTGGCTGCCGCGGGGGCCACCGCGAGACATGCCGCCCCCACCAGGGCGGCCGCGAGGTGAGATCGGACGGACGTACGGTCCATTCGGACAACTCCCGTCAGTGCGATGGAGTGAGACGATTGGGGTCGCGGCAACGTGCCATGGGGGCCGGCCGCGGCGGGTCGCAATATAGACGAAAGGAGGGAATCGGGTTCGGAGCCCGGGCTCGAGCGCCGGCGTGTGGTCAGAACAGGTGTGACGCCGGTCGCGCTATGCCGGCACCAGGTCGATGAAGCGGTGGCCGTCCATATCGAGGCGCTCGCCCGTGGTGAACGCCACCGCGCTTCGGAATTCGGGACCGTCGAACACGAAGGTGTGATACTCGCCCCGCTCCCCGCAGGGATCGAGATCGTCGATCGTGGTGATCTCGGTGACGAGGTCGGAGTCGAACTCGCGTCCGATGAACCTGGCGGCGGCGCGCTTCAGGTCCACGCTCACCACGAGTGCCCGGTAGCCCCGCTCCACCACCTCCCATGCCAGCTCGACGGCCGGCTCGCCCCAGAGGGGTTCGATGTGCTCGAGCCCCGCCGCCCGCACGCGCTGCTCGTACCACGCGCGTACGTCGGCCAGGTGCACGTTGCCGAACACCACGCCGTCCACGTCCCGCGCGAGGAGCGACTCGAGCACGCCGCCGAACACGATCTCGTAGTCATCGGGAATCGTGTGCGCCGTGAGCAGCTGGATGCGCATCGCGTCGGCCTGGCGCTGGATGAGCGCATGCCGCACCCCGTGAAACCGCACGCGGCCCGTCGAGCCGTCGTAGATGTTGACGAGGTAGCGGACGTCCATTCCCTCGCGCTTCGCGCGGTCGAGCGCGAGCATCGAATCCTTCCCGCCACTCGTCATCAGGGCGTATGGCATGCGGTAATCTGCGCGCCACGCGGGAGGACGGCTAGTAGCGCAGTCTCGACGTGAGCGGGCCGTCAACGCCGCCGATGCCGCACGTGGCGAGAGGATCCCCCACCGCCGGCCACCCCTTGACGTGCCTCGCCTCTCTGTGAGTAGTTCACACCACGATGAGCGAGGAACAGAAGCGGAAGCTCACCGCCGCGGGGGTGTGGCGGGAGGCGCGAGAGCTGATCTGGGACCACCGGCGGCGGCTCGCCCTCGGCAGCGCCATCATGGTCGTGAACCGCCTGGCGGGGTTGGTGCTGCCCACCTCGTCCAAGTTCCTGATCGATGACGTGCTCGGGAAGGGCCGGGCGGAGTTGCTCATCCCGCTCGCGGCGGCTGCCGGGATCGCGACGCTCGTGCAGGCGGTATCGTCGTTCGCGCTCTCCCAGATCCTGGGCGTCGCCGCGCAGCGCGCCATCACCGACATGCGCAAGCGGGTCCAGGCGCACGTGAGCCGGCTGCCGGTGCGCTACTTCGACTCCACGAAGAGCGGCGTCCTGATCTCGCGGATCATGACCGACGCCGAGGGGATCCGGAACCTCGTGGGGACGGGGCTCGTGCGCCTGACCGGCGGGCTCGTGACGGCAGCGATCGCGCTGGGCGTGCTCATTTGGCTCAACTGGACGCTCACCGTCATGATCCTGGCCGTGCTGGCGCTGTTCGGGGCGGCGATGACCTTTGCGTTCAAGCGGCTCCGGCCGGTGTTTCGCGAGCGCGGCCGGATCAACGCCGACGTCACCGGCCGTCTGGGCGAGTCGCTGGGCGGCGTGCGCGTGGTGAAAGCGTATGTCGCCGAGCGGAGCGAACGGCTGGTCTTCGCACGGGGCGCCCACCGGTTGTTGCGCAACATCGCCAAGACCATTACCGGCATCTCCGCCATCACCGCCGTCACCACGGTGATCGTGGGGATCATTGGCGTCGTCATGATCCTCGTGGGCGGGCGAGCGATCTTGAGCGGCGCGATGACGCTGGGTGACTTCGTGATGTTCGTGTTCTTTACCGGACTCGTGGCATTCCCGCTGATCGAGATCGCGGAGATCGGGACGCAGATCAGCGAGGCGTTCGCCGGGCTCGATCGGATTCGGGAGATCCGACGCATGGCGACCGAGGACGCCGAGGACGCGAGCCGCGAGCCGCTGGGCGTGATCGACGCCGAGATCGCGTTCGGCGACGTGAACTTCGCGTACGAACCCGGCCGGCCGGTGCTGAAGCACGTCTCGTTCACGGCGCCGCCGGGCTCCACCACGGCGCTCGTCGGCCCGAGTGGGTCGGGCAAGAGCACTCTCATCTCCCTGGTCATGGCGTTCAATCGGCCGACCGAGGGCACCGTCACCGTGGACGGCCGCGACCTGGCCTCGATCCGCCTCCGCGACTACCGCCGCAGCCTCGGCGTGGTGCTCCAGGACAACTTCCTGTTCGACGGGACGATCGCCGAGAACATCAGCTACGCGCAGCCGCACGCGACGCGGCAGGACATCCGGCGGGTGGCGAAGATCGCGCACGCCGACGAGTTCATCGAAGAGTTCCCCGACCGGTACGACACCGTGGTGGGGGAACGAGGCGTCAAGCTCTCCGGCGGGCAGCGCCAGCGGATCGCGATCGCCCGTGCGATCCTGGCGGATCCCAAGATCCTGATCCTCGACGAGGCCACCTCGAGCCTCGACTCGGAGAGCGAGGCCAAGATTCAGGACGGGCTCCGCCGCCTGCGCCGGGGCCGCACGACGTTCGTCATCGCGCACCGTCTCTCGACGATCCGGAGCGCCGATCAGATCCTGGTGCTGGATGAAGGGAAGATCGTGGAGCGCGGGACCCACGAGGAGCTGCTCGCCAACGGCGGGAAGTACCGGCGGCTGTACGAGACGCAGTACAAGATCGAGCACGACCGGTTCGTGAACCCCGGGGAGGATCCGACCCTCGAGCCCGAATCGCCGGTGGTGGAAGCGCCGGCGGGCGAGGGACTGTCGGTGCCGAGGAACCTCTAGCGCGCCAGAGCGCCGCCGGATCGCAGGAGCGGCAGGAGGCGAGCATGTCGTGGTACGAGCTCCCGGTGGGGGACGGGGCGCCCGACGTCGTGAACGTCGTGGTGGAGATCCCCAAGGGCACGCGCAACAAGGTCGAGTTCGATCCCGCGCAGGGCGTGTTCCGGCTGGACCGGGTACTGTACTCGCCCATGCTCTACCCCGGCGACTACGGGTTCATCCCCGGCACGCTCTCTCCGGACGGCGACGCGCTGGACGTGCTGGTGTTCGTGACCGATCCCACCTTCACCGGCTGCGTGCTCACGGCGCGCCCCGTGGGCGTGCTCGAGATGCGGGACGAGGCGGGCGTCGACGAGAAAGTCCTGGCGGTGCCGGACCGCGACCCGCGCTTCGCCGAGCGCCGCGACCTCGCCGACATCCCGCAGCATTCCCTCAAAGAGATCGAGTACTTTTTCGAGGTCTACAAGGTGCTGGAAGGAAAGGAAACCGCGCTCATCGGATGGCAGTCGGCCGCGCGGGCCAGAGACATCATTCGCGCGGCGATCGCGCGGAAGAGCGCGGTGAGCCCGTAAGGACGGCACCGGCAGCTTGGCGGAAGCGGTTGTACGGTGCGCCCCCTGCCGCCGCGCCTGCGCTGCCGCTCCGCGCTCAGTTCTTCCCCGAATCTCCCAGATCCATCAGCGCCGCCGGATAGGGCTCGAGATACGTCTGCCGCGCGAGATACGGCTGCTCGAAACGGTGGATCCACGACTGGAGCACGGCGAGCGGCGCCTGCAGCGTCACCTGTCCCGCGCGATAGCCGTCGAGCGCTTGCAGGAAGTGCCGTTTCTCGGCGGGGGAGAGGCCGTCCGACACGTAGCCCATCGCGTGCATCATCACGTTCACGTGCGACGGATTGCGGGCCGGGCGCGCGAGCGCGCGGGCCAGCTCGGCTGCATAGGCCGCCGTCACAGCCCCGAACGCCTTGCGTTCGGCGTTCGCCACGATCCGCCCCAGCGCGCGGAGCGCCGCCTGGTGATACGCCATGAGCATGAACTTGTTGGCCGCGTGGAACGCCACGAGATCGGCCATGCGGCCCGACCCCCGCACGCGGCGGAACGCCGCCAGCGTGAAGATCTTCATCAGGAAGTGATGCCGCAGGCGGAAGTTCGTGAGCCGGCCCTCGTCCTCCACCGCCGCATGGGGGAAGCGCTTGAGCACCGCCCCGCCGAAGAACCCGGCGTCCTTCGCGATTGGCCCGCCCCCCGGGCTCTCGCCGTAGACTTTCGTGTCCTTGATGCCACACGACGGCGAGCGGCTCTTGAGAATGAACCCGTCCACCGCGGCCAGCTCCCCCAGGTACCGTTCGCCGAACTCGGTCATCGCGTCGGTCACGTCTGTGCCGGTCGTCGGCTGGACCAACCGCCGCCGGTCCTCGAGTGTCACGATGCGGATCGGGTCGCGCGGCGTGCCGAGCCCGATCTCCACCTCGGGACAGATCGGCTTGAGCTCGACGTGCGGCATCAGCGTGAGCACGAACGGCGCCCGGATCGTCTGGCCGTTGTAGCGGCAGGCCGCCAGTTCGAGGCACTTGCTCGCCACCACGATCGGCCTCGCGAAGCGCGTCATTCGGTCACTGTCTCGGGCGTCGCCGCCGCGATCCGACGCAGCATGCCCCGGAAGATGAGGGTGTGGATCGGGTAGAGCAGGTACCAGTAGAGGCGGCCCACGAGGCCGGCCGGATCGAAGATCGCCGTCTGCCGGATCTCGGACCCCGTGCCGTCAGGCGCCACCTCGAACTGGAGCCACGCGCGCCCCGGTACCCGCATCTCCGCCGCGAGCCGGAGCAGCCGATCGGGCTCCACCGCCTCCACGCGCCACCAGTCGAGCGTGTCGCCGGGCAGCAGGTGCTCGGGGTCGCGGCGGCCGCGCCGGAGCCCCGCGCCGCCCGCCAACAGGTCGAGCAACCCGCGGACGCGCCACAGCCAGTCGGCGTAGTACCAGCCGACCGCACCACCAATGCGGCGGATGGGGCGGAACGCCGCCCGCGAGGTGCGCGGCACGTGGACCGAGCGGGAGTCCACGAAGCGGGAGCCGAGCCGGGCGCCGGCCCAGCCGCGCCCGTCGCCTACCGAGGAGAGCGCGTCGGACCAACGCGTCTCCGCGAACTCACGGTCCTCGTTCGCGAGCGCTCGGGCGATCGCCTGCGCCACTCCCATGGGCCGCACGGCGAAGGCGCGGAGCGCCCGGTCGTCCTCGACCACGGTGTCGTTGCGGATCGAGTCGATGAGCTTGCGGCCGATCCGCGCGTAGACCGGCGTCACGAGGCCGAGCCACAGGCTCGACAGGCGCGGCGTCAACACGGGGACCGGAAGAAATACCCGGCGCAGCCTGCGCTGGCGGGCGTACTCGCGCATGATCCCGAGGTACGACACCCGATCCGCGCCGCCGATCTCGAAGATGCCCGCGACGTCGGACGGTGCGTCGAGTGCTGCCACCAGGTAGTGCAGGACGTCCTCGATCGCGATCGGCTGGGCTTTCTTGTCCACCCAACGCGGCGTCACCATGACCGGGAGCTTCTCGACCAGCGCCCGCACCAACTCGAACGACAGGCTGCCCGAGCCCAGGATGATGGACGCGCGCAGCTCGATCGCCGGCACGCCCGACTCGCGGAGGATGCGCCCCACCTCCTGGCGGCTCTCGAGATGCGGCGAGAGGTCGGCCTCCCGTCCGAGGCCTCCCAGGTAGATGATCCGCCGCACGCCCGCCCGGCGCGCGGCCGCGCCGAACGCCTCGGCACCGCGCCGATCTTGCTCCTCGAACGACTCGCCGGCACCCATCGAGTGGATCAGATAATACGCGGCGCCGACGCCCGCGAGCGCCGGTGCGAGCGACTCGGCGTCGAGCACGTCGCCTTTCACCACGTCGGTTGCCGGCGCGGTCCGCAGCCGCAGATGTTCCGGCCGGCGGGTGAGACACCGGACGGGGCGGCCCTGCCGCTCCAGCACGTGCAGCAACCGCCCGCCCACGTAGCCGGTGGCGCCCGTCACGAGGATGCGATCGGTCACGGGGGGAAGGTAACACGGGGTACCGGGAGGCTTGGAATCGCCCTGGCCGCCGGATAGCTTCGAGATCATGACCGCGAACGGTACGCCGCACCTCGTCCTCGTCCGCATCGCCGCGGAGGTGGCGACCAAGGCGCGGCGCACACGGCGCCGCTTCCAGCGGCAGCTCGTGGACAATATCCGGGACGCGCTCCGCTCCGGCGGTATCGACCACCGCATCGATGCCGGCTGGAGCCGCATCCTCGTCGAGGCGTCCGACGCGTCGGCGGCGGAGCGCGTCGCCCGGGTGTTCGGCGTCAGCTCCGTCTCGACGGTCGAGGCGCGCGTCCCGGGCGACCTGGCAACGATCGTGCGCGTGGGCCGCGAGCTGTACGCCGACCGCGTGCGCGGCCGGAAGTTCGCCGTGCGGGTGCGCCGCGCCGGACGGTTCCCGTTCGCGTCGCAGGACGTCCGTGTCCAACTGGGCGCCGCACTCAATCCCGGCGCGACGGTGGATCTCGACGATCCCGATGTCGCCGTGTGGGTGGAGCTCCGGGACGGCGAGGCTTTCCTCTATAGTGACCGCGTCCCCGGAGTGGGTGGCCTGCCCCTGGGCGTCGAGGGCCTCGCCGTCTGTCTCATCTCCGGCGGGTTCGACTCGCCGGTGGCCGCGTGGCTCATGCTCAAGCGCGGGATCGCGCTGCACTACGTCTTCTGCAACCTGAGCGGCGAGGCGTACGAGCGCGCCGTGGTCTCGGTGGGGAAGATCCTGGCGGACGCGTGGAGCTTCGGGTCTCGCCCCAAGATCCACGTCGTGGACTTCGTCGCGGTGGTCGAGGCGCTCAAGGCCGCGGTCGCGCCCCGCTACTGGCAGGTGGTGCTCAAGCGCTTGATGTACCGCGCCGCCGAGCGGATCGCGGCGGCGGTGGAGGGCGAGGCGATCGTCACGGGCGAGTCGGTGGGCCAGGTGTCGTCGCAGACGCTGGGCAACCTGCGGGCGATCGACGACGTCGCCGAGCTGCCGGTGTTCCGCCCGCTCCTGGGGTTGGACAAAACGGAGATCATCGCGCGGGCCGAGCGGATCGGGACGGCGGTCTTGAGCGCGCACATCCGCGAGTACTGCGCGATCCTGCCCGACCGCCCCGTGACGCACGCCAAGCCCCGGGCCGCGCGGAACGAGGAAGCGAAGCTGGACCTGGCGGTGTTGGAGGCGGCGGTGGCCGGCCGCAAGGTGCTGGATCTCCGGGGGCTCACCGCGGTGGACCTGGTGCAGCCGTATCTCTTCGCGGACGATCTGGAGGACGGCGCGGTGCTCCTCGACTGCCGGGAGCCGCATCACTACGAGGCGTGGCACTATCCCGGCGCCGAGCGCTGGGACCTGGCGGACCTGGCGGCGCGCTTCCGCGAGCTGGACAAGACGCGGCGCTACGTGCTCGTGTGCCAGTTCGGGGTGCAGTCGGCGTACGTGGCCGAGGCGATGCAGCGCGCGGGGTACGAGGCGTACTCGTTCAAAGGCGGGGTGAAGGAGCTGCGTCGCTACGCGCGGGATCGGGGGATGGCGGCGCCGGTGTGATTGCTTCGTCTCCTCAATCGCTATCCTGCTGATCATCCTGATGTTCTATCTGATCTGGAAGTACCTCACGTAGCCCCGAG